>JANRJA010000192.1:0-21489 GCA_033764315.1 Oculatellaceae cyanobacterium bins.114
TCACGTAGCTCACACCGTTCGTCTTCGCTTAATCGGACAATGTATTTCTTCTGCATAAAGCACCCTCGCGCTTTATACACCGTCGCCGATCTAGACGCAGTTGCCAACCCTAATTCCTAGTTTTGACGCAGCACTAGGCTATCTGTTTTCTAAGTGCTGGGTTGTAGGGTGCCATCGGCATACAGCTCCATCGGAACAAGAACAATTTTGCCGTCTACAACAGTCTTGGAATACACGATTTTAACGAGAGGAGATTGATTGTCATTGTAGCGACGAGCCATGATGATTCCTTGAAATAGATTGATGACCCTATAAGGGATTTCTATAATTCACCCTATCAACCTTTGCGTGAAGATGCAGAAAATCTCATCTCCCTACTATGAAGATCAGGTAAATTTACGGAATTATTGCCCCTGATCAGAGACATTACTGACCCCCAAAGGATTCAATAGAAGAGCTGCATTGCAGAAATACCTCTTAAACAAGAGATAATCTAAGAAGTTTGATAGATGACAGCCGTCTCTGCACCCTCTAGTTCCCTTCACGACAGCTTGATTTTGCTCCAAACGACGTTGCCCATCTTTTCACCCCAACGGTATGTCTACCCAAAATACTGACCGTGACTCTATCAGTCACTCTCAACAATCACTCGTGTCTCTTCGATTACAACTCAATACTTATTATCAAGAGATCAAGACGGTCATTCTGGCTCGGCAAAATCCGTTGACAGGCTTATTGCCTGCCAGTACAGCAGTCAATACTCACGGTAACTACACTGATGCCTGGGTGCGAGACAATGTCTACAGCATTTTGGCTGTCTGGGGGTTATCTCTGGCGTACCGCAAAATTGATGAAGATCGCGGCTATGCCTATGAACTGGAACATAGTGTTGTCAAACTGATGCGTGGCCTGTTGTTTGCCATGATGCGGCAGGCGTATAAAGTCGAGCGGTTTAAAGAAACTCAAGATTTGTTAGATGCCCTCCACGCCAAATACAACTTGCAAACAGGAGACACGGTTGTAGGAGATGATGAATGGGGACATTTGCAACTGGACGCCACCTCGCTCTATTTGCTGATGTTGGCACAGATGACAGCCTCAGGGTTGCAGATTATCTTTACCCTTGATGAGGTGAATTTCATTCAAAACCTGGTGTATTACATCGGGCGAGCATATCGCACTCCTGACTATGGCATTTGGGAGCGAGGCAACAAGATCAACCACGGTAAGCCTGAGCTAAACGCCAGTTCGGTGGGCATGGCAAAAGCGGCGTTAGAGGCCATTAACGGATTGGATTTGTTTGGGGTGCGGGGCAGTCAGTCATCCGTGATTCATGTTTTGCCCGACGAGATTGCCCGTGCCCGCATTACCTTAGAGTCTCTGCTACCGAGAGAGTCGGCCTCTAAGGAGGTGGATGCGGCTCTGTTGAGTGTGATTGGATTTCCAGCATTTGCGGTCGAGAACTTGACCTTGGCAGAGCGAACCCGGACAAATGTGATCAGCAAACTCCAGGGCAACTATGGATGTAAGCGGTTTTTGCGCGATGGCCACCAAACTGTCCTAGAAGTGGTGAGCCGACTGCACTATGAGCCGTGGGAACTCAAGCAATTTGAACACATTGAATGTGAATGGCCTCTATTCTTTACGTATTTATTACTAGATGCATTATTTCGGGGCGATCGCGATCAAGCCGTTGAGTATCGAGAACGTTTAGAAAACGTATTGGTTGAGCACAATGGCAATTCTCTCTTGCCAGAACTGTACTACGTGCCCAAAGACCACATTGAAGCCGAACGTGCCAATCCCCGTAGTCAACCTCGGCTACCCAACGAGAACGTTCCCTTGGTGTGGGCACAAAGCCTCTTTTTGTTAGGCAAATTTTTGCAAGATGGTTTATTAGCGGTGGGCGACTTAGATCCCCTGGGACGACACTTGCGCTCTGAGCATCGCGCCGAACCGCTAGTGCAGATCGCATTGCTAGCAGAAGATGAAATGTTGCAATCACAACTGGCAACCTATGGCATTGCGACTCAGACCCCTAAACAAGTAGCCCCGATTCAGGTGCGGCAAGCTAGCGAATTGGCAGCGGTTTATAGCCAGGTGGGACGCAATGATAAGCTGTTGCTGAGCGGTCGTCCTAAACGCCGACTCCGCAGTTTGACTACCTCTAGAGTGTTTCGCATTCGAGGTGAAACCATCGTTTTTCTGCCATCATTTTTAGACCAACAACAGTTTTATCTGACACTCGATAATCACTTCCTGGTGGCTCAAATTAAAGGTGAGTTAGCGTATATCAAACGTCACTGGTCACAGTTGGGCCGTCCTACGATGACCCTATTGTTGACACACGATATGTTTAAGTATGAGTCTCCGTTGTTGGAGCTAATTCAAGATTTGCGAAACGGGCAGTGCAATGGTGTGACAGTGAAATTAGGACAATTGCAATCCTTTTTGTTAACCGCAGGGCTTGAGCGTGTGGACTTTATTCACGATTTTCAGTTCACTCAATCCTCAGTGCAAAACGCTCAACCCAAACCCTATTACCTGACGTTTCACCCCGATCGCAACTGGATGTTGGGCAGCACTCAAGAATTTATGCTGGAGTGTGAAACTAATCTTCACTTACTGATTACTAGTTTGCGCCAATCTAATAATTTATACGAACAGATTGAGTTGTTAGAGGCGTTAACTCGTTTGCGTGGGTTGAGTTTTGAAACGGGTATAGGTGGCCCTGGGCAGTCTGTCACAGTGGAAGATCTGCTCAATGAAGTGTATGAAAAAGCAGGTCAAATTCAACTGTGGGCGGTGGTGCGTCGAGCGGCTGGTTTGTTAAACAAGGTAGATATTGGTTTATCAGATGCAGTCACAGATATTTTGGTGCGGCAAAAACAAATTGCTGTGGGCAAAGCTTACAGTGAAGATTCACTGATTACTAGCCCCATGTCTCATAGTGAGGTCATGGAAAAAATTCGTGAGTTTGTGCGACAAGATATTCGCGATCGCCCCTTGACCCAAGAAATTTTGATTTATCTTGGCATTCTCATCAAAACTGATCCAACTCTATTCAACGGTTTGTTAACACTGCGAGTGGGCTATCTGATTTTGTTGATCACCAGTGAATTGGCACGAGAGTTGCAAGTGAC
Source organism: Oculatellaceae cyanobacterium bins.114 (assembly GCA_033764315.1). Lineage (GTDB taxonomy): Bacteria > Cyanobacteriota > Cyanobacteriia > Elainellales > Elainellaceae > FACHB-1407. The sequence continues at coordinate 3,144 of JANRJA010000192.1, forward strand.
GCAAGATGAAGCCTATGAACACTTAATGCAACTTAGCCCATTTGAGGTTAAAACTCGTCTCGAACGGGTCTTATCAGATTATGCCGATTTGGATCAATCGCTGTTTCGGCAAGAATCGCTGCGAATCAACCAGCAAAACATTCAATGGAATGTCTTGCCTGAGCAGGTCGAAACCCAAGCCTCGGTAAACTGGTGGCGACAACGGCAGCGAGATGGTTCCCTAAACCGAGTTCCCAAAAACTTCTATCCTAATGTCTGGCAGGTGATGCAGCACTGTAAGGGAGTGGTGATTGGCGATAAACTAGAACGGCGCAATCGGTTAGACAGTGACCCAATCTTATCGGAAATGACACCGGGCGAAAAAAACTTTGCCTTGCGGGTTGAGCATTTGCTGAATAAGATTCAGGCACCCGAATATCGTCAAGTTAATATTGAAGCTTTAGTGGAATTAGCTGCGATCGTTGAGAAAAACCCTGACCTGCGAATTGAGGAATATATTGTGTTGGATGTGTTGATTGGGCATGCGGTGCGCTTAGCCTGGTTAGACAAACACGCTAAGGAAGGGGATCGGTATGACGAACACAAAGCTTCGGCATGGCGTGCCTTTTATGAAAGTTCACCCTATGACTGTGCTATCTATATCAGTAAAGCCTTGCAATTCTTGTCAGAACTCGGTCAGACCACAGTTCCCGAAGAAGTCACATACACACAGATTCCATAATTTTGAGGAGAGCAGAAGACATCGTTGTTGCTATTAGACCGTTATCTGTTGTTTTTCAGTAAAATACATCGCAATTCCTTTTTCGTAGTAAGCCGCTTCATTAATAAAAATGGGATAAACCGTTGATGGCTCTTCATAGATGATCACCTGTCCATCAAATGTCAAAAAAATGGGATCTCCCGGATGCAGCGGCTGATAGTCTTTAAATTGCAATTGAGGATGAATCATGGCTTGAATTTCACCTAATTGATCTCTGGGATAATCGATCGCCTTGATGTAGCGATAGATAGTTAGAGGTTGGGTCAATGTTTGATTGAAGAACGGCACGGTTTCAGTATTAATTTGTTCTAAATAATTCAAAGTTGTGTAGATTAAGGCTTCAGTTTTAAGAAACAAATCGGCAATTAAAACCCCCTGAGCGATCGGGCCAACCTCAATCCCTAAGCCAAACTGACCGAGCGATCGCAAAGAATCTTGACCTCGTCCTGAATTGGCAGAGTGGTATATCTGAATCGATGGATGCACTGAACTCAAATAAGCCACTAGCTGAAGTGTAAACACATCATCCGTATCAATAATCAGAGTTAACCCCATATTAGCGGTGGTGCTGTGTAAATCTACAATGACATCAGCGGGAGTTTTGCCCTGTGAGCCAAAAAGTTGTTCAATGTCTCTGGCTCGTAACTCTTCATAGGTCAACAACTCTTCTTTTGTCGCGTCTTGTCGGTTAAAACTGCGATTTAGATCTTTGTCGATATATCTCACGTTGGCTGCAAATGCGTCTGGATTCCCAAATAGTGTTTGAGTTTCAAAACTTGATCTAGCAATTAAATCAGGAAATTTCTCAAATTTTTTAATCAGAAATGCTCCGATCAGTTCATTCCCGTGAGTTGCACCTGCGAGTAATACTCGATTGAGTGTTCTCTTTTGCATGATTTCTGTCTCCGGGAAAAGAAGTGTTCGCTGTGATTTAGAGCCTATACTGTTTTGAAAAACTCTTGCAACAGATCGTTTTATACCAATTCAATTTTTTAAGGTTACACATCTGACCCCTCCTAACCTCCCCTTACCAAGGGGAGGTGCCACAGGCGGTGGGGTGTGATCTGTAGGAGTCATTTCTAGAATTGGTATTAGATAGAGACATCGCTGATTGCCTGACCAATCTTTGAGGCTTGGCGGTTGAAATCGCCGGACGTTCGGCGAAGCTCAATCGAGCCGTCGAGCCGCAGACTTCGATCGGATACGCCAGCCCCAGCAAGGAATATTAAGGGTTGTAGCACCTTCATCATTCGACCCAGAGACACAGTTTACTCAGCTCTTGCCCAACGTTTGTGGTTGCTATGGCGACTGAAGGATTCGACTGTTCAACCCGAAATCGGCAACTGAATCCAAAACTCGGTACCCTGACCCACTTCAGACTGCACGGTCAAAATTCCCTGATGTTGTCGGGTGACAATTTGACGGGCGATCGCCAGACCTAATCCTGTGCCCTTACCAACGCTTTTAGTGGTGAATAAGTGATCAAAGATTTTGGATTTGATCTCGTCTGGGATGCCTTTACCGTTGTCGTGAATGCGGATCTCCACAAGATTTTGGGGAGTGATCACAGCCGTTTGAATCGAGATCGTCTGAGGTTTGTCTTTGAGGTCTTCAAAGGAAGAATGTTCAGCTGCTTCATCAAACACATCGATCGCGTTTGCCAGGATATTCATAAAGACCTGATTGAGTCGCCCAGGAAAACATTGAATAAGGGGCAACTCGCCATAGTTCCGAATCACTTGAATGGCAGGGCGATATTCATTGGCTTTCAATCGGTATTTGAGAATTAATAGAGCACTGTCGATGCCTTCGTGCAAATCAGCACTCTCCTTGTGTTCTGTATCGGTACGAGCAAAGGTACGAAGGCTATTGCTGATGTTACTAATGCGATCGGTTGCGTTTTTCATAGAGTCCAGCAACTTTGGCAAATCTTTGCTGAGAAACTCTAAATCAATCTCATTGGCGTGATCTTGTATGTCTGCGGCTGAATCGGGATAGTGTTGCTGATAGAGTGCTAAATGGTTGAGCAGGTCTTGTATGTAATCTTGGGCATGGTGGATGCTCCCTTCTAAAAAACCGATTGGGTTGTTAATTTCATGACCAACCCCTGCCACTAAATTGCCCAGAGTTGACATTTTCTCAGCTTGAACTAATCGCAACTGAGAATGCTTGAGTTGTTCAAGGGCACTGTGCAACCCATGAGTGCTCTCTGCCACACGAATTTCTAGGGTTTTATTCCATTGCCGTAATTGCAAATGGGTTCTCACTCTGGCCAATAGTTCTTTTTCTTGAAATGGTTTGGTGATGTAATCGACGGCTCCTAGTTCAAACGCTTTGACCTTATTATCGATATCACTGAATGCTGTCATGAAGATGATCGGAATAGTAGCCATCTCCGGATTTGCTTTGATTTGCTGGCAGGTTTCAAAGCCGTCAATTCCAGGCATTTGCACATCAATTAAAATTAAATCTGGGAGATAGGTTTGCAGCCGTTTCAGGGCGCGATCGCCACTAATTGCAGTCGCGACTCCATACCCTACTGAAGTCAACATCTCCGTCACGACTTCTAAGTTAGTGGGCATATCATCTATAACCAGAATTTTGACGTCGTACCACATAAATCAAATTCCCTGGCTAGATAGTGACTAAATAGTGTTGTAGTAATTCTTCAATCTCTTCTGCTTTAAATTGCTTAGCGAGTTGCAGCATGGGTTCGGCAAAAGGGAGATAGATGGGGTCGGTGTTGATCAATTGCTCAAGGTGCTCGCGCAACGTTTTTAGATTGGCCTGGTGAGCCAGCTCTAACAATATTTTTAAGGTGTCGTGGGGGGGCAAAATTAAATCATCGGGCACAGGGTCTGAAGTTGCTTGCTCGTTGACGTTGGGTTCATAAACCCACTCTAAATCTAAATGAGTGGATATTAATTGAAACAACAACTGAGCATCTACGGGTTTCGCAATAAAGTCGTCACTACCGTGATCGAGTGCCATCTGCTGATCGGCTGGAGATACGGATGCAGATGAAACAATGACCTTAGTGTGTTTAAAAGTTTCGTGACTACGAATGTAGTTCAACAATTCAAACCCATCCATGACTGGCATCACTAGATCAGCAATGACCAAATCAGGGTGCGTAGTCTGAAGTTGCTCTAAGCCGACTTGACCATTTTCTGCCTCAACCACTGAGAAACCGAGTGGTTCTAGTAGGTTTAACAGAACAGTCCGGTTTTCCCAGCGATCGTCTACCACCAAAATCTTGCGGCGATCGCCCGTATATCCCACCAGGCGATTGTTGTCCAGGGGTGTTTCTTGTTGATGCACCCAATCCTCAACCAGAGGTAACTGAATCGTAAAGAAAAACTCACTGCCTTCTCCCAGGCGGCTTCTGACCTGAATGTTCCCTCCCATCAGGTGAATAATACGTTGACTGATGGCAAGACCGAGTCCGGTTCCTTCTACATTCCACTGGCGATCGCCCACTTGCTCAAACGCTTGAAACACTTTGGGGAGATCGGCTTCAGCAATGCCAGCTCCGGTATCGATTACCCTAAACAAAAGGGAGACTTGAGTCTCAGAGAGATTCAGCACGTCCACCTGTAGAGCCACTGACCCTTGATTTGTAAACTTAATGGCATTGCTCAACAAGTTCAGCAAAACCTGCCGCAACCGCTTTTCATCTGTTTTGACCCTACCCGGCAAACGAGAACTGGGCTGGTAAACAAACTCAATTCCCTTTTGGTCAGCTCGAAGCTTACATATTTCCACCACGCTTTGTAAGAGAGCAGGTAGATGCACTGCTGTTGGTGTTAATTCCAGCTTACGAGCTTCGATTTTAGACAGATCTAAAACATCGTTAATCAAAGTGAGCAGATGAGAGCCACATTGGTAGATGACGTTAACCCCATTGCGGTCTTGATCCGATAAAGTCTTAACCCGTGCCAAAATTTGGGCATACCCCAAGATGCCATTCAGGGGCGTTCGCAATTCGTGGCTCATGTTTGCCAAAAATTCGCTCTTAGCCTGGTTCGCTGCATCGGCTTGTTCTTTAGCCTGGGCTAACTCAGCAGTCCGCTCTGCTACCCGATGTTCTAGGGTTTCAAAAGACGTCTTGAGTTGTCCTGCCATTTGGTTAAAGGTTCGGGCTAGTGTGCCGACCTCGTCTTGGGTCATGACGGGCACCGTTTGAGTTAAATCTCCCTCGGCTAAGCGGGTGGCGGCTGCACTGATTGCCAAAATCGGACGGGTAATGCGTCGAGATAGCAGATAAACTGCAATTAGGAGCGTGCTAGAGGATAAAAAGCCAATGATCAAAATATTGCGAGCTAATTGCTGAGCCGGAAGAAAGGCTTGAGACTGGCTAATCTCAGCCATTAACGCCAGGTTCTGTGCAGGCAACCAGCGATAGACCCCCACCACCGGAACCCCCTGATAATTGACATAACGACCAAAGCCACTCTGTTGATCAATGGCGCGATCGATGCCCTCGCTGTGAATCTCCTCCGTCGTTGGGGTTGCATTGGCAGGGTCAGAAGCGGGTTGGTTAGTATCTTGCTTGGAGATAAAAATAGTTTCTCCCTTTGCCTGACCCACCAGATAGGTTTCTGCTGTTTCACCTAACCCCGTATTATCTCGAATCAGAGTATCTATCTCATTCAGATTGAGATCAGCAACGAGAGCCGCCATGCGGATTCCCTGCACATCCACAATGGGCACGGCAACGGTAATGTCTGCTTTTTGAGTGGTTGGGGAGATATAGAAATTGGGGACGACCGTGTTGATGCGATCGCGGGTGAAGTAAGTGGTTGGGTCGCCCAAGGGACGGTAGGTTCCTTCTAAACTGGGATCAATAGAGTCAAAGACCACAAAGCCACTATTGCGAGTGATGCGAATGCTGTGAAGATTGGGTTTGATCTCAATGAGCCGAGTGATGTATTGATCCAGCGACTGATAGGCATTTTGATAAGACAGTTGAGTAGACTCGGTTGTCAGTAAGGTCTGAATGGCTGATTGAATCTCGGATTCTTGGCTCACCAACAAAATATCGCGTAACTGATCTTCAACCCATTTATTCAGCTGATAACTCTTGAGTTGGGCTGCCACCGTGAGTCGGTTGATCACTTCTGTTTCTAAAGAAGCACGGGCTTTGAAGTAAGAACCAACGGCGACAGCACTAATAGTAATGACCGATAGCACCGAAAAATAACTGACTAACTGGGTTAATAGGCTGGTATGCTGCCAACGTTTCATGCCCTTGCCTCCCATTCCATCCAAATGTCTTGGATACGAGCGATCGCCCAATCAACTGCTTGTTCGGGCGATGCGTTGTCTTGAAGCACTTTAAGAACAGTTTTGCCCCAAACTTTTTGACCTAAAATTTGACTATAAGCCGGATGTAAGACTTCATAGGGCAGAGGGCTGGGTTGTGTTTGAATCTTGAGTGCGGCTGAGAGGTGAGGATCTTCAGCATTGCGCCAATAGGGATCTGACAAGAGTTGCGGCATAACGGGCAGAAACCGACCCTTAAAGCCCTCCTTCAGCAATTGATTGAGATGCGTGGGTTGAATCAAATAGTTGACAAAGTCTTTAGCCGCTTCGGGGTGTTTGCCTGCTGTGAGCACAATAACCTGTTTGATGCCTTTTCTGGGCTGCATAGGCGTCCCATCCCGTTTTTGTGGCCAATTGACCATAGCGATTTGGCGGTAGCGATCAAAAGCATCTTGGTTATATTGATTGCGTTCTAATCGTTGGGTGAGGGGAATAGACAAGGTTGGATTATGGGTCATCAAAATTCCACCGTCTAAAAATCTAAAGTTGTTTCCCGATGCAGTCCAATCAGTTGCATCGGGAGGCACAAATCCCTGTTGATAAAAGCCTGTATATTCCTGTAAAACGTCAATAAATTTCTGTCGGTTGTCGGGTTGGGGCAACACCAATTCTCCATCGTTGCTGACCACCGTTGCATTGTGAGCATCTAAAAACCACCGCAGTGACGTAAACGTATCGACCCCTGATGCTGACATGCACAGCCCAACACCATAGATCTTGGGATATCCCTGAGCATGCAATTGTTGCTGGGACTGTTGCCAAAATTGCCAAAATGCATCCCACTCTTGAGGAATGTCTTGGGTTGTTTGGTTAATACTTTCTAACAAATTAGACCAGCAATGAATATATTCCCCAGCATTACCGATGGGAATTGCATAATAATGCCGCTCATTCAAAGTCTTATTACGATACGTCACTTGCAACAGAGTATCTGGAGTATAAGAAGCTTTGTTTTTTTCGAGTACATCTGATACGTCAGTGAGTTGATTTGCCCAAGCGAGCCTGGGGGCTAAATTTGCATCCAGGGAAATGGCAAATACAACATCTGGAACCTGATGTTTTTCTGGCTCTGCGATCGCTTTTAATAGCTCTTGCTCAAGGATGTTGATCTGCATCAACTTCAAGTTGGCTCTCAATCCTGATGCTTCTTCCCATCGGCGAACCAACTGGCTCACCCCTGCATTCTCTTCTGGCAAAAAGCCTTGCTCCCACCAAATCATTAGATCGGTTTGATCAATCGGGGCAGGTGTGTCTAAGGAGGTAAATTGGGACTGTGGAGTGCAGTTTGATAACCCCATCCCCAACCCAAACAGGGATAGTCGTGTAAAATCTCGCCGGGTGAGCATGAGCGGTGATGTTAAGAGTGTGGATCATCAAGCGTCTTTAACATCTTGATTAGATAGCAAATGCATCGCCCCTCGCCAAACGATCAAGAGAAATCTGCCGATCTCTGTAGCGTATCCCTGGAAAAGGATTTAGCTCAAATCGTTTATTTAATCCTAACTAAAAAATAGTGTAAGGTAAATAGCTGTAATTTTCTAAATTAATTAGGGGTCGAATACTTAACTAACAGGTTTTATATCTTTTGTATATCCCTGAGCTAGGGTCTAGCGTGATGCTACCTCGTGTAGACCAGGATTATTGATATAACTCTGATCGAAGTAAAGACTCAGGGTGATGCAAAGGCTCAGGGCGATCGCACCCTAAAAACATTTGATGAAGATTTGTCCCGTCATGTCTCTAAAGATCTACCGATGGGCTGATCTAAACCTGTAAGAAGGGCTTGTGTGGCTCATTTCTATGCCAAAACCGTGGCTTTTGGAGCGTGACCAGCGATTGTGGGTGTTGTTAAGGCGATCGCTTTATTTAAGAAGTGCGATCGCTGTGAGAAAATAGAGCTTTCATGAGACTTATTTATGCCCGCAGCTTACATTCAAGACGAAGCCGAGTTTGATGCTCTTCTGAGTGCAGAGTCATTGTTTGTGGTAGATTGCACTGCAACTTGGTGTGGTCCCTGCAAATTGATTGCTCCCTTAATTGATCAACTTGCTGATGAATATGGCGATCGCACTAAAGTCTTCAAATTAGACCTTGATGCTAATAAAGAGGTGGCTAAGCGATATGGCATTCGCAGCATTCCTGCTGTGATGTTTTTCACTAAAGGCGATTTAGCAGAGACGTTGGTTGGTGCGAAAAAATATGAAGATTACAGTGCTGCTTTGGGTAAGTATCTGGGCTAACACTAATCCATTGTTCTTATCCTAGTGTGTTGAGCCAAAAGCGATGCGGCCCTGGTGCGGGCATCTTGCTTACAGGGGCGAGATGCTTATACCCATTTAGATTGGCTCCGCTGCACATGATTTCGTAAGGGCGTTTCGCGAAACGCCCTTACCCTAGCTATCTGCCACAATCAAAAATTAAATCGGTATCAGTTTTGGTGCTGGCGATCGCTCTATTTAGAAATAACAGGTTCAATCAGTTGCACAATCGCTTCATCATCAAAGCTTTCAACTAATGTAATGACATAGTTGTAAAAATCGGGATACTCAGGCTCAAACTGAGTCACTTCTTCTATAATTTGCCGGACAAATCCACATCGTGCTGCATTATGCAAACTCAATAGCTGATTAGCAGGTGGAAATAGAATTGTGTTTTTATCAATTCCATTAGATTCAGATTTGGTAGCCGAGTCAGAAATCGTATCTGTGCTATAAATCCACTCTAATTTGAGCAATTGTTGAAGTTGATAAAACAACTCTACGGCTTGAACAGGTTTAGGGAGAAAGCTGTTTCCCCCAACTTCAATACTATGAAAGCGATCGCTATCAGATACGCTAGCAGAAGACACAATAATAGGAATTGTCCGAAATTGTTCTGAGTTCCTAATGTGTTGAATGAGTTGATATCCATTGAGCACGGGCATTGCCAAATCAACAATGAGCAAGTCAGGCAGCAAGTGTTCAATCTTCTCAATAGCATCTTTTCCGTTTGATGCTTCGCTCACTTTAAATTGCAAAGGTTTGAGCAGGCTAGAAACAACGGCACGATTCTCCCAATGATCATCCACAACCAAAATATGACGTTGCTGTCCACTATATCCTTTAATTTTTTGCTCTTGCAGCGAACTCTGAGTCGTAACCCACTGGTGGTCACAGGGACAACTGATCGAAAACTCAAATGTACTGCCAACTCCGACCTGACTCGATACCTTAATTTCGCTGCCCATTAAATGAATAATATTTTGGCTAATCGTTAGCCCTAATCCAGTTCCTTCACTGTTTGTCTTGGCATAATCGGTTTGCTCAAACGGCATAAAGATCTTATCTAGATCATCGGGTGCGATTCCAACGCCAGTATCTCTAACCACAAAACACAGATGAGCCATTGATGGATCGGTGTCAGGCGTAAAATCTACGTGGAAACTCACTGTGCCAGAGTTAGTAAATTTAACCGCGTTCCCCAGCAAGTTAATCAAGACTTGCCGCAACCGTTTTTGATCACTCGTGATGCAAATGGGAAGATTTTTAGATGAAGAAAACTGAAACCCAAGGTTTTTTTGATCTGCCCCAATCCGACATATTTTGACGACAGATTGCAAAAACTCAGGAAAATGAAACGTAGCTGGCTCCAGTTCAAGTCGATTGGCTTCGATTTTAGAAATATCTAAGATGTCGTTAATCAACGTTAAAAGATGAAACCCACAGTTATAGATAACTTCAACTCCCTGCCTTTCAGAAGATGTTAAGACGGGGGAGTCTTGCAAGATTTGAGCATAGCCTAACACTCCGTTGAGCGGAGTTCTTAACTCGTGACTCATGTTGGCTAAAAATTGACTCTTGGCGTGATTTGCTGTATCTGCTTTATCTTTGGCAATTCTTAGCTCATGGGTTCTCTCTTCGACTCGTTGCTCTAACTCAACCACAGAAGCTTGCAATTGAGAGGTCATGCTTTTTACAGCATGACTTAGAATGTCTAACTCATCTCCTTCACCTTCAGCTATTTCAGCTTGATTGAGAGGGGTTTGAGTACGACGAAGGGTGTCGTTGACTGTGACCGTTCTACACGTCTCAAGTAAAGGGTTGAGCCTTTTATTGAGCTGTCGAACAAAAAGAGCCGTCACAATAGCTAGGATTGACCCTGCCCCTAATACACCGCCAAAGGTGATTCGCAATGCGGGATAAAGCACCACCGATTTGGGAACAGATGCCAGCATGATCCAATTGGTGCCGTCAATGTGTTCAAACGCCCAATAAGCTGTGTCGGTTTGCACAATTCCAGTGGGGCGATCGCCGATCTGTTGCCAAACCTCTGTCAATTCAGTAGCATCGGGCACCTCAGAATAGGTTGCAAGATTACTCGCCTTTTCGGGATTAGGCGGATAAGCCAACAAATTGCCCTTGTCAGTCAAGATCATAAAGTAGCCCCCACCCCATTCTGGAGGGGATTGCACCTCTTTTGTGAGATCTCGAATTGTAATATCTAACCCCACCACACCCAATAAATCTCCGTCTCTGGTAAAGACAGGAGCCGTAACAGTGGTCATGGGAATGTTAAACCAGTTGTATGGCTCTAGCCAGATTGCCTCTCTAGCGTTGACGGGTGCGGTGTAATACACATTGTCAAAGCAGGAAGGCTCTAACTGACAAATATCGGTTAACCGGATGTTGTGTAACGGTTTGGGCAGGGGAACTCCGACTTCATTGGGAATCCCCTGCTCATAAAAAGCGTAGGGCCAAAACGTTCGACGGTCAGTAAAAATACGATAAGGAGCTTGCCCAAATCCTGCGCCAACAGTTAACGAAGACCGTTTTCGCAGCATTTCTATAATGGCTTGTTGATAAACATCAGGGTCTTGCACCCCGATACTTTCTAAGACAGTCATGGTAGCTGTCAGGCTAATCATGGACTGCTCAGCCTTACCTAACTTTCCCTCAATGTCTTTGACCTGAGTGCTCAAATTATTTTCGATTTCTTGAATGGCTTGGCGTTCCAACGCTCGATAGAAAAAGAAGGCTGTGCCACCCAGTCCAACTAAGGCTCCCACTAAGACATAGAAAAACAAGCGTGCCCCAATGGAGTTTTTGTAGATCATGAAGGCTTACCTAGAAAACGTTGGCGATCGCAATTCAGACAACAGTTGACGTTCAGTAAAGTGTGTTAGGTAAGTTTGAACCAACTCAGTGGGATTGACAACAGCCGTCGATATAGGAAAGGTAGAGACAACCGAATTAGACACTTGCAGGAACGTTTCAAGATAACTGTGAGCATCATAAAAATGATCAGTCACCAAAGGACGAATGGCGGTTAGGGGGTGTGAGTTATCGATGCACTCCTGGTGAACCCAATCTTGCCATTGTTTATAGGGCACTAACTCCACTGGAAAACCAAACTGGTTGAGAGCCTGAATCAGCGATCGCCAGGGTAGAGAGGTAGGATAAACAATATGACTCAGAGCCTTGTCCAGGTGACTTGTGATCTGACGACAGGCATAGTCAATGGGGATCAGGTTAACAGCACCCTCAAATATTGGGGCTGCCTTGAGTCGAATTATACCTAAAATCAACCGTGCCATTAGATCATCGGTCGGCCCTACCCCAGTAACACTATGACCTGTTAACATTCCAGCCCGATGGATTGTCGTTGGAATACCCCTTTCTAAAGCGGTTGTCATAAGGCGTTCGCCTACCCACTTGGTTTGGGCATAGCCACCCCCAACCTGATTAAAATCAGGAACGCTGGAGTTTTCATCGACTAGGCGATGACTCCGCAGAGGAAACGGGTTGACATCACACAAAGAGTGCAAAATATCGATGGTTGAAACAAAGTGAACTGGAATTGAGTTTAACCCGGCTAACCGTAAAACCTCCTGAGTACCCACGACATTAGCTAACCGCAGTTGCTCATAAGACCGCATCAGATTAACCTCAGCCGCACAATGAAAGATGGTATGAATGCAGCCCGCTAGACCTTTTAAGCTAGGTAGACCAAACTGAGGTCGCGCCAAATCTCCAGGAACGACTACCACTCGACTGTCTAGCTCACTCGACTCAAGCATAAAGCGATCTAAGCTTTTTTTAAGGCGATGGAAGCCCTCTTTGGGGTTAGAGGCTCGCACCAGACAAAAAATGGTTTCAGAGGTGTCACGCAACAGCTGGTCTAACAAAAAGCTACCTAAAAAGCCAGTGGCTCCAGTTAATAAAATGCCTTTTTGAGGCTTAATTGGAAAACTCAGATGTTGTGGAGTAATAGTGTCATGAAGTCGTGCATCTATATGTAAATCAGTTTCCATGAAGGGTGATTGCCTTGGTGAATTTTGACAAGAAATAAGATGCACGAGATCTCGAACAGTTGGACTGTTTAAGAACTCAAATAGGCTGATGGTGACTGAAAATTGCAGTTCAATTTGAGATAAGAGTTGCACGGCTAAGAGAGAGTGTCCTCCTAAGTCAAAGAAGGAATCTTCAATGCCGACCTTACAATCGAGCAACTCAGACCAAATCTGACAGATTTGCGTTTCGATAGGGGTTTGAGGAGACACATAAAGTGAATCAAGCGTGCGATCGCCCCCAATATCAGGAAGAGCTTTGCGATCAATCTTGCCATTCAAGGTGAGGGGCAAATCGGTTAAGCAACAGATTCGTTGAGGAATCATGTAATCGGGTAAGGTTTGTCGTAGCAATGCCCGCACTTCTTTGATTAATCGCTGATGTTTTAACTCAGCATAAGGCTCATGCGCGATCGCCTGACCCAACGCAGGAGTCGAGAAGTTAACTGCTGTCAGGGGCAAATCATGGCGGCTAAACCGAACCTCATAGCATCCGAGCATAGGGGCAGGATGAAACGAGACACGATAGGACATCTGCTTGCCTAGCGACTCAAACACTGACAAATCAACCCCGATCAGGGTTGAGGGTTGAGCCATGACTCGTTGCAACTCGGCCACTGAACCTGTAGGAGTGTGGGCCAAATGACGCGTAACCGCCAGTTGAGATTGAATTCGAGGGTTTGGAATATTGTAAATTCGTCCAGCGTGAAGGTTTTGGGAAGACAACAATTCTGCGAGTTCCGCGATTGAAATGGACTGCTTTTGCCAATCGAGCACAAAATCTAGCTCTGCATCGCTCAACACTGGCTTAGCCTCAGCATACAGAAAAACATCGAACCGATATTGAGTTAATTCATTGTGATGCTGGCTCCGCTTCAGTTGCACATCAACACTGACCCCTGGTAACTGTTGCGTCAATTCATAGAAGTAAGCTGGGTTCAACAAGAGTTCATGTTCTTGTTGGATTTGCTGATTGATCAGTTGGTGCAGGGCTGCAATCGAGTGATGCGAAGCAGTCGTCTCTTTAAGAGAATTGCCCGACGCATGATAAAGCGCATGTTCAGTATGAAACGCTTCCAACAAAGAGGCATCCCGCACATCGCCAATAAACAGACATCCCCCTGGAGCTAAAAGGGCGATCGCACTTTTAATCACCTCTGCTAGATAGGCTTGAGACGGAAAATATTGAATAACTGAGTTAATGACGATGACATCAAACTGAGACGAAAGTTCACCCACTTCATGCGCAGCCAAACAATGCAATGACACCTTTTGCTCAAGGGACGGATTCGTTGCCAGTTGAGTGTGAATATGACGAATTGCCTCAGCCGAAACATCTATCCCTGTATAGTGCTCACACTGAGGAGCTAACTCAAATAAAAGCAAACCTGTGCCACAGCCAATTTCTAGAATGTTTTGGGGGTGAACTGAGGAAATCTGAGCAACTGTGTGTTGTACCCAATCCAACATCTCATCTGTGGTGAATGGCAAACTTGTGACTCGATTGATCCATCCGACCGTATTAAAGGTCGTTGCAGAACTCTGGCTATAGGTGGCATCCCAGACACTTCTCCAACTCTCAACATGGTTACTAGATTGATTAGCCGTAGGGACAACATAAGCCAGGAGTTGATGATCGTCGGACGTAGATCGAGCCACGACAACACAACTTTCAACCGCAGGATGCTGGCTAATCGTAGCTTCGATTTCGCCTAATTCCACGCGAAAGCCTCGAATTTTGACCTGATGATCACTTCTACCCAGATATTTCAGATTGCCATCCGGCAGCCAACACCCCAAATCACCCGTTTTATAGAGTCTGCCCAATTGGGAGTGGTGGATAAAGCGGTCAGCGGTTAGCTGGGGCTGATAGAGATAACCCCGTGCTAACTTAGGACCCTGAATAAAAATTTCGCCAACCTCTCCCTCAGAAACAGGATTTAGGTCAGCATCAAATAGAAAAATCTCAGTCTGCGGCAGTGGCTTGCCAATTGACGGAGGTTCTGTTGACCCTTGAGTCACGTGCACTACCGTGGAATACGTCGTGTCTTCAGAGGGACCATACAAGTTATAAACCTGTTGAACATGCCCCAATTCATATAACTGCTGAGCGATTTTGTTAGGTAATGGCTCACCTGCCAGGTTAACCACTGTCACAGATGCAGGAATACTTTGAGTTTTTAAGAGAGCCGCTGCTGCCGAAGGAACTGTATTAATCAGTGAAATCTTACGCTGAGTTGTTTCGGAGAGCTGACTGAGCGTTAAAGCGTTTTCGGTTAAGATAATGGTTCCTCCAGCCGCTAACGTTCCAAAAATTTCAAATACGGAGAGATCAAAACAAATGGAGGTGCTTGCCAACACTCCACTCAGTTGTTCAGGGCTGAAGAAGTCCAGGATCCACTCTAGGAAAGCGACTGTATTACGGTGTTCGATCGCTACTCCCTTGGCTTTTCCCGTGGAACCTGATGTGTAGATCACGTACGCCAGATGGTGAGGCTCAGTCTGAGTAGGCAGTGAATGGGTTGGCAAAGCCGCAATATCAGTGTGTGCAGCGGCGATATCTAGGGTTGGAGTGAGTGAGGATAGGGAATCGCAAACCCCCGCTTTTGACAGTAATAATACGGGGTTGGCGTCACTCAGAATAGTGGACAGACGATTTAAGGGATAAGACGGATCAAGTGGTAGGTAAGCTGCGCCTGCTTTTAAGATAGCCAACAAGCCAACAATTAAGTCGGGCGATCGCTCCAAACAAATCCCGACTAAACTATCGGGGTGAAGATCAAAAGTACTTAAGTATCGAGCCAGTTGATTAGAGCGATGATCAAGTTCCTCATAGGTGAGTAACTGCCCATCAAAATCAATTGCGATCGCGTTAGGGGCTTGCCGGACTTGAGCTTCAAAGAAGGTGTGAATTAGCCTGGAGGTAGGTAATTTTGTTGAAAGGTACACGTTTAACTCCTTGATGAAGACGACCGACAACAAGGTTATTAAACGCATTTATACGGAAAAATGATAAAGTGCTTCTACTGATTTTTGAGTAGATTTTTATTGTATTCACAGTGTTTTTACGGATAGGGATATTAATACTGATCCTGATTTAAGAGTGCTTGCCTTTGTAACCGTGATTGTGACAGTGGAATGGTAACTGTAAATACCGAACCTTTTGAAGATGACTGATACTGAATCGTTCCGTGATGGCGATTCATGATGATTTCATAACAAATTGACAACCCTAAGCCTGTTCCTTTGCCAACCGGCTTAGTGGTAAAAAACGGATCAAAAACTTTCTCTTTAATGCAATCTGGTATACCGATCCCATTATCCTCAACGTCAATTTTGATCGATTGCTCACCAACCTGATAAGTTGACAAAACAATCGTCGGGAGTTGAGTTTGAAATGCTTCAGATCTTAATGCCTTCTCATCAATCGCATCGATCGCATTAGCAATGAGATTCATAAATACCTGATTTAGAAAACCAGGAAAACACTCTACTAACGACTCTACATAAAAATTCTTGATCAGTTCAATCTTAGGACGTGTTGCTGAACTGCTTAATCGATGCCCTAATAGCAATAGAGTATTGTTAATTCCCTCATGGATATCCATTTCTCTTAAAAGTGAACTTCCAGTTCTGGAAAAAATTTGAAGAGATTGAATGATTTCTTGAGTTCGAGAGGTTCCCGTTTGGATCGAATTTAACAGGTTAGGTAAATCAGTTTGAATAAAATCCCAATCGATTTCCGTCATTAATTGTTGAATCTCATGTGGCGGATTTGGATAGTGATTGGTATATAAATCAATTACTTTTAATAGACTATCTGTATATAACTGAAGGTGCTCTAGATTGCCATGAATAAAATTGATCGGATTGTTGATCTCGTGGGCGATCCCTGCCATCATTTGCCCAAGACCCGCTAACTTTTCGGCTTGAATTAACTGCACCTGAGCTTGCTGAAGACTACTGAGAGTTTGTTGCAGTTTTTCTTCAGTTTCCTGATGGGTTTTAATTTCTTGTAAAAGTTGTTGATGAGAGTGCTTTAGCTGCAAGTGAACTGAGATGCGGGCGATCGCCTCTCGAAGCTGCACTGGCTTAGTAATATAATCAACGGCTCCTACCTCAAATCCCCTGACTTTGCTGGTCTCATCAGTCAGGGCAGTCATAAAAATAATTGGAATTGAACGGGTTAATGGATCGGCTTTTAGAGCTTGACATGTCTCAAAGCCATCCATACCATTCATACAAATATCGAGCAAGATCAAATCAGGAAGGGTTTGTCGGGCTTTTTTTAGTGCACTTTCTCCACTTTTTGCCACAAAGCTATCAAATCCAGTTTGGTCAAAGGCTTCAACTAAAACTCGTAAATTGGTGGGCGTGTCATCAACAATCAAAATAGAGGCAGAGGGAACCATGCAATATCTCACTCCTATAAATTCTGATAAGGACTCAGGACGTGATCCGGGTAGATGCATCTTGAACCCAATATTAGTTACGTAACACGACGTCATCAGATGCATTAAACATAATTTGGAATCGAGTTTTAGGAGACACCTCAAACTTAAGCTCTCCTTGGAGTTGTCGGGTCAAGATTTTGACGAGTTTTAACCCCAAAGTTGTTGGATTAGTAATATCAACACTGTGTTCTGGAAAACCAATTCCATCATCTTCAACAGTGAGGTGACATAAGCCTTCATCAGATCGAGATAAAGAGACTACAATTTCTCCTTTTGATTGACTCTTAAAGGCATACTTTAAAGCATTTGTCAAAAGCTCATTAATGATTAAAGAACAAGGGATAGCTTTATCAATTCCTAAGAAAAATTTATCGGCATGAATATAAATTGAGACGGTATTAGTTTTGTCATATACCTCTAATAAAGCTTTGCAGAGTTGTGACAGAAAGATATTGAAGTCGATGTGAGCAAAACTTTTTGTGCCATACAGCAAATGATGGATCATGGCGATCGTATCAATCCGGGTCTGGCTGTCGTGGAAGGCATTCAGTGCAACCGGATCGGTAATGCACGACGCTTGTAGTTTGAGAATGCTAGAGACGACTTGTAAGTTGTTTTTAACGCGATGATGAACTTCTTGTAGAAGAATATCTTTTTCAGCCAGGGCTAAGCGAATTGTCTCTAAATAAGAGGCTTGAATTTCAAGCTGTTCTTGCAATTTTGAGTTGAGTTTTTTGATCTGTAAACTGGCGGTTTGGATGCTCAACTGATGTTGAATTCGAGCTAACACCTCTTCTTTTTGAAAAGGTTTAGTAATGTAGTCTGCTCCTCCAACTTTAAAGCCAGTAATTTTGTCACTCACTTGATCTAAAGCACTTAAAAAGATAATCGGTATTTCTCTAGTTCTGTCATCTTTCTTTAACTGCTCACAGGCTCTAAATCCATCAATACCGGGCATCCGAATATCGAGCAAAATTAGATCTGGTTTAATTAGAATTGCTTTTTCACAGGCACTGCTGCCATTTTTGGCAACAAATACTCTGAAACCGGATTGCTCAAGCAGATCACTCAATACCTGGAGATTAGCAGGATTGTCATCAGCAATGAGGATCGATTGAGAAGTCTGGTAACTTGAGCTATCCATGAACCACGCATCAATATTAGTTTTAGAGAAAATATGTAAAACCTACTCCACCTTAAACCCTGCCTGCAACATTTTTACCATCATGGTATTACCGTTGCTATATCACTTAGAACATTAGCTTTAAAGAGGTTTGAAGTATTTTCCTAATCAGGAATTTTAACCCCGCAACTCGGCTTGCTCTTGACAGCAGTTTCACGTAGACACACTCTATTGCTCAGTATGCCCACAATACTTGGTGAACTAAAAATATTGCTTGAACTCAAGCGTAACCAAGTTCATATAGCAGTCCTAAATCAGTTGTGAAATGGGCGGGTTGTGAGAGGCGCACCCCAGAGGGG
>JANRJA010000198.1:0-9703 GCA_033764315.1 Oculatellaceae cyanobacterium bins.114
CCGAATCGATCCCTCTCCTTTCTCATAGGCGCGAACAACTCGTTCTCTAAGGTCGGTAGAGTAGGTTGTCATGGCACATCCTGATTTCTCTTAGTTTATTTCTTCAATAATTGTCCCATTTTGTTGCGGAAAGTGCTGTAGCAAGAATATGTGCAGAAATAAAGGGAGCAGATTTACAAAGTTATCTAAGCCATAAAACTGAACACTAATATAGTGAGTTCTACGAATTTAATATTGTCATGGTAAAATAGTATTTACAAGAACACTCGTTATGATAAACGATGAGATGAAAGCTGAAATCCAGACAGTTATAAAAAAACTAATGGATAAGGTGTTAGAACAAGTCTTAAACGAAGATCGTTTGTCAAAAAATAACTATAGATCTGAGAACCCCCTGTATGCTGCTTTAGTTCCAGATGAGATATTTAAAGGCTCTCACTTTGAGAAGTGTTTTGTTGCTCACTTCAAAGAGGTATGGGAAAGCTTAGTACTAGTAGCTGCAAACAAGGGCTTAGGATATGGAGTAGCACAACATGAAATCATAGGAAATATCAGTCAAGAGAGACTCAGACGCATTGCAGAAATTTTGAATCGCTTAGAACATGGTCAAGTTTCGGAAAGAAGAGTAAAGCCTGACTGGAATGCTGAATTGTCGTATGTTTTACAAGACCAATCTGTTCCCCTTATTCCAGTAAAAATCATTTGTGATGTTTATGCCCAAAATATAGAAACTGGTGAAGCATACGCTTTCGAGTTGGAAGCCTTATTACCAAATAATAAACAAACAAAAGCGAGTAAAGAGAAGCTGCTAAAACTTTATAGTATGTACCCGCTTCAAATTACAGGTGCTTATTACGCACTGCCGTACAACTCTTACGAAACTAGAGAGAATTACTCTTGGAGCTTTCCAGCAAGATGGTTTGATATGAAAAGAGATGAAGTTATTCTGATTGGAGATGAGTTTTGGGAAAAGATAGGAGGCTCAGGCACATACCAAGCATTTGTCGAAGCACTAAATGAAGTTGGTTCAGAGTATAAGCAAAGGATTTATGTTGAGTATCTTGGAATTAATCCACCTGAAGATAATGACTGGATGTTGTAGCTAGGGGTGAGTTGTGTTGAGGCACGAAATACAACATCCGCATGAGTCCCCCTATCACTAATCCCTCCTACACTTGGTTCAATTCACCTACTCATATAGCAACCGAACGTTAAATAAAGCTTTCTTGGAAGATGAATGCAGATCAACTTAGATTAATTTGTGACTACGTCAACCAGAATATAGATCAATTCTATATAAATAGACTGAAAAAAATTAAGGAACTTAAACTCAGTGATATCTTGAAGAGTAAAAATCCGTATCTGCTTAACGTAAAGAACTTGAATTCTGCATTAGAGTTAATCCCTTCTATTCTGGATGCACGCTTATCCTCATCTGAGGAGGGGCAGTTTGGAGCTTTTTTGGAAGGATTAGCGATTTATGTTTCTGAGTTGATGTGTAGTGGTCAAAAATCGTCAGCTAATGGTTTAGATTTGGAATTTAATCGAGATGGAATCCGCTATATCGTAGCTGTTAAATCTGGAACAAACTGGGGAAATAGCGGGCAACAAAATGACTTGAGAGAAGCTTTTAAGAGAGCCGTTAAGATAATTAAGCAATCTTCAAACTCTCCACCAGTACAACCCGTACTGGGCATTTGTTATGGAAAAGTTAGAACTACAAATAATGGTTTATTTATAAAGATAGCCGGACAAAGCTTTTGGCATTTTATTTCAGGTGATGCACGATTGTATATTGATTTGATCGAACCTTTAGGATTTGAGGCAAAAAAGCATAACGAGGACTACCTCAAGGAGAAAGATAATACTTATAATCGCTTTGTTCGCGAATTTACAGTGGAATTTTGTCAACCATCGGGAGAGATTGATTGGTCGAAGTTAGTTGAGTTCACCTGTGGTAATCTTCGTGCTGCTGAACTCGAGGTGCAAGATTCTACTCAGCCTGTAAAAACACAATCTAGGAAAAGAAAAGTGAAATGATTACTTCAACGACAACTTCTATGGTGATTTTAGTGGGTTAGCTTGTTCGGCTTAATTACTTATTTTCTTAGCACTCAGGACTCAGAATCTTTAAGTACTGGGGTGGAACCTCATCGACCAGCCAAACGCCGTTGTCTGAGCAGTAGAAAGTAAGCCCATCCTGGTGCATAGTGGTAGCCGCGATCGCCAAAACCACTGGACGACCATGCCGCATTCCCACTTTTCGAGCTGTTTCTACATCTTCGGACAAATGCACATGGTGCCGTGACATCTTCAGCAACCCTGATTGTAGAATTGCTGGCACAGATTGTTCGCCTGTTCCGTGATACAGCACCTCTGGTGGAATTTGGGAGTGTAGTTCTAAATCAACATCAATACTATGTCCTTGGTTAACTCGAATCCGAGTTTTTGTTTCATCAAATGAGAATCTTTGTTTGTTGTTAGCCGCAACAACTTTCTCCAACTCGGCACGGGTGATGGGAAACTGATGGGCAGCACAAGCCGATAACAACTCATCAACGCTCACCCATCCCCCGATCGCCAAAGTCAGCCCAAGTTGCTCTGGCGTGTGTCGCAGATGTTTGCTGAGGTATTTACTAATTCTGGTCTGCCGTGTCTTGTCCATCCTTTAAATGCCAAAATCCAAATTTGATAATTCAACTGCGGTAACCAGGCAACCAGGGGCGATCGATTCCAAAATTTCATTATGGGAATGCTTCATTTTTAAATGGAATAGGTCGTCAACAAATCACCCTTTCCCTTGAGCTTCCGCATTCTACCAGCCTCTACCAAACCACACTATCTATCATTAGTTTCGCTTCGCTCTGACTATCCGCTAACGATTCACTTCACCCGTCGTAACAGCCTCTGGACTCAACCAATAACCCTGAAGCAGTCAGCGTGCAAGCAAGTTGTCGGGTAGTAGGTTTACTTTTCCACGGAATCCTTACATGAAGCAATATGTTTACGCTCTTCATCAGAATCTCAAATTCAAGCCTAACAAATTTCGTTCAAACGACACCTCATACCAACTTGAAACTGCCCAAGAATAGAATTATTCAGAGGAATCGCTTCGCAGGGTGGATGAGTAGGAGTTTGCGAGGATGGCGGCTTGAGTCCGATCACGCAGGTTGAGGCGGCTCAGGATGCTGGTGATGTGGGCTTTAACGGTACGTTCTGAGATGAATAAGGCTTGAGCGATTTCACGATTGCTGGCTCCAGCGGCAATTAAATTCAGAACCTCCTGTTCGCGAGGAGTCAGGCTGGCGAGTTCGGGTGGGAGAGGGGTTGGTATTGGCACAGGTTCAGTCACGGGAGTTTGGGCGATCAACTTTTGCAGTAAGCCGGGACCCATTTGGGTGTAGCCACGAGCGACCCCCCGAATCGCGATCGCCAGTTCATCTGAGGGCGTGTCTTTGAGCAGGTAACCCGTCGCTCCACAGCGCATGGCGCGTCCAATATAGTCGTCATCATCAAAGGTGGTGAGTACTAGCACTTTCGTTGCCGGAAAGCGATCGCAAATTGTCCGGGTTGCGGCAACTCCATCCATCACGGGCATTCGCACATCCATCAACACAACATCGGGGGGCTGCTGAGTGGCGTAGAGAGATTCGACTTGAGCGATCGCGACTTGTCCATTTTCGGCTTCAGCCACCACTTGTAAATCCCCTTTTGCTTCCAGCAAGCTTCTCAAGCCTTCTCGAATAATTGCCTGATCATCCACCAGCACAATCCGAATCATGCCCTCGACCTCATTAGGGGAACGGATACTAAAATCTGGCAACCTGCACCGGGATGGCTATCCAAGCGAAACTGTCCACCTAATGCTGTGGCGCGTTCCTGCATACTTTGTAAACCAAATCCAGTTGTATTTTGAGCCGGATCAAAACCTAATCCATTATCACAGATCTGGAGATGAATTAAATCAGAACTGGTGAATAAATCAATACTCACTTCCGTTGCTTCACTGTGCTTTTGAATATTTGTCAGGGCTTCTTGGAGGATGCGGTAGAAAGCGGAACCAATTTCCTGAGAGGGTTTTTCGTGTAGTGTTATGGTGTACTCAGGTTGGATTCCTGACATGGTGTAAAAGTCTTGCATGAGTGCCACGATCGATTCTTCTAATGGTTTACCCTGCAAGGGATTCGATCGTAGTTTAGCAACAGACTGGCGCACCTCTCGTAATGCTTGTGAACCCAGTTCTTTGGCATTGATTAAATAAGTTTGACTTTGGGCGGGTCTGGTATCTAAATACATCAGTGCATTTTCTAGTTGAATGCTTTGGGCGGTCAGAGCGTGCCCCAGCGAGTCGTGAATTTCCCGTGCAATCCGATTTCGCTCTTGCAAAGCCGCCTGATCTTCAATCCGCAAGGCATACTGACGTAGTTGTTCATTGGCAAGCATCAATTGTTCCCAGCTTTGGCGTTCCGACAGCAACGCATTGATTAACAGTAAGGCAAACAAAATTGCCATCGTAAAGGCGATCGCGCCATTCAGCTTGAGCGACACCACAAAAAAATCAGGAGCACCGGGAAGGAAACGTTGATCGAAGGGCTTCACAAACCGCTGGGCAGAGCTAGTGACCAGGGGAACCAGATGAGTTGTTAGCACAGCGAGTGCAACCATCAACCGTCCCGGAAACGCAAACATTCGACACCCCCGAATCACTGCAACCACGCCTAAGGGTGGAGAAAACGGAACCCAACTTTCTGCCAGTAGGGGCAGGAGCAAGATGCCCAACTCAATGCCAGTATACAGGAGCTTGGTGAACAGTTTTTGAGGGTGCCATAATCCCAGCACAGCATAGGTCGCAACGTTGAGATAAGATAGCCAGGAAAAGCTTGGAGCAGGCATCATCGGATGTCCGATCGCAACGGTTAGCGCCGCAAAGCCCAACAATATCCATTCCAGGTAAAGCAGCAGGCGTAGGGGATGGAGGGAAAAACGAGACACGACAGGGGTATCGATAACATCTCCCTCACTCTATAACAGCGTCCTGGGAATCGCCACGGGCGTTTGTCCAGGTTTGACGCAGCGGGCAGTAAGACCAAAGTACAGGGTGGATGTTGCCCAAAAGGACAGGAAAACTGTGCCCCTTTGCCCCATGTGCAGCAGCAGGACGATCGCTACAGTTGGGAATGAACGTACTGTTCGCTTCTCACGAATCGACCTCACCCATCCCCTCCTTAAACAGCCAGGTGTGCGTCCTGGGAGGGGATGCTTTCTTCCAAGTCCTTCATCTGGAGTTTGTTATGAAGCTCACCTCTATTTCGCTGTTGGTTACAGTGACCGCGATCGCCCTGACAACAGCGGCTTGTAATCCTCAGAATGCGACGTTGCAAGCAATGGATAGTCCAATGGATGTGGCTCAAATGGCTCCATCTCAAATGAATCCGTTTGAGCAGTTGAACTTGACCGCACAACAGCAATCAAAGATTCGCAAAATTCGCGAAAAGTCGCGCCAACGCATAGAGCAAATTCTCACCGCAGAACAACGAACAGAGTGGCAACAAGCGATGCAGAATCCTCAACGATCGAACCAGGTTGCCACCCTCAAGCTCACCTCTCAACAGGAGCGGCAGTTGCAAGAGTTGCTTCGCTCTGAGCAACAGCAAATTTTTGAAGTACTCACTCCATCCCAACGAGAACAGTTGCGTCAGTCTACGCCTCCAATGCGATCGTAGGTTGCATATTGATTAATTTTAGTTATTCGTCTCCGCTACTCATTTTTGACTTATTCACTCACACAACATGACTTCTGATCTTTTAAATTCAGTCCAACCCAGTTCACCGCAAAAAGAAATTACCGCTGCTCCGTCTCCCAGGCGATTTCCTAAACGTCTAAGGCGAGGGGCGATCGCTCTGGTGCTGCTGTCGCTGGTGGGGGCAGGTGGATATGCTGCCTACCGCAAGGTGATTGAACCGCAACAAGTCGCGAGTCAATCCATGATGACGTTACCTGTTGAACGGCGAGATTTGGCGTTGACGGTATCCGCCAACGGCACTGTGAAACCAGAGCGGGTGATTAACGTCAGCCCTAAAAGTTCTGGCGTTTTGAGAAGTCTGCTCGTGCGGGAAGGCGATTTTGTGCAGAAGGGAGACATCATTGCCGAGATGGATGATTCTAACTTGAGGGGACAATTGACCCAAGCCAGCGCTAATTTGGCATCGGCAGAAGCCAACTTGCAACAATTGCAGGCAGGCAACCGATCGCAGGATATTGCCCAATCTCAAGCCCGCTTGCAAAGCGCTCAAGCCAGTTTGCAGCAGGCAGAAGATACCTATCAGCGCTATGCCAAACTGGCTCAGGAAGGAGCGATCGCTCAACAAAATTTGAATCAATACAAAACCAGTCGGGACACGGCTCAAGCTCAAGTGTTGGAAATGCAACAAGCTCTGTCCCTGATGCAAGTGGGTGCTCGTCCCGAAGCGATCGCCCAAGCCCAAGCGCAGGTAGAATCGGCACGGGGGGCATTGGAATCGATTCAGACCCAAATCAATGACACCATCCTACGGGCACCCTTCAGCGGCACTGTGATTCGCAAATACGCCGATCCTGGGGCGTTTGTCACTCCCACCACTGCCAGCAGTTCGGTTTCGTCGGCAACCTCCTCCTCCATCCTGGCGTTAGCATCTGAGAATCAAGTGGTTGCTAATATTGCCGAAAACAATATTTCTAAAATTCGCTTGGGGCAAGCCGTCACCATCAAAGCTGATGCCTTCCCAGAGCAAAAATTTACTGGCAAAGTGACTCAAATTGCTTCTCAGGCAACCGTTGAGCAAAACGTCACCAGTTTTGAAGTAAAAGTGGCGATCGCCGATCCCCAAAACCGGTTGCGTTCTGGCATGAATGTGTCGTTGCAGTTTGATGTGGGCAAGGTGAAAAATGCAGTCACAGTGCCCAATGCCGCAGTGGTTCGGCAACAGAATGGAACAGGGGTGTTTGTTGCAGGGGCAAATAATCAACCCATTTTTACGCCCATTACGACCGGAGTGACGGTAAGTAACCGTACAGAAGTCAAATCTGGACTGAAGGGTAATGAAAAGGTGCTGCTGAGTTTGCCTAAGATGCCTCCAGCGGGAGGAGGAGGATTGCCTGGGTTGCCTTCAGGAAATCGTAATCAGGGACAATCCATGTCCGTGCCCATTCCGCCTGGTGGTAATGTTGGGGGTGGACGGTAATGATTGCGGCTCTCACCAAAGCACGGACTAAACCACGAGCTAATCAATCCATGCAACCCAAAGGCGTACCCGCGATCGAGATTGTTTCGATGGCAGGAGCCGCCATTCTTGCTAATAGGTTGCGCTCTGGCTTGACGATGCTGGGAGTGGTGATTGGGATTGGCTCTGTAATTGCGATCAGTTCCATTGGGCAGGGGGTGCAAAAGTCCACTGAGCAACAAATTCAGTCCTTAGGGGCAGATATTTTGCAGGTGTCTGCTGGGGCGGCTCGTAGCGGAAATGTGGTGCAGTCAATGGGATCTAGCAGTACTTTGACTTGGGAAGATGCCAAAGCCATTCAAATGGAAGCACCCTCAGTCCAGTTAGTCTCCGCTTACTTGCAGCGTCCGGTGCAGGTGGTCTATGCCCAAACCAACCTGTCCACCACGGCGATCGGCACCGACCTGGCTTATCCTGATACGCGCAACACCCACCCCGCCGAAGGGCGCTATTTCACTCAGGACGAGTTGAATGGACGTGCTCAAGTGGTGGTTTTGGGCTACAAGGTGCGCTCTCAGTTGTTTGGGCAAAGCAATGCCGTTGGAGAGCAGATCCGTATCCAGGGCGAACAGTATGAAGTGATCGGGGTCATGGAGGAAAAAGGATCGCAAGGACCCGTAGATCGGGATGATCAAATCTACTTGCCCCTCACGAGTATGTCGTCTCGGATTGTGGGCAATAACGCGCTGTCTGGGATTTCGGTCAATGCCGTGTTGGTCAAAGTTGCCGATCAAGATCAAATGAGTGCAGCGGAGTTTCAGATTAATAACATTTTGCGATTACGGCACAACATTTTTCCGCCTCAATCGGATGATTTCCGGGTTACGAATCAAGCCGATATCATCAGCACTTTTACCAGTGTGGTGGGCATGATGACGACGATGGTGGTGGCGATCGCAGGCATTTCCCTTGTGGTGGGGGGCATCGGCATCGCCAACATCATGCTGGTGTCCGTCGTCGAACGTACCCGCGAAATTGGCATTCGTAAAGCCGTCGGTGCGACCAACACCGCAATTTTGTTGCAATTTTTGGCAGAAGCGATCGTGCTTTCTACGACGGGTGGCGCGATCGGCATTGGCACTGGCGTTTTGATTGCCTTCGGTGCTGCCAGCCTGTTTGGGTTTCCGTTTGTGGTTTCTGGTGGGTCAATCGTCGCTGGGGTGGGCATTTCTGTCACCGTCGGCTTACTAGCTGGGGTAATTCCGGCTCGGAATGCTGCCCAACTCGACCCGATCGCGGCTCTCCGCACTGATTAACGTCCCCTGGTAGCTAACCCGATCAGTTACCAAATCCATCTACCGATTAGGAGTTTGCTATGAACCTGGTTCCTCTGATGTATTACATGATCCAAAGTCGCTTTTCGAATCCCCACGAACTTGAACCACTACTCACAGACTTACCCCTGGATTTAGACAACTTACACAAAGCCATTCATGGTCTCTTGATTCACATCTGGAAGGTGCGAAAATTCTACCCCAACCTGCTGCGGAACCATGCCCATGATGTGTTTACCCGCAGGATACACCAACTCATCCAACACATTCACCAACTCGATAATCAACCGCTGAGTGTTACCCGCCCTGCAACCAAACGAGCGATCGTGGATAGTCGGAACTTTGCTTTATTGCTAACAACTGTATTGCGCCAGCGTGGAATTCCAGCGCGGGTTCGTTGCGGCTTTGCCACCTATCTCCAGCACACCCACTATCAGGATTACTGGATTTGCGAGTACTGGAGTGATGCCCAGAGACGCTGGATGATGGAAGATGTCACCCTGCAACTCCACGACATTACTTCCAGTCAATTCATCACTGGCGCACAAGCGTGGCAACTCTGTCGAACTAATTCTCACTACGGCACCTTATTCGGTTGGGGGGCAGAACTGACTGGAATGTGGGCAACTCGCGTCAACTTGATTCGAGATTTTGCGGCTTTGAACGACTTTGAATGCGTTTCGGGGGATCAATGGGGTCTGATGCTCACCGAAGACACGGAACTGACTCAAGACGATCTGGTGTTGTTAGATCATGTGGCAAGGCTAGCGCAGGATGACGAATGTTTTGAGGAACGAAAAGTGCTTTACGACACGAATCCCCAACTTCATGCTTACCAGTTTGTTCATCACTCAGACATTGCCAGTAACCAGTGGCAAGAGGTGAAATGGAGAAAATTAGCCTGACCGGGCAACTGCGCCCAACCTGAATGATTTATCGCCATGAGAATTGGTTGGGGTCGTGCCTTGTGCCGACCCTACTCTGTAACATCTGCTCTATAACAAGTGACCAATAACCAATAACCAATAACCAATGACCAATAACCAATGACGCGATGTGCGACTTTTAACTCGGAGTCAATCCGCAATGAGGGAGTCAAACTGCAAGGAATTGCGCCCATCCAGTTCATTGAACCAAACGGCGATCGAATGAGCCAAGATTTTACGTGC
>JANRJA010000199.1:0-12514 GCA_033764315.1 Oculatellaceae cyanobacterium bins.114
TACTTTTAATTTCCTCACCCAAATCTAAAATTGTTTCTTGTGCGGATGTATCCTGCTTGATATTTTCGACCGTTTGCAAGACTCAACTATTACTTGATTTCCCAATTAGAATCCAGTCTCCAACTCTGATATTGAGATTTATTCCACGTAAGCGAACCTGAAAAATCGTTTCAGAAAGCTCAATCGGTTTTCTTAACCGAGGTCGTATAGCATTCCATTCAGGACGTGCTTCAATCTTCTCGATCGTCTCAAAGGTTTGGGCTTGTTCTCCGGCTGCTGGAACACTTTGGACTTTAGTGCCAATATCCAAAGGAACCCGCTGAGGAGAACCGGGCGTGTCTTCCAGCGTAAATGCCAGCAGTGTTGAAGCAGCGACTCCTGGACGCAGCTCGTAGCCAATTAAGCGAGCAAGGTGACGAATTGAAAGTGGTTCTGTTGCGGTTCGTAAATATGACTCATTGACGATTCGTTCTTGATAGAACGTGAGTACATCAGCAACGGTTGCCCATGCATCTAGAAGGGCGATCGCAAAATCATCATTCTCACGACTGGTGAGTTGGCGCAACGCAGCTAGAGTAGGGCTTGAAAGATTAGCTAACAGCGATGATTTAAACTGAGCATGGGTTCCCACTCGATAAGCGATCGCCGATAAACCCGGACGATTTTGTACGAGTGTAGGAGTTTGAAAACTGATACCTTCACAACATTTGCAATCATTCAGGTTGAGGAGTTCTGGATCAACAAATTCCTGCATCTCATCGTCCCCCTTCTGTAAGGATGCGAAATACGCCGCGGTCGGGATAGTTAGGATTGTTCTCTAGTTGAGCAATTTCTAGCCGTTCCAGTTCCAACTTGCCGTTTTCTAGTGCCAAGGAATCAGGTTTACCCTGTCGCTGGAATACAGTGATTTTCGCGGATGCTACGCCATCTACCGCCTGAGCCGCTGCGTAAAGAGGACTGAGATAAACCGTTTGCCCAAATGAGAATTGGTCGGGATGAAATATGCCACGTTGCCCGTTGGCGAGAATGCGATCGCTAAAAATTTCCAGTAACGCCTGTTTAACGGTGCTTGCAAAATAGCCTGGTTTAATGCATACCTGCATCTCTATTTCCAACGGCACATACACTGGGGCTTCAACCTTCAGGTCATGACCCATCATACGATAACGTTCTAAATATCGCTGCAATCTGGTCTTAAACTCATTAAACTCATCATCTACCTCGGCTCTACCAAAGCGATCAACCGTAACAAAGACGGTGTACCAGCTTCCTGTCCAGCGTAAAGTTGCTGCTGCTCGTTGCACCCCAGGAAAGCGTTCTGCCCAGGCTGCGTAGTCCTCTGGCGTGACTGCTCGCTCTTGAGATCGAAAAGCACTGGGGGCACGCTGCCGCACTTCTTCAATGGTTTCAGGATTGGTTCCTCCTTGAGCTGGAAGAGGATTAGTAATGCTGAGTAGATCAGTTTCAGTCAAAGCAGAGTTGGCACTGACAAGATGAGCGATCGCATTTGCACCGACATTGCCAATCGTGCCATTTCCAATGCGGTAGGTTGCCACAAACTGCATTCCTGACTCAGGACGGCGACCATGAACATCATCCCCAAATCGCAGAAATGTGGTTCCATCTGTTTCTGTTTCTGGAATAAAGACAGTTTGGTTGCTGCCAATATCTGCGCCTAGCAAGCTACGAATGGGAAACCAACTCAAGCTTTCACCATCGAGTGTGCTGTCTAGTTTAATCGCACCCTGAGCTGCATCAGGTATTTGTTGCATTGCCGCTGTTGTAGATGTAACAGAAGTGAAAGGTACAGCGTAAGTGAGCGATCGTTTCTGCAACTGAGGACGAAACCGAGGCGGGATAGGAATTGGAGTGGTTGAGTCACAGTGACTTTTGGATGCGTTGGGAGAAACTTTGTGGAGGCTAATCGGCGGAAAGCGATCGCGATGCCCGTCCCGCAAACTCTCCCTCTCTTGGGTTAACCCGTGATCTGCCAGCACGATATTGCCTAACGCGATGCTCACGTTGGGAATCAGTTGACGGTTCCCCTCAGAATCCAACCTGACAGATGAAATGCAAAGCGGAAAGGGTAAAGCATCCTCTGCACTCCAGGTAATTTCCGTGAGTTTGAGAGGTTGGTTGTCGTTCGGATCTAAAACCACCGGGTCGGTACGGAGTCTTACAGCAGTAAGGCAGACGGCATGACGATGGGCAGGGTTAGCATCCGCTAGTACTCCGGTTTCTGGTCCTAAAACTTCCTGAAAAATGAGTACCATTCCCGATCGCAGATTTGGGTAATTGCCCTTTAAAGTGGCACGAGTCGCTCCTTTGGGCAGGCAGCAGCGATCACTGCTCCAGGTATAGAAGTGAAGGATGTTGTGTTCCTTGTAAAGCGTGATGTCGTGTAAAGGTTCAAACCCAATGCAAGGGTAATTACTGATAACCTGTTGCAACCGTTCAGGAGCAATTAATTTTTCGTTGGAAAAGCGGGTTAAAAAACGAGTTCGAATTTTTGTTGTGGAACTGTATCGAGGCAGTTCAATTTTTGTGGAATTAACCTGAATTTGAATCCACACTCGCGCATTGCAACCATCGTGCATGAAGTAATCGACCAAGCGAGCATGACGACGGATTGAGGTGCGACGACGAGCCGTACCCAGATACGCTTCAGTGGTGATCGAATCTTGCTGGTAGCTCAAATAATCTCCCACATAAGCCAACAGTTCTACCAGAGCAATTCCTAAATCAGCCGGGTTTCGTTCCTGCCACTGCGGTATCAACAACGCCATGCGATCGAGCATTAATTGGCGGAAACTGGCGTAGTCTTTTGACAAGTAGTTGATATCAGGTTGTTCTACGGTGTCTGTTGGATAAGTGCGAGGAGTTCGGCAGTCAAAGTCACTGGGACATTCAACTTTAAACGAGAAATTGATAGCTGAAAGGGCTGGATCAATCCAAGCTGGTGGGTCAGCATCCGCTTTACTAGTGATGAAACGAAACGTGTAGGTAGAAAAATCTCCCCACCGATCAACTCGAACCCGGACTACGGTTGAGTCTGAAAATGTAACGAGTGGAGCAATCACATCAATATTGCGGATGCGATCGCCCCCTTCAATCCGAATATTTTCTTGAGTTAGAACCACTGTCCCTAAAGGTTTGAGCAGATGCACAAGCAGGATCTGCTGTTGTAGCTTTTTGCCATCTTCTACAGGCGCATCTGCATCAAGTACTTCCAAGTAATCAATCCCGTTCAGGGAGCTTTCCTTGGTTAGCGATTGTCGCCTGTCATCACAGCAAAAGTACAGCATCTTCTACACCTCTTGAGTGAACCTTGTGGCTTGGGCTTCCTGGGTGCGACGGATTACGTAATGAACAGTCACCTGAAGTTGGGTATTCCCGTTTGCCACTTCAATGGCTTGCACCTCAATCAAATCTCCTAACCACTGCTGTAAGGCAGCTTGTACCGTCACTTGAGTCGCTGCAACTAGCATGTCGCTATTGGGAGAAAAAACGAGTTGTAATAAGCCACTACCAAAGGTTGAACGATTAACTCGCTCACCAGGATTAGTGAACAATACTTGCTCAATTAAGTTCCGGATATGATCATTCTCATCCGTTGAAGCAGTGTGCCCAACTTGATTGAAGTGAAAGGGAAAATCAAGCTGCATCATCATTCAGTCCTATATTGCACTAACTCTGGTTTGCGTTGACATGACAAGCAATCGCGTACCAGTCGGAATGCAAGTTGCCTGACTATCGAGCAATAAAACTGGAACACCCATGGATGTGACTCGCGTTGCGGCTGTAACCCATTGGGCTGTAGTACAGGGTCCATTACCCGCCGAAGGTGGAGGAAGAGTACATCCAGCAACGGTGTATGGAACTGCTTGAGTCGTAATTGCTTGTCCACTAACCGTAACTCGAGGATTGGCTGAAGTCGGTTGAGCTTGTCCCTGATGTATACAGACAACTTGAGCACCTTTATGAAGAAGAAATCCCGGCATACTTTTCTCCCAAATTAAGTGACTTTCAATGCCCCGTTATTGATATCGGTTATACCTTGAACGTCGATCGCAGCACCCTTCAGCGTGATTTTTGGAGCTGTAATAGTTATTCCAGTTGCATCTACTGTGATCGAGCTAACACTACTCATTAACATGACTCCGGGCGCTTTCATAGGAGGAATTGCCACATCGCTTACCACAACCGCACTTTGTGTTGCTGTTTGAATGACTACAACTGGAGTTCCCGGAGTTGTTGATGTAGAGCCGATCGATGGAAGCTCTGGAGTTTCTCCCCACCAACAGCCTACCCAAATTGGGTAATCTGGGTCGCCTTGCTCAAACTCAATCCAGACGCCTGCACCAATGGGTGGAACAACATACATTCCCATTTGTAGCCCTGCCCAGGGAACACAGGGCATTGCCCAACTCATTACAGTCATTGAGATATCCGGTACAATAACCTGAAGCCGCCCAATTCTTTTTGGATCGATGTTGTTTACGACTGTTCCCCGATATTTGCCATAAAACTTTTCGATCTGATCGGTTGCGCTATCTGAAAACATTTCATCCATGTCTAAGTGCCTCATACAGGAATCTTGGGGAGAGTAGAAACTAGACCATTGCGGCTAAGAGTAAAGTCTTGTTTGTATTCGCCGCGTTTAATTCTGTGAGTGACACTTTTGACATAGTAAAGACCATCAAACGCCAAGCCTGCACCCCGTACTCCAACCAGTTGCCGCGCCTTGAGAATCTGTCCATACCTTGTTACATCAAGGGAACCAAAGGCGGAGACGGCTTCTGCTGATTGAGCAGCTTTTGCAAGCCCCACCGCAATGGCTTGCACAGGAGAATACTTTGCTAATCCTCGAATGGGCTTTAGAGTTTTGGGAATTGGGGGAATCAACCCTAAAGGTGGATTTAGTGGTGTGATACTGGGTACAGGAATTGAAATGGGAAATTTTGTTGTTTTTTCCAGAATATTAATGACGGGTAACTCACGTTTACTATTGTCGAAATTAAAACTCAACGAATCGACATTGGTGTGAATATCCATATCGATATTCAGCGCAGGTTGGGGTGTGCCGACTTTGATCTCTGGTCCCCAATAGGCGGTGCTTTCCCCTGGTTTAGGCCCCGGTATCAGGTAGAAAACGTATCCTACTTTGTTGGCTAAATATTGAATGTATTTGAGATCGGTTGAGCGATGAGTCGGAATACGATCGCTTGGAATTGGCACGTCTAGAAAGACACTTGGCACAATTTGGGGTACAATTCCCAGCACTGCGTACTTTGCTAAAATCAGTGCCACTCGCCCTTCCGCTGGCGTTGCAGGATATGGAATGCCACTGGCATTGAGGTAATCCATGACGCGGGTTAGGTCTTCGCCAGTGATTGTCAGGATAGAGTGTTGAGCATCTTTTCCAGGTTTAATTTCATGGTTAGTTACGACTCCATCCATTAATACTTCAGGTGTCCCGTTAGCTGTGACAACAAGAATAACGCGCAATACTGGAATAGGACTGCCTCCCGATAGCAGGAAAATAGTTTGTAGAGGCGATCGATTGCTGAGCGTAAAAGTAAGTTGAAAGCCACTAGTTTTACCACTGGCGATCGTGACAGTGACATCAGTAAGAGCATCCAATACTACCTGAGGTACGGGAGTTGGCACTGTCGGACCAACCATCAATGTCAGGTAAACGCCTTTAAGCAAAGGAAACTCCTGGAATGCCTTCAGGAAGAGTGATACGTAAACGGCGACCAATCGTTTCCGTCAGTTCTTCAGGACGCAGAGCAACATTGGCATCGGCAATGCGCCAAAACTGTTCAGGATCGCCTAGATACTGAGCAGCAAGATTATCAAGGCGATCACCCTCGACAACACTGTGTTCCACAAGTAGGGAAAATCGCTCTGGTGGTGGAACAAAACGTCGCCGCAGGTATGCCGTCTCGCGTCCGTTTTGAGTGATGAGCGCAGTGTTAATTCCGTAATAGCGACTGGTGACTGGAAAATCTGTCATTAGACTAACCTCCAATACCAAAGGCGCTTAAGGGATTTAATGTAACACCTCGATGTCCCGCTGCCGCCTTCTCCTTCTGTTGTAGATAGGTCATGAACAGGCTGCCTCCTTTGGTGTTAAATCCCAAGTCATTAACGCTAAATACTCGCATTCCTAAACTGATTTTTGCCCGGATAGGATTGAGGAGAGGATCAAATGCTTCTTCAGTGATACTGAGATCGGTTAGCCGGACAGGTAGA
Source organism: Oculatellaceae cyanobacterium bins.114 (assembly GCA_033764315.1). Lineage (GTDB taxonomy): Bacteria > Cyanobacteriota > Cyanobacteriia > Elainellales > Elainellaceae > FACHB-1407. The sequence continues at coordinate 6,259 of JANRJA010000199.1, forward strand.
ACCCGCTGTCGGTTCCAAACAAATAGCGTCAGCGGAGCGATCATTGGCAGAATCTCTAGCGTGCCCTTCTGGGCTAAGTAATCATTGAATCGCAGTTGACCGCTGCTGGGGTAAATGAGCGCCTCCAGGGTTGCCAAATAGGGATAGATGCCCTGTTCAAAACCATTTGGGCTTCGCAACGAACTGTCTATCTGATCAGCAATATCCACTTCGGCATCCAGCTTGATGGTCTCAACTGGAGGTGCTTTAAGACGCAATGCTTCAGCCCGATTGCCACTCTCATTACTAGTTCCCTGAATTTGAAATGAACGACTCAAGGTATCGGGATTGTATTGCAGGTTGATGACTGGATTGACCCTTAAAGTTTCAGGATCAAGCAGGACAATGCCACCTTTAAGCAGACGAGGGGAACCAGGAAACGACATAGGGTAACGTTCCTAGACAATAATTGTTCTTGATTCTTCAAACAATATCTTGTTGTTCAAACAACCGCTTTAATCATTAATAGATCGCACCAATCTGTAATGCTACTTCACTAATCCTGTTCGCCTTTAAAGTGAATATTCAAAACTTTACAAAGTACTGGCATTAGGACGGTAGAGGTTCCTTACATTGCTAAGCCTCTCAACTTTAAGGGGTTCCTTAGAATGGGCATAAGAAATTATCAGAAACTTGTGGGTATTTGAGGAGGGATTGTAGCGATCGCGCTCCTGTTTCTTGCGATAGATAATTCCTTTCATGTATACACTTTGCACAGTGAGGTTTACGACACCGCTGAAAATAGCAAACTACTTCCAAAACTAGATTTAGCTTTACTGGCTCAATATGCGATCGCTCCTGACCCATTGAAGGCCGCGATCGCTTTTCATGATTAGGATTAGAAGGCACTACGAGATTATTACTTTATTTTTGTAATCATACCTCATTGCCTTGTATTTGCTTTGGTTTTCCTGCAAAGATCCGTCAAGGAGCTAATGGCGATTCTAGTACAATTCACAGATCCGAGTTTTGGGAGTTATAGGTATTTGACCAAATCCGCTAACTTAAGGCGAAGTTCATCTAGCTTTCCTCCAGGATCATCTAAAAGCTGCACTGCCCTCTGTACTACTTGATCAGGATAAAATCGATCAATAAACCAGTTCTTTATAAAAAGAACTATTTTCCGCCATATCTGCTCTTGCACTAAAAAAGCCTCACATTCTCCTTTAGCAGGTCGGTTATTGGTGCCAATACGTTTAATTAGAGCATTTCCCAGATTCTGGAGTTCTTCACCTTGAAGCTTCAAAAACTTTATGGCATCATCAGCATTTTCAATATGACTTTTTGAGCCAGTTCCTTGAAGTAGAGTAGGAAAGGATGCTGTTGAAGTTGGTACAAATGAAGGTCCAGTATTTGATGGTTGAGGATTACTTAATAGGGATGGCACTGATGTAGGTGTAGAAGTTGGCTTGGGTAGAGACATCGGTGGGTGCCAGCCTACAGGTTGATTCGCTTGTTCATCTGCTTTATCCCTCAATCTCCGCAAATCCTCAGCTAGAACAGCTTGCTCTTTCTTACGTTTCTCAGCTTCCTCCTGCTGCTCTCTCTTACGTTTCTCGGCTTCCTCCTGCTTAAGACTCCATATCATAACTGAGAATGTAAAAACCTTTCTTTGAACAAACATTTCAGGAATTTTTCCACTAGGCATTTGAGGAATAAACTCTGATTCTTTACTTGTTGGGCTTACTTCAGTAACAGTAATGCTTTCAGGCATAACTGGATCCTCTATTATTCCTAAATAATGATCATTTGTAATGGTGTTGAAAAGCTTAATGTCAATAAATGCATAAATTTCTTCAACACTGGGTTTTGACTTTAACGCCTCTATTTGCAGAGAGAAACTTACTACCTGCTCTTCAATAGAAGGTATTTGTTTTCTGATATAATCCTCAATAATCTTCGAATCTCTCAAGTTTGTAAGATAGGAGTTTGCTAGGTTCCTCCCAACATCAAGTGCTACTGACCCTAACTGTATACCTAAGCCTTTAAGTACACCACCTTTAGATGCAGAAGCTTTGATTGTATTGGGTGCGTCATTACTTTTAGGTGTACCACTGGGCTGTAGTTTAGCTACTGCATTAGAGTCTTGCTGCTTAATTAGTGGAGCACCAGGTGAATTATTTCCCTGAGTACTAATGTCGACAACTATAGCACTGTTGGCTTTACCAACTGTTGCAGCCGTTGCTTTTCCTTCTGTTGAGAGAACCGATGCAGTAATTGCAACACCAGTAATTACCTTTTTAAGTTTAGAGACACCTGAGTTGAAAGACTTCATGCCCTTCGTCCCTGTCGATCCTTTATTGACCTCCAGATTGCCAACAACCACTTTAGAAGTCTTTTGAGGAACAAATATAACGACAGCAATTCTTCCTTTTTTATAAGCAACGATCCCTAAATTCTCTTCTTTTGCATATTCCAGAATCTCACCGACACAATCAATGCATACCGGTCTTGAAACAGCCATTGCTCTAAGAATAAATCGGTTACGAGTACCTGAAACTTCCACATCATTGGAACTCTTCACATCCTCAACAGCAACGACTTCAGCATGTGGCTTGCCCCCTAAAATTATTAATTCGTCCGCCTGAAATAATCCAAGGGAGGAAGCGACTTGCCTTAGATCTGGATTGCTCCAGTTATTGTTAGTTGAATAACCGTAAGTAGTACTAACCGTTTTCCCTAAGCTATCTATCTCATCAATTTGATGAACAGTCAAAGTGTTATAACCAGTACTAGAAATATCCGGATCTCCGATAATTGCTCTCCTAGTAGAGGGGTTGACCTTTTCAAGTATCTTATTCAAGAGATTCTCAACTTCGTGTAGACCAGTAGGGTTAGCAGTTAGCGTTGCTGTATTAGGTTTGGAAGCTTTTGCCTCTGGTACACGTGCTAATTGATAAGGAGTTGCCTTTGGAGAAATCCTTGTTTCTTTAGACAAATTAATTGCAGTAGAAGCAATTCTTTCTGCCTCAATTTCGCTCTGATCAGACGCTGGAGCTATACGTAAGTAAGTATTGGGTATGCTCTGAGCTTGTTGAATTGCATGGGCAAGCTCATGTGCTAACAATTGTTTTCCATCTTTGGTTTCCGGGGCATATTTTTTAGTACCAAAAACAATATCTTGCTTAACGGTATAAGCTTTAGCATTGATTGCTTGCGCTGATTCTGCTGCTTTGTCATCTGTATGTACTCGCACACAGCTAAAATCGTGCTGAAAACGAGATTCCATGAAGGTGCGAGTTTCAGGGTCAAGGGGTTGACCGGGAGATCTGAGAACATCATAGACAATGGGTGGAACTTCATCGAGTTCGGAGTCGTGAGCCACCTTGCGTTGTAGGGTGAGTGGCTTACTCTGACACTCGCTACATTTACCCGTTAAGCCTGCTTCGCTACCACACTCACATTTACGTTGCAACAACCCTGATCGCCCCCCATTAAGAGACGGTTTTTCAGTAGTATTTGTTACAACCTGTGTTTTCGTACTCATCCCCCAACTCCTCCATAAATCGATCGCGCAATTTGGGTACCAATCACTTCTGGTGTTGCGTCGGGTGCAACGTCAAAGCTACCTCCATCTAAACGGGCAATGCTTCCTTCTGCCATTAAGGATGGCGGAATTCCCTGTTCAGTGAGTAATCGGGTTAACTCTTGCTGTATTGCTGCTCGAATCTGATGGCGATCGCCCCCCACAAAATCCCGCAGCACGATTTCCTCAATCTGCAATTCCACCTCATGCGGATTTATTGCCATCCTCCCACCTCTGCTTCAGTCAATACTTTTTCTAATTTGGTGTATTCGCTTTGGGCTGCTTGCAATAAATGATACATTTGTACTGATTCGCCGCGATCGGCTGCTAAAAATGCGGCATTTAGGGCAATATTGCGAATATTTCCTCCTGCCACGTTTAAACGGGCAAGCTGGAAGAAATCCAATCCCTCGGTAGGTAATTGCTTGGGAAAAATCCGTTGCCAGATTTCCGCCCGTTGTTCCAGTTCGGGAAATGGAAACTGCACCACAAAGCGAATCCGTCGCATAAAGGCTGGGTCGATCGCCTCCTTAAAGTTAGTCGTGAGAATTGCTAATCCCCGGTAAGCTTCCATGCGTTGTAGTAGATAACTCACTTCAATGTTGGCATAGCGATCGTGGCTATCTCGCACCTCACTGCGCTTACCAAATAGCGCATCTGCCTCATCAAACAGCAAGATCACTCCACCTGTTTCTGCTGCATCAAACACTCGTCGCAGATTTTTTTCAGTTTCGCCAATGTATTTACTTACCACCTGGCTCAAATCAATACGATATAGGTCTAACTGCAACTCTTGAGCTATCACCTCTGCTGCCATTGTCTTGCCTGTGCCACTGCTGCCCGCAAACAGCGCACTAATGCCCAATCCGTTGGCTCCTCGCACTGCAAACTGCCAGCGATCGTAAACCGTCACCCGCTGCCGCACCTGTGCCATGATCTCTCGCAACAGTTGTTTCTGCACCTCCGGCAAAATCAGATCATCCCAGGTTGCGATCGCTGGAATTCGTTGTGCTAGCTCATCTAACCGAGGGCGGGCATAAACCCGACAGGCATTCCAGAGTGTGGTAGAAAGTTGCTGATCGTCTGCCTCTGAAACCTGATCACTCATATCTGTTTGAGCGATCGCCTCCTGAGATACCTGCTCAATTGCTTCAGGGCTGAGATGAAATTGAGCAGTCAGTGCATTGAAACATCCATTCAGGTTCGTCATGCGATCGCCCAACAAATTCTTCCAAATTTGCTGCTGTTCATCGTGGTTAATAGCTTGCACCTCCAACCGAAGTTGAGCGCGACGTGACCCAAGCGTAACTGGATCATGAGTTGAGAGGATAATGCGAGTTTGAACCGATGTTAGAAAGCGCAGCAGTGGACGCAGCGTGCTGCTATCCAACTCATGACAATCCACCAGTAATACACTATTCATCAACAGAGCTTCTCGCTCCCATAGACGAGCCAGTGCTTCCCGTTCCGCAGAGTTAGCAGGTATGTCTACGACTCTTAACAAGTGTAGTTGTGCGTTAATAGACTGGCAGACTGCAAAGGCGATCGCTTTACCTTCGCTACTCCTGCCAAACAGTTGCACGATTGGGCGAGACGAACCGTTGTGCTGAGACCAAAGCTTTGTGACCTGCTGTACCAGTTTTTGATGAGATGGCGGAATGAGTGAGCCAGCAGAAACCTTTTCGATCAATCCTTGCAGGCGATCGTCAAAGTAAAACACACCATTGAGATAGTGCAAAATCCGTTCATCAATGCGTAAACGACTCTGTGTTAGACTCTCCCCATTGCTGACTTCGATCAACCGCCATCGCCGCAAAGGGCGCATTGGAGAGAGAGCACTCCAATGCGTGTCAGGAAGTACTGCCAAAGCAAGGCTAAACGTGGGATAAGCAAGAGAAGAACTTCCCTGAACTTTTGCACACAGTTGAGCGATGGATGCACTAAGCTCTACTCCAGCACAAAGCAGCAGTACATCTCGTTCAAAAGATGTGAGATTAAATGCAGCAGTAAGTATTTGTAGGGTAGGAGCAGGTGTCAATGAGCGAGTAATTTCATTCAACTCTTCTATTTCTAAATCTGCTGCTAGTTCCTCCGCCTGTTCTCCCTGAGTTTTAGCAAAATAGCGTTGAAATTGATTACGAAGGCGGTTGAAGGCGATCGCTAAGTAACGCTGATTTGCATTTTGCCAGGAAGAAATGGGAGTCATGGAATTGTCAGGCTAGGAGTTCCTGTAAATTGGTTGAAGGTTGAACTTTCTGGATTGGTATCAACATCTAGCAAGCTTTCAGCACCATCAACCTGCACCCGTACCAGATAAGTCCCTGCTGCAACAGTAGCGATTCGGAAGGAAACAGTATCTGTGTCTGCACTCAGTGGATTTGCCACAAAAGTAAATGCTTTGCCCCCATTCCGCTCATTGAGAAGCAGAACAATCCGTTGAGTCGCACCTACCAGCGGACTCAGCTTCAGCGTAACGGTACGAAATTGACCACTGGCATCTGTTTGCAACTCAGAAACGGTAATCGGCGATTCGCTTTGAATCCTTGGGCGCAACACAAATGCTTCAACATTCGATTCTACCCCTCGATGCGGATCACCCGGCGTATTAAGAAGCAGACCGTGAATGACTCGAACAGATTGCACTCCAGCCCGTAGATTATTGAGCAAGGATGAGGGAGTTGGTGCAGCAAG
>JANRJA010000208.1:0-16277 GCA_033764315.1 Oculatellaceae cyanobacterium bins.114
GCTGGGGAAGGTTCTGAGCCAGTCGCAGTTCTGTTAAAGTACGGTCTTCTTCAGCGGTCAAAAGAATGCGTAAAGGAGCAGGCATAATAGGCGAATTTAGCTAACGCTCTATCTTACAATTAATCCCACCCACCTACTTAGTGCTCTAAAAGTAGTGATTTTAAAAATTAAGGATGTGTCCCACATAGCGAGGCACATCCTTATTCCTTATTTATGTAGGACGACTGTAAGACTACCGCTATTCCGCTGAATGGCGCACTTCTCTCAAACAGTCAGGATCAACATAGTGGCACGTAGAATCGTCTTGGCAGATTAAAGCCCATCCAGATTGATCAATGCTAATCAATTTGTAAACTGTGTATCGAACAAAAGCCCCTTTATGGTTGCGAGTTCCAGCATCGACACCGAAGTAATAACCATCACTAGAATCATGAGTAGTCATATAAGATCCTGTTAGAAAATTTTGTTTTACTAATAAATGAAAACAATTTATTAGTACTTTTTAGTTAAGTTAATTTTATATCTAAAACTACAATGCGAGTGTTAAGTTCCATGAGGCTGTAATACGTAATTCTTTTTCGCTTGACTAACGTCGCACTTTTGAGTGTAACCCTATCCAAGGGTTCCCCTAGTTAAGATTCAAACTCTCAGTCCACATCGGACGTTTGGCAAAGTTCAGATGTTCGGCGAAGCTTAGTCGAGCTGCGGACTTCGTTCTAATAGCCGTGAATTCATCTACCGAGTTCAGTCGCTGTTGCAGAAATGCTAGATGGAAGAGTTGCTACCTACGTCTTACATTTCATTAGACCAACTTATTAATACCCCGTGTGCGACTTTCCCCAGATCCCCGGTTGCTGTGACGCAAATCAGACTACTGTGAGGATGCTAAACGAGCAACCGGGGATCTAAACCTCTAAGTTGCACACATTTCATTAGACCAACTTATTAATAGTGACTGATGGGATTATTGGTGGAGTGCCTTCAATATCAATTAGCTGTATAAAATTATTCAAATTAGCCATGTATGAGCCGAGAGGCAGCATTTCCTTTGGCTTTGAGTCGGCTTAACCGCTGTCCACGGAATGGATTGATTTTATCTATAGAGCCAAATCTATTCATAGACTTTTATCTATAAGTTTTGGTAAATCAAATCATTAAATAAATAAGTTATTGATAGATTTTTTATTATGCTTACTTCGTGTAGCATAGTTTCATTGCTATAACATTCAGTCTTTTTCACCTGAAATAGCCGCCCAAATGCAGGCAGCGATCGCTGCCCAATTTCTCCTACTTTGATGTTGCAAAGGTGTTCTATGATTCAATTCCTTGCACAAACTGCCTGGTTAATTCCGGTTTATCCACTGATTGGCATGTTGCTGTCTACTCTGTGGTTTCCGTCGGTAACTCGTCGCACGGGTCCTAGACCAGCAGGCTACGTCAATGCCATCACGACATTAGTCGCTTTTATTCATTCGATTGCAGCGTTTTTTGGGGTTTGGCAACAACCCCCTCACTATGATTTTTTCCCCTGGTTACAAGTAGCAGGTCTCAATTTGACCATTCCGGTTGAGATCTCGGCACTCACAATGGGAGCCATGATCTTAATCACTGGATTAAACTTGACGGCACAAATCTATGCTGTTGGCTATCTAGAAATGGATTGGGGTTGGGCACGGTTTTATGCCCTGCTGGCTTTATTTGAAGCGGGCATGTGTGCCTTAGTCCTTTGTAATTCTCTGTTCTTTAGCTATGTCATTCTCGAAGTTTTGACACTAGCAACTTATTTATTAGTCGGATTTTGGCTCAACCAACCATTGGTGGTCACAGGAGCACGAGATGCATTTTTGACAAAACGGGTAGGGGATTTGTTTTTGCTGATGGGTGTTTTGGCAATCTATCCCTTAGCAGGCACTTGGGATTTCAATGAGCTAGCAACTTGGGCACAAACAGCTGATGTTGATCCAACCGTTGCCACATTGGTTGGTCTGGCTTTGTTAGCCGGTCCGATGGGCAAATGTGCTCAATTCCCTCTGCATCTATGGCTCGATGAAGCGATGGAGGGGCCAATGCCCAGCACCATTTTGCGAAACTCGGTGGTCGTTGCAACGGGTGCCTGGGTCTTGGTTAAGTTAGCCCCGGTCTTGGCAATTTCTCCCATCGTATTGCAAGCAACGATCGCTATTGGTGCCCTCACAGCCCTGGGTGGAACGTTGATCGCGATCGCCCAAATTGATATTAAACGAGTCTTGTCTTATCTGGTGGGTGCCTACATGGGCTTGACTTTTATTGCAGTCGGCACGCAACAAACTGAAGCAGCGTTGTTGATTGTGTTAACCCATGCTCTAGCAATGGCAACGTTAGTGATGAGTTGTGGTTCCATCGTGTTAAACAACATCACTCAAGATGTGACTCAGTTGGGTGGGTTGTGGAGCCGTCGTCCAGTGACAGGGCTATCTTACATTGCTGCTTCTCTGGGGTTAATCGCATTGCCTCCACTGGGCGGATTTTGGTCACTGCTGAAATTAGCAGATGGGTTATGGGAAACTCGCCCCGTTTTGGTGGGTCTGTTACTCGTCATTAATGCTCTAGTAGGATTTGCAGTCACTCGTGTGTTTGGCTTGCTGTTTGCTAATAAACCGAAAGCTATGACTGTGCGATCGCCCGAAAATCTTTGGGCAATCACGTTGCCAATGGTCTTTGGGGCAGCGTTTACATTGCATCTGCCGCTAATTATGCAAAGTTTGTCGCTACTTCCCAGTTGGGCAATGCTCAATCGAGATGTGGCATTGTTACTCACCTGGTCTAGCATCTTTGGTGTCAGCATCAGTGCGATCGTTTATGTTGGCAACGTCATTCCCAAGCCAATCGCGTTGCCTTCAAAAGCGTTACAAAATCTGTTTGCCTATGATTTCTACACTCCCAAAATCTATAAATCTAGCGTTGTAGGCAGCGTCGATATCATTTCTCGCGTGACAGACTGGCTCGATCGTTACATCGTTGATGGGTTAGTCAATTTAGTTGGTTTGACATCTATTTTGGGCGGTGAATTGTTGAAATATAGCACCTCTGGCAAAACTCAAGCCTATGCATTGACGATTGTCTTTGGAGTTGCAATTATCGGCATTCTCACAAGCTGGTCTTTCCTCTCTGATCTCACATTAATCATTGGAGACTAACCAGTTAGTTGTTCGTTGTCAGTCATCAATCGTTCATGTTAATCGTTTGGTGCTGGTTTGCTAATCGACTAACTGATGACCCATGACTAATAACCCTTGACCATTGACCATTCGCCAATCTATTTTCCGCATAACTTCCTATGCTCAGCACATTAATCTGGATACCCATTATTGGTGCCGCCATTCTCGCTTTTTTACCTAAAGGATTAGCGGCAAATCAAATCCGATGGACTGCCTTTGCAATATCAGGTGCGATCTCTCTCTGGTCGTTGTTCATTTTGGCTCAGTTTGACCTGACGAATTCGGGGATGCAATTTCAGGAAAATCTTCCTTGGATTGAAACCCTGGGGTTGAACTATCAACTGGGAGTCGATGGACTATCAATGTTGCTCCTGGTGCTCAACACCTTTTTAACGTGGATTGCTATCTTTAGCAGTAGTCCCACAACCGATCGCCCCCGACTCTTCTATTCTTTAATTTTGTTAGTTAGCGGTGGGGTCGCAGGCGCATTTCTGGCACAAAACCTGTTGCTGTTCTTCCTGTTCTACGAATTAGAACTTGTTCCCTTCTACCTATTGATTTCGATTTGGGGTGGCCCTAAGCGCAATTATGCGGCTGTCAAATTTCTGATCTATACCGCCACGTCAGGCGCGTTGATCTTGGCCGCTTTCTTAGGACTGATCTGGCTCACCCAATCCTCTACCTTTGCCTATGAAGCGTTGCTAGGGCAAACCCTGCCATTAGGATTGCAGCTTCTATTGTTAGGAACATTACTGGTTGGGTTTGGCATCAAAATTCCCCTCGTGCCGTTTCACACTTGGTTGCCTGATACCTACGTTGAGGCATCTGCACCTGTTGCAATCTTGTTAGGCGGTGTGTTGGCAAAGCTGGGAGCTTACGGTATTTTTCGGTTTGGGTTGGGGCTATTTCCTGAAGCCTGGGGTTACTTGGCTCCTTGGTTGGCGATTTGGGCAGCGGTCAGCATTATGTATGGTGCATTAGCGGCGATCGCCCAAAAAGATATTAAGCGGATGGTTGCCTACAGTTCCATCGGGCACATGGGTTACATCCTCTTGGGGGGTGCGGCATTGACGACTCTGAGTGTGGTAGGAGCTATCTCACAAATGGTGGCTCATGGATTGATTTTGGCAATTTTGTTCCACTTAGTAGGTGTCATTGAAACTAAAGTAGGCACCCGTGAATTGGATGTGTTGAATGGGTTGATGAACCCCATTCGAGGATTGCCCTCGGTGAGCGCGTTATTGGTGTTAGGGGGCATGGCAAGTGCTGGAATTCCAGGGTTAGCTGGATTCATTGCTGAATTCTTGATTTTCCAAGGTAGTTACTCTGCGTTTCCTTGGCAAACCTTGCTCGCTGTCGTGGGAACGGGTCTAACCGCCGTGTATTTCGTGATTCTGCTCAATCGCACTTGTTTCGGGAAATTGGACAACGCCACGGCGTACTATCCTAAAGTCACCTGGAGCGACAAAGCACCCGCATTGGTACTTGCAGCTCTGATTATTTTTCTAGGCATCCAACCGTCTTGGCTCGTCCGTTGGAGCGAACCCACCAGCACAGCAATGGTTGCTTCGGTTCCGGCGATCGCCCCTGAAAACGTGCAACTCGCGATTAACGACCACTAGGAAAAGATAAATAAGTACAGACGCGATTAATCGCGTCTCTCCATCCCTACATCTCTACTCCCCCTTTACCTCCTATGACAACCACCCTCGAACTCCCCACTCCTGCCCCGACCAAGATTCCTCCCTCACATCACGAATTTGCCGATATCATTCATCGCCTTGAAGCAGGCGGTTCTATGCTGCCTGACACGCCTGAAAACTTGATGCAGATCATCGGGTTGTATAAGGCTTATGCCGTGCCAATGGATTTTTACTGGCGCGATTTGCTCTACATTGCTGAGCATGTTTTTCTCGATCCGCTGCCTTTCTTTAAGTACTTCTTGCCTCAAGAATATCTCGATCGCCACAACCACTATTCTGGAGACGACGCTGATCTGCGGATTTGGCGTGGAATCGGGTCAGCTCACCCAGAGTTGCTGGCATTCATGGAAAAGGGTGAGGTGAACAAAAAAATTCCTCGCTTGTTCCATCACTGGTGGCACGATCGCATCAACATGGAATTTGCGGAAGAATGTATGCGGGCGATGCTCTGGCACGGTCGTGATATGGGTATGGGTCTATTTGATGCTTACCTAGACAGTGAGGAATATCGTCAAAACGCCGATCGCGCCATCAAAGCTTATTTCAAGAAGAATCCTTTGATGATGGGATTGTATAAAGCGTTTCCTGAGATGTTCTTAGAACAGTGTCGCCAAATGTCCTACTACTCCAATTTGGGCTTGTTCTGGGAAGTGATGGCTCCGGTGTTTTTTGAGATGTCTGACATCTACGACGAAGGGGGCTTTAAAGGCGTCCCTGATGCGATGAACTTCTTGGTCAATGGTATCTTTGCGATCGCCGGACGTCCCATCTATCACCACGTCTACATTGATGGTGAGTGCTTTGAGATCATTCCCAAGTCAAAGGGCTTTACCTGGTTGTATGAAGCAGCACTGCCTTATGTTGAAGCGGTATTCTATCGCACGTCCCCCTTCCGAGGCACCAAATCTTACAACGCCCAAGCTGGACAAGTCCCCAGTGAACAAAAAGACTTCCACTACGGAGTTCTTTACGCTGACAAATTTCCAGTGGGTACAGCAGGTATTCCACCCACACTGCTAGCACAAGACATGTTGCACTTCCTGCCTGATTACCTGGTGGAGTATTACAAAAAGCACTGCCGAGGTGAAGATGACATGCTAATTCAATTAGCAGTCAGCTTTCAACGTTCGATGTACAACGTTACCTCTGCGGTCATTCAAGCCCTCCGCACGGCTTTGCTCTATCCACTCGATGACCCCAACCCCGATCACCTGATGGCAAACCGCAAATTCTTTGAATCACAGCTCGATCGGTTCCTGCGACCCGAATCTCGGATACGGGAGATCCAGAACCAGGAGTATCGATAAATGGGTTAAGATCCCCGGTTTTTCTTAAAAATGACTTGATAGGTCTGGCTGCCATACCAACAACCGGGGATCTAGCTCACGTTTTTGTAGGGATGTTGATGAGACACCCTTGCAGCCAAGCTTGTATAGTCCAAATTGAAGAAATTCAGTATAAATCATGCCTGACATTGTCGATATTGCAGTTGGTGCTGGCTCCTTTGAAACTCTCGTAGCTGCCGTCCAAGCGGCTGGTTTAGTAGACGTACTCAAAAGCCCAGGTCCCTTTACTGTCTTTGCTCCTAATGATGCTGCCTTTGCCAAACTTCCCCCTGGAACCGTGCAGACGCTTGTGCAAAATCCACCCCAACTGGCACGAATTTTAACCTTTCACGTCGTTCCAGGTCGGCTTAAACAAGCCGATTTAGCCCAAGTAAACACCCTTACTTCCGTGGAAGGATCTCCCATTACTGTGCGCACTGCAAAAAACTTTGAAGTGAAAAATGCAACGGTTATTGCAGCAGATATTGAAGCCGATAACGGCATTATTCACGTTATAGATAACGTCATTTTAATGGGATGAAGTTGAAGGAAGCAGAGTTGTCAAGAAACTCCGACGTTTAAAACGCACGAGTTTAAAGTGTGCTGAGTATCGAGTGTTGTTCCCTGAAACTTATATCAGGACGCAACACTCGTTTCCTATCTTTAAGGATTAGCTACATCAAATGTATTGCACTGGCTTGGGTCTCCTGACTCAATGCCCTGTTTAAACCATCGCACTCGCTGCTCTGAGCTACCGTGAGTAAACGATTCAGGCACCACTCGTCCTCTACTCTGCTGTTGCAAGCGATCGTCTCCAATACTACTCGCTGCATTGAGTGCCTCTTCCACATCTCCCGCTTCTAAGACTTGGCGCGATCGCTCTGCATTGTGTGCCCAAATTCCGGCAAAACAATCAGCTTGTAACTCCAGTCGCACCGAGAGTTGATTGGCTTCCCTTTCGCTCACTTGACCTTGCAGCGATCGCACCTGATCTGAAATTCCCATTAATTTTTGCACGTGATGCCCCACTTCATGAGCAATCACATAAGCCTGAGCAAAGTCACCCGGAGCCTGATAACGATTTTGCAGATCGTCGTAGAAACTCAAGTCAATATAAACCTTCTGGTCTTGAGGGCAATAAAACGGCCCCATTGCGGCTTGACCATATCCACAAGCGGTCTCAGTGCTACCTGAAAACAACACTAATGTTGGCTCAACATAGGTTTCACCCGCTTGTTGAAAGATACTGCTCCACGTATCTTCAGTGTCTGCTAGAACAACGGAGACAAAATCGGCTTGAGGATCATCCTTCAAAGAACCCGGATCAACGGGAGTTTCATACCCCTCTTCCCCGGTTGAAGTTCCCTGATTAAACACAACACTTGGATCACCACCCAACAGCGTCACCAATAGGGCTAAAGCGAGGGTGCCAAGACCGATGCCGCCACCGACCACAGGACCAGAAATCCTTGAACCCCGCCGATCTTCAACATTATCGCTCCGACGACCTAGCTGCCACCGCATGAATATTTTCCAAATGCTTCGCTTTTAGTTTAAGAGCTTAATCTAAAATTAGAAATTCACTTGAAGAGTTATCTTTATACACTGTTTAATGACTATTACTAAACTTTTGAAATAGGTCTTCAGGAAGGTATAGGTCATAGTCGATAGGTATAGCGATCCTAAATCGTTTGTGAAAGGACTTTTGCAAAGGGTAGGCACGTTCACAAACAACCTTTTTCACAAATCCAATAAGATGGCTCTACAGCTTCACTTAAACGGTTTTAATCCAAGTAATCTTTCCTAAGATAGTTCTCATTTTTAGTTCTATTTTGCACCTTTAAAAGGGCAATTAAATTGCTGTTTCACTTTTATCGCCATAGCTATGAACGCAGCAATTGGTAAACCTCAGGTCATTTTAGAGGCTCGTGCCCGTTTGGGTGAAAGTCCCCTATGGGATGCAACGAACCAGACTTTATACTGGGTTGATATTCATAACCATCGGGTACATCGATTTGATCCCACAACTAAAGCAGATTGTTTCTTTGATGTCGGAGATGTCGTAGGCCCGATCGCTCTTGCAGGTGCTCATCGGTTAATCATGGCTCAGCGCGATCGCCTTGCTTTTCTCGACACAAAAACTGGCGAACTGACTCCCCTTTTTTCACTAGAGATAGACCAACCCGAAAATCGCTTTAATGATGGCAAATGCGATGCTCAAGGACGATTTTGGTTTGGCTCGATGCACCCTGATAAGCCTCAAGGAAACTTATATCGCTTAGATCCTGACTATTCGTTGCATGTCATGGAGACGGGACTAACAATTCCCAATGGCATGGGCTGGAGCCTGGATGAAACGCGGTTTTATCTAACGGACTCTCCCCGACAAACAATCTATGTTTATGCATTTGATGCTATCAGTGGAGCCATTAGCGATCGCCGTCCCTTCATCGATTTAACCGATGAATCCTTTTACCCGGATGGGCTAACTATCGACGCTGAGGGTTGTCTGTGGTCAGCCATGTGGGATGGGTGGTGTGTGATTCGCTTTGATCCGCAAGGACAAGAAATGACCCGCATCTCTCTGCCTGTGCAGTGCCCAAGCAGTTGCATCTTCGGAGATTCTGACTTGTCAACGCTTTACATCACCACCGTTTCTGTAGGATTGAGTCAACCACAAATCGAACGCAGCTTTCACTCTGGTGATCTGTTTTGTGTGTCCACCAACGTCACCGGATTGCCAGCCCACTCATTCAAGGCAAAATCTGAATATCAGAATAGGTAAGGTGTTCTAACTCTACCGAGAATCTATTGCAAAGTGGCTGCACCAAACGTGGCGTTAAATTTGCGACACCAGATCAAAGCCGATTGATAGTCTTCTAGATTGATATTGTCAGGAATGGCATAGGTTTGAGCACCATCAAACCGTTGCAGCGGAGCCAAAACAACATAATCGCCTTCATTAATGGAGTAAGCCGGAGGAGTTGTCGTCTCAATCACATTAGGCAACCGATGCAAGGCAACCACCAGATCAGGGCCTAACTCAGAAGTTTTGAAGGTTGGGTCTAATTCCAATACCAACGCCCCATTTTGGCGAACAATACGGACAGTCCCCTCAGTCGGATGCTCACCAGAGACAAACGAACCTGATGTCACAACTGAGTCAGCCCCGGCTTGAGCCACAGGTGTAGTGGTTGGAGATGACATCGCCTCAGCAGGGCTTGATTGAGCACCAGGGCTTTCAGCCGATGGGATTGTTGCTCCACCGCCACTCGTACAACTCACTGCCAGTGCAGCAACAATCCCCAATGGCACCCAGGTTTTAATCGGCAAACGAGTTTTCATAATCAGTCTCCACTTTTCAGTCATCGCTTAGAGCTTTGCTTGACTCTAGGATGACCCGTGCGATCGCCCCCCAAATGATAACTCCTTAAAAAGACGTTGATAAACCTTTCAACTCATCCTCATCTCCCTTTCAGCAATCGCCTAAGAAAAAGCAGAGGTGTGACATCGCATCACCTCTGCTCCAACTCCACCAAGATCAACTTAAATAGCCATTAACGAATCACAAAATTTCGAGGAGTCATTGTGTTGGCTGCAACATTTTGCAATGTGGCAAGCATTGTGAAATCAGTGCCACTGCCACTGCCATCCGCATCGACTCTAACTTCTGTGTTAGCTCCTACCTGCACAAGTTGCACAAATTGGCTAAACTGCACAAACGAAGTAGCACCGCTAAATGCAGATTGAGCAAAGATTTGGCGCAGGTCAATCACATCTTCGGTCTTGAAGTCAGCAATAGTATCAACTCCTTCATCTAAGGCGTTGAAGGTAAACATATCGCGACCACGACCACCGCGAAGAGTGTCGTTGCCAGTGCCACCGACTAGAATGTCGTTGCCATTCCCTCCTAGCAAGCGATCGCTGCCAGCACCACCCAAGAGCATATCGCGACCATTGCCACCATCTAGCAGATCGTCTCCGTTACCACCATCTAGATAGTCTCGACCACCACCCGCAAACAGTTGATCATTGCCATCGCCACCAAATAGACGATCCTGTCCCATGCTGGACTGACGGAACCCACTAATGATGCGATCGTTGCCACCCGATCCATAAAGCGTATCACTACCCCAACTACCTCTGATTACCTCGGCTCGTCGCGTTCCCTGATGCTGAACACCTCTGTCTTGTCCAGGCTGTACAATAATTACTTGCGTAGGAATCCCAGTCGGTTCTGCTGGTTCAACCAAGACATCAAAAGTTTCTGTAGTAGTCGCTGTTCCATCACTAACTGTCAATGTAATGGTAGTTAAGCCTGTTTGAGTCGTTGGAGTTAGAGTAATAGTTCGATTTGCTCCAGCACCACCTAAGATGATGTTGGCATCTGGAATCAGGCTGGAGTTGCTAGAAGTTGCAGATATGGTCAGGGAATCCGCTGCTGTTTCAGCATCACCTATAGTAAATGCGATCGGTGCTGTGGCAGTTGCCTCAAGAGTCCTTTGATTAACAATTTCACTAATGGTTGGATCTGTGTTTCCAATTTTCCCACCTCGAACAGGGAAGGAAAATACACCAGGAGTTCCATTGTTAGTTTCATTCTCCAAGTTGAGCATAGCCGTGGCATTGCCGGATTGAGGAAGCTGAAAGTAGGCAGTTCCGTTTCCAGCAGACCATCCTGCAACAGCGTTACGTAAATTCCAGTTGATTGATTCATACCGCAGCTCGATATCAAAATCGCCATTACCTTGGTCAATCAGCCGGATTTGAAAAGCGTTAGAGCTAGCTCCTCCTGAATAGGGCGCAACATCATCCCAAGTAAATGTAACTACACGATTGGTGCTGTCTAGATCCCAATAAATTCGGTTAGAACCAGTAGAAGTACCACTTGGAGTTTGACCAGCGTTTGTTTTCCTGACATCAATATCGTCGAAGAAAGCAGCAATAATAGGTCTACCTGTGTTTCCAGTGATAGCTGTTGGCGTAAAGCTGCTTGAACCACTCCCAAAGGTAATGTTTCCATTAGTACTGAGAAATGCCCTGGTGTAAGTAGTACCAAAGAAATTTATCCCATTGGCAAACACAGGAGTAATATCAATTTCAACAAACGTATCATCTACGACGGGTGCTGTATTTTCACCAAATCCAGCAGAGCCACCTAACCCGCTAATGAGATCTGCTAAGACACCTTTGTAACTCTCCATGACAGCCTGTTCAAAGGGTAATGGATGAGCAAGTGTGTGAGTACTAACTTCAAGTTGCCAGTCACCACCTAGAGCTTTGTTACCTGTCAAATTTTTGGAGGCAGCGATCGCGGCTCCAGTCAAAGCATGCAATTGCTCGATAAACTCAGCACCAGCATCGCCAGCAGCAACATTGCAACCATAGAGCAAAATGGAGGATGCAGACCAGGCTTGCAGATCCCAAGAGTACAGTTCCAGGGTTTGCAGGCTGAGTTGAGTATTACCCAAAAAGAGCGTACCGGGTGCGCCATGAGAGACAATGTGTAAGCTGTCAATTTCAGGATGTTGCTGCAAAGCCTCGGTAATCTGCTCAACTCCATCGCGTTGGGAGTCTAATAGAACCGCGATCGCCCCTGGAACAACACCTGCCAACAACGTTGCAGTATCAGCAACACTGGCATCAATGATGACTAAAATCGAACTCAAATCAGTCGGTGCTGGAGTAGAAGAGCACCCTTGTTTTTTTGCCATGCCAACAGAGCCAGCCATCTTCAAATGCCTTTCAATGAGTGATAAAAAATGTGGTGTAGCGAAGGAAGGGGGCGAGTGTAAAGGGGAGTTGCAAAGGGGATTGCAACCATCAGGAATCAGTTTTATCGCTTGGATAGGGTCAGTGTTCCCACTCTATTGATCTGATCAACAAAATATAAAAAATAGGGGTAGTTCTAAACAAAAGGATGTGCCTTGCCGTACGTCAGGGTACATCCTTTTTCCAAAATCATTACTTTTAGAGCACTACCGTGTTGTCAGGTTAAGGAGAGGGGAGTGTTGTGGGAGAGCAAAGAGCAGAGCTGTGATTAAAATCTTGAATCACTCCGCTAGGGGCTTGAGCCACTAACGACATTTTGCCATCGGCATCGCGCCCAAAGGCTTGAGCTTCTGTAATCTGGTTGGGTCGTTGGGGGCGTTGAGCAGGAGACAAGTCAGAGATGTTAGCAGACAGAGGGGTTGATTGACTAGAGGGAGTGACCGTTTCCCAGCCAACGACATAGGCATCGGTTCTGAGTTGCTCGGTTGGGCTAGGAGGCAACCCACCTCGTCCTGTCACCACTAGGCTTCCTTGACTGCCTGCGATCGCTCCATCCGCAGAACAGCCTTGAGCAATCAATCTAGATGCATCAACAATGTCAGAGGGCAGATTAGTGACTCCTCGCAGTGGATCGGTGTCAGGCGTCTGAATGATGACTTCACCACTCAAGTCAGGGTTGACTTGAGAAATGGCTGTAATATCGCTGGTGCCTAGATTAGCAGGGTCGAGTTGGGTTGGATCACTCGTACCCAACAGGGCTGCCAATTCTGTGCGGCTGCGAGGAACGAGTCCAAAAATGCCTTGTGTGGTGATGCTCACTCGTCCCCCCTGTCCTGTGAAAGCATTGGCGGTAATATCATTGTTCTCACTGGGTACAGCGACTAAAAACGGAGTGTCGATCACAATATTGCCTCCGTTTCCTCCAGTTCTGGCGGTTCCAGCCGTGGTTGAAATGCGACTTCCTCGTCTCATTACCACGACATCCCCAATTTGCAAAACAATATTGCCACCCGTATTACTTGCTGTTTCAGCCGTGAGCAGTCCACGATCATCGAGCACCAGAGAGTCAGCCTGAATGGTAATGTCGCCTCCCGTGCCACTGCCTTGACTATCAACGGCAATCTGAGCGCGATCGCGAATGCCTACTTGATTAGGGTTACGAATGGTGATGCTGCCACTATTGCCAGTAGCGGTGGCGGTTGTGCTGGCTAAAATACCACTGTTATTGCCTTCTATTTCCAACACATCACTGATGTTAAGGGCAATGTTTCCAGCATTCCCGGCTCCTTGGGTGACAGCCGTTAGACGTGCTCCATTGGACACCGTTAGAGATGGAGTTGTAAGGGTAAGGGTGCCTCCCTGTCCACTGGAGTTCTCACCGACAAATACAGCGATTTGACTAATCCGATCGGTGAGACTGGGGTTGGTAAATAAAGCAGCCCCATCTACAAGGACAGACTCGGTGGCGTTGATAATAACGTTACCTGCATTGCCACTGCCATCCGTCGAAGTGGAGACCGAGCCGCCATCAGTAACCGACAACACAGGCGTGTTAATGGCTACAGTACCCGCATTACCCACGGCTCCTGTAAACACTTCACTGGTAATTAAACTTTGATGGGTCAGGTTATCAAACGCCGTGAACACCGTTCCATCGACCAAGACAGAGTCAGTGGCATTGATCGTGACATTGCCTGCATTGCCAACGCCAAAAGCACTGGTTGAAACGGCAGCACTCTGTTGTAGGGATAGGGTGTCAGTGTTAATAGTGACGTTGCCGCTGTTGGCTCCAGTAGCCGAAAATGACGCACTGAAAATAGAGGCTGGGGCAAACACTCCTCCACTCAAGTTACCAGGCTGAAAGCCTCTTAGAGAAATAGTTTGGGCCGTCACATTGACATTGCCAGCATCCCCCGCTCCCAATGCCAGCGACCCTAGTTGAGCACCTCTCACCGCCGAGAGTGTGTCGGTTTGAATTTCAACAGCCCCACCTCTACCAGTAGAGTCTGGTTGGGCAAAGCTACCCAAAAATGAGTAATCTAGCGCGATCGCCTCTGCATTGACGACAAATCGACCCGCATCACCCGACGCAAATGCAACGGTCGCTAGTGTAGATTGGTTAGTGCTCAAGGAGTCAGTTTGGATAATCAGATTTCCACCCGTGGCCTCACCATAGCTGCTGCTAAGGACGTTGCCACCAATGGAAATTCTGGGAGCCGTAAAACGGACATCGCCTCCGGTCTCTGAACCCAATGAGCCACTTTCAATAAAGCTCAATTGCCCCGCCGGAGTCCCAAAGGTAGCATCTGCCTGCACGATCGCCGTATCACTACTGAGTGTAATGCTTCCGCCTCGTAGCCCATAGGCAAAGATAAACGATGGATAGGGCAATACAATATCGCGATCGCCCAACAAGGTAACGTTACCCGCATCGCCCGCAATATCGAATGTGCTGCTATCTCCACCAGAGGTATCAATCAACTCAGCCGTTACAGTCCCCCGCGAGTCAATCACCACAGACCCTCCTCCAGCCAAGGATGAGGTATTGATTTGACCCACAGAAATGTTGCCAGCCAGATCGGCATTGGGCGCAAACTGGTTGGTTAACAACACCAACCCACCCGGATTGACAATACTGCCGATCGCAATATTGGCGCGAGTGGGAGTGCTACCCGCTTGGGGTGTACCAAAAAATTGAGTTGTTCCGGCGCGAATGTCGAGGGTTGGTTGGGTGGTGCCATTGACTGCAACCGATGTGCCGTTAGAGAGCACAACCGTGCTGTCATTAAAAGGCCCTCCCGCACTCGTGATCGTGATTTCTCCAGGAATGGAGACACTGCCCCCCGCCAAAATTTGCAGAGATGCTCCGGTGTAACTATCCAGGCTAAAATTACCTGCCACTTCAAACACAGGGTCTTGAATGCTTTGCAGTGTGCCTAAACTTCCATCAAGCCGTTGAGTGGTGAAGTTGCCGCCAGCAGTGAAGTGGGTATCTCCAATCACGGTTCCATTCGAGCGCAGCGTCATATCTCCGCCAGAAAACAAACCACTGCCTGGGTGACTCAGGGCAGTGATGTCAATTTGTTGATTGCCTTGCACCAATAGTTGATGACCCGCAGAGGCAACAAACGCTGTCGTAGCACTGTCGCGGGCTGTGATTTGATCAGCTGCAAATAACGTCAGATCATTTCCTGCTCGCACTTGCCCACTCAGGTTCAGTCGATCTGCCGCTAACGTCACATCGCCCCCAGCTTGCAAATTGCCCTGATTGGCGATCGCAGACCCAGTTGGAATGGCTCCATATTGCAACCCTGGCTGAATGTTGACCACAACCAGCGGTGGAACTTGCGGATCAGTAGCACTAAACTCTAGCCCATTGCCCAACGAAAGACTGCTGGCCGTACTAGCAACAAAAGCTCCACGCACATCGAGTTGAGCATTAGGCCCAAAAACAATGCCATTAGGGTTGATCAAAAACAGATTAGCACTACCCAAAACACCTAACGTGCCATTGATATCTGAACGAGTATTGCCTGTAATACGACTGATGATGTTTTCAATACTGCGAGGATTGGAAAAATAAACCCGTTGCTGACTCCCCACATTGAAATCTAGAAAACTGTGAAATAGGGCATTGTTACGAATCGCCCCTCCATCAATTTGCTCGATTAGCCCGCGTTCGGTGACAACATTGGAATTCACAACTGAGTGTTCATTCCCCAAGGTGTTGTCAGGTCGAATTTGCGCGATCGCCCCTTCTGCAAAACTAGCCCAAACCCCAATTGTGGCGATCGCCAGAGCGATACTTGCTAAATTGCGCTGAAGCGGTCGTTGCATCATAGTAGGCTCTGGAAAACGCAAAGAACAATGAATGTATGTTATACATACACCAATTAGAACACCATATAGATGATCTTTAGATTGTTTTCGTTAAGTTGTATAGAAACATTAGAAATACAAACTGTATAAATTTGGATAGTCCTCTAAAAGTAATGATTTTTGAGTAAGGATATGCCGCGCGGAGCGCGGCATATCCTTACTTGTTGAGGACTACCTAAATTTGAAAAGTGAGATTGAAAAGTGACAAATGATTGTAGGGGCACTGCAATACAATGCCCCTCAAGAAGAACACTAAGATGAGCGATCGCTTAACTCAAAATAAAGTTGCTGAGCGAAAGAGAGGTAACGTTGCTAACGGTAATTTGGCTTGTTACACCATTGTTGAAAGCCGTTAGATTCACCTTATTTCCAGTAATAGACCCTAACAACTGAGCAGACGT
>JANRJA010000210.1:0-42998 GCA_033764315.1 Oculatellaceae cyanobacterium bins.114
GTTGCTCCATGAATCGCACACAGCAGAGCACCCCCTAAAACACCTGCCACTCCCATCATGTGGAAGGGGTTGAGGGTGAAGTTGTGGAAGCCTTGGATGAACAAAATGAAACGGAAAATGGCAGCAACTCCAAAGCTGGGCGCAAAAAACCAACCCGATTGACCCAATGGGTACATCAAAAAGACGCTGACAAACACCGCAATCGGCGCGGAAAACGCCAGCGCGTTGTAAGGACGAATCCCCACTAAGCGAGCAATCTCAAACTGTCGCAGCATGAAGCCAATCAACGCAAAGGCTCCATGCAGGGCGATGAAAGCCCACAAGCCGCCGAGCTGACACCACCGGGTGAAATCCCACTGGGCTTCAGGGCCCCACAAAAACAGTAAGGAGTGACCCAAACTGTTAGCCGGGGTGGAGACCGCAACGGTCAAAAAGTTGCAGCCTTCTAAATAAGAGCTTGCCAATCCGTGGGTGTACCACGAGGTGACAAAGGTGGTTCCAGTCAACCAGCCACCCAGTGCTAAATAAGCACAGGGAAACAGCAGGATGCCTGACCAGCCAACGAATACAAATCTATCGCGCTTGAGCCAGTCGTCGAGGACGTCAAACCATCCTCGCTCTGCTTGCGCGCGCCCCATTGCTATGGTCATCTCATAACCTCTTAATATTGCAGGGAGTTCTCTAAATCCCTACAGTACAAAATTTTCAACAAGAGTGAAAGTGTCTGTAGGTGCGAGCTTTAGGGTTGGGTTCTGGTGCGGTTGGCTGAAAGCAGCGTTGATGACGCTCAGGCGCAGGCTCAATTGCCCTTGCCAAATCCAGTTCACCGCTCATCTATATTCAAGAATGACAGATGAGGGATGCCAGAATAAATTGAATGTTTCTATATGATAAGGAGAGACGATAAATTTTACAATCTGATACGTAATTTCTCAGCAATTTATTGGCTAATTGGGTTTAGGGGTAAGTATTTATCCTTACTATTCGTTTCTGATTATTAACTCTGCCGACGCAGAAGTCTTGCTGCAATAGATAATAGATCGTGTAAGCGGTCAAAATTGTTTGGCTCTTGTGAATCTTTCAAACCTTTTAGCAACTGCTCATGACTGCATCGACTACATCCACTGAAAATCATTTGTTGCGCCAACGAGTAATCGGTGCTCGTCGTTTTAGCAATTATTGGTGGGCAACCATCATTTTGGTTGGCGCGTCTGGCTTCTTGTTATCGAGTATTTCCAGTTACTTGCATGTCAACCTGCTTCCCCTGAGCGATGCTACAGAGTTGATTTTTGTGCCGCAGGGCTTGGTGATGGGGTTGTATGGTTCGGCGGGTCTGTTGCTCTCGCTGTATTTGTGGCTAATTATTCTCTGGGATGTTGGGGGTGGCTACAACGAGTTCAATCGCGATACGGGAACGGTGCAAATTTTTCGGTGGGGCTTTCCAGGGAAGAACCGTCGAATTGAGTTAAATTATCAAATCGAAGATGTGCAGGCTGTCAACGTGATGGTACGAGAAGGGCTGAATCCCCTTCGGGCACTTTATTTGCGGATTAAAGGGAAAGGCGATATTCCTTTAACTCGAGTAGGGCAACCAATGGCATTGGCAGAGCTAGAGACCCAAGGAGCAGAACTGGCCCGGTTTTTGAGAGTTCCTCTAGAAGGGCTTTAGAGGGCAGAAGGGCACCCCCCCGATGGCTTGTTTGGTGCTAATGCTTAAAAAATAATTGGCAAAATTGTGCAAATCATAGATTTTTATAATGGTTTGCGACTTTTTGTAACATGAGTTGTGGGTTTACAGAGCTTTAGAGGAGACAGTGAGGTCAACTGGGGAACGTTGGTGATGAGGCTGGCGATCGCCTCTTTACCTACCTAGTTATTCGATCCTCTTCCCACTTTAGGAGTGCAAGCGGTAACTTCGAGCGTGTCAGAATCGTCATTGCAATGTGTTGAAGTGGAAAATGACTTATGCGAATTCGTCAATGGTTTGTGACTGCCCTGCTGATCGGTGCTGTTTTACTGGGTGGATGTTCGTCGCAGGGTAGTTCACCTACCGCGAGTCCTTCTGCGGCGGCAACCACAGCTCAAGCCTCACCCGCTCCGGTTGCGACCCCAACTCCTGCTAATACCCCAACCTCAGGGATGGCTGGGTTGCGCCGACTTCAGGGGAAAGCCACGATAGAGATGGTTGTCAAGGGATCGGCGATCGTCATTGAAGTAAACGGGGACGATGCACCTGTCACGGCTGGAAATTTCGTTGATTTGGTAAATCAAGGGGTCTATAACGGATTGGCATTTCATCGTGTGATTCGTCAACCCGAACCCTTTGTAGTGCAGGGAGGCGACCCTCAAAGCAAAGATCCTAATTTCCCGATTGCTCAGTTAGGAACGGGCGGATATACGGATCCCGCCACCAATGCGCCGCGCTATATTCCTTTAGAAATTAAGCCGGAGGGAGCGACGGAACCCATTTATGGTCAAACGTTGGCCGATGCTGGTGTCTCTGATCCTCCTGTGTTAAAGCATGAACGAGGGGCAGTGGCAATGGCGCGATCGCAATTTCCTGATTCGGCATCGTCTCAGTTTTACTTTGCCTTGGCCGATTTAGCCTTTTTAGATGGCAGCTATGCGGTGTTTGGCAAGGTCACATCGGGGATGGAAGTGGTTGATCAGATTGAACAGGGCGATCGAATTGAGACGGCTAAAGTCACAGCGGGTTTAGAAAATCTGCAAGCGGCTCAATAGATAAGGTGAGCCTGTGATGTCGCAGGGGCGTTTCGCGAAACGCCCCTACGTAGCTATCTGCCACAATCAAACCTTAAAGCGGTATCACTTCATCCCTTTGAGATCAGCTTTTTCTCAGCTCTACCAATCCGGTATAGGCTTCCATCCCGTGTTCGCTGATATCCAATCCTCGCAGTTCTTCTCCGGGTGACACTCGAATGCCCAATGTTCCTTTAATGGCTAACCACGCTGCCAAACTAAACAGGCAACTAAACCCGCCAACGGCAATAACGCCGATCAGTTGGGCAAACAGTTGTTGAAGTCCGCCACCGAACAATACCCCCATTGCAGGTCCCGCCCCCTCTGTGTACCAAGAATAGACACCGGGTCCGGCACTAAACAGACCAACGGCTAACGTGCCCCAAATGCCACAGACAAGATGAACTGAGACGGCTCCGACCGGGTCATCTACTTTTAAGCTATCAATGATAGTGACCGAGAAGACAACTAGCACCCCAGCGATTAAGCCAATAAAGAAAGAACTGCCAACACTGACAAAAGCGGCGGAGGCGGTCACTCCGACTAACCCTGCCAAAATGCCGTTGATAATCATAGACAGGTCAGGTTTACCCAAATAAAGCCATGAGGTCAGGGTTGCGGCAAGCCCCCCCACCGCTCCAGCCGTGTTAGTCGTCAACAAAATATGCCCGATTGCCTCTGGGTCAGCTGCGAGAGTTGATCCTGGATTGAAGCCAAACCAGCCTAACCACAAAATTAGACATCCTAGCGTTGAGATGCTGAGGTTGTGACCCGGCATGGCAATTCCGCCGCTCTCTTTGTAGCGACCTAGTCGTGCTCCTAACAAGAGAGCACCGATTAAACCTGCCCAACCGCCCACCGAGTGAACCACCGTAGAGCCTGCAAAATCCCAAAAGCCTAGTTGAGCCAGCCAACCACCGCCCCAAATCCAGTGTCCTGTGATGGGGTAAGAAACGCCAACTAATAGCAGGCTAAACAGTAAAAACGCCAGAAATTTGATGCGTTCTGCAACGGCTCCTGACACAATGGTGGCGGCTGTTCCGGCAAACACCAGTTGAAAGAAAAATTTAATCGAAAGCGGAATGCTCGCCCAACTTAATGAGCTAAAGACTCCTTCATAAGCCTCGCCTGTTAAGGGACTATTATCTGCCCCTTGGAGCAAAAAGCCAGAAGTGCCAAAAAATGGAGTGCCATCTCCAAACATTAAGGCAAAGCCAATTGTCCAATAAGCTAGGGTCGATAGGGCAAAGACGATGAGGTTTTTGGCTAACAGGTTAACAGCATTTTTGCTACGGCAAAATCCGGTTTCTAGCATACAAAAACCAGCATTCATAAAGAACACTAGACATCCGGTAATAACGACCCAAAGGCTGTCTAAGATGACCTCAATCTCAAAAGGAATCTCGTTTGGTAGAGCGTCTTGGGCGATCGCTGCACTGCTCCAAGCAAAGACGATTCCTACGGCAATTAATAAGCAAAACCGCCAGTTTGAGAGGGAATAAGATCTACGAAAAAGTTTTCTGACAGGTTTCAAACCATGTTGAGCAATTGATTGCAACCACCTATACATGAACTACGATACCTCCAAGATAAGTCAGGGTTCTCTTGATAGGTAGATGCTTAAGCTATGACTGGTTTAATCTATCATTGATTACATGAAATGCAATTCTCTGAATGCATTGGTTGATACCAATTTGCAAATCTATTTCGAGTATCGTAATTTTTGGATTGGCTTAAACCTTTTTAAGGATGGACGTTAGAGCGATCGCCAGCTGCATAAGATTCCTTGATTCTTGACCTAATATCAATGTGAAGAAATGGTGTTTCTTTGTAAGATCTAAACAGAGAAATATGAGTGTTAGGAATATTTGAAAATTTGAAGAAAATTTGTTAAAGGATACTGATCCGGCTCTATAGTAACTGAAAGAGTAATCAGCAGTGCTTTAACTTTCATTCATACGAATTTGTATGGATGTAATCATTCGCATTCATGTTCGTAGTCAGGGTGATCGGATTCAGGCACTTAATGACCGGGTGCACGTCATACAGTGTTCGTTCAGGTGCGCTTTGTTCAGTTCTCTAGCTGATTTCCATTGATGGCTGACTCGCAACGCTTGGTGTTAATGATTCAACCGACTCGGCTTCAAGGGCTGATTTGGCAAGCTGTCTTGAAGTCTCAACAGCTTGCTGTAATTTGGGAATCACCGGAAACCAACTTAGAAGAAAATCTGAGTCAATTGCAGCAAGCTGGTCTGGCACTCCCTGATTTGTTATTGGTTGATGTCAGGCTCCGCAACTTTAATCCCTATGCTTTTTGCCGTTGGTGTCGCGACCATTGTCCTGACATCAAAGTGGTTCTTATCAACGCGTCTAAAAAAGAGATCATCCCATCTGAACGCCAATGGGCCGTTTTGCAAGGGGCAGCCGATCTATTGCCAGCGTTTGATCCAGAAAACTTGGTGACAACAGTTGCAGATGGAGTCAAGCGGGTTCTCAAAGTTTTAGATGAGCAATCTCTCAACAATGGGGCATTAATTTCAGTACTGCTTAACATCAAGCGAGAGCTAGAGCGTCGAGGCAGTGGCTCAGATCCGGCTCATAATGGTGGCGATGTGACGCGCAGCAGTTCTCCTAATGGAGCGATCGCCCCTACCTTAGAAGAACCGTCTGGTCCTTTGAGCAAAATCAAGGATAACCGCTCCATTATTCCTAAGTTAATCAAAAATTCACCTCCACCCCCTCCTCCCAAGCAGATCAACCCCGCTCACAATGGGCATGCCAACCCTGACTTAAGCAACATTGATGCAGAGTCAGTCGTCGCAGATGATGACATCCCAACGGACGACCCACCCCCAACCCGCATGTATCGGGGCAGAAAGTATTAGGTTAGAAGGGACGAGGGCTGCCGTTAACGACCTTAAGCATGACGGTGACAGGTCAACGGTTAGGGGCATTTTGCGACACACCCCCGATCGGGATCTTGATGCGTAGTCCACCTGGCTAAAAATGGTATAACCCTTAAGAAGGATTGATCTTGACTAAGTTTAATTAAGAAGAGTGAAGAGAGACACGGTAGGATCAAAGAGTGGCTGTATTTCTCGTGGTCTGATTCAATGACCTCAACCAACCCTGTAGTAGAACAGATTCTGACATCGATTCCTGGCACTGCTTTGGAAAACTTGCGGCAGGTCGATCGCCTCTGGCAGGGCTATAAGCAAGACACCCTGCCGTTGATCGAGGTAGTCAAGCAAAACCCTGAATCACTGGATGCTGTTGATTGGGATGTCGTGATTTGTGGGGGAACCCTGGGGATCTTGTTAGGGGTGGCATTGGCTCAACACGGTTGGAAAATAGCTCTGCTAGAACGGGGAGTGCTCCGAGGACGTGAACAGGAGTGGAATATCTCTCAGCGAGAATTAACAGAATTGGTGGAGTTAGGGCTGCTGTCGGCTGAAGAGTTGGAACGTGCGATCGCCACAGAATACAATCCGGCTCGACTCGGCTTTCACTCCGATGCCTCTGGTGACGTGGAACTGTGGGTGAATGACATTCTCAACATTGGAGTCAGCCCGGTGACTCTGCTGGAACTGCTCAAACACAAATTTCTTGAGGCCGGGGGGCAATTATTTGAGCACACTCCGTTTAATGGCATGGTGGTACACCCTAATGGGGTCAACGTGCAGGCAGGCACATCGTTTAAAACTCGACTAGTCCTCGATGCTATGGGGCACTTTTCGCCGATCGCTCGTCAGGCACGGGGGGGACGCAAGCCCGATGCAGTGTGTGTAGTAGTGGGCAGTTGTGCCCAGGGGTTTCCCAACAACGACACAGGAGATTTGTTTGTCTCCTTTACGCCGATGCAGAACCAGTGTCAATACTTTTGGGAGGCGTTTCCGGCTCACGATGGTAGAACCACATACCTCTTTACCTATCTAGATGCAGCGGGCAATCGCCCCAGTCTGGAAGACTTTTTTGCCGATTATCTTCACCTGTTGCCGCGATATCAAGCTGTTGAGTTGTCTCAACTCCAGTTTCAACGAGCCTTATTTGGCTTTTTTCCGTGCTATCGCGACAGTCCATTACAGCCTCCCTGGAATCGAGTTTTAGCGGTAGGCGATAGCAGTGGTGGTCAATCTCCACTGAGCTTTGGGGGATTTGGGGCAATGATTCGCCATCTCAAACGGCTGTCATTTGGCATTCACTCAGCCTTGCAAGCTGATGTGCTCGATCGCGAAGCTCTTGGCTGGTTGCAGCCCTATCAACCCAATTTGTCTGTTACCTGGCTGTTTCAACGGGCCATGAGTGCCAGGATCAATCAAACCGTTGATCTCAATCAGGTAAATATGTTGCTGACGGCTGTGTTTCAGCAGATGGCGGCATTAGGAGATGCCGTGCTTAACCCATTTTTGCAAGATGTGGTGCAGTTTTCGGCACTCTCACAAACGTTGCTGAGAACCGCGATCGCCCATCCTGGTTTGGTACTCAAAATCATTCCTCACGTTGGGGTGCTGACGTTATTGGAATGGCTGGTGCACTACCTCAATTTGGGGCTATACACGGGCTTATATCACAGC
Source organism: Oculatellaceae cyanobacterium bins.114 (assembly GCA_033764315.1). Classification (GTDB taxonomy): domain Bacteria; phylum Cyanobacteriota; class Cyanobacteriia; order Elainellales; family Elainellaceae; genus FACHB-1407. The sequence continues at coordinate 7,335 of JANRJA010000210.1, forward strand.
TTTAAGCCCTTGAAACCCTGGTTTGATCAATTACCTGAGCGATTTGGCTGGAAGGGCAACTATTTTGCCCCACGCTTTTATTGCCAACGCCTTTTAGAGGCATGGCAATACGGTTCTGGGAACGACTACAGCTAGATAAATAATAGCTATAGAATTCCCAATGAGGATGTGATAGGTCATGATTGCGGGGCAGACGGGCAGTGCTCATTAACCCACAAGCATGACCGAGAGATGCTACCAGATCTATGACTGGGGCATGAATGTAAGTTGGTGTGAGGCTTTTTCCCATGACAAATCTTTTATTCTCGCTGTTGAACCTTGTTATCGAAGCATCGCGGGCAAAATTTGTGCGTCAAACGCGCCAGACTGCCGCCGTTCAAGAAAAATTTTTGCTGACCCTCCTGCGAGCCTACCAAAACACAGCATTGGGGCGCGATTTTGGGTTAGCTGACATTAAAACGGTGGATCAGTTTCGGGAACGGGTGCCAATTTTGCCCTATAGCCAATATGAGCCATATATCGAACGGGTAGCGCAGGGTGAACCCAACATTTTGACCCCTGACCCAGTCGTGTATTTGAATTTGACCAGTGGCTCAACAGGTAAACAAAAGCTGGTACCTGTCACTAAGCGATCGCGCCAAATATTGCAACGCGCCCAACAAACCAGCATGGGGTTTGGAGCCGCTGCCGCCCGCAAACGAGGTTTGCCCATTGGTAGACTGTTACTGACCAGTTCGGTGCAACTCTTGGGTCGTACTAGCGGCGGCATTGAATATGGGCCAGTCAGTGTAGGCAACTTGCGCCACAGCAATCTATTTTATCGGCAAATCTTTGCTCAACCCTTTGAGGCACTGCAAGCGACGGATAGCCTGACTCGGCATTATCTCTGTCTCTTGTTTGCGCTCCGCGATCGCGAAGTATCCGCAATTGGGGCAAACTTTCCAGTGCTGGCACTGCGGTTGTGTGACTATCTGGAGTGTCATGGCGAAGATTTAATTCAGGATATGGAGTCAGGAACGATCGCTCCCTGGCTTAAATTGGAACCGGAACTGCGCGTCAAGCTAGAAAAAATGTGGTCAGCAGATCCCAAACGAGCCGCTGAGCTGCGCCAATTTTTGAAGGCAGAAGGTCGCTTGATCCCGAAATCAATCTGGCCCAAATTATCGGTTGTGACGACTGCACGGGGCGGCACGTCTAATTTCTATTTCGAGAGATTTCCAACCTATTTTGGCGACACTCCCATTTTTGGTGGCATCTATGCCTCTGCTGAAGCGACTTTTGGGGTTTACCACGAGTTTAATAATGACGGCACGATTTTGGCGATCGAGAGTGGTTTCTTTGAGTTCATTCCCGAAGATCAGTGGGAGTTTGAGCAACCCAAGACCCTATTAGCCGAAGAAGTCACTCCTGGACAGTATTACCGTATTCTTGTGACCAACTACAACGGCTTATATCGCTATGACATTGGTGATGTGGTTGAGGTGTTGGGCTTTTATGAAAAAGCACCTGTACTCGTCTTTCGGCATCGGTTGGGTGGGTTGCTCTCCTCCACAACTGAAAAGACCACTGAGTTTCATGCCACTCAAGTGATGCAACTGTTGCAGCAAGAATTCAACGTTCCCCTTGAAAACTTCTGCATCACCTTGTCAGATGATGTTGTTCCGGCTCCCTATCTGGTCAATATTGAGTTGCCAGCAGGCCATACCTTGCCTGACCCAAAAGCCTTTTTGTCGCAGTTTGATCACCGTCTTAAAGAGATTCACGTCTCTTATGAAGTCAAGCGGCGCGATCAGGTGCCCCCTCCACGATTGCGAATTTTAGAACAGGGTAGCTTTGCCGAAGTGCGGCAACGGTTGCTAAGACGGGGCATTCCAGAATCACAACTGAAATTTCCCCACATTAGTGAAGATCGGAAGATTTTATCAGGACTGCGGGTTGAAAAAGAAGTGAGGTTGGTGGAAGGGTAAAGAGGTGGAAGAGTGAAAGGGTGAAAGGGTGAAAGGGTGAAAGGGTGAAAGGGTGAAGAGGTTCTGAAGTTTGAGGGTTGAATGTTGAGTTGAAGCTTTCACTTGAGAATTCAAAACTCAAAACTCAAAACTCAAAACTCTCTCTAACATACACACCCTTCCCCTTGGCTCTATTTTGGTTGGTGGCTTGTGAAAGTCTCTCATATGGCAACTGTTGAGACAGTTGAGACAAAGGAGGGCAGGGGTTCCACCGCCCTAATCAACCCTTTGATGGCTATATCAAACCAGAGAAACATCGTAAAAGTTTGCAGAATGGGTGAGGTTGTAAATGGGTAAGCTGATTAGTCAAGTTATTAAAAAGTTAGAAGGTCTAGTGCCTCAATATTCCAAAGTGGGAAATTCGGTGTTTTTTACGACTGACCAATTTCCCTGGTCAAAGATGTTGGAAGCCAATTGGAAGGTAATTCGCGAAGAGTTGGATGACGTCATGGAGCACACAGATGCGCTTCCCAATTTTCAGGATATTTCCCCACGTCAGCACCGCATTGCCAATGACAACCGTTGGAAGACTTACTTCTTTTGGGCATTTGGGTTTAAGTCAAAGGTCAACTGCGATCGCTGCCATGAAACCACAAAGTTACTCAAAAAGATTCCAGGCTTGAAGGTTGCCTTTTTTTCAATTTTGGCTCCGGGGAAGCATATTCCCGAACACTACGGCAAGCACAAAGGGCTGATTCGCTATCACCTAGGCTTGAAAGTGCCAGAACCGCGAGAAAAGTGCCGCATTCGGGTGGCAGATCAAATTGCTCATTGGGAAGAAGGCAAGAGCTTGCTGTTTGATGACACCTATATGCACGAAGTTTGGAATGACACGGATGGCTATCGAGCCGTGTTGTTTTTAGACATTGCTCGACCGATGCGGTTTCCGCTCAATCTGGTGAATGCGATCGCCTGTTACATCCTCGCACTTTCTCCGGTGGTGCAAGTCGCACGGGGCAACCACGAAAGTTGGGAGAAGCAGTTTGAGAAGATGATGCGCTAAGGAAAAGCAGAGTGTAGCGGGAGAGGGCTGGAGGTGATGTAAGGATGAAGTGTTGAGTTTTGAAGGTTGAGTTTTGAAGGTTGAGCTGCACTTTCTAATTCAAAATTCAACACTGAGAATTCAGCCCCCTCTCCCCATTCTCTACTCTCATCAAATTCCGGACTTATTCCAACTATTGGTGTGGTATATCGATAGAGAGATTGGTCAGTTGAATGGGTGCAGTTTGAGATCAGGGGCAGTTTGGGATCAATGGCAGACCCAAACGAGATGCCCACGCTGTTCATTTAGCCTCATCAACCCAGACGGAGGATGCCTTGGAGACTTTATTGAGCTTGATGTTGGGGGTAAGCCTCAGTGCTGCCTGTGGATTTCGGATTTTTGTGCCCATGTTGGCAATGAGTATTGCGGCACAGTCAGGGCATATGACGCTTGCCTCTGGGTTTGAGTGGATTGGCACTCCTGAAGCCTTTGCGGCGTTTGCGATCGCCACCGTTCTCGAAGTGGGGGGCTACTATATTCCCTGGCTCGATAATGTGTTGGACACCGTTGCGACTCCAACGGCGATCGTTGCAGGCACCATTGTGACCGCCTCTGCGGTGGGTGAGGTGAGTCCATTGCTGCAATGGACCTTAGCGGTGATCTTGGGCGGTGGGGCTGCTGGGTTAACTCAAGGCATGACCGATGTATTGCGAGTAGTGTCTACTTCGACCACCGCTGGGCTGGCAAATCCTGTGCTCTCGACGATGGAGTTGGGAACAGCTGCAACCTTATCGGGGCTTGCCATCACTGCACCTGCTTTGGCGGGAGTTTTGGTGATTGGCTTATTAATCTTTTCGGTGCAAAAGCTCTGGAAATTTCTTCGTAAACGGTCTAAATCCAAAAGATCAGAGGCTCTAGCACAGTTGGAATGAGCGATCGTCGGCACACCAAGCCAAGATTGTGCAAATCGGATAGGAACAAAAGGCATTGTGCTCTGATTGCTCTGATGGAATGGCTAAATCCTGGTACTGGGTTTTCCCTTCTATTCAATTAAGTTTAGTTGCCGGGTTTCGACTCCGCTCAACCCTCTTCTCGTCAGGAGTTGAACATTGAGCCTAGTCGAAATGCGTCTTACAAGTAATTACGTCTTCCTACGTGTTAGCTCTCAGTGATTTCTCAGCCAAGGCTAAACAACGCTTCATCCGAGGGTGGTTTACTAAGCCTAAATCAACCAAGTTCCTAAAACTAATTCTCCTGGATTCCAGGAAGGATTGGATTTGGGATGCGGAAATTTATGACCGATCCTCTCATCTCAAATAGGCTGAGCTAGTTGTACAGAATTTTGTTGCGGAGTGTCACTTGACCCCTATCCCCAATGAACCTCCCCTTGAACTAAGGGAAGGGTTGGAGAGAGGCGTTTTGTGGGGCTACTTTGTCATCGGATTTTGTATCAAACATTATTTAGGAGTGAAACATGAACATGACTCGAAAACTGAGTATGGTGCTCGGTCTGCTTTTGGTTGCTGGTATGACTGCCTGTGCTAGTGAACCCAAGACTGAAGCGGCTCCCAGTGCTGCGCCTAGTGAGGCGATGGAATCTCCTGATGCCATGCAATCTCCTGATGCCATGCAATCTCCCGATGCAATGGAATCTCCTGACGCCATGAAGTCACCCGATGCCATGGAGTCACCTGACGCGATGGAGTCTCCCAGTCCATCTCCGCAATAAAGAGTAGCGATTGGGATGGTGTCATCGTGTTTTAGAGTGGCAGCATCAAAGCCCTTTGTCTCGTCAGTGGATGGGTATAAACGACCACAGAAGCGAATTGTCTCTGTCACTAGTGAACTATGAAAATAAATCGACTCCAGCGACGGCAATTGCTTGGATATTTTGGGTTAGGAATTGTAGGTGCGGGTGCGACTGCCCTGCTGCTTCAGCGCAATACGCGGAGTAGCCTGCCAGAGCAAACTACCTCACTTGCTGATGTTCCTGCTCCGAGTAACCCTTCTTCCCTCCCTGAACCGATGCACCTCCCAGAGTTTCAAGGCATCAGTCAATGGCTCAACTCTGAGCCTTTGACGATCGCTGACTTGCGGGGAAACGTAGTCCTGATTCAGTTTTGGACGTTTGCCTGCATTAATTGCATCCGCACGCTGCCCTATGTAGTGGGTTGGCATCAGCAATATGCTGAGCAGGGGTTAAGGGTGATTGGCGTGCACTCCCCTGAGTTTGCCTTTGAGCGCGAGGTGAGCAATATCCAATCGGCGTTGACAGAGCACCAGATTACCTATCCGGTTCCGTTGGATAACGAGTTCAAGACCTGGAAAGCTTACAAAAATCGATTTTGGCCCCATCTATTTTTGGCAGATCGAGATGGTATTTTGCGCTATGACCACATTGGTGAAGGGGCTTATGAAGAAACAGAGCAAACGATTCGGCGATTGCTCGGCTAGGGTGATAACGGGTTAAACGCTATGGCACCCTCTCCACTGTCGTTGGGTCTGGCTCTCTTGGGAGGATTGTTGACCGTCCTCTCGCCGTGTATTTTGCCCATTTTGCCGATCATTGTGGGGCGATCGCTACAATCTCATCGCTATGGTCCCATTGCGTTGGTGTTGGGGTTGGTGGGTGGGTTTGCACTGGCAGGCAGTTTGCTCGGCATTACGGCTAGTTGGTTAGCTCAGGTTGCCGATTTATTAAGGACTGGGGCGATCGCTCTACTGCTATTAGTAGGCTTGTTGGCACTCTTTCCAACCTGGAGTTATCGGCTTTTGAGTTATCTGCCCCTTAGTCAATGGCTGGGACGATGGAGCAAAGAGCCACATCTGGGGTTAACCGGAGAGTTTTGGTTAGGGACTCAACTGGGCTTACTCTGGACTCCCTGTGCAGGTCCGGTGTTGGGCAGTATTCTTGTGTTAGCCGCCGTGGATCATCAAATCGGAGGATCGTTTGGATTGTTGGTGTTGTATGGCATTGGGGCGTCATTGCCGTTATTAGCGTTTGCCTATGGTGGACGGTATGCCAGTCGTCGCTTGCTCAACCTGCGGGCTCATAGTGCCACATTGCAACGAGTTGGCGGAGCGATCGTAGTGACTACGGCGATCGCCATTCTGTTAGGTTGGGATGTCCAGATTCAGCTTTGGCTCGCTCCATTTTTTCCCGCTCTATCGGTTTAATTTTTTATGAGTGCTTCAGAGTCCATTCGACGTGCTAAAAAACCTCCAGTCGCGCCAAAACAAGCCCTTTTAGCTAAAGCGTTTCACTGGGTCAACATCATCAGTTTGCTCTTGATGATCACGAGTGGGTTGCAAATCTATAATGCCAATCCGGTGTTTGGTGGACGAGCCGGTTGGCGGTTTCCCGATATTGTGTTGTTGGGTGGCTGGTTAGCGGGGGGGCGACACTGGCACTTTGCCATGATGTGGGTGTTTTCGCTCAACTTGTTGTTGTATGGACTCTTTATTGTCGTGAGTCGTCGCTGGAAACGGCGGTTTGTCTCCTCTAGCGATGTTGAGGTGCTGCAAAAAGGGCAAAATCCTAAACGCAAAACCTATGCCTGGCATCGATTGATTTACACTGGCATTATTCCGGTGCTACTGCTGGCGATCGCGACAGGTTTAGCCATGTATAAGCCCGCTCATTTCTACTGGCTCTCTGGGTTGTTTGGCAGTTGGCAAATCTTACGCACAGTTCACTTCATTACTGTGCCAATCGTTGTTTTATTCACACTCCTCCATTCGCTGCTGGCACTCAATGTCGGTCAGTTTCGGTTAGTCAAATCCATGTTTACCTGATGTTTCCTGCTCTCACTTCACTCAACTGATATGCACCCCAATCAACCGTCTCATCCTGTCTCTCAAGGGGCACTGACGCGCCGTCGCCTGCTGCAATTGTCTGGATTATCTGGAGCTGGTCTGCTGTTGAGCGGTTGTCGTTCTACGCTGTTTTCTAAAGAACTCGATCAGACGTTTGAGCCGCTCAACCAGCGGGTTGAAGAATTGCTGTTGCGCCCTCAGTCTCCCGTTCCTGAATTTCCAGTTAGTGCGATCGAACCTGACAAATTGCTGATCAACACCTTTGACAATACGCCCCAACTTGACCCAACAACTTTCCGATTAAGCATCGAGGGGGATGTCAATCTGCCGATGCAACTCAGCATGACCGATCTGCAAAAGATGCCACTGACATCGATGGTGATTCGCCATGTTTGTGTTGAAGGGTGGGCAGCCATCGTGCAGTGGGGAGGAGTGCGGTTGAGAGACTTAGCCGTGTTAGCGCAGCCCAAACCTGAAGCCCGCTATGTCTATTTCCAATCGGCGGATGGCTATTACGAAAGCTGGGATTTGGCGTCCTCCCTGCATCCACAAACATTGATGGTCTATCAAAAAAATGGTCAGCCTTTGTCAGTCGAAAATGGTGCACCCATTCGTCTGGCGTCTCCTATTAAGCTCGGCTATAAACAGAGCAAATGGGTGACTCGCGTTATTTTCACCAGTCAGTTGATGGCACAGACCGGATATTGGGAAGACCGGGGCTATGAGTGGTTTGCTGGTTTATAAAATATAAAAGTGAAGCAAGCGATAGACTCAGTGCGATCGCTCACGAGATTGCAATAATCCTTTAATCTCTCGCCAAATCGTAGGTTCTCCAACATTGGCTTTGGGTTGAGTCAAAACACCATGAGTCGGGCTAAACAACAGAGCCAACACAAATAACCCGGTGACGACTAGCACGATCGCTGGCCCCGATGGCAAGTTAAAGGCATAGCTCAAATACATGCCGCTAATACTGGAAACGATGCCGATCGCGGCTCCTAGCGTCATCACTAAATGCAAGCGGCTGACCAACAAGTATGCGGTTGCCCCCGGTGTGATTAACAACGACAGTACCAAAATCACACCAACGGCTTTCATGCTGGCGACGATCGTTAAAGCAATCAGCACCATCAAGCCAAAGTTGAGCAGATTGGTGGGCAATCCTGCGGCTTGAGCCCCCAACGGATCAAAGGTGTAAAACAATAATTCCTTATACAACGCCACCACGACCACCAACACCACAACTGAAATTAAGGCAGTTTGCCAGACTTCGTCTGCGGTTACTCCTAAGATGTTGCCAAACAAAAAATGGTTTAGGTCGATTTTATTGTCGTGTTGAATCAGCGTGATCAGCGTGATGCCCAGGGCAAAACAGGCTGAAAAGACAATCCCCATAGCGGCATCTTCTTTAATCGGCGATCGCGCCCGAATCCAAGCGATCGCCATCGTACTCAAGATCCCTGCAATAAACGCCCCTACAAAAATATTGGCACCAATCATAAAGGCGATCGCCAACCCCGGCAACACCGAATGACTGATGGCATCTCCCAACAACGCCAAACGTTGCACCATCAGGTAGCTGCCCACCACTGCACAGATTAGCCCAACCAACACCGCCACGATCAGTGCCCGTTGCATAAAACTGTATTGCAGAGGTTCGAGAAGAAAGTCCATAGCAGGAGATTAAAGATAGGAATGGAAGAGACGCGATTGATCGCGTCTACATTGGGGAATGGAAGAGACGCGATTGATCGCGTCTGTAATGGGGGAGAGACGCAATTAATCGCGTCTACATTGGGGAAGTGAGAGAGATGCAATTAATCGGGCTACCCATCCACCCTTATGCTGCAAAGGCAACTCTGCCGCCATAGGTTTGATACAGATTCTCTTGGGTCAAGACCGCAGTGCGATCGCCATGAGCAATGAGCGACTGGTTCAGCAAAATCAGATCGTCAAAATGTTGAATGCTCTCACCCAAGTCATGGCTGACGACTAGTACAAGCTTGTTAGCAGCTGCTAATTCATGAAAAATATCAAAAATAATGTCTTCAGTCTTTTGGTCGATGCCAACAAAAGGTTCATCAAAGCAAAACACTTCGGCTTCTTGGGTCAGGGCACGAGCGATGAAAACTCGCTGTTGTTGACCTCCAGAGAGTTGACCAATGGGGCGATCGCGATAGGCCGTCATGCCCACCCGGTCAAGCGCAGCAGTGGCAACCCGACGGCTCACCGTTGAGAACCGCTGAAACCAGCCTGTTTTCTGAACTCGACCCATCATCACAACATCCCAAACCGTAGCTGGATAGCTCCAATCAATTTGCGATCGCTGCGGCACATAGGCAACGCGATCGCGTTGTTCAACTAAGGGGCGATCGCCATAGACGACTTCACCTTGAGAGGGCACCAACCCCAACATGGCTTTAATCAACGTGCTCTTACCTGCCCCATTAGGCCCAAAGATACCTGTCAACCGTCCGGGTTGAATGGTCAAGTTGACGTCCTTGAGAGCCTCAACTAATCGATAATTGACTCGCAACCGACTGACCTGAATGGCATTTGCAGTGGTGCTCACTCGCCCATCTATAGACACTGGCCGAAACACACGCTGAGGAGGATTGGGATAATTTGGGCTGCTATCAACCGTTAATGAATATGGCAACGCTCTCATGTTCATGCCCAAAGACCTCCAATCCCCGTGTAGTAGGTGGACTTAAAAATGAAAAGATAATGAAAAGCTCTTTCATTCCCATTTAAGCAAAAAATGAATGAAAAATGAAAATAACTTAAGGTAGGTTTTTAAGGGTGAATTTAGAGTCTTTCTCCAGAAACAGAAGCAATATAGGTAGAAATTCTTATGAGATGGTGGTGCAAAAAAACACGGTTTAGAGGAGCGATCGCCGCATTTCTAATAGGGCTTTGGGTGACTGCCTGTACTCCCGACGACGGTATTTCGACGAGTGGCAAACCGTTAGTCGTCGCAACCAGTACCGTGATTGCAGATTGGACTGAGCAGGTGGCGGGCGATGCCATTCAATTGCGCGGCATCTTAAAGCCAGGGGTTGACCCACATGTCTATGAGCCTGTGCCCGCTGACAGTGTTGCCTTTGAAGAAGCTGACCTGATTCTCTATAACGGCTATAACCTGGAACCGGGATTGATTCGCATCATGAATGCAGCAGGGGCAGAAGCCCCCAAACTGGCGGTGGGTGAAGTGGTGCAACCCCTGGAAATGGACAAACAGGGGGAACGAGTGCCCGATCCTCATGTGTGGGGCAATGTGCAAAATGCGATCGCCATGACTCAGGCCATTCAAGATGCTTTGAGCCAGCTTTTACCTCAAAACCAGGCCACATTTACTGACAATGGCGATCGCTTCAAAGCTGAGCTAGAGCGACTGCACACCTGGATTGGCGAACAGATTGCCACGATTTCACCCGATCAACGCAAGCTAATCACGACTCATGATGCGTTTGAATATTATGCTCAGGCTTATGGCTTAGACGTAGTAGGAACTCTGATTGGCATTAGCACCGAAGAGCAACCCAGTGCCCAAACCGTGCAAAGGCTGGTGGAATCAGTCAAATCTACTGGAGTCCCGGCGATCTTTGCCGAAACCACCATCAACCCGCGACTCATTACAACGGTGGCTGAAGAATCTGGTATCGCACTTTCGCCTCAACAGCTCTACTCAGACTCCATCGGTGCCCCTGGAAGCAACGGAGACTCCTATATCAAAATGATGGTCGCCAATACCCAGGCGATCGTCGAAGCATTGGGTGGGCGATATACCCCATTTGAATAAGAGAGAGACCCGATTAATCAGGTTTGTAAGGGGAGACGCGATTAATCAGATTTGTAAGGGGAGACGCGATTAATCGCGTCTGTACGGGAGCGGGATCTGATTCGTGCTTGAACTCTGGCCGGATGAGAATTATTTTTAGGTTGGCATCTGCTCTTTGCCTCCTGCCTTTATACTCAAACCTATGGAAGACTATCCTGATATTGATTTAGCCGAGTTTATCGATCACGCTCTCTTGATTCCGATCGCTACGTCTGAGCAGGTTGCCCAGTGGTGTGATGAAGCCGATCGCTTCAAGTTTCCAGCAGTGTGCGTGTTTCCTACCCATGTGCGGCAGGCGGCAGGCTTGTTGCATAACTTGCGGCCTAAGGTGTGTGCGGTGATTGGTTTTCCGTCGGGGGCGACCACTTCAGCGGTCAAGCTTTATGAAGCCCAAGAAGCGGTTGAGAATGGAGCCACAGAATTAGATGTGGTGCTCAATCTAGGATGGTTAAAGGCAGGTAAAACAGAGGAGTTGCATCGGGAGATCGCTGAAATTTGTGATGCCACTGACCAACCTGTAAAAGCTATTTTGGAGATGACTGTTTTAACTGATGCAGAAAAGCGATTGGCGGCTGAAATCTGCATGGATGCTGGAGCCGCCTATCTCAAAACCCACACTGGCTGGAATGGGGGCGTAACGGTAGACGATGTGCGGCTTTTGCGCGAATTGACCAAAGACCGAGTGGGCATCAAAGCCGCTAGTGGCATTCGCACCGCAGAGCAAGCGATCGAACTGATTGTGGCAGGGGCAACCCGCATCGGCACTTCTCGGGGGCCTGATTTAATCCGTCAGCGCGTTAGGCTAGACAAGAAAGAAGAGGCAAGAGAGAAGAACGAATGATCAGGTATAGACCTGATGCTTCATTCCCCGTAAGCTTCACTCTTCTTTTTTCCTTTTTCATTCTTTAATTATGGCTGGAACCTATAAAGCAACTGGAATTAACCTAAAAGGCATACCGTTGGGGGAGAGCGATCGCCTCTTAACAGTGTTGACCCGAGAATTTGGGTTAATTCGGGTGGTTGCACCAGGGGCACGCAAGCACCAATCCAGTCTGCGGGGGAGAAGCGGATTATTTGTGGTGAACGAATTACTGATTGCTAAAGGACGTAGCTTAGACAAGATTATTCAGGCAGAAAGCTTGGAGTCCTATCCCAGCTTGAGTCAAGACCTGCGAAAGCTGACCGCCAGCCAATACATTGCTGAACTAGTGCTCTATCAAGCCCTCAGTGACCAACCCCAAGATGAGCTGTTTGATCTGCTCAATCAACTCCTGAGCCTGATTGAGCGATTGCCGGGGGCTACAACGCTGGCCCTGTTGGTGCAAGCTGTGTTTCATCTACTCACACTGGCGGGGGTTGCGCCTCAGGTCAACAACTGTTGTTTGACGCAACAGGCTCTGATGCCCGATTTAATGAATTCTGACTGGCGGGTTGGGTTTAGCGCAAGTGCGGGTGGTACTGTGGACATGGCCGCCCTGAAGCAATCTTTATCTAGACCGATCAAAGCAAAGGAGCGTTTATCTACCCAACGACAGTCTGTTTCTCTATCAACTGTCTCTTACCCGTTCGCAAGGCAAAGCGGTAAAGTTGTTCAAGGAGCGATCGCTTCTTCAGAAGTAACCCATCGCTCTTATTCGTCGCCTGACTTTATAGCACACCTTGATGCCATTCAGTTGACCCTTTTGCAACGATTAGCTCAATCGGACTTGCCTCAAGCGGGGCAGCCGATCCAGCCCCCAGAGCAATCCTTGCCTACTCCCGTCTCTGATAATGTTTGGCTCTCGATTGAGCGAGTTCTGAGAAATTACGCTCAATATCATTTTGAGAAGTCAATCCGCTCGGCGACGTTAGTTGATACCTGTTTTTTGTCCACGCCCCCGCTCTCCCCCGAACCATGATGCGATTGTCCGATTCAGATTTGGGAATGTACCAGCCGCTGCTCAGCCAGCTTGATGCTGGTACAGACGGTACGTTGCAACCACGAGTGGGGCAACCAGAGCCAAGCCAGCCGGATGTTAAAGAGCATGCCTCAAACGGCAATGGTCACACAACAACCGCTCATTCTAATGAACGGTCTGATGAGCCTGACTCGTCAGAGGCTCCTCCAGAAACTAGTGCTGCCTCAGCTATCCAAGAGTTGGTACAAGCAGCGACCAATAGTTCTTTACCTAACAGCTCTTTATCTGACCTAGAGCCATCTACTGAAGATGCTACTGAAGATGTTGCCAATGGTCATGCCTCGAATGGTCGTCAGGGGGAGTCTGCCGTCTTATCCCAAAATGGTTCCCATCCGACTTTGGCTGATGCACCTCAAGAACCCATTTTGGAAGAGGTAGAGCACGGATTTTTACCGGTTCTCAAAAACCGCAATTTTTTGGCGTTATGGAGTGGTCAGGTTTTTTCTCAACTGGCTGATAAGGTTTACCTGGTGTTGATGATCATGATCATCACCAGTCGATTTCAGGCGGAGGGGCAGACCATCAGCGGTTGGGTGTCTGCGGTTATGATTGCCTTTACGATTCCAGCTGTGTTGTTTGGGTCGATCGCTGGAGTGTATGTTGACCACTGGCCTAAAAAAGCGGTGTTGGTCTTTACCAACCTCTTGCGGGGAGGCTTGGTGCTGGCGTTACCGATGTTGCTCTGGGTTTCTCAGGGATGGGCACCGCTTGCGGGCATTCCCATTGGTTTTACCGCGTTATTAGGGATTACCTTTTTGGTGTCAACGCTGACCCAGTTTTTTGCTCCGGCTGAGCAGGCTGTCATTCCGCTGATCGTCGAACGCAAGCATTTGTTATCTGCCAATTCGCTGTATACGACAACGATGATGGCTTCGGTCATTATTGGTTTTGCAGTCGGGGAGCCATTGTTGGCGATCGCTGATAGTTTGATTGACCAGTTCAATGCGATCACTAGCCCTGATATTGGCAAGGAATTGCTGGTTGGGTTTAGTTATGCGATCGCAGGCTTTTTATTATTGCTCTTGCGTACTAACGAGAAAGCCGACCAGGATGACCAACCCCCTCCGCAGGTTTGGCAGAATATCCGGGATGGGCTGCGCTATTTACAAGAGCAAAGCAAGGTTCGAGCAGCTTTAACGCAGTTGGTCATCTTGTTTTCTATCTTCGCAGCTTTAGCGGTTCTCGCTGTGCGGTTGGCTGAGGTGATGCCTGCCATTAAGTCATCGCAGTTTGGCTTTTTGCTGGCGACGGGTGGGGTTGGCATGGCGTTGGGGGCGGTGCTGATTGGTTACTTTGGGCAACGCATCTCTCGCACCCAACTCAGTCTCTATGGCTCTACGGGAATGGCAGCGTCTCTGGTCGGTCTGTCGCTCTTTACTGAGCGATTGGTACCTACCCTGCTGTTGCTGGCCTGTCTGGGGGCATTTGCAGCGATGGTGGGCATTCCGATGCAAACGGCCATTCAAGAAGAAACACCTGAAGAAATGCGGGGCAAAGTTTTTGGGCTACAAAACAACGCTATCAATATTGCTCTCAGCCTGCCGCTAGCCTTGGCTGGGGTGGCTGAAACCTATCTAGGGTTAGGAGCAGTGTTTGTTGGGTTAGCCATTCTGGCGATCGCTGGAGGGGTGATTACATGGTCGATTTCACGAGCAGAAGAAACCAAATTGCCCTGAAATAATTAATTAATGATTAAATTCATATATTAGACAGATTATTTCAAATGGCAAACCTAAATTAAATGCATATTGCTTGGCTTGGAAAGAAGTCCCCATTTTGTGGGAACGTCACCTATGGTCGAGAAGTTACAAACGCTCTCTTAGATCGTGGACATCGAGTTAGTTTCGTACATTTCGCGCAGGATGAAGCTGATGAATCAGCTGACGGCACTGGGCGAGATTGTCAAGAAGTATCGATTCCGTTTTTGTATAAGTCTCAGATTTATACGATTCCTTCCTTCAAATCGAGTAAGGTCTTGATACAAGCCCTGAGCCAGCTCAAGCCCGATCTGGTGCATGCTTCTTTGACGCTGTCTCCGCTTGATTTTCTGCTTCCAGAAATTTGTCAAGAGTTAGATCTGCCGTTGGTGGCTACGTTTCATCCGCCGTTTGACCGCAAGCGGCGTAACCTGACATCGGGCACACAGCACTTGATGTATCAGCTCTATGCGCCTTTTTTAGCAAATTACGATCGCGTCATCGTTTTTTCTAACATTCAGCAAGAGTTGCTGGTGCGCTTAGGGGTGCCGTCGGCCCATGTTGCCGTGATTCCCAATGGGGTTGATGTCGAAAAATACTCCCCTGGATTGTCGCGCGTTAAAGCCGAGTTAGGGGCGCAGCGACTGTTTGTCTATCAAGGACGGATTGCCCCTGAGAAGAATGTTGAATCCCTGCTGAAAGCCTGGAAACACACCGAAATGGGCGATCGCAGTAAGTTGGTCATGGTGGGTAACGGGCCTCTAGCAACAACGCTGATGCCCTTTTATGGTGAGGAACACGGCATTATCTGGCTAGGGTTTGTGGCCGACGAACAGCGGCGGATTGAAATCTTGCGGGGTGCCGATGTGTTTATCTTGCCTTCTTTAGTCGAGGGACTATCGCTCTCACTGCTGGAGGCTATGTCGTGTGGAGTCGCTTGTCTGGCAACCGATGCTGGAGCCGATGGCGAAGTTTTAGAAGATGGTGCGGGGGTGATTCTCAACACCAGTCGAGTTGCCACGCAATTGCAAACCTTGTTGCCATTGTTCCGTGATCACGCAGAACTGACCACTCTTTTGGGTCGCAAAGCCCGTCAACGAGTGCTCGATCGCTATACTCTTAACCGCAACATTAGTCGCGTAGAAGAGTTGTATTATCAGGTGTTACAACAACAACGCGTGCACTTGAGTCGCTCGGTGTAAGCGAGAATATCGGTGTAAGCGAGTATAGATGGAGTGAATGAAGGGCTAGAGGGTGTGATGACAAATAGCCATTCACTCTCCCACTCAGCCCCCTTGCGTTACCACAGCCTTCTTTAGGCCATCACCTGACGGGCGATCGTATCAATCACCTTGGTCAAAGGATGATCGGGATACTTGATTGAGAAAACACCCGCACTGGCCAACACCATCATTTCGTCGGAGTGTGGCAAAATGCCTGCGACTTCGGCTTCGTAGGTTTCTTCAACTCGACGCTTTAGCTGAGCAAAATCAAATACGGTAGGAGCCTTGTTTACCACCATCAGCAGCTTGGGCACCTCTAGTTTGCGAGCTACATCCACCGTCACAGCGGTACCTTGATAGTCTTGCTGGTCTGGGCGCAAAATCAGCACTAGCACATCAGAAATGGTGATGGAGAGTAGCGTCTCTTCGTTTAAGCCAGGATGGGTATCAATAAACAGGTAATCTAACTGAAGGGCTTCAATTAAGTCTTGGAACCCCTCATTGAGCAAGCCGACATCGTAGCCCTCGCGCAAGACTCGTGCAATTTCGCCCGCTTTAACACTAGAGGGAACCAAAAAGACTTTGCTGCGACTATCGCCTCTGCCTTCTAGCACCGAGGTGACATCATAGGCTACATCTCCGATCGCCCGCCGTCCCCAGAGGTAGTCATTTAGAGAGCGATCGATACTGTCCTCATCAAACCCAAACAAAACATGAATTCCAGGTGATTGAATGTCGGTATCGACAATTCCAACTCGATAACCATATCGGGCGACAGTAGCGGCGAGATTAGCAGTTGAGTTAGATTTCCCAGTTCCACCCCGATAAGAGTGAATGGAAACAATTTTGGACATGGTTTACCTCAGAGTTCGAGAACAAATTAGGGTGTATAGAAATATTGCCAAGTCAGGAGTGAGTTGTCGCTGGTTGGTCATCAGGGATGAGAACACCGATATTAGAGCTTTAGTGAGGCTGTTATGCGCCTATGTCATGTCTACGTAAACCCATCTCTATCTATAGGGTGAGGCAGAAGCGTGTCCTAAATATCTAATCAAACCACATCTTTGCTTCACTGGGGAGTCAGGACATGGAGGGTAGGAGTGTGAGGGGGGAAATAAGTGAAACGTTAAAAGTCAAAGGTATGTCATGAGTCATGGGTTATGGGTTTTACCCTTCTCGGTAGAGAAGGGCCGTAGACGAAAAGAACCCTATTCACGTTTGAAGGTGAGTGTACATGTCATATCACCTTTTACCTTTTGCTTTTTATGCCTCAACAGAACTGCCTTGTTGATGCTTTCGCATGGCTTGGACAAACTGCTCAAATAAATAGTCAGCATCGTGAGGGCCGGGGCTAGCTTCAGGATGGTATTGCACTGAAAATAAAGGCAGAGTTTTGTGACGTAATCCAGCTACGGTGCGATCGTTTAAGTTGAGGTGAGTGATTTCGACTTCAGCATGGGGCAGTGACTCAGCGGCGATCGCAAAACCGTGATTTTGGCTGGTGATCTCGATCCGCTGCCGCAACCCAGCAGGCTGGTTTAAGCCTCGATGGCCAAACTTTAACTTAAAGGTTTCAGCCCCCAAAGATAAGCCCAAAATTTGGTGCCCCATGCAAATGCCAAAAACAGGTTTTTGGGCGGTTAAGAGGGCTTTTGTCGTGGCAATGCCTTCGGTGACGGTTGATGGGTCACCTGGCCCATTAGAGAGGAAAATGCCATCGGGGTTATAGCTCAAGATCGCTTCTGGAGACGTATCAGCTGGAACGACAATGACTCGACAGCCATAACTTGCGAGTCGCCGTAAAATGTTGCGTTTAATGCCAAAGTCAAGGGCAACCACCGTTAGGGGAGCGTCACTAGACGGGGTGGTAGTGGTGTTAAATTCCCATACAGAGGTGGTGGGGTCAGACCATTCATACACTTCTTTGGTGCTGACTTCTTTGACCAAGTTAAGCCCTGCCATGCTGGGTGCTTCTTGTACTTTAAGCAGCAATTCTAGTGGATCGAGAATGTCGGTTGAGATGGCTCCATTCATCGCCCCTGTCGAACGAATTTTGCGGGTTAGAGCACGAGTATCAATTCCGTAAATGCCTGGAATCTTGTGTTGTTTTAAGTAGTCAGGTAGTGACTGAGTCGATCGCCAGTTACTGGGACGAGGACAAATGTTACGGGCGATCGCCCCGGCCACCTGAGGAGCTTGTGATTCTTCGTCTTCAGGGTTGACGCCTGTGTTTCCCAATTCTGGGTAGGTGAAGGTGACGATTTGACCGCGATAGCTGGGGTCGGTTAAAACTTCTTGATATCCAGTCATGCCCGTGTTAAAAACAACTTCACCGATCGCAGTGCCTGATGCACCAAACGACCACCCTCGATATGTGGTTCCATCTGCCAAAACGAGCAAAGCAGGCTGGGCGGTAGAAAATGACATAGAACCTCGGTAAGCAATATGAGATAACGATAGGAGGGAGCAATTAACTCCATCACGGAACTGCTGCGCAACGCCTTTAATCCTAAACTTGAATCAGGGAATATTGAAGTATAAGATTTACCATCATTTTTATTGAATTCCAGGTAGACCCTAGAGAGGTATGGTGCACCTCCTGGTTGATTTTAACTCCTGGTTGATTGTAGCCAACCGCTAAAACTCCTCTGCTCAACTCTTTTGCGTGACTTATTACAGCCATGCCTACTTCTCTTCAGTCCGGCGCAACGTTCACCTTACTGTTTAGCTTGTTGGCGATCGCCAGTGCCAGCTGTGGCGACACCAACTCCATCAATTCCAGTGCAGTGCAGACCTCGGCTCCTGTAGCGAGTCCAGTTGTGGCTCCGAGCACAGATCCAGTTGAGGTGGCAGCTAGCCCTGCCCCCGCCCCCCAAACTGATTCCTATCAACGGGCGATTACTAGAGCCTCTAGTGCTTACACCATTGGTCAATCAGCCCAATCTCAAGACGATTGGCGTTTAGTGGCGAGTCGCTGGCAACAGGCGATCGACCTGATGGCATCGATCCCGACAAGCAGCCCCAATCATGCTTTGGCGCAACGCAAACTGCCAGAATATCGCCGCAATTTGACCTATGCTCAACAACAGGCCAGCCGTCCGACCACGAGCAACAATCCAGGGCGAATTGTTGTGTCACCTCCAGAGGGGGCAGTCCAAGGGGGTGCTCCGATCAGTGCTGTGCCCGCACCTCGCAGTCTCACTGGGGATGGAGTGTTTCGCGTGCCCATTGCTCGCCGGATGGGGGGCACTCCGGTCGTGAATGTCACGTTTAATGGTAGTCAAACCTATGAAATGATTTTGGATACTGGAGCCAGCGGGACTTTGATTACACAAGCGATGGCTGCGGCATTGGGGGTGACTCCTGTGGGTCAGGTCAGAGTAGATACGGCGAGTGCTCGTGATGTGTCATTTCCCCTGGGGTATGTCAATTCGATTGAGGTGGGAGGGGCGATCGCGACAGATGTGGTGGTTGCCGTGGCGGGTCCTGATCTGACGGTGGGTTTGTTGGGACATGACTTTTTTGGTAACTATGATGTCACCATTCGGCAGAATGAAGTGGAATTTCGGGCGAGATAGCAAGGGAGCTGCCTCAACTCTTTAAAAACTGAGCTAACTGCTCGACTTTATCCCAAGCGGCTCCGCTTTTGAGGATTTCTTTGGCGATCGCCACTCCTTGGCGATAGACCTCAAGGGCTGAGGCGTTGGTGAGATCAATGGGGATGCCGCCCCCGACGCTCAGTGCCAGAGCCGCATTAAAGGCAACGACATCGTGTTGAGCTTGCGTCCCTTTGCCTTGCAAGACGGCTCGCAAGATCTCGACATTTTCGTCAACCTCTCCCCCTTGCAGGGCTGTGGTTGGGGCAGAGATGAGTCCTAACTCAAGCGGATCTAGGGTCATTGACTCTAGGCGATCGCCCGTAACGACAGCGGCATGGGTCACATCTGCCAAACCTGCTTCATCTAATTTTTCGCGACCGTGTAACACGATGGCCTGGGGTCTGCCCAATGCTTGAAGGGCCTGGGCGATCGTCTCAACCAGGTTTGGGTTAAACACGCCAATCACTTGTCCCGTGGGCTGTAGTGGGTTCACCAGAGGCCCCAACAAGTTAAACACGGTTCTCACTTTGAGCGTTTTACGAATGGGGGCGACATACTTCATCGCCGGATGCCAACCGGGGGCAAACAGGAAGGTGATCCCCACGGCATTGAGAGCCGCTTTTGCCTGGTCGGGTGGGGCTGTGATGGCGATCCCAAGGGCCTCTAACACATCCGCAGAGCCGACCTTGCCCGATGCTGAGCGGTTGCCATGTTTTGCCACGGGAATGCCTGCGGCGGCGGCCACAAACGCCACAGCCGTAGAAATGTTGAAGGTGGATGCACCGTCGCCCCCAGTGCCACAGGTGTCGATGCGCACGGGAGGAAGCAAGGTAGCGTCGATCGCGGCTCCTAATGACTGCTCTAGTAAAACTTGCGCCATGCCTGCTAGCTCTATTGCCGACACACCCTTGGCTTGAATAGCAGCTAAAATTGCCCCCGACAGAGCTGGGGAAATCGCTTCGGTTAACCAACCCTGCATCAGCTCAGCGGCTTGTTGACGGTCGAGTGATTGACCGTCGATCAGTTGTTGCAGCAAAGCTGGCCAATGAGAGGAGGCGATCGCGTCAGGTGTAGGGGTGACAGCAGGGGAGGTAGTCATAATCGGGAAGAGGTGATCTATCAAAAGTCATAGTCAGTATCAACCATTATTTCCTGATTTGGTTACGACAGACGTTATGAATTAAACGGTTTCAAGGTTTTAGGGACTTGAAGAGCGAGGGTAATGGCACGCGCTGCCATAAAAGTGGTTAGAGCAAACCAGAGCAGCTGAACGCTGTGCAACCACCAGGTGATCGCCGCGAGTGGGGCAAACCCTATGCCAGCGGCAATCAACGTAGAGGTTTTGAGAATGCGTCCCTCGGTCAAGCCTAAAAAGTAGCCATCTAGCATGTAGGCGATCGAGCCAAAGCCCAAGATGGGTAAGAGCCACCCGACATAGTTACCCACTTGATTGAGAATGTCAGTGTGACTGGTCAACAGCCGAAAGATGGGCAGGGGCATCACAATAGGGGCGATCGCAAAGAGAAACCCCAATCCTAAACTGACACTGCCTGATAGACGCACCAAGGCGAGTAGTTGATCGTGCGCTCCCCTGCCGCGAAAGATGCCTGCAAAACTTTCGGTAGCAAAGGCTAACCCATCAATAAAATAAGCGGCCAGGGTGACGATCTGGAGTAACAGCGTGTTGATCGTCAAAATCGAGGTGCCAAACGCTGAACTCAAGTTAGTAAACATACTAAACGTTGTCACCATCGCAAAGGTGCGAATCAGAATATCGGTATTGAGGCTAAAAGCCGCTTTAAGGGCAACTGGGTTAAAAATTTGGGGAGTCATGGCTCTTATGTGTTGCCAATTGACCTCACGACCGATCAACCCCAGCCCCACCACCAGCATTAAATATTGGCTCAACGCGGTTGCCCAACCTGCTCCAGCACTGGCCCAGCCCCATTGCACAATCAGCAAATAATTCAACACCACATGGGTCAGGTTACTCACTGCCGACAACACCAGCACTTTATTGCTTTGGGCTTGCCCTAAAAACCAACCCATCAAGACAAAGTTAATCAAAGTGGCAGGGGCACCCCAAATCAGCGCATCAAAATAGGCGATCCCAGACGCTTTGACATCGGGGGTGGCACTGAGCAGAGCAAAACCCAGATCTCGCAGGGGAGCATGCAACACCAGAATCAGCAGCCCTAACCCCAGTGCCAATAATCCGTTACGGAGTCCGGTTAGCCAAACCTCGGTGCGATCGCCCCGTCCCAAGGCTTGAGCGGTGGTGCCCGTAGTCCCCATCCGCAGAAACCCAAACGTCCAGTAGATGTAGTTGAACAAAACCGTAGCAAGTGCCACCCCTGCTAAATAGTGGATCGCGTCTAGATGTCCCAAAAATGCCACATCGACCAAGCCCGCCAACGGCACCAGCAGATTTGAGAGAACATTGACGATCGCCAACCGCCCGAACGATCGATAAAAACTAGATGATGCAGATGGAGTCACACAGGCTCAGGGAGAAAAAGGCAAACCGACAAAGGAGTAGAGGAGTAATTTAGCACTCCATTCTCTGATCTCGCCATGTTGATTTTGATCGGTTTAGTCAAGTCAGTTGTATTAATTCTTATATGACCCCTACATCTGGAATTTGTATAGCTTTCCATCGGTATATCTAGTAGTCTAGTTAAGCCAAGATCAGAGGTTAGGGTTCGGAGCAGCGATTCAGGCGTTGGGTGTCTACCAGAGATTAATTCTTCAAGTAATCACACTCACTTGTCAGAACGAAGCACCTATAATCGTAACCTCTGATTTATCAGCGATTAGGTAGGGGTTGAGCAGCCGTGGAAATTACCTTAGAAAATTTCTGGAACCGAGTTTTAGAGCGTTTAGAGTTACAGTTGAGCCGCCCCACCTTTGATACCTGGGTAAAATCAGCCAGCGTTGAAAGATTTGATCAAGATTGCCTGGTGATTTGCACCACCAATCCGTTTGCCCGTAACTGGTTGCAGAAATACTATTTCAAAACCATCGTCGATGTTGTGACTGAGGTTTTGGGGCGATCGATCGATATTCACATCACGGCTCGACCCGGCAGCGAATTGGAAGAAGGAGCAGAGACCGATCTGTTGTGGCCCCTGCCTAGTGCCGCGCCTCCTGCCGAAGCCCCACCTGCGGCAACCCCGTCTAAGCATAAGCAGCACAATGATTTGAACCCCAAATATGTCTTTTCCCGATTTGTGGTCGGTTCTAATAACCGCATGGCGCATGCCGCCTCGTTAGCGGTCGCCGAGTCACCCGGTCGAGAGTTTAATCCGCTCTTTTTGTGTGGGGGGGTCGGATTAGGAAAGACCCACTTAATGCAGGCGATCGGGCACTATCGCTTAGAGATTGACCCCAACTCCCGCATCTTTTATGTCTCAACCGAGCAGTTCACTAACGATCTAATCGCAGCTATTCGCAAGGACAGCATGCAGAGTTTTCGGGAGCAATATCGAGCCGTCGATGTGCTGTT
This sequence comes from Oculatellaceae cyanobacterium bins.114, assembly GCA_033764315.1. Taxonomy (GTDB): domain Bacteria; phylum Cyanobacteriota; class Cyanobacteriia; order Elainellales; family Elainellaceae; genus FACHB-1407. Next base: position 29,962 of record JANRJA010000210.1, read on the forward strand.
GGTGGATGATATCCAGTTCATTGAAGGCAAGGAATACACTCAGGAAGAATTCTTTCATACCTTTAATACCTTGCATGAAGCGGGTCGGCAAGTTGTGCTAGCCAGCGATCGCCCCCCCAATCAAATTCCTCGGTTGCAAGAACGCCTCTGTTCTCGGTTTTCGATGGGCTTAATTGCTGACATTCAACCCCCCGACCTCGAAACGCGGATGGCGATTTTGCAAAAGAAAGCCGAATACGAAAATATGCGGTTGCCCCGTGAGGTCATTGAATACATTGCCTCTAGCTATACCTCTAACATTCGAGAATTAGAGGGTGCGCTGATTCGGGCGGTGGCCTATATCTCTATTTCGGGGTTGCCGATGACGGTCGAAAATATTTCCCCTGTGCTCAATCCGCCTACTGAACAGGTTGCCGCCTCTCCTGAAGCCGTGATGGCAGCGATCGCCGATACGTTTAATGTCTCAGTGGATGACCTCAAAGGATCATCTCGGCGGCGTGAAATCAGCGTGGCTCGTCAGATCGGGATGTTTTTAATGCGACAACACACCGACTTGAGCCTGCCCAAAATTGGCGAAGTGTTTGGCGGCAAAGACCATACCACCGTGCTCCACAGCTACAACAAGATTGACCAGCTTAAAGAAACCGATGTCGATCTAGCGCGAACACTGCGGCAACTCAATGAGCGGATTAATCTGTCAAACTCGACTCGTAAGTAAGATTGGGGGCTAGGCAACCTTTTCAGCCGACGGTCAATACTTGTTGATTGGTATGCCATACAAGCTTTTGGTCTATCACTAGCCCTTTATGCGAGGGATTTTGAAGACGCGATCGCTTAGTACTGCTTTTCACAGATAGGGTTCGGAAATAAAACCAAGGGGGTGCAGGGGCTGCGCCCCCAGCCAGGGGTTTCACCCCTGCACCCCAAATTCCCACCCCTATTTACGACGAGCTGTACTTAGTTCTCCAGTCTTTATTTTTGAGAAAACCAGTATTTATTTACATACTTTGTGCCTTCTGACGCAAATTGAACTACACTATCGGAGATTAAGACACGCTATTGTGCGATCGCCAATAATCAGTCTTCCATTTATGGATTTAGGTGAGCCACCTATGATTCAAGCGGTTTAAGCATGGCTGTCAATATTAGAATGCTAAAATCAGGGGCATTTTTGAAATTGAGTTACGAATGATCCGTTTTCGGTTATCATCAAATTTTTTATCAGCAGTAAAGTTGGCAGGAGTAGTGGAATGCGACGACGTGCCTCCGCAGAACCCTCTTCACGTTCAGAGCAATTCTTGCATCCCGTTCTTCAAGCAGCACTCGAAAGCTTGGATGTTGGACTCGACGAAGAGTTAACTCGTTATCGGCGAATGCGAGGGCGTAAGCCTGGTCAGATTGAGCGTAAACAACGCGATCGCCAACCCGACACAATTGTAATAGGGGCATCTAGTGCGGCTCACCTGCCTTCAGATGCTACTTTGGCGACATCAGCCAGTCACGCTGATGGCTCACTCCCTATCCCTCCGCTGGCGATCGCGGCTGACCCCCTCAGTGATCCATTTGCTGACTATGGGCTTCAGTCGAGTCTGACCCCCTTTAACCCTGAGACAGGTCAGCCTTTGACCGAGCATCAGTCAGAAGAGGGAGAACCTGACAATTATTTGGCATCTTCTGAGGAATTACTGAAAAGCATTGCCGAAGAAGAAGATTTGCGAGCAGAACAAGAACCTGGAATGTTGGAGAGCTTGCTGACTCCCCTGGGTATCGGTTCTATGTTGTTGCTGTTGTTGTCAAGCATCACCTTTGGCTATTTGATTATGAACCCCAATAGCATCAGCGTTTTGGGGATTGATAAGCTATTTGGCGATCGCACAGCGACCTCTAACCAATCCCAAGATGCGGCGACAACAACCGCCAATGCACCCGCTGCTGTGTTGCCTTCGCCCAATTTGGCAGATCAAGAATTTCGGGATCTGAACCTGGATACCCTTAGCACCTTGCCGACTGGAGAGTCTGCTCCGGCAGGGGTGGTTGGCTCAACAGTTGCCCCAAGCGTCAGCCCTGGAGCCGCTCCTGCCACGTTACCAGATCCCTCCCCCGTCGCTAACTTAGAGCAACGTCAGGTGGCAACCGCTTCGAGTACGGGGCCAAGCCAACGCCCTCAGGCGAGTGGGTCTGTGCCCGCCAATCGACAACGTTCTGATGTGAGACAGCCGAGCCGCACCAATTCCACCGCTGCCCGTCAAGCCACAGCAACCCGTCCTACGACTCCGGCTCCGGTTCGCTCTACGGCTGCGGTTAGCAGTCCTCGTGCTGCCTCACCTGCTCCAGCGGTTGCAACTGCACCAACCTCGTCCTCCCAGGGTAATCTCTATCATGTGGTGACGGAATATAGTGGCGATCGCAGCCTTGAGCAAGTCCGCCAGGTGGCAGGCGATGCCTTCTTGCGAAACACAAACGAAGGTGCCCGTGTGCAAGTTGGAGCCTTTAGTGAGCAGTCTCGCGCCGAAGAACTGGTGCAAGATTTACAACAACAGGGCATCTCAGCGCGGATCGAGCGACGTTAGCCAACAGCAGACCCATTGAATTTCGATAGGAAGGGTTCGCCTGGAATTCACCCATGCGACTCAAAAACTTTGGCTCAAGGCAGTGCTCTAACACCTGCTCAAATGAGCCGAGACGTGACTAGATTAATCTCTCAGGACACACCGCAGGGCGATCGCCAGGGCATTAGACAAGCCAGCAGATGTTACCAGATGCCATGTCCCTAGAGAGATCAAAGGTCAAGCGTCAATTAAGAGATTGACAGACCGCATATCCTCCCTACGTTTCGTTGCTCAACAGATTCTCTGGTGTAGTATGAAACTAGAGCAGAAGCTTCTGGAGTTTTGTCATGGGATTACTAGACCGAATTGGTCGGTTGATTCGAGCAAACTTGAATAGTCTGGTGGGTCAAGCGGAAGACCCCGAAAAGATCTTGGAACAGACTGTTCTAGATATGCAAGATGATTTGATCAAGTTGCGACAAGCCGTAGCACAAGCGATCGCCACCCAAAAACGCACCGAACGACAACTCTCGCAAGCCTCAACCACCGCAAGGGAGTGGTATCAGCGAGCGCAACTCGCCCTGCAAAAAGGCGAAGAGGCTCTGGCCCGTGAAGCCCTGACTCGTCGCAGCACCTATGAACAAACCGCTACTGCCTTAAAAACTCAACTAGAGCAGCAAAATGGCATCGTGGCTCAGATGAAACAAAACATGGTGACGCTCGAAGGCAAGTTGTCTGAGGCAAAAACCAAAAAAGACATGTATATTGCCCGTGCTCGCTCTGCAAAAGCTTCTGAAAAGCTGAACGAGATGATGGGACGGGTAGGAACCACTGGTGCAATGGCAGCCTTTGAGCGCATGGAGGAAAAAGTGTTGCAACTGGAAGCCCGATCTCAGGCGATCGCTGAATTGAGCACCGACACTCTGGAACAAAAATTTGCTTCTCTTGAAAGTGGCGGTGATGTCGATGCAGAACTGGCAGCCATGAAAGCACAACTGTCGGGCGGCTCGACTCAAAGCAGTTTGCCCGCTAGCCGTCCTGCAACGTCTAATCCGGCGATTGATGCTGAGCTAGAGCAACTGCGTGCTCAACTCGACGAGAAATAAGTGTGAAGGGATGGCGATCGCGATCGCGATTGGATGTGATTTCTACAGGTTTTTTGAGAAGTCCGTAAATTGCTCAACCTCCTGTGTTAACATTATTAACCGTGGATCAAGCGGGTCGGTGCCCGAGTGGTTAATGGGGGCGGACTGTAAATCCGCTGGCTACGCCTACGCTGGTTCAAATCCAGCCCGGCCCATCCACATCATGTCGAAAGGGTAGAGTATAAAGGATAAAGGCTTAATTGATTTCTTTAATCCTTCAGCTTTTATCTTCTATCCTTTCATTGTCTGCCCGTGTGGCTCAGTGGTAGAGCACACCCTTGGTAAGGGTGAGGTCATGAGTTCAATCCTCATCACGGGCTTTCTTAAAATTGTTGTTCTGGCTCCCTGCAATCAGCTAGGTTATAGCCAACATGATTCCTCAGCTATCAAACAATCTATTTGCAGCAATCCCAAGTGGGTTGTGAGAGGCGCGCCCAACCTATCTCGCAACTGATTTAGGATTGCTATATTTTGTTAAATAGATTTTATTTTGTTAAACAGATTTTGGGGCACATCAAAAATTCGTAGATCTAGTAGAGCTTTTGCGAAACTTAACAATTAAGAACTTTGAGTCTTGCGTTGTTTTATTTGATGTGGGCAACTTTTAGGGGGGCAAAAACGTGAAAGGTTTTAAGCGACAAACCGAGGGAAGTTGTGTTTGTGTTTTTTGTAATCAACTTATTTCGGTCGATAACCCGATCTGTCCTCAATGCAATCGTAAAAATCCTAGTCTGTGGGGTTACTCTCGCAGTTTGCGTCGTCTGGGTGCTGATCTTGGCTTCACAAAAATCGTGATTTGGGGATGTGTTGCTCTTTATCTGGCAACACTTTTGATTGACTTTAGCAATATTCACAGTAGTGGGTTGTTTGATCTCTTGTCCCCTAGCAACCTGAGCTTGGTGCTTTTTGGTGCCAGTGGAGCGATTCCAGTATTTGAGCTAGGACGTTGGTGGACTGTTTTAAGTGCAGGTTGGTTGCATGGTAGCCTGCTACACATCTTATTTAACCTGCTTTGGATTAACCAATTTGCTCCTCAGGTGGCGCAAGCATTTGGGTCAGGGCGATTGGTAATTATCTACACAACTGCAATTGTCGTTGGCTCTTTGTTAAGTAGCATCGCTGGGCAAGTTTTTCTGGGAATACCCATTCTGCAAGGGGCTCAAGTCACCATTGGAGCATCTGGTGGGCTTTTTGGGTTGTTAGGGGCGTTAGTTGCCTATGGTCAAATTACAGGCAAGTTTTCAGTTAAGCACCAGGCATTAACCTATGTCTTAATCATGTTTTTGTTTGGGTTCATCATGCCCAATGTCGATAATTGGGCACACTTTGGTGGTTTTTTAGGAGGCTATCTTGTCAGTATTTTAGGGGGCATGGATCCGCGTCGTGCTGAGAGTTTGCGTCATCTATTCTTAGCGATCGCTTGTCTTGCATTGACGATAATTAGCATCCTAGCGTCCATATTGCATGGACTTTTGTGGCTCACGCAGCAATTCTCGTCTTAGATAAAATCCCAATGCCTGCCAATCCTCTCTAGCAGGAGGAGGTTAAAAGGGGTTAGCTATGTAGCCTTAAAGAAAGAATTGGCTAACACTTTAAAGTTTCTGTGAAGTGATTCAGGCTTTAGTTAAAGGCTCTGTCAAGTTTTCCATATTAGAAGTGAATTGTGTCTGTCTAAACCCTTCTGTTTTTGAATTTTGTATAAGAATAAGCACCGTTTGACACTTCATAAATTGGTGCTTCTCAGAATGAAAAAATCGCTTTTAGGTCTTCCTATTGCCGCCAGTTTGGGTGTCCTTGCTTCGTTTGGAGTCGGTGTCTCCGGTGCCGAAGCTGCTCTGTTAGTCGGCAATACACGAGGCAACAATGTTCTAATTTTTGATGAACGCAGTGGTACATTCGGCGGAGAATTCATTCCCGCAGGCACAGGCGGGTTGCAAGATCCGGATGACCTCACCTTTGGTCCCGATGGCAACTTATACATCACGAGTGGGAGTGCAACTTCGGGTGCAATCCTCAAATTCGATGGCAAAACGGGTGAGTTTTTAGGCAGATTTGACCAGGGGGGAACATTACTCCGTCCCTATGGTTTGGCGTTTGGTCCTGACAACAAAGCCTATGTCAGCAGCTTTCTCACAGACGAAATTCTCCGGTATGACGCTATAACTGGAGAGTTTATTGATGTATTTGCATCTGGCTTAGGTACGGTCAATGGGTTAAACGGTCCTAACGACCTGCTATTTGGCTCGGATGGCAGTCTTTTTGTTACCACTCAGGGCAGTGTGAGAGGTAGCTTCAGTGTCTTCTATGAAAGCCAGGTGTTGAAATATGACATCACGACAGGAACCTCTAACGTATTTGTGCCACAGCCCACTCCGTCTCCTGAAAGTTTTAACTTTGTTAGCTTTTTGGGATTAACTTTTGGGCCAGATGGAGATCTCTTCACCAGTGATTTTGCGAATGGCATTCGTCGCTACGATGAAATCACAGGTGAGCTGATAGACACAATTTCAACGAACTATACGGGTACGATTCCCAGTAACAATTTCATCGGTAATTTGACCTTTGACCCAAATAATATTCTCTATACGGTTGGGTTTGACTTTACTCAAGGCAATCAGGGAGCCATCCTCCGGTTTGATGGCGAAACAGGAAATCCGTTACCATCTGATGGACAAAGTAGCTCTATCTTTGTGCCAACCAACTCCCTGTTAAAACGCCCGATCGGGATTGCCTATTCACCGATTGTTGTGCCTGAGCCAGGGTTAGCGATCGCCCTTCTAGTGTTGGGTGCAGCGGGTATTGCATCCAAGACAAAACGCGATCGCTCTCACTCTTAAATTTCGTTTCTAATGGATGCTTAGATCCCCAGAGTTTTCAAGGTTCTGGGGATTTTATTTGCTTGTCCTGGTTGATATAGAAAATTGTGTAAATAGGTGTAGAGCTACTCGGCATTCATTGACCACTACAAAATATCAACATTTTCTCTGGGAATACTGAAACAGGTATCCCATTTTTCGCTGCACTACATACTCACTTCTATAACACCACCCACTTTGCTCGAACTCGCCAAACAAGGCAACCTAAAGGCGATCGCGGCTCGGCAGTCTAGAACGAAAGACCTAGAGCCAAACAAGAATTGCTTTCAGATGCACTAACGTTATAGGATTGCGTCTCAATTGTTGTAGCAACCACTAACATGTTCTCCCCAAAGCTTGTGCCATTGATGGTACAAACTCCCCTGAGCACGAGCAGATAGTTTCCGATGTACTCGTAGGGTTGAGATGACGTGGTTTGAACAAATTTAGAACTCATGCCACCTTGAGGATCGAGGGAGATATTGTAGACTGAAACGCCATCTTGCACAGTCTCAAATGGATATAGGGTTTCAAGGTCAGGAGCAGCGGTATTGATTTGAACAGGTGTATAGTCCTGGATCAAAGCTGTATTAGCAAAATCTGGAGGCGCAGCGTAGGCAAGGATAAAAAATCCGGTGCTATTTGAGATCTCGTGCCCACTACCAGGAGGGTTAAAGTAAAGTGATCCGGTTGGATAAACGCCCTTTGCGTCGGTCTGGGTACCGTCAATGGCATAGACAGACTCAGTCATTGCATGGTAATGCAGCCCAACCCTACCATCTGGAACGGTATACCACAGGATGCTGATGTGCTGGGTATCAGCAGCACCAGAAAGAATCAGCTTTTCTAAATTAGGTCTGAAGTTAAAGAAGTCATAGTTTTCAGGATTTGCAGTCAGATCATTTAGATCGACAATCGTTGAGTTGCTTAGACCCGCATTAGTTTCTTCCAGTGCAACGAGTGCCCTTGGTTCGTCTGTTGCTATGACGGGGGTAACAATACCTATCAATGAAATAAATCCCAGTGTTGTTACAGACACAGTTTTAATAAGTCTCATAGCTATCATCTCCTCACAAAAGTGATGCCAAAAATGCAAGGCTTAACCGTACCATGTGTAGGAAAATGAATTTGCTACCTACTATCCATTTTTCCTAGCAGGCGTAGGAAGTTGAGTAGATAGGTATAGGGTTGCATTAAGCAGAATGACCCCTCCAGATTTCAAAATTTTCTCTGAGAATATTTTGAAATAGGTATTCCGTCGTTCGCTATATTACACACGCACTCCCATGACACAACCTAATCTGATCGAACTTGCCAAACAAGGCAACCCTTAGGCGATCGCGACATGAATTGCGCTGACAGACAGTAGTTGAAATTTAGAGACGCAGAAGTCCATTGAAATGGACTAAAACGCGGGTCATTTCAATGGACTAGAAGCTTGGCTCAGTTAAGGATGAAACAGATCTGGTATTGTTTCAGCTCAGTTCTCTACCAAAGCCCTCTGACAGGTGCAGGAGTAGTAGATGCGGTTGCGCTGACTCGAATGGGTGCATAGCCAAAGGTTGCGTTGGCCATACGACACCAGATCACAACCGATTGAAAGTTGCTGAGGTTCACTGCATCAGGAATTGGATATCGCTGAGCACCTGTAGGTTGTCGAAGCCCACCCAAATTAATATATTGTCCACTCTGTTGCTCTGAGTAAGATGCAGGTGGAGTTGCAGAGGGGCTGAGCAGCACATGTAGGTCAGGGCCTTGACTGCTAGTGCTGAAATTGTCACCTAATTCTAAGTACCGTGTTCCATCGTCTCCCAAAACGATTCGAGCACTGCCCGTAGTGGGTTGTTCAGCAGCCACAAAGGTTCCAGAGGCTAGGGCTGTGGGGCGACTCTGAGCTACCAGTGTTCCAGGTTGAGTGATAGCTGTTGATGGGAGTGCAACCCCATTGTCTATAACGGTTGAGAGAACAGCAACCATCGTCACTAGCCCAGCAGCACTGAATCGAATCAAGCGGTTGAATTGCATTTCCTTAAATCCTCAAAGAATGAGAATCAAAGCGACCAGAAGCGATCGCCTCAATCTAGAGCTCATTGTGTCGCAGTTTATTCAGTGAATTGTGATTTTTTGCTGAGAAATGATAACGTCGCTGCCTATACACTGCATTACTAAGCGGTTAGATCAGGATCTACGGCAAAGCTCACATCTTCATAAAGCGTCTCGATCGCCCCTTCAAAGTTGATGCTCTCTAGTCGAAAGGTTGCCTGTTGATTGGTGTAAGACTGCAACACCCACAAGCCTGCTAGATCGCGCCGAAAACACTCAACTCGCTGACGTTTGACATTAATCAAGACGTATTCTTTGAGGCTATCGAGTTCTTGATAGTCGGCAAATTTGTCGCCGCGATCGAAGGCTTCGGTGGAGTCAGACAACACTTCGACAATCAAACAAGGAAACCGCTTTTCTAATGGGGTTTCTTGATCGCGGGGATCAGACGTTACCAAAATATCGGGGTAAAAGTAGCGGTTGAGTGACTCAATCCGCGCTTTCATATCTGAAATGTACACTCGGCAACCCTTTCCCCGAAGATGGCTCCGCAAAAGGGTAAACAAGTTGCCAGCGATCGTCACATGGGCATCGTTTGCCCCCACCATTGCATAGATCTGCCCGTCGATGTATTCGTGCTTGATGGGGCTGTGTTCCTCCATTTGGAGGTACTCTGTGGGAGTGAGGTAAGGCTGTTGCGCTGCAATCATCGACAAACCTTTTTGAGGAGATAGTTTTATTCTGCCATCTTTGTTTGAGAGTGATGAGAAGTGGTTCCCCTGATGGAGCGATCGCCCAAGCCGCAGGTGATCGCGTGGTGGGACGAGTCGATCAAATTGCTAATGAGCAAGCTCTGCAAACTCGGATCGGAAATACTCGCTTGGTGGTGATTCGCAATCCCAATAGCCCTAATACACTGGTGGCACTCAATCAAAACTGTCCTCAACTTAGTAAGACACGAGGATGAGGAGTGAGGAATCAAGATGCTGGAAAAACAAGCTCTTGGGGCGATCGCTAGACGGTTGCCTTAGGATATGAGTATATAAAGATTTATTACGTTGCTTTTTTGACGAAATGGCTATGGATTTGCCAACACTGGATACTGACACGATTGACCGTGTGATTGAGATGGCATGGGAAGACCGCACTCCCTTTGAAGCGATCGCCCTTCAGTTTGGGTTACAGGAGAAACAGGTGATTGCCCTAATGCGGCGAGAGATGCAACCATCCAGTTTCAGAATGTGGCGCAAGCGTGTCAGTGGACGCAAGACAAAACATTTGCAACAGCGTGACTTTTTAGAAGGACGCTTTCGATCGCAGAACCAAAAAGGGTCTTAAGGGTTTTGCATGAAAATAAAATACCAACGTAGGATGGGCAAAGCAGCGCGTGCCCATCACCCTCAGAACCTTGAAATGAGCACAGGCGATCGAACATAAGCAGCAATGAGGCAAAATCATAAATACATCCTGCCAATGCTGAATACAACCCTATGTCTGTTGAAATTTGTTCTATTCCGGTTGCCCTGACGATCGCTGGTTCCGATAGTGGCGGTGGTGCCGGAATTCAGGCTGATTTACGCACGTTTTCGTTTCACAAAGTGCATGGCACCAGTGCCCTAACCTGCATCACGGCTCAAAACACGCTGGGGGTGACGCGAGTAGATGCCCTGCCACCCGAATCAGTTGTGGCTCAGATTGAGGCAGTTGTGAGTGATATCGGCGTACAGGCCACCAAAACAGGAATGCTGCTCAATCAGGCAATTATTGCAGCGGTGGCACAACAGGCAAGAACTTTAGATTTGGGGCAGTTGGTGGTCGATCCGGTCATGGTGTCGCGCACCGGAGCACAGTTAATCGATGATGAGGCGATCGCCACTTTGCGAAGTGACCTGATTCCTCTAGCAACTCTGTTGACCCCCAACCGCTATGAAGCACAAATCCTCAGTGGATTGGAAATTACAACACTGACCGATATGCAAACCGCTGCCCAAAAAATTTATAGCCTTGGGGCAACCGCTGTGTTAGTCAAAGGCGGTGGCATGAGCGGTGAGTTGCGGGGGGTGGATGTGTTGTTTGATGGTAACTGCCTGGAAACGCTGCAAACGACGACCGTGGAGACAACCGATACCCACGGCACTGGATGTACCTTATCAGCCGCGATCGCCGCAAATTTGGCACAAGGACAAGACCTTTTCACCGCGGTGCAAAACGGCAAACAGTATGTCACCACGGCTCTCAAACACGCCCTCCGCATCGGCAAAGGACAAGGCCCTGTCGGACACTTCTTTCCGTTACTGGGAAGTAGGGAGTAGGGAAGAGGCGCGATTTATCGCGTCTGTACAGATGGGGGGTAGGCAGAGGGATTAAACTAATGACTATGAAGCATTAACCATTGATCACTGACCGTTCGACTGAAGCATACGGCGAAGCCATTGACCACTGGCTACTGACCAACCACTATCCACTGACAAATAATCCGTATCTGTTCCCTCCCCACTCCTCACCGTGCTGTTATGAAGAACTTAGATCGCAACAGAAATCAAGTCTCGTCGCAGCATGTTGAATATTTCAAGCAGGGGCGGTTGCACCAGGAAAATGAGGATCTGAGAAAACAAGTTGACCACGCATGGCAACAATTTGAGGCTGTGAATGCTCAGGGTGAAGAATTGCAAAAAACGGTTGAAGAAGTAACTGCGATCGCCCACCGAGAACAACAAGAAAAACAGAGTTTGATGCACAAACTCCAGGACGCGATCGCCTCTCGCAACTCCATGCGCGGTCGATTGGGCAACATGACCGCTCAACGCAACAAACTATTTGAAGCACTCAAAACCAACATCGATCGCCTCACTGATGCCCATCAGAAAATTAACCAACTGCAACAAGAATACGACAGTGACCTGGCAGAATTTGCCAGAGTCTATCTAGAAATGACCCCAGAACAACGACGCGCACTTCCCCCTAAATTAAGACGATTGTTAGAGCAAGTCGCCCGCGACTATCAAGAATAACCCCATTCAAAACCCGAAATATCAAAACAGAGCTATGAGAAGCAGATCTGAACGCAACCAAGACTTTGAAGCGATTAAAACTAACTTATTTGAGGCAGGAGTCGCCGCACTGCAAGCTGCCCAAGCCGGAGAACACCTGTTTGACCGATCTATAGAGGCGATCGCAGAAGCGATGGACATTCCCCAAGAAGGTACCGTTTTCCCTAACAAACCTGTGCTCACGGAAGTTAATCTGGTCTACGAGATCGTGTTTGCCGAAAAACAAGACGCAGAGGCGATCGGCAACTATGATGCCTATGTCACCGCTAGCCGCAAACTCCAAACGTTGGAAGAACTTGATGTTGAGCAGTTAGAACGCGAAGCCCGCAAACTTGAAGCTCAACTCCGCATTGTGAATGCTAAACGACAGTTAACTCAACTCTCTCAACCTTCTTCGCAATCCTCCACCGAATCCGCCTCATCTCCCTGGACAGAGAGCCGACTGAAGAAGGAATTTAAGACGTTAGAAGCGGTTCGCAGTGCGCTAGGCATCGAAGCCCGCACCTGGAAAAAAGCGGTGGAAGAAGCGAATCAGTAGGAAAGCAAAAGGGCGATCGCCCAATGTCTCAGTTCAAGGTAGGCAACCAGAACTGGCAAATGCATAAATGGTTAGACATAAACGTATCTTCATGAAAGAGCCAATTATGAAGTTGTCAGCCTATCTACCCCATATTGGGATCTTAGGCGGAAAGTTTCCGTCTAAGAATAGTTATGCTGCAATTCTCTGGTGGGGAAGTAGCTGATATTTCATCTGCTAGTATCAAAGTCTAATAGGGTAAAAATGGCTTGCTATCAAGACCTTGAAACAATCGATTACTTTCCAGTAGATAGCAGTATTGTGCTACGTGCTGTGGGATGGCTAGGTACAGAGTGCAAGGTTCCAACTGGGAAAGTAACACAGCAAGTCTTTAATAAACTTTGTGAGCTAGCAGAAAATCCCTGGCAAGCTGTAGTATCAGCAGGTTTTCATGTTTGTGAGCTTTGTCAATTTCAGGATTACGAGCATACGGCAAGAGGAACAAACAATTTATTTATTCCATTCAGTGGTGTAATTTACGTGGCACCTGAGCTAATTGTTCATTACATCAACGTGCATCACTAGGGAGCATGTCACCTTTGTAGTGAGTAAAAATACTTAAGAGGTTGAGGTACTGGAAAATATAAGCGGTATCCGTCAGAATCAGAGCAATTAACTCTGCCAACAAGACCATGCAACCTGAACAAGAGCAAGCCCTCAAAGCCCATCTTCAAGCCATTGCCAAAATTCTCTATGAGGACAGCGACCCAGATGCCATGCAAACGCTAGAAGGGATTGAAATGACCGTCAGACAGAAGATTCAAGCGCACGTGGGTCCAGAGTTGGGAAATTTTTTATTAGAACGATTACAGGAACAA
>JANRJA010000213.1:0-11021 GCA_033764315.1 Oculatellaceae cyanobacterium bins.114
AAGTGCTGACTTAGAAATGGCTGTCGCCACCGCTGTCACCGCTCGCATGATCAACAATGGTCAGTCGTGTATTGCCGCTAAACGGTTTATTGTGCAGGAGGCGATCGCCGATCAATTTACCCAAAAACTAGTCGCTCGGTACGCCGCCCTTAAGGTAGGCAATCCACTTGATCTCCAAACTGAGATTGGCCCTCTCGCTACTCCTGGCATTTTGAAAGACCTGCAACACCAGGTGCAAATGGCGGTCGAGCAAGGAGCCAAAGTTTTGATTGGCGGCAACACTCAAGCGATCGCCCCAACCATAGAAGGCGACCTGCAACAGGGTAATTTTTATCCACCCACAATTTTGGCGGAGATTGCAGCCGATGCTCCCATTGCTCAGGAAGAGTTTTTTGGCCCTGTGGCGATGGTGTTTCGAGTACCTGACCTGAGTGCCGCGATCGCCCTGGCAAACAACGTTCCCTTTGGGTTAGGGGCAAGTGCGTGGACAGCAGTTCCTGAAGAGGGCGATCGCCTGATAACTGAAATCGAGGCAGGTTCAGTCTTTATCAACAGCATGGTGAAGTCTGATCCGCGTTTGCCCTTTGGTGGCATCAAGCGGTCTGGTTACGGCAGAGAGTTAGGCAGGCAGGGCATCTACGAGTTTGTCAATATCAAAACGATTTGGGTGAAGTAAGCATCAGCGATCAACCAAGAGAGGTGAGGAGTTCTTAAGGGCACTCTCTCATCACTCGTTATCGGCATCGCGAGATTGGTACGGCAATATTAAATCGCAAGGAAAGGTTAAAACCATATGACTGACATGAACACGGCTGAACTGTTGGTTCAATGCCTGGAGAATGAAGGAGTTGAGTACGTTTTTGGGTTGCCTGGTGAAGAAAACCTTCACGTTCTACAAGCCTTGCGGCAATCCTCCATTCAATTCATCACGACCCGCCATGAACAAGGGGCAGCTTTCATGGCAGATGTCTACGGACGCTTGACTGGCAAAGCAGGCGTTTGTCTTTCAACCTTGGGGCCAGGAGCCACCAACTTAATGACGGGTGTTGCCGATGCCAACCTTGACTGTGCCCCACTGGTTGCTATCACTGGGCAGGTCGGCACCGATCGCATGCACATTGAGTCGCATCAATATCTTGATCTGGTGGCAATGTTTAGTCCGGTCACCAAGTGGAATACTCAAATCGTTCGCCCCAGCAACACACCTGAAATTGTCCGCAAAGCCTTTAAACTGGCTCAGGTTGAGAAACCCGGTGCAGTTCACATTGACCTGCCCGAAAATATTGCTGCTATGCCCGTTGTCGGACAACCCTTAAGAACCGATGCACGAGAAAAGGTCTATGCCTCATTTCAAAGCATCGAGCGGGCGGCGATCGCCATCTCAAATGCAAAAAACCCTCTGATCCTGGTGGGCAATGGGGCGATTCGGGCACGAGCCAGTGAAGTCTTAACCGAGTTTGCCACTCGGCTCAACATTCCAGTTGCCAATACATTCATGGGCAAAGGGGTGATTCCCTACACCCATCCCTTAGCGTTATGGGCAGTCGGTCTACAACAACGCGATCACATTAGCTGCGGATTTGACAATACCGATTTGGTCATCTGCATCGGTTATGACCTGATTGAATATTCACCTAAACGGTGGAACCCAGACGGCAAGACCCCAATTATTCACATTGATGCCACCCCCGCTGAGGTAGACAGTAGCTACATTCCTCTAGCAGAGGTTTTAGGGGATATTTCAGACTCCCTAGAAGAGATTTTGAAACGGGCTGATCGCACCGGAAAGCCCAATCCCTATGCAGTAGAACTACGAGCCGAGATTCGCGCCGACTATGAGGAATACGCTACGGATGATGGGTTTCCGATTAAGCCCCAAAAGTTGATCTATGACTTGCGGCAAGTAATGGGACCAGAAGACATCGTGATTTCTGATGTCGGTGCCCACAAAATGTGGATGGCGCGACACTATCACTGCGATCGCCCCAACACCTGCATCATCTCTAATGGATTTGCGGCAATGGGGATCGCCATTCCTGGAGCGATCGCCGCTAAATTGGTTGCTCCCACTCGCAAAGTGGTAGCAGTCACGGGAGATGGCGGCTTTATGATGAATTCTCAAGAGCTAGAAACCGCACTGCGTATTGGCACCCCATTTGTCACCATCATCTTTAATGACGGTGGCTATGGGTTAATCGAATGGAAACAACTCAATCAGTTTGGTGAGTCAGCGTTTATTCGCTTTAGCAACCCTGACTTTGTCAAATTTGCCGAAAGCATGGGGCTAAAAGGCTATCGGGTAGAATCCGCAACCGATCTGATTCCCACACTCAAAACGGCTTTGGCACAAGACGTTCCTGCTGTGATCGATTGCCCCGTTGATTACCGCGAAAACCTACGCTTTAGCAAACGAGCAGGCGATTTGAGCTGCGCCATTTAAAAGCAGCAAGAGAGAGTAGGAAGTAGAAAGGGAAGGGTGGATAAGTGGATAAGTGATGGGAGTATGCCCCAAAATTAGTGCTTTGGCATTTTGAATCCCTCACTCCCTCAATTCCCTTTTCGTTTTTCTCTCTTCTTTTTTCATTCCTTCTTGTGCTCTGTTACCAGAGTCAAACTGCTCCAGGCTCCTTGGGCATCATAACTGCGAATCATCCGTTGTCGTCGCTGATCGCTCATCAGCCAACCTGCTTCCAGAAAAAAGGGTTTACCTCTGGGAATTGTGAGCGGTGTGTTAGCCGACGCCCCATCTGCCAACAGCAACACCTGACTGGGATAACTGCCCTGGTCAAACAACAGTGTTGAGCCGTTGATGGATGCTGTCGATGTCAATTGTAGATGGGGTGTTGTGAGGTGTTGGTGCAGGCGATCGCCTTCTTGCCCAAGCTCAAGTGTCGTTGTGTAGCGATCGGGCGATCGCCAATCTGGATAGAGAGTGACCGCCTCGCCCTGCCAAGTGCCAATTAACTGCTGCACGGTTAAGGGAGGACGCTCAATCAGGGTGCTGCCCTGAAGCCGTTCTCGAATTAGGGTCAAGCTTGATAGATCTCCCTTATCAAACAGTTCCACAAGGCGCAAACGGCGATCGCCCCCTAAAAAGCCCAACTCTGCCCCAAACTCGGAAACAGGGCTAAATTGCAGCGACCCCTGCGAAAAAGCCCCATCCTCAAACACCAATACACTACGGCTCAAACTGCTGTACTCTAATACTTTCTCGTGAGTCAGTTCCTGTGTGATAGGCGAATAGTATTGTAATGTTTGACGCACCGTTTGATTGTTATCCAATCCAGCAAGCGTGACCACAGTTGGAATATCTTCAATCTCGTTTCCCTGAGGTGAAAGGCGGGTGAATGAACCCTGCCATGCCCCCAAATTGCGAAGCAGATTATCCCACTGTGACGAACCACGGTTAGTCATACTGTCAAACTTTGAATCTATGTCTATTATTATCTTCACCAGGACAACTTCAAGCTAAAACAGAGTGGTGGTTGTGAGGAGATAGCTGAATTAATGCGTAGTTTGTTTCGCAGTCGTTTGTTTCGTAACTCACTGTATTGCATGGGGATAGTTGGAGGGTTGCTCCTTGAGGGCAGCCCGATCGCGGCTCCACGGGCGATCGCCGCCCCTCCTCCAGTGAGTCAGGCTTCTATAGAAACTCAGCTCAAGCAATCTCAGGTGGGTCCCCAACTGCCTAGTTCAGTTTCCAGTCGAGTTCGCCGCGCATTGTCCCAGTTTCTGGCCGTTCCTCGTCGTGAAATCAGCGTTGTCAGCTACACGCAGCAAGTCTGGGCAGATAGTTGCCTGGGTTTGGGCACCCCCCAAGATCAGTGCCGACAAGAAACCATTCAAGGATGGCGAGTCGTAGTCAGCAACGGACAACGCAACTGGACATACCGCAGCGATCGCAATGGTCGTCGCTTGCGATTAGAAGAACAAGGAAACAACCTGACCATCGTAAATTTGCCCGACAGCGTTTTCAATGCAGTGGTTCAAGATGCTCAGCGGCGATCGCAAAGCCCTGCGTCTAAAATTCGGCTCCTGTGGGCTGAAGAGCGCAACTGGTCTGATAGCTGTCTCGGTTTGTCTAACCCTGAGGTAGTTTGCACTGCCGTTTTTACACCGGGTTGGTTAATTGGGGTAGAGGTTGATCAACAAGTTTGGATTTATCGCACAGATAATGCGGGTGTCGTTGTTCGCCCTGAAGCCCAAACTAGCGATGTGGGTTTACCTGGCATCGTCTCTCAACTCGTGATGCAGGATGTCCGAACCCGCACCACTGATAGCGTTCGCATTATTCAATATGAACCCAGGGAATGGTCGAATGGGTGTTTGGGACTGCCCGAAGCCGGAGAATTTTGCAGTGAATCCCTCGTTTCGGGCTGGCGTGTCATAGTCGAAAGCAATACAGGGCAACGCTGGGCATATCGCACTGACAGCAACGGTGGCACGGTTCGGTTAGAACGACCACGCCAACCCACCCCTCTACCACAACTCCCTCGCTAAGACCTTAACCTTTAGCCAACCTTAAAATTACCTATTCTCAATCTAAGAATTACCTTTCCTTTAGCTCGACGCTTTAGGGTTAAAAGCAGAACCTATCTCGGCTGTCTGTATGCTTCACTCCTTTGCTCTAGACGCTGCTTCTCAACCTGACTTGCGTCAATTATTGGAAGATCTTTATCAGGGCAGAAGCTTATACCCGTTTTCTAGTGGTCAATCTATTGAGATGTTGCCCAATGAGATTTGGGTAGTTTGTCGAGGAGTCGTACAGTTGGGCACCTTGTATGACACAGGCGATGAGTCACTGCTAGGGCTGGCGTGTTCTTCGATGCCTTTTGGCTTGCCGTTGACCCTGATTCGTCCTTATCAAGCGATCGCCCTATCTGATGTAGATTTGATGCGACTCAGCATGGCCGAAGTTGAGCAGTCTCCCATGCTAGCACAGGGAATCTTTCGTCATCTGACTCGCCGTCTCCGCCAAACCGAAGCAGTGCTAGCGATGGTAGGCTATCGTCGAGTTGAAGAGCGACTACGGCATTTGTTACTCCTGTTGCAACAAGAAGTTGGCCATCCTGTGGCAGAGGGAACACGGTTAGGGGTTCGCTTGACCCATCAACAGTTAGCAAACGCCATCGGCACGACGCGCGTCACCGTGACTCGCTTGATTAACCAATTGCGCGAAGAGGGGTGGCTGCAAATTGATCGCAATCGATATATCATCATCCCTGCCCACAGCAAAGTAGAGATTTAGCTCTTTCCTTGGGCATCCCAAACCTCACAAACCTCAAAATTACCTGAGAACCGCCGTGCCTGTTCAAGGCTGACGAGCAATCACTCCTGCACCAGGTTTCGACTCTGATTCACTCGGTGTCGCAACCCCAGGTTCCAAGACAATGGCTTCATAGGGCACGACTCCAGTATGCTCACTGCCTAAGCAACGAGCAGCAAGGCGAGATAAATCTAGCGATCGCTGACCGACGTAGGGGCCACGGTCATTAACTCGCACGACTACTGTGTTGCCATTTCTCACATTGGTGACTTTGAGATAGGTATCAAACGGCAGGGAGGGATGAGCCGCCGTAAATTCGTTTTGGTCAAAGATTTCCCCTGCCGCTGTTAACCGACCATGAAAATAGGGCCCATACCAGGAGGCAGTGCCACTCAGGGTTTGACCTGTTTGAGCCAATCCATACATCTGGGTTTGGGCTTCTGCCAAACTGAGCGTCGGGGCCGCTAGCGCAGCCCTCAGATTGTTGATCCAATCAATAGCGATTAAATCACCATTGCGGTGCAGCGATCGCTCCAGGTCAGAGTTAATCGTAAACAGTACTTCACCGCCAGCCTTACCCAGATAAGCATTATCTGCGATCGCAAGCTTTAGACTAGTCGGTTCAAATTCAGGTTGCCGAAGCACTTGTTTCAAGCGTTGGGCTAGAGCATTTGCCTGAGCTTGAGAGGGTAACTCTGCAATAATTCGACCCTGAACCCGAACTTGAAAGACAGGCTCGGTTGAATTGAACCCTCTCGTTTGGGACGGCAGACACGACTGAATACTACTGCTATTCAAGGTTTCCGTAGGCTTTCCAGAGGGGCGAGGGGTGACAATGACCGACGGCACAAGCGGCATCGCCTGCCCAATTTTTTGAGACCAGCGCGATAAGTTGGCAACCAACCGAGTAATTTGCCCCGATGTCTCCCCCGATGAACCAACTAACGGAATGGTATTCATCAAGGGGGTGAAACGGGTTGGGTTGCCTCCAGCACTAGAAAAAGGGCGAGTCCAATCAAACCGTAAAGCCGTTCCTTCAGAAAATGGCAACCAGGAAAAGGGGTGGAGAAAAGACTGAATCAGCGGGATCTGAGTACGACTACTGCGACTGAGGGGCAAGGATGACAGATTTGAAACGAGAGACAAATCTGGAGTCGAGGTACTAGAGGTAGCCGCTGTATGTAAGCGTGTAGACGCTTGAACAGGTTGGGCTTTGCTTGAAAAAAACCTAACAATCGATTCAGACGTTTTCAGGACAGTGTGGGAAGAGAAAAAACTGCTGACGTAAGAAGCAAGCCAGATCAGTCCAATAAAGTTCATAAAGTGACAGATTTTGTTGTAGATGCGTTAAAAAAAATTCAACAGTATCCCATCATACAGATTTTAAAATCAGTTGTATCTTCTTTTAGAAAGATTACTTTCAACCACCCGTCCCACCTTAATTAATTTGGCTGTAGAATAAGCCCGCAAACTACGCAAAAATTTACCGGATTTCAGAATTTGACGATCGGGTTTTACGTAGCTTTGCGACCGGCATTCCCCAGTCAATTGGCTAGGATGAGTGACCAGAGGGGCGATCGCTCCCTTAAAACTGGGCTTTTGGAACAAACCACATCTCTTCAAGTTCCAAACACATGCGCCCTCCATCAGTTTGCAAACACCCAACAGGTTTGCTGACAGCGTTAGGAGACTAAACATGATGACTACGATGACTCATGAAAATCTGATGAAGTGTTATGCTGCTGGGCAACGAAATTTCATAGCAGTTAATCTGACAGGTGCTTCATTGGAGCGCATGGACTTAACCGCCGCGAATCTCACTAAAGCAGTATTAAGATCTGTAAAGTTAACCCGTTCAGTCCTAATTCAGACTCGCTTGCAAGACGCTTTTTTATATGCGGCTGACCTCAGTTTTGCAAAATTAAATCACGCTATCTTGAGTGAGGCTGACCTCACTAAAGCTAACTTGCAAGGAGCAGTATTCATCGGCGCAGATTTGAGGGGAGCGAGGCTGAGTGGGGCAATTTTAGCTGGAGTTAACATGCGATCGGCAAATTTAGCCGGTGTCAACCTGTGTGGAGCCGACCTGCGAGGGATTAATCTCCGATCTGCGAATCTGACTGGGGCTAACTTAAACTGGGCAAACCTCACTGGGGCAAGATTAAGCGGTGCTCAGCTTGACGGAGCTTCCTTGATTGGGGTCAAATTGAGTGACGCTTTCTTAAACGGAGTTGACTTACAAGGGGTTGACTTGGATGGCGTGAACTTAAGTGGTGCCAAATTAAGCGGTGCCAATCTTACCGCAGCTAACCTTACCTCAGCTAATCTCAGTTACACTCAACTTCGGATGGCCTATTTGATGCGGGCAAATCTTCATGCTGCCGACTTGAGCGAAGCAGACTTAAAACGAGCAGATCTCACAGCTGCTAATCTCAGCAAAGCCAATCTTGATAAGGCCGATTTAAGCGAAGCAGATTTAACCGGAGCTGCGCTAAATTCTGCAAATTTGTTGGACTCAAACTTGAATAAGGCTTGTTTGCGAGAAGCTTACTTATGGGGTGCAAAGTTAGTCAGAACGAATTTGCAGCAAGCCAACTTAATAAAGGCAAGTTTGCGTGGAGGTGCTCTTCATGAAGCAGTGCAACAGGCGGTGGTTTTTACTGGGGCGATTATGCCTGATGGTAAGTTATATCACTAACCCACCTTGTTAAAAGGCGGCCAAACAATTCTTCCTATTCAATTGATCAATTCACCATCCACTCATACCTATGCGACAGATCGCCTCTCACATGAAAAGCGATCGCCTATTTTGACGTGATTGATGTGCTCAGAAACGAGGATCAAGAAGCGACTGAGCCTGCATAAGTTGCGCGCTTCATTATCCTTGACAGAATGCTATTTTTTTGATGAAGAAATTCATCTAACAACTGAAAGTAATGGCTTGAAACTGCTTGTTGAACGGATGGTCTTTGCAGCAGTGCTTCACGCCAAGCTGTCACCTTGGGAGTGTGGGTAAAAAAGCCAAAATCCTGATAAGTCTCAAACGCTACAAAGTAACGAAAGACAGGACCATAGACCGCATCAATGAGTGAAAATTTTTCTCCTTCAAAGTAAGGTTCAGCATTTAATTGAGCCTCTAATAGCTGAAAGCTAGAAATCAAATCCTGACGTTTTATCTCAAAACTATCCTCCTCTTTTGCTGAATAAAATCCTGCAATTTTAGACAGAATATTGGAACCAAACTCAATCCAAGATCGATGTTTTGCTTTTAGCAATGGGTCGGTTGGATGAAGTGACCCAGGCGTAATTTCATCCAAATATTCGCAAATGACAGCTGATTCAAACAATACTTCCTCATCTGCCAACAGCAGTGGAACTTTACCCAAGGGAGATAGGTTCAAAAACCAAGCTGGTTTATTGGCCAGATCAATATACTCTCGCTCATGAGGAATTTGTTTTTCAGTCAAGGTAATGATAGAGCGTTGCACAAAAGGGCAGAGTTGATGACTAACGAGTTTGAGAGTGGGTACTTGATGAGACATCGATTTAGGCTCCGTAGTAAAAGCGTTCGTGAATCACTTTGCCATCTCTCCATTGCTGTACCGAGACTTGGTGGTAGGTCCGTTTGCCCCATTCTGCATGGGTGTAGTCTAAGAACCACTCTGAGATGATGACGTTTTCACCAAAGGCAACATTTTTGACCTCTGCCCCACGAAACTCAACCACATTGGCAAAAAAGGCTTCTTCTCGCACTCGATTGGCCGCTTTGCCAATCGTTGGGGAAGTTTCGTTTTCCTGCATGACAACATTTTCGTCATAGTATTTCTCAAACACCTGCATCACTTGCCCTTGTAACACCAGTTGCTTGATATCTTCAAAGATCACCTTTAAATCAGTAGTGGTTTGAACTTCAATAGCCATTGTCAGTGCCTCCAAATTTTATTTGATCTCAAGTAGTTGCAGTTGAACTGGTTGCAACTGCAACTAAAATAAACCTAACATCGTTTAGTTGAAAGTGCAACTACTTTCCTCGATACTGTTTTATATGGAACCCACCTCTAAACTGGATCATTCACGGAACTCAGTCTGGCGTCTGTTTCTAACCACTAACACTCGATTGATTGATCGCATCGAGCAACGGTTGGATGAAGCAAAACTGCCATCACTAGAGTGGTATGACATATTGTTTACCCTTAAAGAGGCAGACGGCTACCGACTCCGACTGAGTGAATTAGCCGATCGCGTCTTGTTAAGCCGCAGTAATCTCACCCGCTTGGTTGATCGCCTTGAAAAAGCAAACCTGTTGCGTCGTGAACCTTGCCCTAGCGATCGCCGGGGTATGTTTGCTATTCTCACCGATGCCGGATTAGCCATGCAGCAAGAGATGTGGGTAGTTTATGCCGCAGGAATTACCGACTATTTTGCATCTCACCTCAATGACGATGAGGTAAAAACATTGCAGACTGTATTTCAGCGACTGTTAACCGTGACAGATCATCAGCGTGCTGAGTGAGAGCCACACCATACGCAAAGACTGATAAGTTTTATAGGGTGGGTTAGCGATCGCGTAACCCATACTGACATTAGGGTTTCATGCTTCAACCCAACCTACTAGCACTGTCCTTGGTTATGGGTCACTGGTCTGTAATAGGTACTAAAAGCTCAGGACAATTGACAAATGACTCTACTCCTAAGCTTCTTCACAAATCAAACAGGATGGCCATAGCTCTTCTTTTTTCTCTCTCCCCTCTTCTTTTTTTCCTTACCGTCTTAATTCAAAGCTTTGTACGAGTGTCGTCTCTAAAACCCCTTGAAAGGTAGGGCGAGTGGCTGTCACTAACACCACAACGCTGTCTTCATCAGGAGATGAATACACTTCGCGAATGGAATAGCGAAGTATCCCGTTTAAGAATCGATTGAGTGAGCCGAGCGATCGCCGCTGACCTGCATACTGAGCTTCTAAGCGAAACGAAGCCCGACCCGATTCAGCCCGTTGTTGCAACACAAAGCGCAAGGACTGGCGATCGCCCAGGTTTACATTGACTGTTTCAGTGCCATCGGCTGTGCGTGAGCGAGAGGCGATCGTTAGGGGAATCCCAGCGATTGGTGGCGTTAGTCCCAACTCTTGTCGCAAGACCCAAGTCTGTTGCAGTAAATCAGTTTCAGCATCTCGCACACTCAAATCCGCATCGGCTTCACCATAGCGGGTTTCCAGACATCCCCCAACGACACAGGTGCTACCTGCAACGTCAATCACCTGCAATACTGCCTTGGGAATGCCGGTGCCAGAATTGCGTGACGTTTCTAGATAGACATAATACTGGTTATCCTGTGAAAACCCTGCCATCCGCCGAGTGGTTCTAAAGGTCGTGGCTAGCCCCGGAGTCGCCAGAGCAACTAGGGCGATCGCCACTCCTAACGATAGCCAACGGCGATAGTGCATAGCCACTTATTTACTGCCAAACCCTCTGCCCCGACTTGTGCTAGGCACACAAACACAGGCTTGGAGTTGTTGCTTAATGGCATCGTGATCCAGGTTTTGACCAATCAACACCAGTTGATTTTTGGGTGTGGTCTTCCATTCACTATCATCCAGGGTAAAGCGTCTGCCACTCAAGTGGAAGATGTGACGCCGAGGAGAGCCATCATCGTTGCGGCTCTCATCAAACCAGAGGATGCCTTTCGCTCGAAACACATTGGAGGGCAATTGGTTGTCGAGGAAATATTGAAACTTACGAATCGCCAAGGGGCGATC
>JANRJA010000214.1:0-5800 GCA_033764315.1 Oculatellaceae cyanobacterium bins.114
CACCCCGGAGGGGTGCGACTCTCACAACCCATTTAGGATTGCTATATGCCTCAATATATATAGTCATCCCAAGTGGGTTGTAAAAATCCCTCACTCTCACAAATGATTTAGGACTGCTTGATGTGTGGGCGGGTGACAAGGGTGACAGGCTGTAGAAGAACTGTAACAGAACTGTAGAAGAAGTGGTTGATAATCCCATCGATCGCCCTGATTCTTTAAATGAGTATCACCATTTGGGAAACAGGTTCTTATGCGATTAAAGGTCATCAACCCCAACACCAGCGCAGACATGACAAATTCGATTAGGCAGATTGCTACTGCCCATGCTGCCCCTGCCACTGAAGTGATTACAACGTGCCCGACTCAAGGCCCTGCGTCGATTGAAAGTTATTACGACGAATATCTGGCGATTCCAGGAGTACTCGCAGAAGTCCAAAAAGATGAGGCTGATTTTGATGGCTTTGTGTTGGCGTGCTGGGGTGATCCGGGGGTTGATGCCGTTCGGGAGGTGACGGCTAAACCTGTAGTTGGTATTGCCGAAGCCTCAATGTATGCCGCGAATGCGATCGCCCCTCGTTGGTCGGTCGTGACCACATTACAACGCAGTCATCACATGGTCGAAGCGATCGTCACAAAGACGGGATTGGGCGATCGCTGTGCTTCGATTCGCTGTGTTGACTTGCCTGTGTTGGACTGTGAGATAAATCCCAAGGCGGTTGTCGAAGGGCTAGAAAAGGTGGGTCGGTTAGCTCTAACCCAAGACGGTGCTGAAGCCATCATTTTAGGATGCGCGGGAATGGGTGGGTTAGACCAACAACTGACGCAGAGTTTAGGAGTGCCTTGTGTTGATCCGGTTGCAGCAGGGGTGAGATTTGCGGAGTTGTTAGTGGGTATGAAGCTGCAAACGAGCAAGTGGATGACCTATCGCTATCCAGAAAAGAAATCACGATCCTAATTTCTCTTTTCTACAAAGTTTCTGATTCTCAATGTTTTAGCTGAAAATAATAAATGATGCTCTTTTAATGGTCTGACCGATGCAAGTGCAGGTTCAGCCCCTATCGGCTCACCGTACAAGTCCGGCTCCTTGCCTGATTCTGATATCTCGCGATCAATATTTATCGTGTCGCGTTCAGGTGCCCGATCTGGAACGGGCTATTACAGCCATTCGGATTGGCGATCGCTTCTACAGTTTCTTTAAAGCTGTGCCCGATTGTCGCAAGTTGTTGGGCATCGTGGTCAAGCTGAGCTATCGAGGCGACCAGGTGGCTGTGACTAAAGTTGGCAAGGTGTATGGCATTTGGGTTTGGGAGCCAGATGCACAACCCTTGGCTGATGTCACCCGTGGACATCAGTCGCCTCCATTGCCTGCCCCGGCTGGATGTCGCATTTTGGTGTCGAAGCAGCAATATCAGTCAGTTGACATTTATGTCCCTGATTTAGAACAACCCTTGCAGGCGATCGCAGTTGATAGCAGATACTACAGCATTTTTCGAGTCGAGTCAGAAGCTCAACGACTGATCGAATTAGTGGGCAAAATTACTCAACGGGGCGACGAAACCGTTGTAGTTCGGGTTGACAAAGGCTACTCCATTTGTATTTTGGAGCCAGAGGGACAGACTTCTCCGGTGTCTCAGAGCAATTAACGCGATGTGCAACTGAAGGGGGGTAGATCTTCAGTTTCTTGCTGGAGCTGATACCCATTTGCATGAGCTTTGCTGCCCATCATTTCGTAAGGGTGTTGCGCGAAACGCCCTTACCCAGCTATCTGCCACAAACAAAAATGAAATCGGCATGGCTTAAAGAGGCTTGATGACAACCTTGGAAAAATAGGGATCTGTAATAGTTGCAGAGGGTAATTAAATGCAGCGGCTAACTGGAAGCGATCGCTAATTGTTTCTAAATGGAATCAACCAGATAGGATCAAGATAGGAACTAATCAGTGGAACAGTGCCAATGGGTGAGATAGTGAGCCAAGGCAAATATATCGAATCTGCAATCTATCGAATCTTGGATGCAAATTTAGATCGCGCTCGTGAAGGGCTGCGCATTATCGAAGAGTGGTGTCGATTTGGGTTAAATCACACGTCATTGACGGCTGACTGTAAACAGCTTCGTCAAGAGCTTGCCCGCTGGCACAGTGCCGAGATTCGAGCGGCACGCGATACCCCTGGCGATCCGGGGACTGAGTTAACCCACCCTAACGAATCGCAACGCACCGACTTACAACACGTCCTGCAAGCCAACTTTTGTCGAGTTCAAGAGGCATTGCGCGTTTTAGAAGAGTATGGCAAGCTCTATTCTTTAGAAATGGCGGCGGCCTGCAAACAAATGCGCTATCGCGTCTACACATTGGAGAGCCAGTTAATCGGTTCACAACGTCACCACAAACTAGCGCGATCGCACCTCTATCTCGTCACCTCTCCCCAAGACAACCTTTTCTCGGTAGTTGAAGCGGCTCTGCAAGGGGGATTGCCCCTGGTGCAATATCGCGATAAATCGACGGATGACACGACGCGCTTACACAATGCCGCCAAGCTAAAGGAAATCTGTCATCGCTATGATGCTCTGTTCATTATGAACGATCGCATTGATCTGGCATTAGCTGTCGATGCCGATGGTGTGCATTTAGGGCAACAAGATGTGCCGATCGCCTTTGCCCGTCAGCTTCTAGGTTCCCATCGCATCATCGGGCGATCGACCACTAACCCCGATGAGATGCATCGCGCCATTCAAGAAGGGGCTGACTATATTGGTGTGGGGCCAGTGTATGAAACCCCCACCAAAGCAGGCAAAGCCGCTGCTGGTCACGACTACATTCGTCATGCGGTGGCGCATTCCCCAGTGCCCTGGTTTGCTATTGGCGGCATTGACGCTAATAATGTGAATGATGTTTTGGCATCGGGGGCTGAGCGGGTTGCCGTGGTGCGCTCTATCATGCACGCTGAAGATCCGACGCTCATCACTCAATTTTTTCTGTCGCAGTTAACTCGCTCTCAACGCGATCGCAATCATCATGGCTAATGGGCTTGATTCCGCAAACGACATCACTATTCATATCAATGGTGAAACGCGTCAGTGCTCGTCTGGTCAATCTTTACCTCAACTATTAGAACAGTTGGGCATGAACCCTCGCTTAGTGGCGGTGGAATATAACGGCGAGATCTTGCATCGGCAATTTTGGGACACCACAAATGTGAAAGAGGGCGATCGCCTGGAAATCGTCACCATTGTTGGAGGAGGATGATAAATCTTTGCCGCACCACGACAGCCCCACGACAGCAGAGACGCGACAGCAGCCCCACGACAGCAGCCCCACGACAGCAGAGACGCGATTAATCGCGTCTCTCCGGGGGATTAATTGGGTTTTTCCGGGGGATTAATCGCGTCTCTGCAACAAAACGTTATTCTGTACGGTTATCTCTCTAAAATCTGCCTTAAGCCCAGCCGCTATCCTCCTGAGAAGGCTGTAAATTAGAGATATGAATCACTGTGTAACGTTTAGTTAACTGAATTTGCTTATATCACTCGGATTTGCGGTAACGAGCCAAAACAATTGCAGTCGGCATCATCGCAATTCGCCCTGAGTTAGTTTGAATAGGCTCAATACTTATGTACAAAAAACTGTTTGCTTGGATCAAGCCTCTTGTAAAGCCTCTGTTGGTCTTTACGCTTGTTGTCACCCTCGTGTTAGGTCAAGCGGGTGGCGCATTAGCCGCCTCTCGAAGTGGAGGTCGGATCGGTGGGGGCAGCTTTAGAACTCCCAGCCGTACCTATGCTCCGCCCAGTCGCACCTATGCCCCTCCTGGAAGCGGTGGTTATTACCCCGGCGGTGGGTTTGGCTTCCCCTTTATTGTGCCTTTCTTTGGTGTTGGGGGTGGTTTTGGGGGATTGTTTTCAATCCTATTGTTTATCTCAGTTGCCAGCTTTTTGGTAAGAAGCTTCCGTCGCACTAACGATGTAGATGGCTATAGCGATGGGTATGGCACGTCAGGGTATGGTACGCCAACCGTCTCGATCGCCCAGTTGCAAGTTGGCTTGTTGGCAGGGGCTCGATCGCTCCAGGCTGACTTGAACCGCTTAGCGACTACGGCTAATACTGGCTCTTCTGAAGGGTTGACCCAGGTATTGCAAGAAACCACCCTCTCGCTGTTGCGCCACCCTGAATATTGGGTCTATGCGGGGTCGGCTTCACAACAAACCAGTCTGCCTGCGGCTGAGGGCTTGTTTAATCGCTTAGCGTTAACTGAGCGTAGCAAGTTCACCAGCGAAAGTGTTTCAAACGTGAACAATCAACTGAGACAGGCGGCTACTGGCGGTGAATTGCCTGCGGCGGGTGGTGAACTGGCGACTCCAGATGCTCCGGGTGAATATATCATTGCGACAATCTTGGTTGCTACGCAAAGCAAGTTGCAGTTGCCTGAAGTGAACAGCACTGAAGATGTGCGTCGAGCGTTGTCGCAAATTGGGGCAGTGCCGAGTGACCAACTGTTGGCGGTTGAGGTGTTGTGGGCACCGCAAGCAGAAGGCGATGTGTTGACGTCGGATGATGTGATTAGTGAGTATCCAAATCTGAAGGTGATCTAATCGCTTTTTGAAAGTTCTTGATAGCCCCTCTTCCTTAGAGGGGTTATTTTTATGGGTGATACCCCAGATCCCCGGCTTCTTCATCAGCTGGAATAAAGCAATTGAGTTTTCACAGCAGAAGCCGGGGAGCTATAGCCGTCGCATCGGTGCCAAGTTCGGGTGTCTCTGGCTTGGTCGATAGGGTCGTGTTTCTAGCTTGAGGTATCGAGGGTGATCGTTTGAGGTGGGTGGGCGATCGCTCTCAGGTGGAAGCGTGAAAGTTGGGGTTAGGGTCGCGAAGGCTGAAGGATGAAATGCGATAGTCTGAGCTACGTTCGCGAATGTTGCAGGGTCGGGCGCGATAGTCTGAGTATCGTCGGTGAAGCTTGAAGGATGGAATGCGATGGGTTGAGGTGGGTTGATGCAGGGTCTGGGGTGCGATGACGTTACTGAGACCATTGACCGCGACGCTTGAGCTATGAACCACGACCCTCAACGCAGCATGGCAGGACTACAGTGATTCGATGGGTGGGGCAGTGGGTTTGGAGGTCTTATTTTTGATGGCTTTGAATAAGGTGCCCAGTTGCTCGGCGATCGCCTTGAGGCCGGGGGTCTTTTTGGCAGCGGTTTTGACGTAGTCATAGACGGTGAGGCTATTGCCCATTGTTTCACTACCGACGGCAATCAGGGTGTCATCGACTTGCTCGGTGAGTTGGCGCATCAACATCAATAGCTCGGTCAGGTGGGTGGCAAGGCGATAGTCGTTGGCAAAGGCGTCTACATCAAAGCTGGCAGGCAAAATATTGCGGTTGCTCTGGGCGGCGTTGAGGCTATTTTGCACAAAGGCAAGTCGTTTGTCACCCATCTTATACAGCCGTTTGCGCTCTTCGACGCTGAGGGTGATGAGGAATGGCATCTTGTCGCGAATGGTGGCAAGGGATTGTTTGATCAGTTGCAGGTCAGCATCCGACAGCGTAGCGTTGGTGTTTTGGTATGGCATGAGTCGATCGTCCCAAATCGTGAACTCTTGTAGAGTTCCCAAGGTGGGCAGAGTATCAACATGCAGTTGCCGTTCGATCCCCCTAAATCCCCCTTAAAAAGCAGGGTGGTTTCATTTAGGTGGAGGAAAGCCTTGGGTAAGGATCGCGTAAACCTGTTTGAGTTGGTTGGTGAGGGCACGCACTCCTTGAGGAATGGTGCGGAAGGCAAGCTGGCGGACAATGGAGATGAGAAAACA
>JANRJA010000220.1:0-21715 GCA_033764315.1 Oculatellaceae cyanobacterium bins.114
ACACGGGATAGTCCTCCCTAATTCATGCTGCACCAGTAACCTTGCCCAACTGGAGTTCAAGGAAATGGTGTTTCTAGCAGATGGCCTTCTGTCTCATTTGAGATCCCAACTTGTCAAAACTGAATTAATCGAGGTTCCCTATGTAGTACGGCTTTGGGAGGATATTCTCGACATCCTCCCTGCAATCCTTGAGCCTTTACCCACTGAACTTTCTAGCCTTTTTGAGAGAGATAAAACTGCCTGGTTCGATTGGGAAGGCGCGGCGTCAACTTGGGTTGATCATCAACCTAACGAAGATGAAATGTTTGAGTACATCACTTCGTGGCAACGTGCTCGTCGGCTAGATGCCGCTTATCTTAAGAACGCACCTCGAATTTGGATATGGTCTACTGAACAAAATGTCATCATTAGCTGGGATAACGCTGATATTGCATTAGAAGGGAGCCAAATTTGGTCAGCTGTGCAAGGGCACTATTGCATAGAAAGGGATGAGTTTTTGGATGAGGTTTATTCCTTCCACAATCGGTTAATGCGTGAAATGGCTGAGCGTGTTGAAGCCGTCTGCGATCGCTGGCATCGATCTACCATTTATGTAGACACCCAGGCTCTTAGACGTGAGCAGCAAGAGCGGGAAACGTGGCTTGAGCAAGCCCTTAAAAGATCTGCCTCTATAGTTTGGGATGATGTGCTGGCTGCAAACAGCGTAATGTTAGATTACTTCTCTAAGACGATGAGGGGATAAGAACTGCTTTATGCTTATCCCTTTTCACTCTTTCCTCTTTCCTCTTTCCTCTTCCCTTTTCATCCTTTAGCCTTCATCCTTTAGCCTTCATACTTTATCCTTTATCCTATTCGCCTTCATCCTTTCTTCCTTCTTGTTATCCTGAAGGGAGTTGCCCAGTGAAGCGTCCATGACTCAACAACCTGCCCGCATTTGCATCCTTGGTGGAGGCTTTGGAGGTCTTTACACCGCGTTGAAATTGAGCCAGTTTCCGTGGGAGAAACCTGAAAAGCCTGAGATTGTGTTGGTTGACCAGCGCGATCGATTCCTCTTTTCTCCCTTGCTATATGAGCTAATTACCGATGAATTAGAGACGTGGGAGATCGCCCCACCCTTCACAGATTTGTTGGCCAATACTGGGGTGCAATTTCACCAAACGGCTGTCGCAGGAATTGATCTGGACACTCAGCACGTGCATTTGCAGAATGGTTCTGACTTGTCGTTCGATCGCTTGGTGTTGGCGTTGGGAGGCGAAACCCCGCTAAATTTGGCACCGGGTGCGGCTGAGTATGCAATTCCTTTTCGCACGGTCTCCGATGCTTATCGGTTAAAAGAACAACTCCGACTGCTTGAAGCCTCTGATCGAGAAAAAATTCGGGTGGCGATCGTTGGGGCGGGCTATAGTGGGGTTGAATTGGCATGCAAGTTGGCAGAACGACTGGGCGATCGCGGTCGGGTTCGCATTGTCGAAATCGCTGATCAAATTTTGAGAACCTCGCCAGAGTTTAACCGAGATGCGGCGACTAAAGCACTGCAAGAGCGTGGAGTGTGGACAGATCTAGAAACGAAGGTGGTTTCAGTGAGTCCAGAGGCGATCGCCCTAGAGTATAAGGGCAAGGTAGATGAGATTCCTGTGGATATCGTCTTGTGGACGGTAGGAACTCAGATGCCAGAGGTGGTGCAAAACCTCCCCTTGAAGCACAATCAACGGGGTCAAGTCGTCGTCACGCCGACGCTGCAAGTCGTAGACGCACCCCATATTTTTGCTTTGGGAGATCTGGCTGAGTGTTATGACGCAGAAGGTCAGCGTGTTCCGGCCACGGCACAAGTTGCCTTTCAACAAGCCGAGTTTGCCGCCTGGAATATTTGGGCCTCTCTCAGCGTTGACCCCGCTGGGGAAACTGCTTCGCACCGCCCATTGTTACCCTTCCGCTATCAAGCGTTGGGCGAAATGATGTCGCTTGGCACAGCCGATGCTACCTTCGCTGGATTAGGGGTCAAGTTAGATGGTCTGCCGGCTCATGTGATGCGGCGACTGGCTTATCTTTATCGCATGCCAACGCTGGAACATCAGCTTAAAGTGGGGCTGAATTGGATGATGCGGCCAATTCAAGATTTATTGTTGCCATAGACGTTGAGGGAGATGTGATTAATTGCGTCTCTTCTAACCTGACGCACGTTCTTTTCATTGCAGCAGTTCCATGAGATGATCAGGTCTTCAGGAGCGACCTGGAGCACATGAACCATCCTCAAGTTATTTTCTTAGACGCCGTTGGGACGCTGTTTGGGGTACGAGGCAGTGTTGGACAGGTGTATGCTGCCTTGGCCCAGCAATTTGGGGTAACGGCTGATCCTCACGTTTTAAACGAAGGATTCTTTAAAGCGTTTCGATCGGCTCCTCCAATGGCGTTTTCAGGAGTCAATCCTGCCTATATCCCAGAGCGAGAATATGCCTGGTGGTGGGCGATCGCGGCTGAAACCTTTCAAGCCGCAGGTGTGCTAGGGCAATTCTCTGATTTCGAGGTTTTCTTCACAGCCCTCTATGCCCATTTTTCTACGGCAGAACCCTGGTTTATTTACCCCGATACACGACATAGCCTACTTTACTGGCACGATCAGGGCATTGAGTTAGGAATTATCTCTAACTTTGACTCTCGTATTCATGCGGTGTTAGATGCGTTAGGGTTAGCCAAATTCTTTCAATCTGTCACGATCTCAACTGAAGTTGGGGTTGCAAAGCCCGATCCGCAGGTGTTTGTCGCTGCCCTCAAAAAGCACAACTGCTCCCCTGAGATGGCGTGGCATATCGGCGACAGCTATCGAGAAGATTATCAAGGGGCGCGATCGGCAGGGCTACGAGGCATTTGGCTGCGTCGCAAAGACTAATAGCTTAGTTTTTATCAAAATAAATCAAGCGGCAAGTGACCATAAATGTCATTGACGCCATCTGCGTAAGCCGATTGACATGACACTAAGACACCCCGATAGTGTCCCTCATACGGATTGGCATAACACAATCCTGTTTTTGGGTTGAACTTGATGTAGACTGCTCCTTCTACTGGATTTAGTTGAGGTTGATAATCATATCCCAGGGCTGTGGTGTAACTTTTTAGAGTCGTTATGCCCTGTGTCAGCGTGTCAGCACAAATGCCTAAAATTTGATAATCAGAGTGATGGGCAACGGTTTTTAAAGCCGCTTGTAGTTGAGCACGATGTGAAGTCGTGTCCTCAATGGCGTTTTGCTTAACGCAGTCAAATTGCTTCAACAGGTGATGGGCAGATTCTAAAGTTAAAGGAGAGGTCATAGTGGCTTGCATGAAATTTATACGGGTCGCATTGAAATGCTCAGGCTCACAGCCGCCAGCACTAATCCTCCCACTAAACTCACCCCATAAAACACCAGCAATGCTATGCGAGTTGTCCAGCGAACGTTGGGTTCTTGCTGTAGTTGCACAAGTGATTTAACCAGACTGTATTTTTGGTTAAATGGCATTGCCCCATAACCTGCTTGTCTAACAGCCGTAAATAGGGTCAACAACAAGTCGGGTAAGGTGCGATTTCTCTCTTGGGCAAACGGCTTAGCATCGTCACTCGATTGGATCTGTTGCAGTTGTTTGAGAATACGAGCACTGCGATAACTGTTGGGGATGCTCGATCCCACAATGATGGCTAAAAACAGCAAGAATGGGTCGTTAAACGTCATGACCAGCAACACAATCAGAAATACGGTGACTCCTTTAAAGATCAACTCTGCCCAGGGATATCGCGAAAAGAGCAAGAGGTTTACGACCCGGCCTCCATCGAGTGGAAAGATGGGTAACAGGTTGAGATAGTTGAGAATAATCAAAAAATTAATCGTCAATGCCAGTGAGCTAGATTGGTTGACCGTTTGAGGTAAGGCGATCGCCATGATACAACCCAACAGCAAACCAGGAAGTGGACCTGCTAACAACACCATCACCTTTTCGCTGAGGGTAGCGTGATCTTTGCGTCCTGCGGTGGCTGCCCCAAAAAATGGCAAGAAAAAGATAGAGGTATTTTCATAGCCAAAGCTGCGCATCGCTGCAAAGTGTCCCAACTCATGTAGAAAGAGCACTCCAATCAGGAGCAATAAATCTTGCCAGGGAAATAAATGGGTAAAAGACAGAAAAAACACCACCAAACTCAATGCCAAGATCCACAGCTTGGTACCTCGGCGCGATCGCCCCTGCTCAAATTTTTGGAGCTGTTGATAGGCGTCTACTTCTGCCTCAACCGGGATAAAGAGCGCATCATTGAGGGTGGGCTTTGCCTGTGTCAATCGCTGTTTTAACACGGCCATTCGTTTAGGGTTGCCCCGTCCCATCTTGAGTGTGGTTTGCAGGGCAGGCCATAACCCTAAATGGAGACAAGAAGGCCCTGATGCTGCCAAGTTATTCTCTGTTCGAGGCGATCGCGTCAGAGTTTTCGACTGAATCAAACTATCAACATAAAGGGTTTCGTGTGCCTGGAGTTTAGCCATAAAGGCTGTGTAGGTATCAACCTGAGCAAACTGACTATTACCCAGTTCCTGCAACTTGGTTTTATGGACATGCCACTGCTGCTCTGTAGTCAGCACATAGTGATCTAGCACAAGGGTGTGAGGCATTTGACCGACAAGACCATGTGCCAGCGCATTCATTGTCATTAGCAGAAAATTGGGTTTGTCTCCCTGATCAAAAAAGGTATAAAAGCTAACAGTGACCGGATTTGCTGGATCAGGCAGAGCACTCACTATGAGAGCCGCAAACGATCGACAGGGCACCTGTTGCATCAAGATGCCCCACCGTCGAGCACCCACAATATCGTCAGTTTGGTAATAAGTACTAAACTCAAAGCCCAAGGTTTCCAATTCCTGTACTGAAGTTTTAAAGACCTGTTTGATGTAATCAGGCACCTCCTCCTGGTGCTTGAGCACATAGTTAGGATGCTGAAACGGCAAGCCTGAAATTTGTTGGAAAATGATCAGGTATGGGACTGCAACTAGCAGCAGATAAGCCGCAATGATGTACAGGAAAAGGTAAGACATGGTCGAAACCGTTGAGAATAGTGTGGAGCGAATGGCTATTCGCCAATGAAAGGGATTTTTTTGGAAAAAAGATTGCCTGAATTGGCTTTTGGCTGGGAAAAAGAAACTTGAAAGGCGATCGCCCCACCCAAGAGAGTACTCCGCAATCATAAAGCCCTAGAACTAATCTAAGGGTAACGGACAGAAATGCTTTCTCATGCGTAAGCTTAAAGGGGGGTACTTAGGCGATCGCCCTCAAAGAAAAGCCGCTTTGCATCACGTTTAGGTAGGTTGAGAGATGACACGGGGATTGTTGTGGTTGCCACTGCTCATCGTTTTTATCGGATTGGCATGGGCTGGGTGGAATGAATATCAAAAGTTAGAAACCTACAAGGCATGGGCACAGCAGTTTGACCATGCCAAATATGACATTTATGCTGTGTTGGGGCAAAAAGGCAACGAATTAACCTGGGGTAAACCGACTCGAAAAGGCCCCATAGAGTTGCAATCCTTTTCGTTGCAAGAGGTCAATCAAATTCAAGTGGTGGTGGGCGATCGCGTTATCAACCTCAGCACGGTTAACCCAGAAACGTTAACTCAAAAGAGCGATCGCGCTGATCTGGAGTTTCAACTGACTACAACAACGATTCGCATTCCCTTTACCGAGCTACAGTTAGCCATCCAATGGGGCAATCACCTACAACAAGACTGGCAAGCCCTCAAGGGTTAATCTGGCAGACGATCGCCGGAGACAAGCGGTTGAAAATGTGGACAAAGAATCTAGGTAAGAAAGTGTTTGTAAATCAATGTTTCGATCCCCCTTAAATCCCCCGTTCCCTCCTTTTTAAGGAGGGCTAGGGAGGATCACTTCAGGGACTGCTTTTTAGCCAACTTTACACCCATTTACAAACAGCTTCTAAAGAATGTAGACAAAGAATCATTACAGCAGTCTTAACTGAGCTTGAGCCGGTTCTATTAAGCGATCGCCTTCTGTTTCGACCCAAACCTCTTCATCGGCTAGCAACCCCTGAGCCACATCTAACATCTCAGCGGCAATATCGCTTAAGTGAGATTGATTCTCTAAGTAGGTTTTCAGCGATTCGATCGGGTCAGTGCTGTTGCCCACTCCTAACTCTGGCAAGCGAGACCGAGAAGACTGGCTGACCAACTCTGGATGAATCGTGTAGGTGTGAGCCAGACTCAGTGCCTCATGTAAGGCATTATTGTCGATCGCCTCTAGCTGATCAGACCGGATCTGGTATGCCAACCGCACCACTGCATCTCGAATGGCATCAGGGGCGATCGCCCCTAACACTTGAGCTTGGGGATCATCCGCTTGAGACACATCGACACGAATCGTGCAAAACGGTCGAGCAGGCACTGAGCAAAACTGGATCTGGGTCGAACCGCGTTCAATCTCGACTAAAACAAACCCCTTTTCCTCAGCCTCTTCACTAAAGTCTACTCGCTCAATACTGCCGGGATAAACGACGTAGGGTTGCTCACACAAGACTTGATGGCGATGCACGTGTCCCAGTGCCACGTAGTCAAAACAGGGACGGGTCAACAACCCCATAGGCACAGTGAACCCCTTTCCCACTGCCAGAAATCTCTCGGCTCCAAAACGAGCGGTGTCGGTCATCAAGTGTGCCAACAACACAGTAGGGAGAGTCGGGTCTAACCGACGAATCTCGCCTTCTAATGCCACTCGCAGACGATCGATCAATAACTCGTTGACCTCAATCATCGACAGTCCCTCAGTCTCAGGACGAGTCAACAGAGTTGAGCGCGTTAACCAGGGCAGCGTAATGATTTGAATGTCGCCATTGCGGGTGGTGATGCGATGGGTTTCCAGGCGATCGCCCACCACAAAACCAGGCACCCCTAACGTCCGGTAGATACACAAACTGGCACCCCCCTGCCCTTGAGAGTGCTGGTCGTGGTTGCCCACAAGCAACACCGTGGGAATCTGAGCATCTGCCAACCGTCGAAACTGACTGGCAAATGCCTCTTGCACAATTGGGGGTGGTGTTGCGTCTGGAAAGGCGTCTCCGCCAAACATCACCAGATCAACAGGCTCTGCGATCGCCCGATCGATACACTGGCTCAGAGCGTTGACAAAATCCTCTAACCTCGTGTTCAATCCCGTGACTGGGTTGATCCGACCGTGAGAAAATCCACTGCCCAGGTGAATATCAGAGAGGTGGAGGAGCTTCATGAAAAAACTGAGTAGAATTTAGCAACTAAACATTTGTACTAATCCTACACCAAGACAATGCGAATGGAGGTGTCGAACCTGCACTTGAAAATAAGGGGACTAAACCCGGCGAATGAAGTCGCGTCTATCCGAACAAAGTCCGCCTTCGTGAACTGGGGGCATTTGAAACCTGCGAAGGCAGGTTTTGTTCTGGTAGTCGCGGTTTTAACCGCCACTCCGTTTCTATCCCCCCCCGCACGGGTGCCGACGAATGAAGTCGCGTCTATCCGAATTGACTAGAAATGTGCTGTTTCGTATCTTGAGATGCTAAATAGCAAACCCTTATTCTCTTAATCTCTGAGAAATTCAAAGCACTCTTGTGAGACAGACATTCTGGGTAGATTGAGCTGCAAATGCTTGCTAACAAAATAATGGCTGCAACTTCTCAGAGAGGCTCTTTCCATTCTCAAGGAAGTGTATGTCTCAAGGACTTAAGCAAAACGCCCTTTCCATCCTGGATACCATTACATTAGCCGTTGCTGGAACGGCTCCCTCCTATTCGCTCAACGCAACAACGGCAGCCTTAATTGCCTCTGTGGGTCTGGCATCACCTGCCGCGTTGCTATATGGGGCAATCCCAATGTTTGGCATTTCGTTTGCTTTTAAGTATCTCAATGAGTGGCGGGCTGATGCCGGGGCAACCTATGCCTGGGTCGGGCGATCGCTCAATCCTTATCTGGGCTTTTTGGCCGCCTGGACGTTTTTGCTGCTGAGTACGGCGTTTATGGTGGCAGCAGCCCTACCCGTCGGGGTGATTACCCTGGGAATTATCGCTCCCCAAAGTGGAGATAGTGTCCTCGCTGCCACTCTGGTAGGAGGGGTATGGTTTATTGGGGTAGCAACACTAACGATTCTAGGAGTCCATGTCGCGGCTGGGTTTCAGCGGGTGATGACGAGCATTGAGGCGATCGCCCTGCTAGTGTTGGCGGTGGGTGCCTTTGTCAAATTTTCCGCCGCACCCCAAAATCCCTTTTCGCTGGCCTGGTTTTCCCCGACCTCTTTTGGCAGCTTTGACGTGTTTATGACGGGGATGCTAATCGCAGTATTCTACTACTTTGGCTGGGATGTTTCCTCAAATGTGGCGGAGGAAACTCAGGGCGAAGGCTCCTCTGGAGGGTTGAGCGGTGTCTTGGGAATGGTCGGCATTGTCATGCTGTTTTTGCTGATTCAGGTGTCGGTGCAAATGGGCATGACGACCGCTATGGTGGAGGAAAACAGTGCTAACTTACTCGGTTCGCTGGGAGATATGATTTTGCCTCACCCTTGGGGCGATATTGCGATTTTGGCAGTGTTGCTGAGTACGGTAGGTACGATTGAGACGCAGTTGACCCAATGCGCCCGACTGTTATTTTCAATGGGGCGCGATCGCGTTATCCATGAACGCTTTGCCGAAATTCATCCTCGCTTTCAAACGCCTTGGCTGGCCGGATTGGTGATTACGGTTTTGGCACTGTTTCTCATGATCCTCTCTAGCTCTAGTGAGAGTGTTGGCGCGGTCATGGGGAGTCTGATCAGTGCAATTGGTGTGATGGTTTCTTTTTACTATGGTCTAACCGGGATTGCTTGCGCCTGGTACTACCGCAAAACCCTGTCTCGCAACTGGCAAACTCTCTTGATGCGAGGTGTGTGGCCCGCTATCTCAGCGATCTTTTTACTGTATCTGGGGGTTGCCCAAATCCCCTCGTTAGGCTTAGAAGTCGCGCTTTGGACGACAGGAGCGATCGCGTTAGGGGTGTTGGTTATGGTCTATTTCAAGCTGAAATACGGCAGTCTGTTTTATCAAGAACCAATTGAATGCCATGAAGAACCTGCCAAAGAGCTTGATTTGGTATAGTTCCTAACTCGATATTCCTGAAAGCAGGGACATCTAAAATGGGCTTCGACTCAACATGTTCCGTCGTTCCCAATTCAGCATGTCCCTCTTTGAGCAATGCCCCTAAATGTGGATTCCACACTCGGTTTTACCCATACCGCGCCAGCGACCTGCCCGCTCATCTTCCCCTTCAGCAATGGGGGTGGTGAGGGGTTCATCTCCAATGCTGGCATAACCCTGATCATGCAGTGGGTTATAGATCATGCCGTGTTCTGCCACGTATGCCCAGGAGTCTTTACGAGTCCAGGCGGCTAGAGGGTTTACTTTCAAACGTTGATTGCCATCTAACTCAAACACAGGCATGTCTGCACGGGTGACGGCCTGATCGCGGCGGCGACCTGTAATCCAGGCGATCGCCCCCAATTCTTGCAAGCCTCGTTGCAAAGGCTCAATCTTAGTCAAGTGATGGAATTGGGCAACATCGGTATCCCACAAGGCATCTCCATACTTGGCTTGAAATGCCTCTCGGCTATCAACCTCTGGAATTTTGTAGGTTTGCAAATTGAGGTTGTAGATGTCCTTCGCTTTTGCCACTAATTCCAGGGTTTGAGGAAAGTGATAAAGCGTGTCTAAAAACATCACAGGCACGGGTTGAGCGGGTCGAAGCTGACGATATAAAATGTCGGTAATCACCAGGTCATCGACGTTAAAGGCACTCGTTTGCACCAATCCGGTCGGCAGGTTTTCAACACACCATGCCAGC
This sequence comes from Oculatellaceae cyanobacterium bins.114, assembly GCA_033764315.1. Classification (GTDB taxonomy): domain Bacteria; phylum Cyanobacteriota; class Cyanobacteriia; order Elainellales; family Elainellaceae; genus FACHB-1407. Next base: position 9,861 of record JANRJA010000220.1, read on the forward strand.
ACTTCACTTGGATGAGCCGTATTGTATTGTTGGTTCAGGGCTTCTAAATCGAGAGCCTGAGGCTGAATCAGCGGGGTAACAGGAGAGGTCGTCATACCCTTTACATTTATTTAGTATCTTGAAACACCTCCTATTTTACTGTGGAAAGGCACATAATCCGGTAGGAATAGAGCCTTGTCATGACTAAGTTAATTTTGTATAGCAAGCCTGGTTGCCATCTGTGTGAAGGCTTACAGGAGAAATTAGAACAGATTCAGACGCTCGACTTTGAGTTAGAGATTCGAGACATTACCACTCGTCAGGAGTGGTTTCAAGCATACCAATACGAGATTCCGGTGCTGGTTTTGGAAGAAAGAAGAGCGAAAAAAGAAGAAGGAATACATCCTGAAGCCGCAACTGTAAGCCCTCAAAATTCGATCTTCACTCCCTTACCTCGCCTCTCACCGAGAGCATCAGTGCCACAAGTGGAGCAGATGTTACAGAAATTTGGACTAAAAAATAAGTCAGAATAGGCGCAAGGTTATGTGAGGAGGTCTTGACATGAAATTGCGTGAGTTGTTGGCGACATTGCCCGATCCAGTGGCACTACCGCAGCACCCAGCCCTGGATGAAGACGTTCAAGGTCTAGCCACCAATTCCCATGCGTGTAAACCAGGGGATGTGTTTATTGGCATGCCAGGAACGCGGGTGGATGGGGGTGAGTTTTGGTCAAGTGCTATTGCGGCTGGGGCGATCGCCGCTTTAGTCTCTCCCACAGCGGCTCAAAAATCGGCTCCTACGTCAGAGTTGCCACAAGCCTGTGTGATTGCCCTACCTGATATGGTCTCAGCCTGTGCTCAGTTAGCGGCGGCGTTTTATCACTATCCCGCTGAGCGTTTGCAACTTGTCGGTGTCACAGGAACCAACGGCAAAACGACCACTTCTCACCTAATTGAATTCTTTTTGTTGCAGGCACAGCACCCCACCGCCTTGTTAGGAACGCTCTATGCCCGTTGGATGAACTACCAAAAGACTGCTGTGCATACTACCCCTTTTGCGCTGGAGCTACAGCAGCAACTAGCCGAGGCTGTAGCCGCTGGGTGCAAGCTGGCGGTGATGGAGGTTAGCTCTCATGCCCTGGCTCAAGGGCGGGTGTTGAACTGTCCTTTTGAGGTGGCAGTCTTTACTAACCTGACGCAGGATCATCTGGACTATCACAAAGATTTAGACGACTATTTTGCGGCAAAAGCATTATTATTCAGTCCGTCATACTTAAAGGGGCGGGCGATCGTGAATGGGGATGATCCCTATGGGCAACGCTTGATCGGCCAGCTAGAGCGCAATTGCGTTTGGTCTTATAGCGTCAACGACTCTACAGCAGACCTGTGGATGAGTGATTTGGTGTATCGAGCCAATGGCGTCTCTGGCGTGTTGCATACCCCTCAGGGAACGGTGCCGTTTGAATCACCCTTGGTGGGGCAATTTAACCTGTCAAATCTGTTAGCCTCGGTTGGAGCAGCCTTGCACCTGGGATTAGAGGTAGGGGCGATCGCCCAGGCATTACCCCAGTTTGCCGGGGTTCCGGGTCGGGTTGAGCGGGTGCAGATCCATCCTACTCAAGACATCAGCGTCATTGTCGATTATGCCCACACGCCCGATAGTTTAGAGAATTTGCTAAAAGCGGCACGACCCTTTATCCAAGAGCGAATGATTTGTGTCTTTGGGTGTGGCGGCGATCGCGATCGCACAAAGCGACCTAAAATGGGAGCGATCGCGGCTCAGTTATCCGATTGGGTCATCGTTACCTCTGACAATCCTCGAACTGAAGATCCACAGCGAATTTTGCAAGATGTCGTAGAAGGCATTCCAGAGTCGGTGAATCCGCTGGTCATTGGCGATCGGGCAGAGGCGATTCGGACGGCAATTTTGCAGGCACAACCGGGAGATGGGGTGTTAATTGCCGGGAAAGGTCATGAGGATTATCAAATTTTAGGAACTGAAAAGGTTCACTTTGATGATCGCGAACAGGCTCAACTTGCGCTCACTGAGCGGTTGTCTATACTAGCGTGAGGTAGTGCAAACTTTGAAGAACTTTACAGATAAGTGGAAACTTCTTCAAGTTCTAGATACAGTCTGAAAAGATACAGTCTGAAAGCAAGACGGTTTTTCTGGCTATACCGTGGCTTCTAAAATTTGTGCCTCTCTGGAAACCTATGATTTCATCTAGCTTGCATGATGTGTCTTTGTATGAATTGGCACTTAGCGTTGATCAACCCCCTCACCCTCTTCAGTTGAGTCCCACAACGTTTAAGTCAATCGTGACAACTTTTTTAGATGTCTTGATTGAACGGCAAATCCCAGCCACGTTGCTGCTCAAGTTGCCGCGTGGTGTCATCTGGCAATCTGAGGTAGACCGTTACTGCAAGTTAGCGGGTTCTAGTTACTCCATTTATAGCCTTCATACCCACCGTGAAGAAGATAACAAGCTTGACGGTGGCGTTGCTAAGCCAACGACAGAGTCTCAAGCTTATTATCCATTAGAGTCAGATCCTTCAGCGATCGCAAACTCTGAGTTAATTGACGATTCAGATGTAGTGTCTGGGACAGGTGTTTACCCGACTCAAAATTTGATCTTGCCTTTGGCACCTGATAGCCAATTGCGACGGGAATATTTTTTGTTGATTATTTGCTCTGAGTTTTCAGGGTTGGTGCTAACCCATCGTCCTCGCTCGGTTCGCATCAATCGCTATGACCCAGCAGCAGAGGGCAGTGGGCAAATAACTATGGCAAAAGCAGGTCAACTGAGTGATGAGGAATTAGACCGCAAGCACCCATTATTAGGGCTGTGCTCTTTTGACAAGGTTACGATTCAACGCATTCTAGGGGGAATCCAACAGGCTATTCGAGTGGGTCAAGTTGAGCAACAGCCTAATCCAGAAACAGATGAACTGTTGCAAAATTGGGATGCATTGGCCAACTCAGCCGCAATCGATACTCCTAATGCTCTCGCATTGGGGCAGTTGTTAACTCGCCAGATTCAACATCAAGAGGAAATCTGGCATAGCAGTGCAGCCTCGCGGCGGCAAGCAGAAACAGCGACAGCATTGCAAATGGAGAACGAGGAACTGCTGAATGCCATTCGGCTAAAAGATGAGTTTCTCAAGAATGTGGGGCAAGAACTGCGGACTCCCTTAACCACAATGAAAACCGCTGTAACCTTGCTAAATTCTCCCAATCTTAAACCGGCTCAACGACAGAAATATATGGAGTTGTTGACCCAGGAGTGCGATCGCCAGAGTGCTTTAATCACCAGTGTTTTAGATTTGGTGCAACTTGAAAACACAATGGATCGCAACTCCACACAACCCCTTCGATTAAATGAGATTGTGCCCGGTGTGGTTAGCACCTATCAACCCCTTGCCCAAGAAAAAGGAGTGATGCTGGCATACACCGTTCCTGAAGATTTGCCTACGGTTTCTTGCTCAAGTGCTTGGTTGCGTCAAATTGTCATTAACCTCTTGCACAACGGCATCAAATTCACCCCCAAAGGAGGACGAGTATGGGTGCGGGCAAAGCAACAGGGTGACTATGTCCAGATTGAGTTTCAAGACACTGGCATTGGCATTGCCTCAACTGATATTCCCAAAATTTTCGATCGCTTCTATAAAGTCCGTTCCAGTCCTTCAGATGAGATCAGTGGTGCCGGATTGGGGCTGTCGATCGTGCAACAACTTCTCCTGCGGTGTGGTGGCTCTATTTCAGTTAAGAGTAAACCGACAGAAGGATCGATTTTTACGGTGTTGTTGCCGCTCTACCATTAAGCACTCTAAAAAAGTTGGATCGAGTGTAACAGGCTCATGACTACTAAACATTGATTTCTGGCGTTGCTGATGACTATATGAATCTCGTCAGGACATTTTGTGAAACACCCCTGCTGTCATGATCAGCGTCCATCAATCGTACCCGCCTGATTTTTATTCTGACTCAGCCATTAAGCTGACGGTTTGCCCAACCCTAATTTCGCCTGCTCCAACGACAGTGCCATACGCCCCTGCATTGTTTTGATTGAGCCGCACTACGGCTTGCATCACTGCTGGATCAGGTGTGGCGGTATCTGGGTCTAAATTAATCATGGAACACCGGGGATCGGGCATCGTTACCTGAATAGCCGCATTTGTATCAGATCCAAATGTCAACTTTCTACCAACCCATGCATCTTCTGCAAAAGGTTTGCTCTCAAAGGTTTCAATGACAATATTGGGTCGAAATCGACGGATATCTATAGAACGCCCAATGGTGTGTTCAATGCTTTGCAAGGTTGTCAGGTTGATGATTGAAATGCTCGCTTCATCAAAAATGCCGTGATTCATTTGCATGAGTTCGACAGCACTGCCAAATCGACGCGAGATATCGTCTCGCAATGCCTCGCTAAACAGTTCAAACCTATCTCCGGTTGGGGTCTGAACGTGGGTCGGGGCGATCGCTCCATCATCTATATTCCGAAAAGGACGATAGAGGATTAACTCAGGCAGTCGTCCGGCAGTTAACCAGGGAAACCCACTCTTATCACTTAAGCGACGAAAGGCAAAGCGGCGATCGCCCTCAATGCCATGCCAACCTAACTGGGCAACATCAACAGATTCACCCGCCATTGATTTAACGGGGTAACGGAAGATGGCACTAATCCGTCCAACGTGAATGACCATAATTAGCGACTGGGCTTTAGACTATACGCTTTAGACTATACGCCTTAGACGAGTATGCCTTAAACCCGCTCTTAGAAATCCCTAACACTCAATTAGATGTTGTAAAACGGATCATCCCAGCCATATTCAGGAGGGGGAGTATCTGCTTCAATAGCGTTATAACGACCCAATCCGTTTCGTTTTGCGGCGACTTCCTGGGTTGGTTTGGGTGCAGGACGATAGTTCTGTGGCGGGGGCGGCGGGGGCGGGGGAGATTGCAGGCGAGTGACAGGAGAGTCAATGGTTGTTTGCTCGGAACTATCATAGTTAGGATGGCGCAGAGCCGGAGGAACTCGTCGATTGGGATAGCTATGAGTCGTTGCTTCATATCGAGCATCCCAGGTCATACCCTTTTGAGGAGATACAGGCTCAGAGGTGGTTAAGGCCCGTTCTACTTCCTTAGGCAAGGTTTCCCAATCAATTTTGTCATTCTTTAATAACAACCGTAGTTCATGCAAGACTTCTCGAAGCGGGGCACTTTGTTGAGGTGCTTGGAGCGGCGCATAAGTGCGAATGGGGTCTCGACGAATGGCAGCAAGGGCACGCCGCACTGCCTGGCCGATGTGCTCATTAAACTTAGAGCGTCCTCGTTGCAGTTGATATTCAAACCCTTTCTCACTGGTGGCATATAGAGAGGGCAACTGGTTTAAAGCATAGGCAATCAACTCTAGCCGATTAATATAAGCCGTTGATCGAGCAGGTAGTGCTCTTATCTGACGATCAACTTCTTCTTCAACCAAAACTTCCATCGCATTTTTGTATGCCCCCATAATTGCAGTTCCTTGAGATGAATCCCCTAGCAGTGTTAAGCCAACCCAGAAGCCACTATCGCGGAATAAGCAATCACTATATTCAGCTCCATCCAATCCCTAGATCAGTCAATTATTCAGGGACGGGATAAGGTTTATAGCAATTGGGTTCGCTAATATACAAATCCAATTCTTCTCATGCCAATATCGGATGAGTTCAAGATGATTAATAGATTCTAAAAGAAAAACATTTAATTTTCAGTAGATAGCAACTCTAACACCGAATAACAAATATAGAGAAGAGTTTGATCCACAATTACGCATATATGCTGACTCAAGTGCAGAGGTGTAAGCCATGACGCCGATGCTTAAACAAAATTAACAGAAGAAACTTATGAAATAGGATTACTCACTATTCAGTTAACTTTCATGCTCTCCGCAACCTTGCCAACTATCATCCATGAAACCTCTGTCAACCCCTTCACATTTTATTTTGACGGTAGTTTTCACCAGGGAATGAATCATCAGGGAAGATTGTACAAGCTGTTCACAACCTTTCTTCCGGCTCAACGAGCGACAGCATTTGTTTGTGCTTGCAAGCTAGCGGCTCAAGAAACTCAAACAATCGTTACTGCATCTGCCCACCATTATCGAGTTTGGACGGATTTGTCTGCGTCTCACTCACTCAAATCTGAAGCCTGTTGGAGATAGAAACACCTTTGTAAGCTCAAGGCTTTGCCCCCGACCCCTTTACTAAGTAGGAAGACGTCATTACTTGTAAGACGCATCTCGACTACCTCAATGCTCAACTCCTGGCGAGAAGAGGGTTGAGCGCAGTCGAAACCCGGCAACTAAATTTAATTTAATTTAGCTCACCTACTTACCAACTATCTCGACAGTTACGATATTAAAAATAGTAATTAAGCTTCTTGATATCAAGATACAAGGACGACGTACTGCAAATTGCTCGCTTGTTAGAAAAATACCGAGAAACTGTGCTAACAGCGTAAGACTCAAACGTTGATTGAATGCCTCCGAACAGTTCTTGTTTCATTCAATTGCTCAATTTCTAGATCAGGCAATGGGTGAAGGATCAGATGATTGTCTTTCAATCAGGTTAAAACGGCGTTCTAAATAGTTCCCAAACGTGATGAGTAAGGGCAAAGACAAGTTAATCGTCAATAGACGAATTACATGACCAGTGGTGACAATTTCGCTATCTTGATGCAGCGTTAGGGCAATCCAAATCATTTCTGGTGAACCCCCAGGTGCCGCAATGAGCAGACAAGTGAGCCAGTTCCAATGGGTGAAAAGGTGAATCATTCCAGCTGCCATGCCTCCAGCGACAAACATCAGGGCGATCGGTACGCCTGATCGAGCAACGGTAGACCATTTTGGCTTGGAGTTAATGCCCCAATATTCACCAATGGTGACTCCAAGCAACATTTGACCAACGAGATTAAACAGCAATGGCAGTTTGAGGTCAATTGAGGGTGTCATTGGCAATAAGAGTGGCACTATCTCAAACAACAACCCCACCCCGATCGCTCCTAAAAACGCTGCCATCGGTAGCTTTAACTTGCCACCAACATAGACAGTGAGAGCGGCGATCGCGATCATGGCACAAGACAACAACAGATCGTGCAGCGGAATGTTAAACAGTTGCTGGATAAAAACGGCAATCGGAGTATTGGCGGAGTGAGCAATACTGACGTTGGCAATCAGTGGCATCACTAAGATGACAGATGTAAACCGCATCAATTGAATGAGTGAAACCAGACTAGTATTTCTGCTATAGTCTGCCGCAATACTGACCATGACCCCGATATTGCCAGGTGTAGTTGCCAGAATAGCCGTCAGCATATCTGTTTTTTCTACACGAGAATAAATCATGCCGATAACCCCACCGGCAACCACCAAAAACAAAGGCAACCCCAGAAACAAAGGCAATTGCAGTGATAATTGGTTGAAGGTGTCGTGTTGTAGGGATAACCCGATCGCCAAACCAATAATCATTTGGCCAATTTTTCTGGCTTTGCGATTGGGTTGTAGTGCTTGTTGAGTTAGGGTCTGATAGCCAAAAGCGACAACCGCTCCAGCAGCAATTCCCCCTAAAACCCAGGCTGCTCCATTCAAACCCAAACTAATTAACCCCAAACCGAGGAATGCAGCAAGAATTAGCTCGATTGTGATGACCAGAGAAGTAGTCAAAAATCGTGTATTTCCTTCTAACTTTTGCCACCCTAGCCTTTGCCATGTAACCTCAATCACACTCTATTTCTCCATTACGGTTTGCTCTATTTGGAGCTGGCTTAGTCAATTTGAAACGTTTTAATTAAGTCTTGGTACATTCCTTCTCAGTACTATAACAATCTTAAAGATAGTAACTCCACATTTACATTTATATCTAGATCGGTAAAGTTGCCCTAGCCTCTCGGCTATTGCCTCTCTTAACACCCCTTTTTCAGACAAGAGAAGACGTCAGAGGAATGTTCAATCATGGCAAACCATCGCAGGTATTTAATGAATCCAACGCTAATTGGCTTTAGTGCCATTCTGATGTGGTCAACACTGGCGTTGTTGACGACCTTGAGTGGTTCTATTCCTCCCTTTCAACTCACTGCGATGTGTTTTTCGATCGCGTTTCTGCTTGGATTAGCCTTGTGGATCAAGCAAGGAGGAAACGTTTTAACCCATCTCAAGTTGCCTTACAAAGTTTGGATGCTTGGTGTGATTGGTTTGTTTGGCTATCACTTCTTTTATTTCATGGCATTAAGCCATTCCCCTGCCGTTGAGGCAAGTTTAATCGCCTATCTTTGGCCTCTATTAATCGTGCTGTTTTCAGCGTTATTGCCAGGTGAACGATTGCAGTGGTTTCACGTCGTTGGAGCGATCGCTGGTTTTGTCGGTGCTGCGTTGTTAGTCACCAAAGGACAGGCTTTTGTCTTGAATTTGCAATATAGCCTGGGATATGCGTCGGCCCTTCTATGTGCGGTTATCTGGTCGAGTTATTCTGTGCTGTCGAGGCGGTTTGGTGCGATTCCAACCAATGCAGTCGGTGGGTTTTGTGGAGTGACAGCTGTGCTTGCCTGGATCTGTCATGCCCTATTTGAGACAAGCGTTATCCCTATTGGTGGAGAGATTTTGGCAGTGCTCTGTTTAGGGATAGGACCTCTGGGGTTGGCTTTCTTTACTTGGGATTATGGCGTCAAGCATGGCAATATCAAAGTTTTGGGTGCTCTCTCCTATGCGGCCCCCTTACTATCTACCTTGTTATTGGTTGCGTGTGGGTTGGCAAGTGCCACTTGGGTGTTGGGGATTGCCTGCTTACTCATTGTGGGGGGTGCCGTTTTAGCGGCAGGTGACTTTATAGGCAAGCCGTAAAGAGCGATACAAAGTCCTTGCCTAACGTCATTACGAGTCAAAAGATTGCCACTGTTAACGCTGGCTGTCATAGTGCCAAGCCCCTAAATACCGATGCAAAGACGGAGGTAATGCTGACAGATCTCCCAAATCAGCGATCGCCTCATACTTGTCATTTTCCTCTTTTTCTTAACGTCTTGCTTTTGCTCGTTTGGGTTGTGTAGCTCTCGACTCTACGGCAAATTCTGTGATATCCCGCAATTCTACTTCACTCAGACTGTATTGTTCACATACCAAGCTAAGACGATACGAAGCAGTTCCCCCATTCGGGTAATCACCTAAAAACTCGATAGGATTGATCGAATGAGTTAAATCACCTTGAAAATAAACGACTGTATTGACTTGAGGCTTAATTTGTCCTACTTGTTGTTTGTGGTTGCGTAACACCAACTCGCCTCCCTGCATCATAGAGGGCACTTGAACATACAACACACTGACAACCAACGGTGGATCAATCGTCTTGCAATACGATCGCAATGATCGATCAATATGTGGATCAACCCGAGATCCCTGCTTAAGCAGGAGCGGATTGAGATAAAAGGCATTACACGTTGGCTGTAAGACTTGATCTAAATAGGATTTAAAGAAGGGAAATTGTCGCTCAACTTCGGTTATGTGCGATCGCTGAAATACAACCGAAAACCCCTTCGTTCCTACAAAATCACGATTCAGGTTATTAACCGCAAAATAAGGACATGCTAAAATCTCCCCTCGCAGGTCATTGAGGTAAGCGATCGAGAAGGCGTTAGAAGTCTGACGATAGTAATTCATTGAGAATTGATCATACCTCAGAATGTCCTTGTCATGGGTTCCGCGCTATCTGCTGTTGCAGTTGACGGCACTTAAGTTCTAGTGCGGTTTTAACCTTAGAACATTCCACTTCTAACAGTTGGATGGCTACCGCTCCTTCTGATAAATCCCCTTGACGTCCTACTATTTCTAGTTCTCTACACAGTTGAGCAAGGTTTAACGCGCCCAGAAAAGTGCTACTTGATTTCAAAGTATGGGTTGCATGTTCTAACCTAGCAGCATTATTCTGATCAAACGCCTCAACTGCTTGCTGTACTAATAACGGAGCATCTTCCAGGTAATCCATCAATAACTGAACTATGAGTTCCAAATCGATTTGGCCAAAACTTTCCAATGATGCTTGTAATGCTTCTTCATCAATGCACTCTAATTTCGGCTCTAAGGTCTGCTCTAAAGAAGGTTGAGCAGTTGTAACGCCATTAATTTGATTTTCTAGAGGGAGTTGAAACACATTTTGAGTCTCCAAAGCAAGGGGTTGCAGATGATTTAGACCTGAAGTGAGAGGTTGACATTGTTTCAAGGCCCGCACTAACTCCTCAACTCGAATTGGTTTACTCACATAATCATCCATTCCTACTTCAAGACAGGTTTCGCGATCGCCCCGCATAGCATTCGCTGTCATCGCAATAATTCTGGGACGAGGTTGATGCCATTCCTCACAAATCAAGCGAGTTGCTGTTAAACCATCCATTTCAGGCATGTGTACATCCATCAAAATCACATCATACATTTGCCGACGTAATGCATCTAATACCTCTAGCCCGTTTCCCGCTACATCGGCTCGATATCCCATACGGTTGAGCAGTTGTAAAGCAATTTTTTGGTTAGTTCGATTATCTTCAGCCAAGAGAATGCGTAACGGCAGTTGTTCCGCTAGATCATGTTCAATCACAAGGTTACTCAGCGGTTTCTGCTTAAACTGCACCTTCTGAGTGCCAAAAATATTGATCAGGGTGTTGAATAAGAGAGATTGCTTAATTGGTTTGTTGAGATACGCTACAAAATGATCTTGAATCAATGACCGATCTATATCACTCTGTCCGAGTGATGTTAGCATCACCAATGGCAGCTTTTGAGAAGCTTCTAATCGGTGAATTTCAACAGCTAAAGAGCATCCATCTAGATCTAGCATTCGCATATCTAAAATCGCCAGATCAAACGACTCCCCTTGCCGCAGCAAATTCATCGCTTCTAATCCAGAAGAGACCATGCAAGGTAAGATGCCCCAAGTGCTCACCTGCTTATCTAGAATCTGCCGATTTGTCGCACTGTCATCGACGATGAGTACGCGCTTCCCAATCAACTCAGGTTGCAAAATATCAAATTCTTCTAGCGTTTGTTCTGCAATTGATTCAGCCGTGATCGTAAAGTAAAAAGTACTGCCCTCGCCAACAGTGCTCTCAACCGAAATCTTGCCTCCCATCATTTCAGTTAGTTGCTTGCAGATGACTAATCCCAGTCCTGTTCCTCCATACTTACGAGTCGTTGAAGAATCGATTTGGCTAAATGATTTGAACAAACGGTCTAGACGTTCATTTGGAATTCCAATCCCTGTATCTTTAACTGCAAACCGAATCTCATATTGAGTAGAAACTCGATTCTCTAGTAGATGAGGAGAGTTGACTGGATGAGCAGTTACAGCCAGAAACACCTCTCCTTGATGCGTAAATTTAATAGCGTTATTCAGAAGGTTAACCAGAATTTGTCTCAGCCGAGTAATGTCACCCAAAATTACCTTAGGAACGCTAGGGTCAAGCTGGAATGCTAACTCCAGTTTCTTTTCAGCCGCTCTAGTTGCCAGTAAATCAAAGGCTTCTTCAACACATACGCGCAGTTCAAACGGATACTCTTCAAGTTCTAAATTACCTGATTCAATTTTAGAAAAATCTAGAATATCGTTAATCACTGTTAGTAAGGTATCACCCCCATTTCGGATCGTTTCTACAAAGTCCCGTTGTTCTGAGGTTAGAGATGTATCTAGCAGCAATCCTGTCATGCCAATCACTGCATTCATCGGGGTGCGGATTTCATGGCTCATCGTTGCTAAAAACTCACTCTTTGCGCAAGTAGCAGCTAGAGCTTCATCCCGTGCTTGTGCCAGATCTTGGGCCGCTTGTTGACGCTCAATTTCACTGCCAATCCACTGCGC
>JANRJA010000011.1:0-77560 GCA_033764315.1 Oculatellaceae cyanobacterium bins.114
TACAGTTCATGGCTCCTTATGCTGAAATCGTTACCCAATTACTTCAACTCTCACCCCACAAGTGGCAGTATTATCGCAAGGGTATGAGGGCGATGAAGCTTGTCCAGTCTGCTTTGTAGCTACTCTTGTCACCCCGTCAGCTATTCAACTTAAGACACATAAAATTCACTTTAGCAATACTCTTCTATAAGAGTCCCACAGGGTTGCACCTCTCACAAACTATCTGGGATGGCTATTTATCTTTAACGAATTAGAGAAGTTAGGGTTCGATCATTCACAAAAATGAGAAAAATGGGAAAGGGGACGGTTAAGCATCCCCTTCATTCAAGCCTTAGCCGTTCTAAGCTATAGCAATTGCAAATGGTGAAAACAAGCAATTTATGAAAGATAAAAATTTAGGGATTATCTCTTTCAAAGCAACCCGAATCAACCATCTCCCATTTGAGGTACTTCTACGATCGCCGTACCAATGGGGATTTCACCCAAATCAGAACTGACTGCGAAAACACGATAGGGCACGTTTAAACCCTCAAACTGACCCCGTACTCGTGAATCTTCCATCACCAAACGGATTGTGGTGCCCGCTTGAATAGGTTCCTCAAATGTGACTGTGAAGTTCTCAAAGCCATAGGCGACCTCAGCAGGAATTTCTGCACGGGTTGCAGCATTGGTAACGGTTACACCACTCAGTTGGTGAAATGTCACACAAACCACCTTGATGCGATCAACTGGATGCGTGCCGTTGACTTGAACTTCGATGTAATGGTCTTCATTTCTGTTTAAGGTGCCTGCACCCGACACGATGGGGGCTGTGATGCCATATTGTTGTTGAGCTTGAGCAGCGAATGTTGCAAATGGGAGTGCAGTAGACGCGATCGCCAGAACTGACAAAGCTTTGAGCAGTTGACGTTTCATAAAACTTACCTCTTGGGTGAATCAAAAATATTGAGCAGCTCTGCAATGTCTAAAAGCGGCTGCTCTCCAGGTCTGTGATTTCATCGTAGAGGTGATGACTGAATCATCTCTGAAGGAGGAATAAGTTTTCCCTGAGGAACTCAGTAATCTTGCTGAAACTTGTCGTTTGCCCGATTCACCATGAACACCCCTGCTAAAGTCTTTAACAGCATCCGCCCCCGGTGTAATGCCAGGTAGATTCTGTAATTAGGACATCTTGCGGAAACTGTAGAGCAAACTTAGCGGCTGTTTTGTCACAAACCGCCAATGGAATGCCCCGTTGCAACAGATGACCCGCGCGATCGTCTAGATAAGGTTCTGTGCCTGTATAAATCCCAGTTTTGCCTGTAAACACACAGGCTCCATCCTCTGGGACAGGAACCTTGAATGCCACAGAATCAAGGCTTTCTAGTAATAGAGGAGCCTCCAGATTGTATTGTTGGGTATCGAGCAGACGATAGGGACGACGCGCCCGAATCTCAACTTGCCCAAAGCCGATCGCCGTCACATGCTGAATATAATCATCGTAAGCCAGTGCTCCCGACAGACAGAGGGCGCGTAACCGTTCATCTTGCTGGAGATGAGGTGGAATCGGACGAGTGGCGATCGGGTCACTCATAATCAACCGTCCACCCGGTTTTAAGACTCGATAGGCTTCTGATAGTGCTCTTTGTAAATCATCCGGTTCAAAAATGTTAAACAGACAATTCTGTGCCACTACATCGACTGAAGCATCGGATACAGGCAAGGCAAACGCGTCTCCCTCTAAAATTTTGACAAAATCGGGATTGAACCAGTCATTTTCTTGAGCTGCAAGCTGTAAATTTCGGACAGCTGCTTTCCGCATTTCTAAAACTGGATCAACAGCGATCACACCACCAGGTTGACGACAAAAATAGGCAAACTGAAGGGCTTCCAGACCTCCGCCAACACCAATATATAAAACGGTTGGGCTGCCAAATAACTCTGTTGGATGTACGGTCGAGCCGCAGCCATAGTTCATCTGCTGCATAATGTCAGGAGTGGTCAGTCCTGGAAGGCGAAGCGGTGGAGTGCTAACGCAACATAGCCCAACTTGGGGGATTTCAGCCGCTTCAGCATAGAGTTGAGCAGTGGTTTCTAGATAACTCATAAATTCGTTCTTAAAGGTGCCGTCGGGTTGTTATAGTGAGTCATTGAAAATGGGATGGCACAACCCAAAAGTAGCGCGATCGCACCCATTAAAATCAACACCACTCAAATCAACACTTGGAATCTTAGCATTGCCAAGTACTTGTCTAGCACTTGTCTATCAGCACTTGTCTAATAGACACTACACCAGTTATGAAGCATGTCGTTCCTCAAGAACTGACTCTAAACTAAATTTTTGCTGAGGATTGGATGAGTATACTCACAACGCAAGCAGCAAAGCTACTCAGCATTGAGCGATCGCTCCAGGGGCTTTTGGGAGCTTTGCCAGAGAGTCCAGAGACACCCTAAAACAAAAGGCAACCACAATAGAAGCCGTTCTGACTCCGTTAACCGCCAATCAGGTACACGAGACGGCAAGATAAAGTAAACAAAGGCTGACAGGCTGACCAGACGCACCCCTAAATTTTGGCTAGGCACCGCAAACGGAATCATCCAGGTAAAGTACCAAAAATGAATGATGGGGGTCAGCATGAGTAAGCCAAACCAGTACCACTCAGCCAATTGTTGAAAACTCTTTGCTCGCAGGATGAGCCACCCAACCCATAATGCCAGGGGAAACCCATAAATCCAGTTGGCTTGCAGAGAAGCCTGCCACACCTGAGCGACCCAATAGGGAATCCACTCGGCACTGCGCCCATAGGAGACAAATACTGATTCTGTGGGAATTAAAGGACAACGACTCGACTGACAAAACGGTAACGCCGAGAGAAACATCGGGAGCATCCCCATCACGCCAATGCAACCTGCTTGTCCCAGTTTGAGTTGACGGAGCGATCGCCACATTAAAAACCCCAACATCGGTAATGACATCCATTTCACAGCCACACTGATACCCACTAATAGGGCACTCCAGAGCCAGTTCAAAGTCCGAGGAGAAGCAGGGCGATCGCACAGTAACCAAGCCCCCACGAGCGGCAAAATAAACCAACTGTCGTAGTGTGCTCCTCCAGCAAAGGAGTAAATCACCATTGGGTTCCAGGCATAGAGTGTGGAGCGCACCGTGCCAAAACGACGAGACAGCAGCCAACAGACCCCCACATCTGCCACCACAAAGGCAACCTTAAAGAGATAGAGATTAGGGGCGATCGCCGCCAGCATCCGAAAGCCGAGTTCGGTCAGGGGCGGGTAGATCGCAGTCACATCGGGAAAAACGACTTGCGCCCACCACTCCGTGCGGTAGGGTACTAGCTCAGGGGCATTGGGTGCCAGGTGATAGGGACTAAACCCCAGCGTTTGAATATAGCCTTCCCAGAGATATCGCCAAACATCAATGCCGGGATGCATAGGCGACAGCAGTAAGCGGGTGGCGATCGCCACTCCCCAAAACCACAGAACAGGAACCCTTTGCAACCTCCAAGACAACATAAATCCTAGCCCCATCACCCCAGCACCGACCCAAAATTTGTGCAGCGTTGTCACTGGAGCTACATCACCGTTAGGGCTAATGAACACCGCCCCCAATACAACCAAGAGTGCACTGATTGACAAGCGTAAATTAACTGACTTGAAATTCATCACTAGATGTCTCTTCATCCCTTCATCCATCGCACCAGACGCTGGCTATACAACCGTCCCAAAGTGCCGAGAATAATCACCCCTGCTTGCATACTCCCACGAAGCGTACCAGAGATTTTCGATCGCCCCCCTTGACGACAGCGATAGTGCACCGCTAGCTCACAAATGCGTAAGCCACACTCGATCGCCCGTACTTGCATTTCCACCGTCCAGCCAAAACCCCGATCTTGCATTTGAATGCGGTCTAAAGCGGCATGACGAATTAACCGCAAAGGCCCTAAATCGTGATAGCGATACCCCCAACCCCACTGGATTAGAGTCGTCGCTAAGCCATTTCCAAAGCGTTGAACTGGAGTCATGGCAGAGCGTCCAGCAGCCGTTGCTGTGCGATCGCCAAGAATCAAATCAAAGCGATCGCGCAAGGTTAACCATTGCGGCAACACACTCAAATCATCACTGCCATCACCATCGCAAAACAAGATCCATTGAGTCGAGACAGGCACTTGCTGTAAACCACACCAACAGGCTCGTCCATAACCAGAGACAGGTTCAGACAAAACAGTGGCACCCGCTCTTACGGCAATCTCTGCACTGCGATCGCGACTACCGTTATCCACCACCCAAATCTGCATTAACCCATAAGATTGCAACGTTTGGATCACTTTCTCAAGGGTTGCTTCCTCGTTTAACACCGGAATAATAACGAGAATCGAGTCCAGACAAGATGAATTCACCAGTTATACCAAGTCAACAAATAACGGTAACAGATCAGCGGTAGGGACATTGCGCAGAACGCCTTTACAGGGATAGCACAAACTCATTCAGAGACGATATGAGATGACGGAGCGTCGCTAACAGTTGAGACGGTCAGTGTCAATTACAGCCGCTCCTTTAAGCGATCGCCCACTCGCAGTGCATTCGCAATAATCGTCAAGGTTGGATTAACACCAGAGTTCGACGGAAAGAAACTACCATCCACGACATAAAGATTATCAACATCATGAGTGCGACAGTTGATGTCAAGGACAGATGTGGTCGGGTCATCTCCAAAGCGACAGGTGCCACACTGATGTCCTACAGCTTGTAGGGGAATGCTGTTGCGAGGATAAATGCCCATCGGAATGATATAAGGCTGCGTTGAGTGGTCAATTTTATGTAACGCTTCCATCCACCGTTGAACCAGGCGATCGTGGGGTTTAGTATTGTTGAGTTTATACTCCAAAGACACCTTATCGCCCATTAACCGGACTCGATTGTCGGCGTCGGGTAAATCTTCAGATTGCAACCACCAACCCGTTGAATGACTGGCAACCTGCTCTAACCCAAAACCAGGAACCAGTTTGACCAATGGAGCCAAAGTAGAGGGAGTCTCAGCCGGAATCATGTCTCCTAAAACATTGCCCGTGTTTTGGATTTGTCCCATAGGATAGGGAAAGTCTGACTCACCCCAATAAAAATCATTGATCGCGATCGTCTTTTGATAGACAGCCGGATTGGGCTTAGAACTGATCGCCAAAATTGCTGTTGCCAGGTGCTTCATAAAGTTGCGCCCAACCTGATCAGAGCGATTGGCTAACCCGTTAGGATGCTGATCATTAGCAGAGCGCAACAGCAACAACGCAGAGTTAATTGCACCACAGGCAACCACCACAATATTGCTGGTAAACAAACATGATTGCCCCTCAACTTCAGCTTCTACTCCCGTTACTTCGCGCCCTGATGGGCTAGTGTGTAAGCGCACAACCTTGGCTTGCGTTACTAACGTCACATTCGCGTGTTGTTGGGCAGGACGCACCGCATTGACATCTGCATCTGCTTTGGCATGTACGAGACATGGAAAGCCATCACAGGTATTGCAGCGAATGCAATGGCTAAAATCTGAATTTGCTTCATCCAGTTTGATGCCCAACGGCAGGTGAAACGGATGCAATCCCTGGTGCCGAAATCCATCACAAAACTCTTGCATGCGCGGCTCATGACTCACTGGAGGATGGGGATAGCCCTGACTCATAGGTGGCTCAATCGGATCTTCACCCTGTAGCCCATGCACGTTATAGAGTTGCTCGGCGGCGGTGTAATAAGGCTCAAAATCTCGGTATTTCAGTGCCCAGGCGGGAGACATGCCCGACTGGTGAGCGACTTCATTAAAGTCTCGTTCTCGCATTCGCAAGAGGGCTGCCCCATAGACTTTAGTATTGCCTCCCACCCAATATCCTGTTCCTGGGCGAAAGGGCTTGCCCTCAAGGTTGTACCACATCTCATCGGTGTGATAGCGTTCTTTTTGATAGACTTCTTTGGCACTCCAATTGGCTTTTTCACGAGGCAAAAAGCTGCCACGCTCTAAAATCAAAATTTTCTTTCCAGTAGCCGCTAGCCGATGGGCTAACGTGCCTCCTCCTGCACCTGTGCCAATGATGATGATGTCGTAGTGTTGGGCAGTCATAGATGAAGTCCTTAGCAATAGTGTTTGGATAGGGACAATTTAGATAGAGCCAATTGAGATAGAGACTTATAGCTGTAGCCAGCTAACCCAGGACAAAGGGGGTGTGGGGGCGGTGCCCCCAGCCAGGGGTTCCACCCCTGCACCCCGTCCTCACCTGAATGACTACGGCTATACATAGAGACAAAGTATTTGCGTCAACGTTGGTGAATGATGTGCAATGTCTATTGCCGGTCTATGGCCGGGTGTATCATCGTTTATGACAACAGGCGATCGCTTAAATCAACAGCATCATTTGATTGATAGCCACAGCGAAAAATGCAACGTTTGTGGTTGTCGTGGTGAAGTTTGGCGCACTTGACGGCTCGCGGCCCAAAGAGCACCTGATATAATTCAGCGGCAGTAAACATGCCGACCACTGGAGCCAGTACGTACAGCGGAAATGCCGTCCAGTTTTGAGCCGGAAAAGCAGACGCAAAACTCCGAGCAGGATTCATGCCAAACCCTGAAAGCGGTGCCTCTAAGAAAACATAAAGCATCACCAAGCACCCAGCAAACAACCCAGTGTAGCGACTGAGCTTTTTATGGTTACTGGTGAGCAACACCACCGTCATCATCATAAAAGCAATCACGAGTTCGCCTAGCAAAGCGGCACCCCAACCCCACCTTCCTGGCACGGTCACAATATAGTTAATGGGCGGTTGAGTGAATATATTTTGTAAAAGCAGCACCACTAGATAAACACCTGTCACTCCTCCTAAACATTGAAACAGAGTATAGAACAGGGCATCTTGACGCTTGACTTTGCCTAATCGATAAAACGTTAGGGTGACGGCTGGATTTAGGTGGGCACCCGATTGCTTACCCCAGGGAGAATAAATCAGTGCGATCGCCGTTAACCCCATTACCACCCCAATCAACAATCGACGCACATCTCCATTAGAGATGGCTTGATGAACAGGCGAGTTGGGATATTCAAATAAACAGGTAAACACGCCAGCCGAAATCATGAATAGTCCCAATTCTGCGGCTTCCATCAGGTATTCTGGCAAATGTTGTTTCAGCGTTTCCACCGTGATCCCTCCTATGCCCAAAGCTCATGGAGAGCATTCTGACAGGCTTGAGAAAATATAGGATGAGAATCAGATAAGCGATCGATGAGTGTTTACCCAGGGATAGGTGTGGCTACATCTCTTGCTTCAGTGGCAACCGGACACTAAAGATAGTTCCTTTGAGTGCAGAAGACTCAATCAGCAG
This sequence comes from Oculatellaceae cyanobacterium bins.114, assembly GCA_033764315.1. Taxonomy (GTDB): domain Bacteria; phylum Cyanobacteriota; class Cyanobacteriia; order Elainellales; family Elainellaceae; genus FACHB-1407. Next base: position 7,358 of record JANRJA010000011.1, read on the forward strand.
TTCACCGTTATGAGCTTCTACAATTCGCTTAACGATCGCCAACCCCAGTCCAGTCCCTTCAGCTTTCGTTGAATAAAAGGGTTGGGTTAAACGCGGTAACACATCCGTAGGAATCGGCGTACCGCCATTGTGTACAGCAATACAAATACGTTCACCTGCTTTGTGTGTAACTGACCATCGAATCGTTTCTCCTACTTCAACTGCTTCACACGCATTGCGAATGAGATTGATAAAGACCTGTTTTAACTTGTCGAGATCACCCAAAATCTGAGCGGGTGATAGCAAAGGACAATATTCAATCAAACGTCCTTGAGCTTCAGGCATCGATTGCAGCGAAGTCAATAGTTCTTGAATAAATTCATCGACATTGATTTCAACCAAGCGCAGCGTTTGAGGTTTTGCATAAGACAAAATTTCTTGCAATAGATTAGCTAATCGCCCCGCTTCATCCATCGCCAAAGACAGTCGGGCTTGAGCCGATTGAGGCAGATCGAGCTTTGTAAAATAGCTCAACCCCATTTGAACCGTTGTCAGAGGATTGCGAATTTCATGGACAATCATTGCTGCAAACTCTCCAATCGCCGCCAACCGCTCATGCTCAATCAGCTTGGCCTGAGCCTCTCGCAATTCCACAGTGCGTTTTGTCACTTCGGCTTCTAAGCGGTCATTAAATTGCTGCTGTTGGCGATAAAGGCGATAATTGTCGATCGCCGTTGCAGCCCGTTCTGCAAACAACTCAACCGTAGCAATGATCTCCGCATCGTAATGCCGAGATTGCCGACTAAAGGAGCAAATGCTACCAATCACATCTCCCTGTAAAACTCGCAGTGGCACCCCCAGATAACAGACATAACCTGCCATCCGACTGGCTTCTTCGGGGTAGTGTTCAACGTCCTCAATAAAGAAAGGCCGACCACTTTCAACAACAACTTTTGAAACACTCTCATGAACTGAAAAAGCCGTTTCAGCATCCCCCAGATCTAAGTTACTGGCAACAATTTGCCCCCTGGATTGTTCATGGAGCGTGACAATCGACCAATCTGACTCTAGCAACTGGCTGACTCCGCAGGTAATCTCATGTAGATAACTGTTGAGGTCATGAGAGCGATAACTCAACGTGCTCAATGCTCTTAAAACAATTTGCCATTGTTTAGCTCGTTGAATATTTTGCCAATCAATCATGCTACTGCAACCAACTTTGGAACGGCTTCAACAGAATTGTTGCCATGAGCCTACGTCAGCAACACCCCTTGCTGTCGTTGATTCAAGTCAAGTTTGATAGATTCTTTAGATTGTTTTAAGCAGACAGAGCCGCTGTTTAGCGTCATCTAGAGGGTTCTAGCAGCGTGATTCTACGTTTCTGTCGAACGATCGCCCCATCACTTTCAAGTTGAGCCAGAGTTCGAGACAAGACCTCAGGGCTGAGACTGAGATCAGCCGCGATGTCTTTAAGGGGTTGTTCTAAGACAATGGTGTTGTTTTCAGGAGGTGTAACTAGATACAGATAGTGCAAAACACGCTCTTGCGCCGAGCGAATGCTGCGTAACTCTAATGTCACTTTGGTTGTATGCAATCGGTAAGCCAATTGCATCATAAAAGCGATCGCAAAGTGAGGATCTTGCTGAAGAGCTGTTAAGAATACTGGCTTAGGAAAGACCAAAACTTGAGTCGCTCCTTCTGCGATCGCACTACAAGTATAGCTGTCTAGAAAGAGAGCAATTTCTGCGCAAATCTCACCAGAATAAACTGCATAGTGACTGATCGATTGACCACTTGTGGTGTAATGCAACAGCCGAACTTGCCCAGTTTTTATAGCATATATCGCTTGTGGTTCTTCATGACGGTTAAATAAAACTTGTCCATTGGATAAGTGCTGATATTTCACAGCTGTCTGTAGAGTAGCGGGCAATTGATTAATATCTGAGAAGTCCATAAATTTTAGAAAAAATAGCGATCGCGCTTTCCTAGTTCAGAGCTATTTACATCAGTGAGACTGGCAACCGAACATCAAGCGTTAGAACCAGAAAACATTTCTTTCACTGATGGTTGATGTAATTGGTATTGAACCAGTATGAATTCTTTTTCTGAGCACTAAATGAGAAACACTTGAGGGCAACTTAAGAGAGATTAAGAATTTCTTTAGACTCCCAATAGCCTGATTAAACGGCTATGCCAACCCCTAGACCCCCTCTCTGAATCTAAAAGGCTTAAGAAAGCTTAAGCTAATTCTCATATCTTCTAAAAGCATCTAGGGCACATTTAAATCATGCACTCTATATTCTAATTTTATGGTTCCTCACATTTTAGTGATTGATGATCAAATTAGCCTGCCTCACTTCATTGCAATGGAACTTCGTACAGAAGGTTATCAAGTTAGCATTAACTGTGACGACGTTAGCCCATATTGCATTCCAGAATTAAATCCTGCCTTAATCGTACTCAATTGGGAACTACGACGTACTTCTGGGCTCAATGTTTATCGTCAGTTGCGATTAGTTAATCAGCAAATCCCCATTGTGGTTATTACGGCTGAGGATGAGAGTAGTTGTTGCTTAGCATTAGGATTGGGAGTTCAAACCTGTTTGACAAAACCCTTTTCTATGAATGACTTGTTAACAGCCATTGACTATCATCTCAACCCTAAACCACAAGCGACAAAACAACCTACTCACAACACACGAGAAGCCAATGTAAAGGAACTGCTCAGATACTCTAAGTAGGAGAACCTCATTAAACTCAATTGAGAATTCAAGTTGCGACTGCGCTCAACCCATTACCAGAGAGATTTAGAGTGTTGAGCAGCTTGTCCTGAGCGAGTCGAATGGGAGTCAAGGCACATCTTATCGTTAATGACACCCACCTACTTATGGAACCCAGTTTTGCTTAACTCAATCCCTTCATACATAAATTTAAGTCACTATGAGTGCTGCGGATATCGCTCAAACCATTCAACTGATTATTGCGCCAGTTGTCCTGATTACGGCTTGCATATTGTTTGAAAATGGAACTTTAATACGATATGCCAATCTGGGACAACGCATTCGAGCATTAGCACATGAACGATTTGAATTATTGCAATCAGGCAAAGAAGATCGGTTTCAACTCGAAAGGTTAAAAGCCATCGATCGCCAACTGCCATTACTTACACAACGTCATCGGCTGGTGCAAAAAGCCGCTTTGTTGGCTTATTGTGCGATCGCGATCTTTATCTCAACCATGTTTGCGATCGCGCTATCAGTTGCCTTCAATGCTGGAGCCGTTGGCACATTTGCCTTAATTTTATTTCTACTGGGTACCGCAGTATTACTCATCGGTATTTTTTTTACTGCTTTAGAAATTCGCATCTCTCACCAAGCTCTGTGCTATGAAGTCCATCAAATCACGTCACTACAGCAGATAGACTAATTCCGTAAGAGATTTGCACATAAATCTCCTAATCCCCAATTTATAGCTGTTATTGGGCAATAGGTTTTGTTCCAACAATCTTGTTCAAATAACGTCGTTCCAATAATCTTGTTCAAACGATCTTGTTCACATAAGAAAGTGAAGCACCCCTGTTTTTGTGAGAAATAACGAGATGCTTCACTTAGCCGTGTTCTACGTTTTATAAAAATCGGAAAACAACTGGACAGTTGACAATGATTCCAGTAGAGCCATAGGGTTTGCCATCAGGCCCCGTAATCCATCCCTGTTGAGCAAAGCCTAAAATCTGAAATTCTTCAGTCAACCGAGAACGATAGCCACGAGCGATCGCGTCTTGTGTCCACACCCCCAAATTAAAATCCCACATGGGGCTATAGTCGGTCGCGATCGTTGGAATGCCACCAAAGACATTGAGTGGGCTAGCTCCATCCGCGATCGCACTGTTCAGTCCTTGTCGCTGAGGATTATCACTCCCAGTCGGACCGTTAGCAAACGAAAACAATCGTTCAACCGCACTAAAGGCACTATCATCTCGACCAACCGTGATATCTCCTAAACCCGGTGCCAGCGTTGATTCTTCTAAAGTGGCTGCCAAAGGATTGTTAGAGTCAAAGCTAACGTAAAGAATTGGACGAGCAAAACTAATACCAGGAGTTAGTTTGAGCGTCACTGTCGCTTCTTCAGGACAGATGCTCAACACCTTGTCATGCACTAAACTGTGGTCAGGATTGCCATTACAAAAAGAAATTTGTTCAGCATTGACATCAAAAGCAATGATGGGAGCGTTGTAGATGTGATTGCCTGCATTAGTAATCCGCACCAGTGGACTGTAGTTGCTATCGCCAATAGAGCCTGGCTCAGCCACTTGCGGTGGAAATGCATTGTCTCCTGCACCAGGGACAACCCGACGTTCAGGGCTAAAATCAACCGTCCCACTTTCAAAGATGAGCGTTGCATCTTGAGCCAAGGTCGCATTGCGTACTGCTCGACCAACCCCAGCATAGGTTAATTTTGCTGACCAGTTGAGACCTAACGCATCCGCATTGCCGCGATCGTCAGTATCAGTCAAAACATACCAGACTGAGCGTCCATCTCGAAGACGCCCCTGGTAAAGCGGCAGTGTAACTGTGCCTGCCTCTACATCAACTTGACCTGACTTAAGCAGTTGATAAGGGCCAATTAGCTCTCGTTGAACCTGAGAGGGGGCAGGGCCAAAATAAGTCAAAGGCACATCAGCACCAATGGATGCAGGCGCAGGAGCAATATCGTTGTCTCGTTGTGCCTCCTGTGCTGCAACGGGGAGCGACACGCCCATTAGGGTTGCTGCAATTAGAACAAAATTGAGCAGTAAGCAACGATTGCTCCTGCCCTGACCATGCTTAAACGTAAGCCTCATAACCGAGTAACTCCTGGGTGATCAGTTTGTGAATGTTGAGTACACAGCTTAGAGATAAATGACGAAGCACTCGTAACAGTGAAGTCAGTCAATTGTGAGATTGCATCTATTTTTCACGAATCATGTTAGTCATTGATGCGCTGTGCAACAACATAGATTTGTGTATATGAATTGATACTGAGTGAATTTCTACCCAAAAGAATGAGTTTTATCTGAAGTTCTGCTGAGAGTTAATTAATAAAAATGAGTTAGATGATTTATTGCGTAAATTAAGTAATTTAAATTTGCTTGCTAGTCAATCAAATTCGACTAAACCTAAATAGATAAAAATACAGTTTAATGCTTATAGTGACGTTTCGTAAAACACTCCTAATTAATGTATCTATCACACTCACTCATCAAAATAGATCTCACCCTCAGCTCATGAGTAAGGATAGACAAGTCACACAAGAGTAGTCACTCAATTGCCAGCGAGCACCTCAACAAGAAATTCTGACCTCTAGAGGCAATAAAGTGTAATCCAGACATCATTCTTCTCCGCATACTCCTGTTAAAATTCGCGGAATTAGAAAAGCGATCGCTCCAGCAGAGATTCCTCTCAAACACCCTCTGCCTAAATCGCACTATCCCTTCACAGCTAAAGCAGGTATATGTAATTTTTCGAGTACCCAAAGTGTTTTCTGTAACACTTCAATGGCTTTACATAAGTTAACATGATGTAAGTGATTGCAATTTTATGAGAGACACAACGTCATGGCAGGATTGTTTGGTTTTTTTGGGAAAAAGAAAGGCGTTGAAGAGAAGACACCTGCAACAAACGAAGGTCAGTCTCAAGCTTTCTTTTTAGACTCAGATGATGCCAAGACGTTTGGCAATATCGACTATATGAGGACTGTCAAGACCATCAAGCGCACGTTTCCTAAAACCGCAGGCAACAAGAGTGAGTTTGAGTCAGTCGTACAAGTTTCGGCAATGGGGATGACCCGGGGCGAACTGGAGGCCGCCATTGAAGCCGCTGAGGAAATTACTAAAGCGGCTGAAATGAATGGTGCTAATGCAAACGGTACTAATATAAACGGTGCCGCTCCCAAAGCAGATACGGGTGCTTCTGAGCGTCGTCGCAGCAACAGCGATGGCAGCATGGATATGTTCCGTAATATGGCACGCGAGATTCGCAAGCGATAAAGCCAGTCAGAGCGGTGCGGGAAAGTTGCTCACAGGGTAATCTCCTAATTCAATAGAGCAAAATAGCTAATCTCAACAATGCGGTGTGACGCAGTTCCCTCTCCGGGATAGTTGCCCTCGACTTGAAATATCCAAGTAGCCGGGGCATTAACGTAGTAGACGAGCTGCGTCACATTATTTTCAGTCGTGATCTCGTGGGGTTGACCGTAAGCCTCAATCACTTGCTGTTGGGTATCTCCTACTCGAATGCCGTCTGCTGTGGGCATATCAGGGCTGCGTGTGCTTAGGGAATAGACCGTGCCGTCTGCCAGTCCAACTGAGAGGGTTGGATATTCTAACCGTCGTAGGACTAACCCGATCTGGTTTTCCTCATCTTTAGCTTCTAGAGGCTCACCCAGTATTTGGCGCACGTCTGCTTCTGTCGCCGTAGTGGAAATTCCACCAATGGATGCCTGAGCGGTCTCTAGAGCCAGGGTTGAGGCAGCAGATGAGGATTCAGACATTGCCTCAACAGGAGTTGCGATCGCCTCTGGCTCAGACGCAGGAACAGCAGCTTGAAATTGATCGAACAAACTCTGAGCAAGGCTGGCTGGCACCCCATAATCTTGTAATGCCTCTGGGCTGGTTGCTAGTGCTCCACCCCCTTGGGTCAATACTTGCCATGTTCCTGCGGTTCGTTGCAACAGAATCTGCCCTTCAGCCTCGGTTGCGCTCCAGTTTGCCAAAGCGTAATCTTCGACAATCACTAGATTTGAAAGGGTGACAGCTCCACCTAACTTCTGTAACTCAGCGATCGCCACTTGCGTGACTTGCTCTGTCTCTGAAGCCGTGGTGGTAGTCTGGGAGGAAGTCGTTGATGCAGGCTGCATCTCTGAACTTGGTGATGCTGTGGGGGAAGAGGGGCGATCGCCACAAGCAACTAAGGGCACCGTCGCAAGTAAAGTCAACGTTACATTCCCAATCAAACGGTAAACATTGGGTGTCATCACAGAGAAATCTCCAGAGCATTCGTGACTCCAGATTAACCTGTCGGCTCTAAATTGATGGATGGCGCATCACAGATATCCAATACTCAGGTGGTCGATCGCTACAAACGATTCCCTCTCAGTCATTCAGGCGACAACTGTGAATGACATAGGTCTAATTTTGCACGCAGATTATCACAATCTAATATTCAAACCTAAATCTTCACTGGCACTACTGAGGCAACATCCCTGCAAACTGTTTTTCGACGGCTTTAAGGGGTGCTTGCAGATCAGCAAACACACTTTGGGAAACAGCATCGGGATAGACCTCTTCAAGACCTTGCGCGATCGCCTGTAGTGTTGCGTTAGCCACTTCAATCGGGGCAATTTTGTCGAGGGGCACCGCTTCTGACATAGCAGTATCAACTGGTCCCGGAAACACCCCAACCACTTGAGTGCCTTGCTGAGCCAACTCTGCTCGCGCCCCTTGGGTCAAAGAATACAGAGCTGCTTTAGAGGCACTATAGGAACTGAAAACAGGCACATTCACAACGGAAGCGATCGAGAGCAAATTGACAATTGCACCCCCTCCGTTCTGCCGTAAAATCGGCGCAAAAGCACGGATCATAGAGAGGGTACCAAAGTAATTGGTGGTCATTTCCCACTGAGCGGTTTCCACACTCTTATCTGTAAATAAACCACCGGCCCCCAAAACTCCCGCATTGTTGATTAATAGGGTGACATCTTGAGCCGTTTGAGCAACCGCACTGACCTGATCAGCATCCGTTACATCCAGGGCAATTGGAACAACTCGATCAGGGGCGATCGCCACAACATCACCGAGTGTGTCAATGCTTCGAGCAGCAGCATAAATGCGATGAGCACCTGCTTGCACTAGAGCTTCGATGTAGGCTTTACCAATGCCGCGATTAGCCCCTGTTACAAAAGCAACCGATCCTTGAATGTTCATCACAATCTCCTTAATTAACTATCAAACCTTTGATAGGAAAGCTTTGTGCCGTTTTATGGGGCTGCTTTGCTCTCCACACTTTTTATCTTGATTGATTTCAATATGTTTGAGAAGACTGGGAAATAGAATATGATTTATTCGCATTTGGAATAACTGAAGGTATGGATCGCCTCGACTGCATTCACAGTTTTGTGCGGGTCGTCGAAACAGGAAGCTTTTCTGCTGTCGCTCGCGAACTCAACACAACCCAACCCACCATTAGCAAGCAAATTGCGGCACTCGAAGACTATCTGGATGTGCAATTGTTGACTCGCTCGACTCGAAAGCTTCAGTTGACCCAGGCAGGAGAGCAATTTTTTGAGCATTGCCAGGTCATCTTGGATGCTGCTGCCACGGCTGAAGCCAGTGTTGGGCAACGCCAAAATCCAGTTGGAACACTGCGCGTTAGCTGTCCTGTGGCGTTTGGACAGCACCAACTGATGCCTTACATCAAGGGATTTCTCGATCGCTACCCCGATATCACCCTAGACCTGACCTTGAGCGATCGCTTTACTGATTTAGTAGAGGAAGGAATGGATCTTGCCATTCGGATTGGGCAGGTCAACGATCCCATGTTAATCACCCACCGCATCGGCATGACCCGCCGAGTCACCATCGCAGCCGTGTCCTATTTTCGCGATCGCCCAGAGCCTCAAACCCCAGCAGAATTAGTAGATCACAACTGCATCGTCTATACTCGTTTGGCAACCGTCAACGAGTGGCACTTTCAAAATCCTAAGGGTGGCACCACTCAAGTCACCGTTAAAGGCAATTTGCAAACCGACAACTCAACTGCCATTCGAGAAGCGGTATTGGCAGGCATCGGCATTGCCGTTTGCCCGGTCTGGCTATTTGGTGAGCTGATCAACTCTAGCCAAGCTAGAGTCATTCTCAAAGATTATCAACCCATTCCGCTGCCCATTCATGCTGTCTATCGGCGTGGACGATTTGTCTCCGCCAAGGTGCGCTGTTTTATTGAATATCTCACCCATGAGTTCAAGCTCAATCCGTGGGTATCAGATTGTGGAGTTAATCAGCAATAACCACAACAGATGCACAGAGTAAAATTGCAACATGATTGATAGGTGGGCATTGCACAAAAGTAGGTATTATGTGCGTTTAATTTGACAATATTAGTCGCGATCGTGCAGGGGCAGCGGAATCTGCGGCTCACGAATCCAGCATTTCAGTTTGTTTGATCAGACGATTCACAGTTGCTCAGGGTCAACCCCCATATCTCGCAGCTTATTGGCCAAGGCTTGCGATCGATCCCATTATCTCCACTGAATCTGCATCTGAAGTCTCTGATGTCACCAAAACTTAAGAATGGGTACAGGATGCGGATGGGGATGTAGTGAAACTTTTTTAACAAATTGGCTGATTGCAATCCAAGAAATTACTGATAAAATCTACCGTATTATTCTTTTCAAACTTCTTAATCAGGAAGATGCATCATGCCAGCATTGTCTCCCCTGCTGAGATGGCTCAGCACTGGCGCTACTGTTCTAGGCTCGTTTAGCCTGTTGACCCAATCCACTGCACTGGCGCAGATTGTCCCAGACAACACATTGGGTAACGAGCCATCCAGAGTACGATCGGGGGTCACGCTTCGCGGACAGGTGGCTGATCAGATTGAGGGAGGGGCTGTTCGTGGGGCAAACCTGTTTCACAGCTTTAGTGACTTTGATGTAAACCAGGGACAGCGGGTTTACTTTGCCAACCCCACTGGTATTGACAACATTATCAGTCGTGTAACAGGGCGCAACGTCTCAAATATTGATGGTCTGCTGGGGGTCGATGGGCTTGCCAATCTATTTCTGCTCAACCCCAATGGCATCATCTTCGGACCCAATGCCCAATTGGATGTGAGTGGCTCCTTTACCGCCAGTACGGGCGATCGCTTCACCTTCCCCGATGGCAGTGAGTTCAGTGCCACCAATCCCCAGGCTCCGCCTCTGCTGACGGTGAGTGTGCCAATTGGGTTACAGTACGGTGCCGCACCAGAGGCGATCGCCAGTGAAGCAAACCTGAGTGCAGGTCAGGATCTGACCCTGTTTGGGGGGAATTTGAACTTACAGGGACAACTGACTGCTGGAGAAACCTTGAGTTTAAATGCTCAAGAGCGTATACAGGTGCAATCTGGTAGTACCCTCTTCTCTGGTAGAGATACTGTGGTTCAATCACCAATTCGGTTATTGGGTGACGCTAACTATACAGTGGGTGGCTACTTTATCATCCAGGAACTGGATGGTACTCCCGTAGAGAGTTTGGATCCACGTAACAATACCAGCATTATTCGGACCAATGGGGACGTGACGTTGACGGGTGAGTATAGTGGTCCACCTCTCTTTATCTTGGCTGGTGGAAAAGTCCAGTTAAGTGGAGTATCAATTACGAGTTTTGGCATTACACGCGATATTTCTGATGGAACTGGTGGAAATCAAACGATTACCGTTAATCCCCAACAAGCTCTTAGCGTGAGTAGCGGAGTTGATTGGGCAGCAGAGGGTGGATTAACTAGTGCCAACGAACCCGCTTCTTTAGGTGGAGCAAGTGTGACGTATGGCACTGCGACGGGTGGCAACCTGGATCTACAGGGACAACTTGCAACCAATGGAGAAAACATTGCGTTAACTGCGAGAGACAATATTGCATTAACTGTAGATGGAACTTTGAACTTGCAGGGACAACTTCGAGCTGAAGGAACCTTGACTTTAGAGGCTCAAGGGGCGATCGCCAGTCAAGCGAACCTGAGTGCAGGTCAGGATCTAACCCTGAATGGGAGAAATTTGAACTTACTACAGGGACAACTGAATGCCACGGGGAATTTGACACTACAAGCGCAAAATACGCTTCAGATTCAAGATAGTGAAACTCAGCCATTTCAAGCGACTGCGGGTAATCAGCTTCTCCTGCAAGGTGACCAGGCTGTTGATATCTCTCTCAACAATTATGGTAGTTCCTTGAACGCAGGTGGAGATCTAGTTTTACGGTCAACTAGTGGCAACATTAATATTAGTGGTGGTACGCTCAACTCCAGTTCGACTAACACTCCTGCTGGACAAATTTCAATCAATGGACAGAATGTAACCTTAAGTAATACTGAAATTAACTCTAGGTCATCTTCTAGCACTGGTGGGCAGATAACTATTGCAGCCTCTGGTAACGTTAGGATTAGTGATCGTTCCATTAACTCGACATCACAGGCTAGTTCGGGCGGACCCGTTTCAATTAGCGGTCAAAATGTAACTTTAGAGCGGGTTGGAATTGACACCGCATCTTTCGGAGGTAGTGGTGGCAGTGGCGGCGTTTCTATCACAGCTAATGGTGGCACCGCTAGGCTTTTAGGAGGAGATTCTCGCCCTACTATTTATGCTGATAGCTTCAACAGTGATAGTGGTTCTTCTGGCGGAGACATTCGTATTGAAGCGGCGACTATTGATATAAGCGATTATGAACTAAATGCTGCGGTCAATTCTTCGGGTTCGGGTAGTGATATTATCCTGTCTGCCACTGGCAATATTCGTCTTGACAATAGTACCTTTACTACTGAAGTTCAGGCAGAAGCATCAGGTTCGGGCGGAGGTATTCAAATCAATGATGTAGGATCGCTCTCCCTGAACAATTCTATTCTCAGTGCCAGTACTGCAGGTGCGGGTGCTGCCGGACAAATCCGCATTGCTGCTAGAAACGATGTTACTTTAACTAATGGGTCTCAGATTCGCAGTAACGTTGAGACAGGGGCTTCTGGTCGAGGAGGAGACATTCAAATCAATGCTCCCTCGCTCTCATTAACCTCTACACCATCGGAACCAAGTTCTCCACCACAACCCTCACAAATTTCTGCCAGCACGGCGGGCAGCGGAAATGCCGGTACAATTACCCTCGGCAGTGCGAACGATCCAATTGAGCAAATTACGATTTCGGGTAATGGCTCTGGAATTTTTGTAACGACTAATGATTATTTGGACCCAACTGTTTCTACTTTTGGAGAACAAGATGATGTTGGTCAATTATTAAACAATGCTCGATTAATCACCGATGTTAGCCAAATTATTGGATCATTAGAAAACCCAGATGATGTAGATCTCTACCGCATTGAGTTGAATGGTCAACCCTTTTCAGCAACCACTCAAGGCACAGTCGTTGATACACGATTGTTTCTTTTTGATCAACAAGGTTTGGGAGTTTATGCCAATGAAGACATCAGTGATAGTGATTTCAGTTCACGCCTGCCTGAGGACAACGCTCTGACCCCAACAGCTTCTGGGACATACTATCTGGCGGTAAGCAGTTATGGTAGATATCCGGTCAGTCCAAATGGGTCTATTTTTGGTCTTGAGTCTGCTGCGTTTACCGATGTAGTTGGTCGAACGGAACCTGGAGGTGGATCACGGTTAAATGACTGGCAGGGGAATGGTTTAGATTCGGGCAATTACACCATTCAACTTACGGGAGTCAATAGTCAAACGCCTCGTCCCCTCCCAGGTGGTGTGGGTGGTGTTATAAATGTCCACGCCAATTCTGTTAATGTTTTGGGTGGTGGAAGTTTTAGCGCTGAAACTCGTGGCAGTGGACCTGCGGGAAATCTTTCGATGACTGCTAATACAGTCACGTTACAAGGAAGTCGCATTACAGCCGCAGCAACGGGAAACAGTCCCACGTCGCGTGCAGGTAACGTCACCATAAATGCTCAAACAATAGACCTTTCAGATAACTCAGGAATCGTCACGATAAACAGTTCTTCAGCGGTTCCAGTAGCAGAGCGATCGCGCTTCGGTAACATCCAACTCGACAATGTCAACAATCTCACAGTTGCCAATAGCTTAATTGTCTCGAGAACTGAGAGTGGTGTGGCTGGTAGCGTTCAGATTAATGGTGGAACGGACAGCTCTGTCACCTTAAGTGGTGTTACAGGTGACTTGAACGGCGATGGGATCATCAACATTCTTGAAGGAGAAGGAGTTGGAGGTATCGTTACAACAGCAATTGCTGGTGGTCGTGCAGGTGATGTTCTTGTCAATACAAATCGATTATCCATTAGTAGCGATGCTCAAATCACTGCCAGTAATCGGACAACGGCAGGAAACGGCTCTGGTTCAGCAGGGAATGTAACAGTTTCAGCCAATACGATCACCCTCAATAATGGTGATATCGATGTGGAAACGGAAGCGGGAGCGGGTGGTAATGTCATCATTACTGATCTCAATACCCTTAGCGCAACTAATGGTAGTAGTATTTCAACCAGCACCGGTACTGGCATTGCAGGGAGTATTCGCATTAATGAAGAACAACCTGCTGCATCCACCATTCAATTCACCGATAGTGCGCTGAGAGCTAATGCAGCCTCTGGTCAGGGTAATGCTGGGGATGTAACTGTAAATACGCAAGGTTTGACCGTGGAGCGATCGCGCATCTTAGCTCAAACCGTTTCTGGTACAGGTGGTGATATTACCCTGACAGGCTTAAGGGATTTAAGTGCCACGAATAGTCAAATTTCGGCCTCAACAGATAGTGGTATTGCGGGTAATGTGACAATCAATGCCACTGACTCAGTGGTGCTTACGGGAAATGGTCCTCTCACCAATAGTGGCGACCCAAGCGATCGCCCAGGTATTTCTGTTCAAGCAAGAAATGGGGGGAATGCTGGAGATATTGCCATTACTACCCCTACACTCACTGTTCAAAATGGTGCTCGTGTCTCAGCATCAACTGCTGGTAATAACGGGGGTGATCTGGGAGGCAGCATTACCGTTACAGCAGATACGGTCAGCCTGTTTGGGCAACCCAATGAATCTGATAGCCAGCGTACAGGGCTGTTTTCAGAGACGAATGGAGCAGCTAATGCGGGCGACCTTACCCTGCAACCTCTACCTGGTACGGGCGATCTCCAGATCAACTTTTCTAATGGAGCACAATTATCAGCCTTAACTAGGGGCAGCGGCGAGGGGGGAAATGTGTCAATTATCGCTCCACAATCAGTAGCGATCGCGGGGAATGGCACCGTTTCGGTTGATACCCGCAACACTGGTCAGGGAGGAAGAATTGACATCAACGCACCCACCCTCACCATTCGAGACGGAGCCAGAGTTTCCACCTCCACAAGTGGTACGGGTGCGGGTGGGAAGATTAGGGTCACTGCGGATACCGTTAATCTGTCAGGAGCAACCACCGCCTTATCATCCAATACATCCAATACTGGCGCTGCTGGAACGCTTAACCTGATTCCTGCAACGGGGCGATCGCTCACGGTTAATTTTGAGGATGGGGCACAACTGTCAGCCCGAACCACCGGGCAAGGGGAGGGCGGCAATGTCTTTTTAGGAGATGATCCGAGGATTGCCCCAGCACCGTTAGAGGCTATTTCGCTCCGAGGGAGAGGCAGTTTACAGGTGTCTGCTGAAGGAGGCGGAAATGCAGGTTTATTAGGAATCAATACCAATTTATTTAACCTTGGAACTGGAGTTCGTCTTGTAGCCAATTCAATTCGTAGTCGAGCTGGAGCGGTTGCGTTTCGCTCAGGAGACGTGTTTGTGATTGACTCTCGGATTGAAGCCTCAACATCACTGAACTCTGCTGGGGGCATTATTGTTCAAGCCAATAGACGGGTTCAGCTCCGGGGCACGTTCCAGAATGACAATGGTACCGTTCTTCCAGCGGGGCTGTTTGTTGAGGGCGGTGCGAGCGGAGAAGCTGGATTTTTAACCATCACTACGCCCCGATTAATCATCGAAAATGGTGCTCAAGCCTCAGCTAGAGCCAGGGCAGGAAGGGGTGGCGGTGTTTCCGTAAATGCACATTCCATTGAGATCAACAGTCGTGGAGAGACCAGAACGCGCACAGGCATTCTTGCCAGTTCTACCTCTGGTACTGGCGGTAATATTCTTCTCTTTGGAGTGAATCAACTCAATCTCCAAGATGGAGTCATTTCTGCTGAAACACAAACGGGTGTTGCAGGCAATGTGCGAGTTAATGCAGCAGGTGGAACAGTGCAACTGAGGGGTAGCAGAACTCGGCTAACCGCAAGCGCGACAGGAGAGGGTGGACGAGCAGGTAATGTGGAGATCATTGCTCGTCGCGTTAATGTGGAGAATGGAGCAAGATTGACGGCACAGGCAACTGGAAGACAAGGACGAGCAGGTAATGTGACGGTGACTGCTAGAGGGGGGAGCCTGACGGTGAGCGGTGGAGCTGAGTTAACCGTAAGGAATCGAGATGGGGTTGCAGGTAATCTCAGGATCAACGCAGGGACAGTTATTTTGAACCGTGGCAACCTGATTGCGATCGCCGGACTGGGTGACAATGGCAATATTATAGTCACACAATCCGGTTTGTTATTCCGGCCTCAGAACAACAGTCGCATCTCAGCACAGGCGATCAACAGTGCTTCTGGGGGAACTGTTAGGTTAAATGTGCCAAATGGTTTTGTTTTAACCAACTATCTGGAGAATAACGATATTATTGCCAGTGCCTTAGGGGAGGGGGATGGCGGGAGTGTCCGGATTACTGCCCTGGGTATTTTTGGTTTAGAACAGCGCTCCGAAGAGACATCCTATAGCGATATTGTTGTCACCTCTCGATTTGGCACCGATGGTACGGTTGTGCTGGACACCTTAGGCGTTGACCCTACCCGAGGGCTGGCAGCCGTCCCCGAACTGGTTGACCCTAGCGATCAGGTGGATCAAGGTTGCGGAGCAGATGGTGCGA
Source organism: Oculatellaceae cyanobacterium bins.114 (assembly GCA_033764315.1). Taxonomy (GTDB): domain Bacteria; phylum Cyanobacteriota; class Cyanobacteriia; order Elainellales; family Elainellaceae; genus FACHB-1407. The sequence goes on from JANRJA010000011.1 coordinate 23,043, forward strand.
TCGCCCAAACACAAAATCAACAGACGCAAAATCAATTTGTTGTCAGCGGACGGGGGGGATTACCTGCACAACCCACCGGCAGTTTAACCCCCGATGCAATTACCGGTGATTGGGTATCTCTGGAAGGAACTGCTACCGAGCAAGCGACCGTACCCTCATCCCGTGCAGAGCTTCAGGAGATGACAGAAATTGTGGAAGCACAGGGCTGGTCGGTTAGTGAAAAAGGGGATGTGATTCTGACTGCGCCTCCAACTGCAACAGCTCCTTCCGATCAATTTAGCACTACTACCTGTCAATCATCCCTATGAAGCTCCCAACCTCCCTCAGACGTGCTTTCGTTTTTCTGCTACTCGTCGCATTGACTGCTGGGCTGTGCGGGATTGCCACTCCAGGATTGGCGCAACGCTCCGATCGCCAGGTTGCTGTTAATTTATCTGAGGTCAACCCACCCCTAGCGACCCAACCAGCGTCTCTGCTCGACCAGGGGAAAGCTCTGTACGACGCAGAACAGTTCAGTCGAGCCGTACCCATTCTGCAACAGGCTGTACAAGAGGCACAAGCGAGAGGGAATAGACTGCAACAAGCGATCGCTCTCAGTAATTTATCCCTGACCTATCAACAACTGGGTGCCTGGGCGGAAGCGGAACAAGCACTGCAACAAAGTTTAGGTTTGTTAGAACCACAACAAGCCACGGTTACAACACAGCAACTCTCGGTGCTGGCACAAACGCTGAATGTGCAGGCACGGTTGCAGTTGGGGCAAGGACAGGCACAAGCTGCTCTAGAAACCTGGGAACGTACTGCAATGCTGTATCAGCAGTTGGAGAATACAACTGGGGTAGTTCAGAGCCGGATTAATCAATCGCAAGCATTGCGATCACTGGGGTTTTATAATCGAGCGATCGCCACACTCACAGACATTCAGAGACTCCTCGAATCTAGTGCCGATTCCCTGGATAAAGCAGTGGCACTTCGTAGTTTAGGAGATGCGTTGCGGGTTTCGGGCACACTGGACAAATCCTATGAACAACTAGAACAGAGTTTACAGATTGCTCAGGCGATTGGAGAGGCTAAGGCGATCGCGGCAGCACAAATTAGTTTGGCAAACACACGGCAAGCTCAGGCATCAGAGATTAACTTAGACGTAGCAGACCGCACTGATCAGGAGCGTGTTCGCCAATGGCGCGGTGAAGCCCTTCAGCGTTATCAGTCTGTGGTGGAAACCCGTCCATCCCTGCCACTGTTGATGGTGGTACAGGCACAATTGAATCAACTTAATCTGTTAATTTCAATGGAGCGTATTGCTGAGGCAGTACGGCTGATACCTGCGATTCAAACCCAGTTAAACCAACTACCCTCCAGTCGAGCGGCGATCGATGCTCAAGTAAATTTTGCTCACAGTTTGATCGATCTGAAGCCAGGTGCTACTGTTACGCCTGCTGAATTACCTTCAGTACTGGATATTGCTAACGGGTTATCTACTGCTTATCAACAGGCAATTCAATTGAACGATCAACGAGCCATTTCCTATGTTTTGGGAACGTTGGGGTATCTTTACGAACAATCAGAGCAATTCAGCGATGCCAAACCATTAACCCAACAAGCGATGATCCTATCGCAGTCCATTCAGGCCGATGATTTGAGCTATCGCTGGCAATGGCAACTGGGGCGGATGGTGAAGTTGGAGAATCAGCAGAGTGAGGCGATCGCCCTGTATAGCGAAGCGTACAACAGTCTACAACGGGTTCGCAATGACCTGATTGCAGCCAACCCGGATCTCCAGTTTTCCTTCCGCAACGACGTAGAACCGATTTACCGGGATCTGGTTGATTTGTTGCTGCAAAAAGCCCCCCAGGTTTTCAAGCCGAAAGAGAAGCAAGCGATTCTAGGACAGGCTCGATCGATTATCGACTCGTTGCGGGTGGCAGAATTGCAAAACTTCTTTCGGGCAGCCTGTCTAGATGCCACCTCGCAAATTGATGCGATCATTAACGAGCAAACCCCAACCGCGGCAGTGATTTATCCGATCCTGTTGCGCGATCGCCTGGAAATCATCCTGAAGCTGGCTGGAACGGATCTGATGCAGTATACACTGCCCGCTTCATCTGAAGCTGAGATCACCCAGGTTCTCAAAACATTTCGCCGTGAGTTGCAAGAACCCTATACCTTCCGTTCGACTAAAGAAATTGGACAGCAGGTTTACAATTGGTTAGTTCAACCAATGCGTGATGAGTTGGATCGACGGGGTATTAAAACACTGATCTTTGTACTGGATGGCGCACTGCGAAATATCCCCATGAGTGCGCTTTATGATGGTAACCATTATTTGATCGAGAACTTTGCAGTTTCGCTGGAACTGGGTCTGACCATTCGCAATCCGCTTCCCTTAAGGCGCAATGCGATGCGAATTCTGGCGGCAGGGCTGGTGAATCCTCCCCCCACTGCCAGCACCTACGCCCAGTTACCCAATGTTACAACAGAATTAGATTTCATTAGCTCGTTAGGCTTACCCGCTACGATCCTGCGCGATACCGAATTCACGAAACCACTGTTTAAACAGTCCCTCCAGCAGGCAAACCCCCAGGTCATCCATCTGGCAACCCACGGGCAGTTTGGTGTGAATCCCGAAGATACCTTCATTCTGTATGCGGACGGGAAAGTACCCCTCAATCAATTAGCCGATCTGTTTAAGACGGAACAACGGGGGCGATCGCGTGCGGTTGAACTGCTGGTGTTGAGTGCCTGCCGTACCGCAACGGGGGATAGTCGTACCGTTCTGGGGATTGCCGGAACCGCTGTTGAAGCAGGGGCGCGGAGTGCGATCGCCTCACTCTGGAGCTTAAACGATGCGGCTACGGTTCCCGTCATTGAGGAACTCTATCGCCATCTGGGGCAGGAGGGTGTCACCCGTGCTGAGGCTCTGCGACAGGCGCAACTGAAATTGCTGCAAGAGCCAGAGGGCCTCTATACCCATCCCCGCTACTGGTCGCCCTATGTGCTGGTGGGTAGTTGGCTTTAGAACAGGTCAGTATTGGCAACTAAAGTTGTCCCGCTTATATCACTCTCTTAGATAAGAACAGAACCAAACATGGTCAGGTTATTCTCGTTGCTGAATCAACGACGGAAGCGATCGCACCAGCAGCGTTACAGAATCCAGGGCGGTGTTCAGTTGCCGTAGCCCCCAACCCTCTGTCTCATTAACCAGCCTCAACGTTAACCACTCTCAATGCAATTCTGGCAATGAACTCACCGGGAACTCACTGGCGTTAATTCGGGAATCGCTTGTTGCGAAATGCCTTCTAACTCATACGCTCCCAGGATGCGTGACCATAGGGGTTGCAGACTGCGATCGCTAGAATAATCAGCCAGACTTGCTAAAGCGTCATACCAGGCATTTTCGGCTTCGTAGGCGCGGTAGTGTGACGGCCCTGGCAACACCCGCAACTTTAACGCCAGGTTATCACTCGGTGCAGTCCGTTGAATCCAACCGCTAATGACTGGATTGCGCGAGGGTTCTTCTGCGTCACAGATGATTGAGAAATACCAGTTATATCGCTGATTTGTGGCTAAAGGGGGTGCTGTTTCAGGGAGCCTAAACTGCACTAGACCAATCGTCTCTGGCAACGTGACTCGAATGGGACGGTCGATCGCGTAGTTTTGTTGATCATCCAGCAGCATGAACTCGGCATAGGCCATCTGAGGCGATCGCGCAAAAGGTACGTAAAACAAGAAGGTTGGATAATCTTGCGTGGTTGAACCCACCCCATCAGGCGGCACGAATGCAAACAAAGGCTGGTTACTTACTGGGGCACTACATCCATCATCGCGAATCGATGCTCCCTCACCAGTCCCTCGTCTTGGGGCTTCACGATTTCGACGACCAAATAAAAGGTCGAAAAGCCCTGCCTGCGCGGGGGGAGTGAGCGTTAGCACTAGCATTGAACTAATGCTAAAAACCACTATCCATCCTAAACAGCGTTGTATTAATCGAGTTTGCCAGATCACAAAACGACTCTAGAGAATATATACACAACAGCCTTATAAAATGGGTCGGGAGGAGTCTTAAAGATTGAATTGGAATAACCATACCATGCGTTACTAGAAATTGCTGTATACGCCTCACAACGTTTAGCATTCACACCTAATGCGTTACCAGGGATTGCGAATGCGATAGCTGAGATAGGCAACGCCCGCTCCAGATATCACAAAGGCGATCGCCCCTGGAACTAACGGCATCCATCCACTAGAAACAATAAAAATGCCATAGCAACTGCCCACCAATAGCACAAACGCTCCCGTTGTTGCTAAGCACAAATGAATGGGTCTAACCAACCCCCAAAATACCAATCCACCCGTGATTGACCAGCCCAAGATCCACAACAGTTCGCCCTCCATCGACATCCACCAGATCAACGGTCGTTGATCCAAAACAGTGCTAATTAATTGACTGATCATTTGTCCCTGGAGAAACACACCTGCAATTCGCCCATGAGGAGAGAACCAAACATCGGCATTGCGATCGCTGGTGTCAGTGTAACCAATCAAAACAATGCGATCGCGGATACATTCAGCCGCAACTTTGTTTTGCAACACGTCAGCCAATGTCACCGTATCGGCAAAGGTTTCAACTGGATTGTCAGAAAGTTTGGCAGAGGGTTGAGCAACACAAGAAGACAATTGAGTGCGATCGCCTACGCGATAATTCAACATGAGTTGATACCCACCCAGCAATGGATCAAGAGGAGAATACCCACTGCCATCTCCTCTAAGCAGGGGAATGGGTGTTTCCCCAAAGCGCATAACCCCATCAGATGACGGCTCGTCCGGATGAATAAAGGGTTTGTTGAGTGCATCTAGATACCGCCGCACCAAAACTAAGCTAAACGATTGGTCTGTATTGCAAAACTCTGGATCAGCAGAGCTAATCAGCAATTGCCGACGCACAAGGCGATTGGTTCCATCTGCAAGGGCGTTTGCAAATCCAATGGATTCAAGGTCAGTAATAGTGCGATTGGGGATACCGTCTGTAGGATTGCCTTGATTATCCCATGCTCTAGATAAGCAATTGCCGATGATGTTGGGGGAATTGGCCAGGCGATCGCGCAAAATGGGTTCTGCAGGAAAATCACGATAAAAATCTAGCCCAATGAGCCGGGGTTGGTGAGATTCTAAAATCTTGAGCACATCATTAAGGGCAGCATCAGGAATGGTACCAATACCGGGTTGATAGACTCTATTAATCATCTGTTCGCGTAACAGAGAGCCGCTAGAACTATCAACTTTGACAATGAGTAGATGTGGGTCGAGCGGTTCAACCGGGCGCAGTTGCACGAAGCTGTCATATGCCCTCAGCTCTAGTGGTTGCAGGAAACCTAGCACACGAGCGATCGCCACTAAAATCATGGCTGCCACACTAGTGAACAATGCAGACCGCAACTTGATTTTACGAAATGGTAACGCTTGACTGGCTTGGATATAATCTTGTTGCAAAGGGGTGAGTTTAGGCTCTTTTGTTTCAGCGATCGCCAGCCACTCCATAGCTGTTTTTAGTGGTTTCCCACGCAACAACAAATCATCATCTCGATTAGACTGTACCCATTCCTTCGCTTTGACAAGCAATCGTGTATGCAACTGCACATATTCCGGATCACTTGCGAGTAAGCGAATGAGTTCACCAAAACTTTTCAGCAAATCATCTTGATGATCTCTAAAATCAATCCATTGAATCGTGCTCAGCACAGGCGGTAACTCATGAGGAGGAACATCCTGATATAAAACTGTCACCAGTCGTTTGTTAAGCGACACAGCGTAGTTCAGTTGATCTAAGCAATCGGTTGACTGAATAGAATTTGGAGAGATCACAAACAAAAAATTATCCGAGTTCTCAATTCCCTGTTGAATCGCAAGTTGAGAATCCTGCCCACTCTCCAGGCTCTCTTGAGCAAACCAGGTTCCCATGCCCTGAAGTTGCAAGTTGTCATTAAATTTGCGAACAAATTCAATATCTAGGGGTGAATAGCCAATGAAGACATTAAAGGTTTGGTCGTGGGGTTGTTGTTGGCTTGCTTCAATAAATTCTTGGTGGATTGGCAGCGGAGCAAATTGAGGGTGATGAACGGCTTCCTTTAACCAGGCTTCTGCTTGCCGTAAGTAACTTCCTTGTAACAAAATGCTAGGGTTGTCGTACTGATATTCCCATTTCAAGGCTCGAACGAGCAGAAGTTTATGTTGTCTATGGTAGTTCTCATTTTGCCGTAACGTATTCAGCAGTTGAGCTTCACAAGTGTGGTAATTGTCTTCACTGATCACAGTGGTGAGGTCAATATATTGCAAGTCATGCAAGGCAAAAGGAACATGATTCATGTCAACTAAACGCAACAACAACGGCACAATCCGTTTGTTGAGTTGATGTGCATACTCAATTTCCATCTGGCAATATTCTGATTGCAATGAATCGGATGACATTAAGTAAACTAAGTTGTCAGATTGCTCAATTCCCCGTCGCAATGCTCTGGTAAAGTCTTCCCCAATTTGAATATCAGTACTGGTAGACCATACTGTGATCCCCTGATATCGAAGTGAATGACGTACCTTCTCCATAATTTCCCGATCTTCATTCGCATAAGAGAGAAAAACTTGAGTCATCAAATTTTGCTCGTTTTTGATGCTCTCAGTAATGAATTCGGCGTGTAGTTCGGTGGGGTTGCATGGGGCTTGTTCTCCCTTAAATCGAGTCTTAAGCCATGCTTCTGCTAACTCCAACTCTTTCCCTGTAAGTAAATCATGAGTTTTACGGTGATGACGGCTCCAACTTAAGGCTTTTGATAACAATACGGTGTGGTGATACACATAGGATTGGTGACGCTCTAAAGCTGACTTCAAATTTGTCAAGGCAGCGTCAAAACCATCCACTTCATTCTGAAAATTGACCCAGTTGATACTTTGAATGGCTGGATGCATATTGGGATAACTGGAGTGCAAACCCCTAGCTCTGTAATCCTCCCATTGCTCATCTGTACCATTGGGATTACGCTGTCGCCAGATTTCTTGATTGATTTGCTCAACGTGTAGCAGTGGAATGATACGTTTGTTGTATTTGAGTGCAAGCTCAATCTCTAATTGACAGTAGACAGAGTTAACAGAGTGCGGTGAAATAACAAATAGAAAGTTTTTAGAGCGTTCAATCCCGTCCTTGATCTGTTCCTGAAAATCGACTGCAACTGGAATATCGTTAAGATCTAACCAAATGTTGTACCCTGCTATGGCTAGTTGACTATACAGCTTTAAGGCAAACGCTTTGCTGTCTAACCTGCCATAGGAAATAAAAACATCAAAAAGCGCGTGTGAGTTTGCCGAGATTAATATGTCGTCTTCCATAGTCGTGAGGGAGCTAGAGTTTTAAGAATATCACTATCTATTTATGACGAGAGGAAAATTACTGGTGATATTCAGGAAACTCTGTTTATAGATGTAGCGATCACCCTTTGACCTCCATTAATGGAACTTTGACCTCCATCTGTCATTCCCATACAGATGGCAATCTAGAGGATAAGAATGCTAGTTGTCTGAATGTGCGTGCACTAGGACAGCCGCTGATGAGACTTTCTATCAGTGCATCTTCTATGGCTCCCAAGGCTTTGAGCGTTGCTTTTTGAGTTTCAGTAATACCCTTTACTCTAGTGATATTCATCCCTTCATAGGGGCGATCGCTCCTCAATGTCTTTATGCACTCTCCCCGATTTAGATCCCAAAGCCAGATAGTTTCATCATCGCTACTCTTCAATTAGAACTATTTGAAATCAATCGAGCTGTACTTGGGGTATAAAAAACGGCTATTTTGACTATTTCGGATGATGACACGCCCAGTTCTCCGAGCACTTACAACATTCCTGGATCTCCAAATACACCTGAAACTCCTAGCAATCCCGTTACTCGAATGGGTAATGCTCGTAGCGATCGCCTGCTTGGTACATCAGTCAATGAGGTTTTGGTTGGGTTGCGTGGCAACGATACAGTCCAGGGGGACGTTGGTGCAGATACACTGATTGGGGTTGACCCCAATACTCGGAAACCCGGTGTGTGTGAACGCGATGTATTGATGGGCAACGAAGGAGCCAATGTGTTTGTTTTGGGGAACGCTCAATCCGTTTTCTACAACGATGGCAACCGTGCAACAGTAGGATTGCAAGACTACGCCTTAATTAAGGACTTCAATGCCAGCAGCGATCGCATTCAATTACACGGACGCCGATCCAACTACCATCTTGGTGCTGCTCCACAGGGAACACCAAAAGGAATTGGCATCTTTTTGGAGAACGGCAGAACGGATGAGTTAATTGCGATCGCACAAGGACAGCGAAATCTGCGACTCACCAATTCTACATTTCAGTTTGTTTGATCAGACGATTCACAGTTGCTCAGGGTCAACCCCCATGTCTCGCAGCTTATTGGCTAAGGCTTGCGATCGCTGTCGTTCCTGCTCTAGCTGCTGTTCTGCCTGCTCAGCTCGTTGATGCTCCTGCTCAGCTCGTTGACGCTCTTGTTCAGCCTGTTGCGCGATCTCAACATAACTCAAAAATCGCTTTCCATCAGGTCGGTAGAGTTGCAGTTCACTCCCTGTTAAATCAAAGCGAATTTGCAATCGGGGGCTGACCCACTGATCGATCGGATCGATCACATCCAAGCCTTCACTCCCCCGCAACCAACCACTCAAATCTCGATGCTTAGGGTCATACAGGTAATATTCCTCAACGCCATGACGGTTGTAAAAAACCTGTTTCTTATTCATCTCGGTTAAACGATTGCTGGGTGAGAGAATCTCAAACACCACTTGAGGAGCAATCCCATCCTCTACCCATTGTTTGTAAGATCCTCGATAGCCCTTCGATCTACCAAACACCACCAGCACGTCAGGAGCCATGCAAATCGTGTTACTTCCCTCAACGGGATACCACAACAAATCTCCTGCCACAAAAACGGCTGGGTTGTCAGCAAACAGCCACTCCAAATTCTGCTGAATCACCACGATCCAGCGAAACTGCTCCGTATTATCCGCCATTGGCTGACCGTCGCTATCAGGATAAATAACCTCTGATTGAGCAGAGGGCTGTAGCTGAGAAACCATACTCTCAACCTCACTAGAAATAGTGTTGCCGGGTAATCCTTGAAAGTGGAGTATGTCACACAAAGTACGACACATCTTCACTGCAAGAATTACCCATTATGTTTAACCTAGCACAGGGTTTAACTTAGCACAGAGACATGAACGAAGCCTGTTGTGCGATCGCCCTTACCGTTTACGTTTCAATATTGACCCTGCCCCAAAAGCTCCGACTCCTAGCAGGGCTAAAACCGTTCCCGGTTCAGAGGCTGGCGCAATATCAATCTCTAGATTTTGGCAAGAGTAGCGGGTGACTCCCCGGCTATCTGTGCCAAAAAATCCTTCAGATCCAGTAGGCTTTAAGAAATTGACTTGATTGACTTGGTAGGTGGGATTTGTTTGGTAACTTTGTCCATACGCTTGATTAGAGCGGCTATTAAACAGGGCGATCGCGGTGTCCGTAAAGCCTCTTGGAATTGGAATTTAAGCTAGGGCAGCGATCGCTGCCCTTGTCCTGACTGATAAACCTGCCACATCAGTTGATAGGCGTGCTCAATGGAGCGCACCGATCGCTCGGTGTCATATAGCGGTGTGGTCAACCGTTGCGTTGCCAGTTTAGTTTTCAAGGCTTGCAGGGTTTGGGAGTGTTGCCCCAGGTGAATGGCCCGTTGCTCATACTCACTCAGGGAATGGGTGATTAGTTCTGGTAGCCCGACCGAAGTTAACAGGCTCGCAGCGACTCGTGAGGCAAAGGTGTCTCCAAGGATTGTGAGAACAGGAACTCCTGCCCACAGGGCATCACTGGCGGTGGTGTGGGCGTTATAAAAGCGGGTGTCAAGAAACAAATCTGCCCGTTGCAGGCGGGTCAAGTGCTCTGCTTTAGGAAGTCGTTGAGCAAAGACCAGGCGATCGCCATCAATGCCATGAGTCTCTGCGGCGTGTCTAAGGTTTTGCTCTGCCGTTGGATAGCTGTGAAACAGCCACATCACACTGTTAGGAACCTGCCGTAATACCCGCATCCACACAGCAAACAGGTGAGGGTCAATTTTGCGGGTGTTATTGAAACAGCAATAGACAAAGCCGGTCTCTGGCAGACCCACAGCAGTTCGAGGAGGAGCCAGAGCGATCGTCTGTTGGTTGTCATTGATTTGATAGCAGTGTGGCAAATAAACGCAATGTTCGGTCATGGTGGGGGCTAACTCCGGTGGAGTGATGATCGCATCTGTAAGCACGTAATCCATGAAGTCAGCCCCCATTGTGCCGGGGTAGCCCAAATAGTTGACTTGAATGGGGGCAGGTCGCAGGGCAAATAACCGAGGCGAACTGAATTCGGTATAGCCCGCTAAATCGACCAAAATATCAATACCGTCTTGAAACACCTGTTGAGCACTGGCAGCAGGTGTCCACTGGTTGATATCTAAAAAGCGATCGCACTCTCGTTCAAACGTCTTGCGGTAGTCACTGCCATCGTCAGGCCCCAGGGAATAGGCAAACACCTCAAACTGGTTACGGTTGTGCAACCCAAACAATCGCACCATCAGATGAGCGACCGCATGATCTCGAAAATCACCAGAGACGTAGCCAATTCGCAAACGAGGGTTGGGCGTACTTTTACGCTCCTCGCTGAACTGAAATCCAAATTGCTGACGACGTTCTGCAACTGACTGAGCGATCGCCTGTGCCGATTGTTGAGCGATCGCTTGCTGTTGTGCCGCCGAAAAGGGCAAGAGTAGTGTATTGAGAGGTGTCACTGGACAAGGCTTTCCCTGGTCTAACTGAGTTTGAGCCACACGGATCAGGGACTCGCTCAATACCTCCACCTCCGCCCATTGACAGGTTTGCCGCCATAGTCGCACCAGTCCATCCAGGGCTTTTAGATGGTCAGGTTCGCGTTGCAACACTTGCCGATAGGCGGTTTCTGCTTCATCAAATCGCTCTAGCTTCAATAAGGTGTTCCCCAAATTTAATCGGGCATGGGTGAAATCGGGTTGGAGTGCCACAGCTTGCTCAAAGTGGGCGATCGCCTCTCGTGCCCGCCCCAGTTCATACATCACAATTCCCAGGTTGTTGTGCGTTTCGACGGAATCAGCATTGAGGGTTAACGCTTTTTGAAAACAGCGAATGGCGTCTTCCCAGTGTTCCTGCATCTGGTGGGCAGTTCCTAAACGCAACCACGTCTCTGCTTGGTTGGGTCGAAGTGCTAGGGCTTGCTGATAGCGAGCGATCGCCCGGTGGAATTGCTGCCGTTGTTGCAATGCGTTTCCCAAATTTAGAAGGGCTTGAGCGTTTTGGGGTTGACGAGCAACAACCTGTTGATAATGGGCGATCGCTTCTGAAATCTCCCCTTGTCGGTGCATCGCCAGTGCCAGGTTATAGCGCACGTCGATTAACTGAGGCTGCAATTGCAACGCTTGTTGATAGGCAGCAATGCCCTTCTCTAGTTGTCCACTGCTGCAATAGGCGACTCCCAAATGCCCATGATATTCAGCGACATCGGGTTCCAAAGCGATCGCCTGTTGCAGATAACCCAGAGCACGCTCAGTTTCACGAAATTGCAGTTGGGTTAGGGCTAACAAATGCAGTGCTCGTGCTGACTGAGGGTGCTGTTGCAGAACTTGTTGACAGATCTGCTGCACCTTTTCAAACTGCCCAGATTGCCCCAATTGTGCTGCCTGATCTAGCAACAGCATGGCTGCGGAAAGCGACAACTCCTCCACAGGTGACACGCTTGCTACAGGATGCACCTGTTCTAAAGAATAGGACTCAGGCGTTTGAAGTTTGGCTTGATCTCCCACGGTCTCTTTTAAGGGAGGATTGATCTGCCCAAGATCTGCCAATTTTAAGGAGTTAAGCCAATTCTCCCATTCGTGAACCCGCACCGCCCAGACGCAGGTCTGATTAACAAAGTTCACCTGGTTTCGCAAGGCTGTCTCGATCGCCAATGGGTCTGCCACCTGGTTCTGTAACGCTTGTACTGTCGCCGCTATAAACTGTTGAGCGTATTCTTGCTGGGTTTCCCAAGTCCATGAGACAAAGCGTTGAGGAGTAGATGTTTCAGCATTCGGAATGGCAATTAATTGAGCCAACCCTGATGTCGTTTCAGGCAAGGCTCCGATCGCACTGGTAATCACCTGACACCCACTGGCGATCGCTTCCATCACCGCGATACAAGAGGTTTCAAAGAAAATATTGGGATACGTCCATGCTGTCACCGTTCGCAAGGCTTGTGCCAACTCGGTTTGAGGCAGTGAACCCACATACTCTACTCCCTCTAAACGGTAGCACCGCTCATACAAGTCCCTGAACTCGTCCTGAGTCACACTCTGTTGGTACACCTGCATGCTAGAAAACACCTTTAACGTAGTCCCAGGAACCGTAGCTCGAATGGTGGGAAACAGATCTAGCAATAGCTCTAATCCTCGAAAGGGAGTGCTGGTGTATGCCAGAACAGGGGGTTGGGGTTTAGCCGCAAGAATTGGTGTAGTAGGGGCAAACAGATGTTGAAATACAGGGGCGATCGCATTCCGCAAGACTCCCATTTTGGTAAGCTCTAGCCCAAGGTGATGGTGAAATTGATCACGCTGCCACTCACTCACCATTGCAAACCCGTCGTAAATCTGTTGTAGCTCAGGTTGATGGAGCGATCGCATGTTGTCTTGATCAGCAGCACTCTGAATCCAACACACTAAACGGGTTGAGCGCGGCAACAACGGCCGAAAATGCTGCCCTATGTCGGGTTGATTGACCACAACCAGCGCATCTAACACCAGGGACTTGAGCAACTCTGGTGAACCCGCTGCTAACGGCAAACAAACGACTCCACTGGAGAGGTCAGTCCGGGAGGTGCCATTCAATAAAAATACAGTGTGTCCCGCTTGTGCCAGTGCTTCCGCCAAATAGCACACCGCTGACTGAGATCCTCCCAACGGTTGCTGATAAGGGGTTTCAGGTCGATAATCCCAGGGGATGGGGTCAAGAAAAGCAATCCGCATGAGAAGAGGAAGGAGGAAGAAGGACGAAAGAAAAGGATTAAGGATAAGGGATAAAGGATAAAAAGTGAGAAGAGAAGAAAGAATAGGACAAACGCCCATACAGCAGTGGTAAGGTTTTGAGAATTATCTCTGCATTCAGCAACGCTAATTGTAAGTTTCGCATCCTCACAACATCCTCGTTTTTATCCTTTATCTTTTACCGTTGTATTCCCTATTTTCCTCCTTCCCTTAGCTTTCCTCCATCTTTCCTCTCTTGTCCTTGATCGTTTATCCTTCTTTCTTCTTTTTTCCTTCTTCCCTATGCGGGTTATCATCCAACGAGTCACTGCTTCTCACGTTACGATCGATGGGGCGATCGTTGGCAGCATTGGGCGAGGACTCAACTTGCTAGTGGGCATTGCTGACTCAGATACCGAGGCAGAGCTAGCGTGGATGGCGCGGAAATGTTTAGAGTTGCGGTTGTTTCCATCTGAGACGAGCGGGTTTGATCAATCGGTGCAAGAGATCAATGGAGAACTGCTCGTCATTAGTCAATTTACGCTTTATGGAGATGCTCGCAAGGGGCGTCGTCCTTCGTTTGATAAAGCGGCTACACCTGTTCAAGCAGAACAACTTTATGATCAGTTTGTTGATACGTTACGAAGCAGTGGGCTACGGGTCGAGACGGGTCGCTTTGGTGCCAATATGCAAGTGGCGATCGCTAACGACGGACCTGTCACCCTGGTGTTAGAAAAGGAGGCACTTTAGGGAACTCTTTAGTTGGAGAATAAACTGATTTTGTCAATCCATCTCTAATAAAGTTACAGTCGAGGTTACGGTCAATATAAGTTATTCAAATAGTCAAACACCTGTTTTTTATTGACAGCTTATGACGTAGCTGATATTGTAAAGAAATATTTCTTTGTTATTGATAGTTGTAACTCTATTGTTTCCATTTATGACAGGAGTCGCCGATTTGAATCAGAGTCAAGCCTATCCCCACCACACTTGCTTTACTCTGCGCTCTACTCCCCACTTAACTGTATTTTGCGATTTTGACGGGCCTATCATTGACGTTAGCGATCGCTACTACAACACCTATCAATTAGCACTGGCCGACGTTCAGACTATCTGTGAGACCCAAGGCACAGCTTCCCCATTTTGCTGCTTGAGCAAAACTCACTTTTGGCAAATGAAGCAAGATCGAGTGCCCGACCTCGAAATTGCCTTGCGTTCTGGGCTGCGACAAGAGCAGATGGATTATTTTTTGCAGCGCGTCTCTTCTATCGTGAATCAGCCTGCCCTGTTACACCAAGATCAGTTGCAACCCGGAGTGCGTTGGGCATTAGAGCTACTGCACTCTCAGGGAGCACGCCTAGTTCTAGTTACTCTACGCAACCAGGAACAAGCCACGCAAATTTTGCAAAACTATGGGCTAGCCAATCTGTTCACGCTGATTCGTGGCACCCACGATGACACGGTCGCCTATGGCAACGCTGCCGAAGCTAAAATTCAACTGCTGGCAGAGGTGTTACGCGAATTTCCTTACTGGGCAACCGAGCCAGCATGGATGATTGGCGACACTGAAGCGGATATTTTGGCAGGGCAAGCCTCCAATATTCCGACGATCGCCCTGACCTGTGGCATTCGTAGTCAAACCTATCTGGAAAAGTTTTTGCCCACCCGCATTCACTGTGACTTGCTCTCGGCGGCTCATTACCTGATCAGTCAACCCCTGTTTGCCAGCGTCTAGTCGTGGGAAAAGGATCAGAAATGACTTTATTCTCCAGCTTTCAAGACTTGCTCAGGCGTCAGCATTAATTCTGGAAATACAGTTGAGCGGATGGGTTCAGCACCTTTGAACACCGCATCTTCATACAACCCATTGACCAGCGTCAAGACCGTCACAATGGCTCTTTCAGGATCGACAATCCAATATTCTGCGATCCCTCTAGCCGCGTACTCAGAGCGTTTGTAACGGTAGTCTCGCTCCTGATTTTGCGTTCCTGGCGACACCACTTCAACTACCAAGTTTGGAGGCGGCATGTCGACTGTAATCGTTGCTCTAGCAGTGCCTTGTAGTAACTCTACCAGTTCATCAGAAATGACCATTAAATCTGGCATGCGAGTCGTCGCACGGGTTCCTAAAACGACAATTTCAGTCTTATTACTCAAACGGTTAACCGGAACAAACCGCAGGAATTGTACCAGCAAAAATAGGGCAATTTGAGAGTTATTCCAACTTTCAGGTGGCATAGCAACCAGTTCCCCTGCCACCAATTCATATCGCGTATCGGTGCCATCATCATAATTCAGGTATTCCTGAAGAGTCAGCCGTTTAATGGTGGTTGCCATCACTGCTCCGGGGTAACGCCATGCGTTTATTCTACAGCGGGTTCGGGAGAACGCTCGGACGACTCCACGGGAACAGATGGTGGGTCTTCGATCGCCATCGATGGGTGAAAGTAATCGTAGATTTGCTGCGCCATCTTAGGCCCAATCCCCGATACCTCCGCAATCTGTTGAGGAGATGCCTCCCGCAGATAGTCAATCGAGCGGAAATGTGCCAACAGTTGTTTTTGGCGGGTATAGCCCAACCCTGGAATCTCTTCGAGGCGCGATCGCCGCATCCGATCGCTACGTTGTTGTCGGTGAAAACTAACCGCAAATCGGTGTGCCTCATCTCGCAGTCGTCGTAACAATTGCACGCCCGGTTGGTCTGCTTCGGTAGTCAGGGGCAACGATTCTCCCGGCAAAAAGATTTCTTCTCGCTGCTTTGCCAAACTAACAACCTTGACATCCTCCATCAAATTCATCTCGCGTAAGACTTCGACCACTGCTGAGAGTTGTCCTTTCCCCCCATCAATCATCACCACATCGGGAAAATCAGCATTGCCCACCCGCTGCAAATTTGGGTCTTGAGCATAGCGGCGAAAGCGACGTTGAATCACCTCTGCCATGCTGGCAAAGTCATCGGAGTGCCCCGATCGCACCGTAGGATTTTTGATTTTGTAATGGCGATAGTGTTGCTTGGCAGGCAGTCCATCCACAAACACCACCTGAGAGGCAACGGCATCAGACCCTTGAATGTGGGAGATGTCATAGCCTTCCAGTCGATGGGGCAGATCGGGCAAATCAAGGATTTCTGCCAGGTTGAGCATGGCTTGCTGGTTGCGATCGGCAAACCGTTGAGTTCGTGCCAGTTCATAGCCCGCATTGCGCTCTACCATGTCGATCAAGTCAGCTTTGGTTTGACGTTGCGGCACCACCACAGACACCTTGCGTCCCCGTCGTTCGGTCAAAAACTCTGAGAGAATGTCACCATCCGGTAGCTCATGTTGCACCAAAATCTCAGCGGGAATCTCAATCGAATCCACGGTTTGATAGTGCTCCTCAAGTGCCCGTTGCAAGATCGCTCCGGGCGTGCCAGATTGCGCGTCAGCCACAAATCCTAACCGCCCCACCAATCGCCCTGCCCGAATCTGAAAGAGTTGAATGCAGGCGTGTTGATCGTCGGCGGCAAGGGCGATCGCATCTCGTGAGAGGGTGTCATCTGGCAGCGATACCTTTTGGTCAGCACCGAGAGACTGAATTCCCCGAATCTGATCGCGCACCCGAGCCGCATATTCAAAATTGAGATCTTCGGAGGCTTTTTCCATTTGTGCCACCAAAATTTCCTCAAGCTCTTGGGTACGCCCCTGAAAGATCATCGCCACTTTTTGCAAAATCTTGCGATAGTCTTCAGAGCTGATCAGTTTTTGGCAGACCCCCGGACAGCGACCCATGTCGTAGTTGAGACAAGGACGGTCCTTAAACAGAGGTTGAGGGCGTTGTCGCAGCGGAAAGACCCGCTTCACCAAATTCAACGTCCGGCGCAGCAACCCTACATCTACATAGGGGCCGTAATAGCGGTCTTTTTCTTTGCCTGCCCGTCGTTTGCGCGTGATAAAAATGCGGGGATAGTCTTCAGACCAGGTGATACAAAGATAGGGATATTTTTTGTCATCTTTGAGCAGCACATTAAAGTGAGGCTGATGCTGCTTCACTAGATTGGCTTCAAGGGCTAGTGCTTCCGCTTCTGTATCGGTGACGATAAACTCAATTTCAGCGATCTGCATCACCATCAAAGCAATGCGGGGGTTGTGATCATGGTTATCGCGAAAATAGGAACGAACGCGCGATCGCAAACTCTTGGACTTGCCAATGTAGAGAATGTTGTCGCTCACGTCGCGCATGAAATAAACTCCTGGCTCCTGGGGAATTTCTTTGAGGCGAGCTTCCAGGCGTTCAGGATCTTTAACTAGAGTTGAGGCGTTTGCAGTCACAGGCTAATCAGTCGCACCATTGCAGAGGTTCAGATGCATTTCACCCTTTTAGGATACTGTGTCTCGCACAAGTTGGGGGGAGCAATTGCCGAATCATTGGAGGGGTTTACTCATCCTCACAGAGCCGTTTCCAGTAAGATTGGGGGCGGTTTGCCCGCATTGACCCCAGGTGCACCCGATAGCGTGGTTCGGCTGCATCTTTCACAGTGCGAATAAACCCCCGTTCTAACAGCCCATCAAAGGCAGTACGGATGGCGGATTCATCCCCTGCACCCGTTTGGCTCAAGGAGGCGATCGCCGCTGCAAGGGTACTGTCAGGCTGCCGCTGCAACCAGTTGATTAACTGTCGCTCTAGGTCTGGCAACGCCAACACGTCCGCCATCGTGAAACCAACCTTGGGCGGGTTCACCAAATCTAATTGCTGACCATCTGGATTAGGTTCCAGCATTTAAGCTGTAATCTTAGCGACAACACCATCTAACAGTTTAGTAATGGGATGATCGGGATAGCAAAGACAGAAAATTTGACGACTTGCCAGTCGCATCATTTCGTCAGACTGCGGCAAAACAGCGGCAACAGGAACGTCGTAGGTTTTCTCCATCTCTTGGCGAATTTCGTTGAAGTCATAGTCGCTCAACACTTTATTCACCAATAAAACAATGCCAGGTACGTCTAACTCTTTGGCCACCTTAACGGTTAAAGCCGTACCCTGATAGTCTTGATAGTCAGGTCGGAGAATCACAATCAACAGTTGAGAGATGCCAATCGAGAGCAAGGTTTCTTCGTTGATGCCGGGATGGGTGTCAATCAACAAATAATCCAGGTTCAATTTCTGACAGAGTTGACTATATCCACTAGTCAACAACCCCACATCATAGCCCTCACTCAACACAGTGGTAATTTCATTGACCTTCATACTAGAGGGAATCAGGTAGATTTTGCCCCCACTGGCGGCAACTCGATCTGCACCATCGATCAGAGTGGGACTCACATCAAACGCAGCTTCCTCAACCGAGCAACGCCCTAAGAGGTAATCATTCAACGTATATTTCACTTTCTTGACATCTAAGCCAAATAGAACGTGAATTCCAGGAGATTGGATGTCAGTATCGATCACCCCAACTCGATAACCTTGAACTGCCAGCCTGCCTGACAAGTTAGCTACTAAGTTTGATTTCCCTGTACCACCCCTAAATGAGTGAACAGACACAATTTTCCCCATAGTTTAATCGCGATGATGGTAATCAGTTCACGCTTGCACTAATGCACCCATACGAGCGAACTCATGCGTGAACACTAACAAGAACCCTCAGGTATAATATCGCAGTAGTTGATTAGAATGTGGTTTTAGAGCGACTCACATTATTTTCGCTTCAAGAGGATTAATAGAATTACAGGTGATGGTGGCTGCCTCGTAAGAGTGATGATATTGGTAGAAGAAAAGCGTGCGGAATGTCAAATTAAACGCCGTGACACGTCTCCTAGATACATGCTTGTGTTGCTCACACAACAGCACTGGGTTTAAGTGCATGAAGTAGCCAGGTGAAATTAAAGGAATACCAATTTGAGTTAGGGTTGTTGCAGGTGTGTGAAAACCAGGCATTAACCCCCATTGGGGGACGCCACTGCCTCCCCAATGGATTGAGCTTGGCAGAGCCAAAGCCCCCTAGCAGAAGGTGTTTGGGTTCACCCAAAGACGAGTTGCTTTTAAGAGAGTAAATTTTTAATTTCTTTTTGAGATTGAGCCAACCGATGAGCTAATAAGGCAATGATAAAGTCTTGGAACGTGGAAGCTGTTTTGGGATCATTTTGTTGCATCTGCTGAAACCGATCGGCAGAGAGACGATAGAGAATCGTGGACTGATCGGCGATCGCCGAGCTTTCGTGTGGGGTGCGTGTGTAAAAAGCAATCTCACCCACAATGGTGCCTGCCCCTAGCGTTTGCAAACGAACAGTTTGGTTATTTCTCAGTTCGATCAGAGTGCTTACCTGACCCGACTCGACAAAATAGAGGGAATCAGCATCGGTGTGTTGCCGAAACAACCAGTCTCCAGTTGCCAGTTGCGATCGCTCTAAATATTTGGTGAAGGGTGCCACTTGATCAGGATCTGAGAACACCCGTTGCAGTTGCAGCGTCAACGGCATAAACCGTCCCCGTTTCCACGTCACCGTTTCTAAAATCTGCCCCTCACACCACTCCATACCTCGATCTAAATCAGCAAACACTAGACAGATTGGGTCATCGTCCTCCAGACATCCTCCCTGCCGCAACATTTTTTCGGCACGACGGTGCAGGTGAGTAAAGACCAGTCGCAACGATTGCTTGCGTGCCAGTTGTTTGAGTTTGACAAAGCTCAACACCGCTGAGGAATCCAGACCACTCACAAGGCGAAAGTCGAGCACGACAAAATGCAAAGGTTCCAGGTCAGGCTCCATGAGTCGCTGACGAATCTGGTCTAGTACGCGATTGGCCGTGCCAAAAAAAATAAATCCCTGCAACTCCAAAATATAAACCTGATCCCCTTTTTCACGAATCAAGTTTTCCTGGTGTTGCGGACGCAAAACGTGGCTGGTGTAGCTAGAACCAGACAACACATGTTTGGCAATTCTAGTTTGGCTGTAGTTGAGCACAAACAGAACGATCGTGGCAATCAGCCCTACCCCGACCCCTTCTAAAAAGCCCACACCTCCAATAAAAACTAAAATTAGCACGACCACGCCATAGTCAGCTCTGGGCAATGTAAACCAGGCATCATAGAGCCATTCTTGCAAGAGGCACAGACCCAAAAATAGCAGCAATCCCCCAATGACAGGCTTGGGTAGATATGCTACAAAAAATGGCCCCAAAATTAGTGCCACCACAAATACAAGGGCAGCCACAATTCCTGTGAGGCGGTTTTTACCACCCATTTTGTAGACCAGCACTGAGCTGCTGAGGGAATGGGTGCCAGGCAGACCCCCGCTCAACCCCGACACTAAATTAGCGATTCCCGCAGATTTCAACTCACGGTTGAGGTCAATGTCGCGGTCAGTCGCCAACTCGATGGCACTAGAATTTAACAGCAGCGAAAAACTGGTGAGCACCACAACCACCCCCATGCTGCCCAGTTGATCGGCGATCGCCCCCCCATTCATCTGCGGCAGAGCCGTGAGGGTAATGGGACTCCACATGCCCCCTCCAGTCGTCACATTGGTGAGGAACCACCCCTTGGCAGCGGCAGTAGCGATCGACGTTTGAGTCATAGCCAACATGCCAAAAAATAAGGCGATCGCCCCCAAACAAAGCCCTGGCAGCACCCAAAAATGAGTATAGCGACGCGAGATTAGCAGCAGGGCGATCGCAAACCCCAAACCCGACAACCAATGCAGCAGCACATCCCCAGAAAATAACGCGGATAATGGTGCCCCGTCTGCCAGCATGTGAAATGCGCCCTTAAACAGCAGCCAACCTGAGCCTGCCAAAAAACCACCCACCACGGGATAAGGAATGAAGCGAATCAGTTCGCCGACCTTGAGCCAACCCAAAACCAACAAAAACGCACCCGTCAAAATCGAGGTCAAAGCGATCGCCCCTACAACTGTGACCAAAATTTCTTCAGAGGTGGCCGTGCCCACCATCCGGTTCTCAATCGAAGCCGCAATCAGTGCCAAAATTGCAATTTGCTCTGGCTGAGGATTGGAAATCACCCCCGGATAGGAACTAGTAAAAGCAACGATCAGGCGGATGAGGACATTGCTGATGAGCACTATACCCACGCCAAGAGCAATTTGGTTGGATAATCCCCCTGAAAAAATTAATGCTGCTAACGAGATGGCTTTAAGCAGTGAAATTAACCCTGACATCAGCCCTGCACTCAGTTCTGGCAACCACTGGTTAAGCCACGTTGCTTTGACGGGTTGTTGCTCTGGTGATGAGGGGGTTGACTCAGCTGGCGATCGCGATTGCATGACTAGCAGCGTAAAATACGTTTCGACTTCTTAATATATAGAACTCTATGTTTAAGTTTAGGTTTTCCTTATGACAAGAGGTTCTCAATCTCTTGATAAGCCTGATCTAGACGGGTAGCTAATAGCGCAATCATAAACTCTTGAAAAGCAGTTGCAATCTGGGGATCAGTCTGTCGCATTTGTTGTAGCCGTTCTATAGAGAGACTATAGACAATCGTGGACTGATCGGCGATCGCGGAGGTGCGATAGGGGCTTTGAGTATGAAAGGCAATCTCACCCACGGTCGTACCGACTCCCAATGTTTGCAGTCTGACGGTTTGTTGATCATGCCGTTCTAATAAAGTGCTGATCTGCCCTGATTCCACAAAATATAGGGCTTCAGGTTTTGCCCCCTGGCGAAATAACCAGTCTCCGCTCGCCAGTTGCGATCGCTCCAAATATTTCGTAAAAGGTGCCACCTGATCAGGGTCTGAAAACACCCGCTGCAATTGCAACGTCAACGGCATAAATCGTCCTCGTCGCCAGGTGACAGACTCTAAAATCTGTCCCTCACACCACTCCATACCCCGATCGAGATCGGTAAATATCAGACAAAGGGTGTCGTTTTCCTCCAGGCAGCCACCCTGTCGCAATAACGTCTCCGTCAGCGGTTGCAGATGCGTAAACACCAGGCGCAACGCTTGCTTGCGTGCCAATTGTTTGAGTTTGACAAAGCTCAACACCGCTGAAGAATCTAAGCCACTGACCAAACGAAAGTCGAGCACCACCAAACGCAAGGGTTCTAGTGACAGATCAGAGAGCCGTTGACGAATCTGATTGAGCAGACGATTGGCCGTGCCAAAAAAAATAAATCCCTGTAACTCCAGAATGAGAATCTGGTTGCCGCGTTGACTGAGGAGTTGTTCTTGATGGCGGGGGCGATCGACATGGCTGCGATAAGTGACGCCTGACAGCACGTGTCGGGTGACGCTCGTGCGGCTGTAGTTGACGATAAACAGGGCGATCGCGGCTATTAGCCCTACCCCAACGCCTTGAAACAATCCTAAAAATCCAATCACCGCTAAAATCAGCAGCATCACAATATAGTCTGAGCGAAGCATCTTAGCAGCAGAGTCATACACCCATTCCACCAACAACGATAGCCCCAGAAATAGGAGCAGTCCCCCCAATACCACCTTGGGAAAGTAGGACAGCAAGGATGCTCCCATCAACAGCACGATCGCACATATCACCGCTGAGATGATGCTGATCGAGCGGTCTCTGCCCCCCATGCGATAGACCAACATGGAGTCTACCAAGGTGTGATAGCCAACCAACCCAGCACCGATACCAGACACCAAATTAGCCAATCCAGCCGCTTGCAATTCCTGGTTCAAATTGATCTCACTTTCAGTCACCAGTTCTAAACTCGTAGCCGTCAACAAAATCAAGATTGGGCTGATCAACATCACCGTCAGCATGTTGCCTATCTGTGAGGTCAAAACAGTCCAATTGACTTGACCCAATTGAGTAAGACGCAGAGGTTGCCACAAATTGTTTTCAGAAAAACTGCCCAAGAGCCAACCCGCCGCTCTGGCTTCAGCCATCGATGTCTGGGTCACAAACAGAGCCAGATAAAATATCCCGATCGCTGAGAAGATACTAATCGGCAACACCCAGGGGCGATCGCTGCGTCGTGAAATAATCAATAGGGCGATCGCAAATCCAACTCCTGGCAACCAATACAACAGGCGATCGGGTTGCAATAACGTTCCCAGATTGGCCACACTCAGCGGTATATCGGTCATCACTTGAATGGCTCCGTGAGCAATCAGCCAGCCAGTGCCAGCAATAAACCCACCAATCACGGGATAGGGGATAAACCGCACCAGTTCACCGACTTTTAATGACCCTAAAACGAATAAAAACCCTCCTGTCAGGAGAGTTGTGAGGGCAATCATCAGCAAAATTGTAATTAAGACAACTTCTGGTGCTGCCCCCTCCAAACTTTGCTGAATCGACATTGCACTTAGGGCGATCACCGCTGATGGCAAGGGATCGATATCGGCAATCACCACGGGCAATGAACTGGTTAGTGCCACGACAATCCGCAAGGCGATCGCACTAAACAAAGCCATGCCAACTCCGATCGAAACATACTGCGATAACTCTCCAGCAAAAATGAGTGCGACCAGAGAGATCGAAAACATAATCCCGATTACGCTGCTAACAAGACTCACCACGACGTTGAGCAGTAACCGTCGCCCATCTATTTTCGTTAGCAATTGCAGTCCCCTCTGCTTCGCCATGCGATCGCCCCCCTTGCATCTCATTTAGATATACGAGCGATAACGAGCATCTAAGCACGAAGCACTTGAAAAGAAAAGCAGTGTTAATGGTTAATCGCGCGATGAGTCAGCAATCCTCATGTTAAAAACAAGCTCGTTCGATTTTCGCGCGATCGCCACTGCACAAGTGCAAGCAAATTCTCATCATCAAAACGGCTACTTTTAGCTACTTTTAATTGTTTACTCTTTATTATTTCCCTCTCGGTAGTCCTCTAAAAGTAATGATTTTTGAGCAAGGATATGCTGCGTGTTTAGGACTACCTTCCTCTCTATAGCAGTCCTAAATCATTTGTGAAATTAGGAGGTTGTGAGAGTCGGACCCCTGAGGGGTGCGCCTCTCACAAACCATTTAGGATTGCTATATCTCCGTCTATTTGTTTTCTATCCTTTTCCCTGATCAATCAATTTATTTTTCTCTCTATTTTTTGCTGTTCCTCTCCCCAATCGGGTGAAGCCACTATTTAGGTGCAGGGGTTAAACCAGAACAACAATCCCGCGTGAACTGCAAACAGTACAGTAAACAGCACAGCAAACAGCAATGACAACCTTTCCCCTCACAACCTTTTCTGGTTCGCCATTGGATGACATCTACACAGGTGGCAGTGAAAATAATCAGATTTTTGGTCAAGCCGGAAACGATGTATTGAATGGGGGAGGGGGCAATGACACCATCTTTGGCGATGAGGGCAATGATTGGCTCAGTGGAGGATCTGGCAATGACACGCTGGTGGGGGGTGCGGGCAGCGATGTCTTGGCCGGGGGCGACGGCGACGACGTCTATGGGGTTGACAATAGCGACACCATTGACGAGACAGGTACAGGTCGAGACACGGTCTTATCTTCGACCTATAGTTGGCAGTTGGGCAGTCACTTAGAAGACCTGGTGCTAGTTGAAAACAGTTCAGCCGATGTTGGCATTGGCAACAGCCTCAACAATCGCATCTTGGGTAATCGGGGTAGCAATGCTCTGTATGGCATAAATGGCAATGACGTGTTGGTGGGGGCAGGGGGCAATGATGTCTTAGAAGGAGGAACAGGAAGCGATCGCTTTGATTTTCTTGATCCGGCGATCGACGGAGTTGACCAGATCATCGATTTCACCGTCATTGATGACACCATCGGCATTGTCCTTGATTTCACAGGCACAGGCTCAGCGTTTGCCAATGCCGGGTTGACTCCCAATGCCACTCTCACCGTTGAGCAATTTCATCAGGGAGGAACGGCTCTCAACAGAGGCACTCGCTTTATCTATAACCCCATCACAGGCTCACTCTGGTTTGATATCGATGGCACAGGAGCCACACCCCAAGTGCAACTTGCCACCCTTTCAACCGGGTTACAACTGACTCATCGTGATTTCTTTGCTTTTACAGGCACTCCCGCTAGCGGCAACCCGCTTCCACCCCCCGATGACAGCCGACCCAAACTTCGCATTGGCACCCGTGGCAACGATCGCCTCGAAGGGGGCAGTGGCAATGACAAACTCTTGGGGTTAGAGGGACACGATATTTTGGTGGGCAAAGACGGCAGCGATCGCATAGAGGGGGGTGATGGAGCCGACCGGATCTATGGTGGCACTGGCAACAACAAACTCATTGGCGGCAGAGGACGCGATATCTTTGCGCTAGAACCGGGAGCAGGCAGAAGCCTAATTTTAGACTTTGGCGATCGCAGCGATCGGTTAGGTATCTCGCGCACTGTGGATTGGCGCAACCTCACGATTTCTCAACAGGGTCAACATACCCGTATCAGTCTTGGGAGTGATCTCTTAGCGATTCTCTATAGGGTTCACCCTTACCAGATCGCGATCGCCGACTTTGTCCAGATTTGATCTCATCTGTCGTTAATGCAGCTCTGGACAATCTTGTGTCATCTCTATCCTCAAACCCGATCGACTAATAGGGACTATCCCATTCCTCAATGAGTTGTGCCATATCTCCCTGATAGTTCTGATTGATTTGAGTTGCTTTTTCATGCAACCGAGCCGGAACATATCGCAAATGCACAGGCAACCCATGCAATAAGAGAAATTCTGCTAATTGATCAGCATGAACATAAATGCCGTCTTTATGGAGTCGTTGCAACATCTGTTCAAACGATACCCACCCCTCATTCTGCGTTGGCAGTTTATGAGCAACAGAGGACATTTCATCCAGCACCTGGAATGGTCTCAAATTAGACTGAAAAGTATTCACATTCATGAGTCTAGAATTGTGATCTTTAGAATAGCAGGTGCAAGAAGTATTAAAAATGGTTTAAGAATATAAATCTGACCCAGCTCCTCCATACAGCACAATTCCGGGGCAGGGGCTTCGTTGGGGCTCCCAAAACCCCCTGGTTTTATTTCCGAACCCTATCTGTGAAGAACAGTACTTAGAATAGTAAAGATAGGTAAACGAGTCGTTTGCTACAGTCCCGTCTCCTTGTGGTGCCCTGGAACCTATGGCTTTTTCTTCTGTTACCCGTGCTCTGGGGCGATCGCCCCTGACTCATGAACTGCTGACCAAACTCCATCAGCAGCAGTTTCTCAAGCTCAATGGCATCGCTCGCATCCCCAAGGGGTTAGTCGCCTCAACCCTGGCGCAGACCGAACAGCGCAACTTGTTGGTGATTACGGCCACGCTAGAAGAGGCAGGGCGGTGGGCCGCCCAACTAGAGGCAATGGGTTGGCATACAGTTCACTTTTACCCAACTTCAGAGTCGTCACCCTATGAACCGTTTGACCCAGAATCTGAGATGACCTGGGGACAATTGCAAGTGCTGGCAGACTTGCAGATGGCAGAATCCGGAAAACCGATCGCTAGTGCCTCTGCTGGCTTGGCGATCGTCGCCACAGAACGCGCCCTCCAGACCCATTTGCCACCACCAGAGGTGTTTCGCCCCTATTGCCTGACGCTGCAACGAGGCATGGAGTTAAACCTGGAAGACTTTAGTCGCCAGTTAGCCAATCTGGGTTACGAGCGGGTGTCGCTCGTGGAAACAGAGGGACAGTGGAGCCGTCGGGGAGACATTATTGATGTGTTTCCAGTGGCATCCGAGTTGCCTGTGCGCCTGGAGCTATTTGGCGATGATCTGGAGCACCTGCGTGAGTTTGATCCGGCGACTCAGCGATCGCTCGATAGCATTCAACGGTTGGTGTTGACAACGACTAACTTTGCCCCAATGGTGTTGCAGGGACTGGGTGATACTGCTGCGGCTCGTCTAGATGCTTTGCGTCCTTATCTCTCTCCAGAAGAGTTAGAGCGGCTTGAAGCAGGGCAGATGCCAGAGGGAATGCGACGCTTTCTAGGACTCGCCTTTGAGCAACCTGCCTCGTTGTTAGATTACTTGCCCGGTAATACAGTGGTGGCGATCGACGAAGAAGAACAATGTCGCGCCCATAGCGATCGCTGGTTTGAACACGCTGAAGACCACTGGCAAGATGTCTCCACAGGATTAGCGACTGCTTTTGCTAAAACCCATCGCCGCTTTGATGAATCTCTGATTGCAGCCGAGAGGTTTGAGCGCATTTATCTATCGGAACTGGCAGAAGAACGTGAAGGGTTGAATCTGTCTAGTCGTCCCGTACCTGCGACTCCCCATCAATTTGGCAAGTTGGCAGAGACCATTCGAGGAGAGCGCGATCGCGGTTTTTCAATTTGGTTAGTGTCAGCCCAACCTTCTCGCTCAGTGTCGCTGTTGCAGGAACACGACTGCTCAGCTCAATTTGTACCCAATCCTCGTGACTATCCAGCAATTGAGAAATTGCAATCTCAGCGGGTTCCCGTTGCGGTCAAATATTCGGGTCTGGCAGAGTTAGAAGGGTTCATTCTGCCGACGTTTCGGTTGGTCATCGTCACCGATCGTGAGTTTTTTGGGCAACACTCCCTCGCCACCCCCAACTACGTCCGTAAGCGGCGGCGTGCGGCTTCTAAGCAAGTTGACCCCAACAAGCTGCAACCGGGAGACTATGTCGTTCACAAAAATCATGGGGTTGGGCGATTTCTCAAACTCGAAAGTCTGACCATCAACTACGAGACTCGCGAATATCTGGTGCTGCAATATGCCGATGGTTTGTTGCGTGTCGCAGCCGATCAACTCAGTTCGCTATCGCGGTTTCGGGGGGCAGGCGATGTCGCCCCTGAACTCAACAAAATGTCGAGCAAAGCCTGGGAGAAAACCAAGAGCAAAGTTCGCAAAGCGGTTAAAAAAGTTGCCTTTGACTTGTTGCAACTCTATGCCCAACGGGCACAGCAGCAGGGCTATGCCTATCCCATAGACATGCCCTGGCAAGAAGAAATGGAGGATTCTTTTCCCTATCAACCCACAACAGATCAACTCAAGGCCGTGCAGGATGTGAAGCGAGACATGGAGAGCGATCGCCCGATGGATCGGCTCGTCTGTGGGGATGTGGGTTTTGGCAAAACCGAAGTCGCAATTCGCGCTATTTTTAAAGCCGTCACCGCTGGTAAACAGGTGGCTTTGCTCGCCCCAACCACCATCTTGACGCAACAACACTATCACACCTTAAAAGAAAGGTTCGCTCCCTATCCCATTCAGGTGGGTCTGTTGAACCGATTTCGCAGTGCCGAAGAACGCAAAGAGATTCAACAACGCCTGTCCACTGGCGAACTGGATGTAGTGGTGGGAACGCATCAGCTTTTAGGCAAAGGCGTTGTTTTTAAAGAACTGGGCTTGCTTGTCGTCGATGAGGAACAGCGGTTTGGGGTGAACCAGAAAGAAAAAATTAAAACTCTGAAAACTCAAGTGGATGTCTTGACCCTGAGTGCCACCCCAATTCCTCGAACCCTTTATATGGCGTTGTCTGGAGTGCGGGAGATGAGCCTGATCACGACACCCCCACCCTCACGTCGCCCCATCAAAACCCATTTGGCACCTTTTGACCCCGAAATGATTCGGACGGCAATTCGCCAAGAACTCGATCGGGGTGGACAGGTGTTCTATGTCGTCCCCAGAGTCGAGGGCATTGAGGAAACAGCAGGTCTGCTGCGTGAGATGATTCCCAGTGCGCGGTTGGCGATCGCCCACGGTCAAATGCCTGAAGGCGAACTCGAAGCCACCATGCTCACCTTTAGCAACGGTGAGGCAGAGATCCTTCTATGCACCACCATCATTGAGTCGGGGTTAGATATTCCCCGTGTTAACACGATCTTGATCGAAGACGCCCAAAAGTTTGGGTTGTCTCAGCTCTATCAGTTACGCGGTCGAGTCGGTCGTGCCGGAATTCAAGCCCACGCCTGGTTGTTTTATCCCCGTCAAAGCCAACTGTCAGAAGCAGCGCGGCAACGGTTACGCGCTATTCAAGAATTTACCCAACTGGGGTCAGGCTACCAATTAGCGGTGCGTGATATGGAAATTCGGGGCGTCGGCAATTTGCTTGGAGCCGAACAATCTGGACAGATGGATGCGATCGGCTTTGACCTGTACATGGAAATGCTGGAGGATGCCATCAAAGA
Organism: Oculatellaceae cyanobacterium bins.114; assembly: GCA_033764315.1. Classification (GTDB taxonomy): domain Bacteria; phylum Cyanobacteriota; class Cyanobacteriia; order Elainellales; family Elainellaceae; genus FACHB-1407. The sequence continues at coordinate 52,170 of JANRJA010000011.1, forward strand.
GATTCGTGGTCAAGAAATTCCTCAAGTGGATGACACCCAAATTGACCTCAACCTCACAGCATTCATTCCAGCCGATTACATCCCCGACCTCGACCAAAAGATGAGTGCTTATCGCGCCGTTGCCTTAGCCCAAACCAAGCAAGAGTTAACTCAAATTGCTGCCGACTGGAGCGATCGCTATGGCACAATTCCTGTGGCTGCACAACAACTGCTGCGCGTAGTGGAACTGAAACAAGTAGCCAAACCCCTCGGCTTTAGCCGCATTAAACCCGAAAACAAACAACACATTGTGCTCGAAACCCCAATGGAGGAACCCGCCTGGAACCTGCTCAAAGAAAACCTACCTGAATATCTGCGATCGCGCTTTGTTTATACAACTGGCAAAGTAACCGTGAGGGGATTGGGCATACTCAAAGCCGAGCAGCAGTTAGATAGCTTGATCGATTACCTCAGCCGGATGAAAGGAGTCATTCCTGAACCAGCATTGGTTTAAAAACAGCTCAATGGTTGAGGTAAGAGTCAGTCATCTTGCAACTGACACTTACGCTAGATCATTCCATCCAACGTTATAAACCGAATAGTCCTTGATTTAACTTTGCCTAAAAAACTAATACCAATTTAAACGGATTTTGGGGTACTCCCTTCAAACTTTGGGTTCTTATAGCCGTAGCTACATTCAATGGGGCGGAGGCGAGTCAGAAAGCTTTCCCAACATCAGGATTTGAGCCATTGCCTTTGCCTTAAGCTTTCTGACCAAAGCTATAATTTGCCGAACCAGACTAGCTCCTACTAATGCTTGATGGAATGCTGCTTGCTTTGCAGACGTTTCGTTGTCTTTCAAATAGCTTTGGATTACCTGGCTAAGCTGCTATAGCTCAGATAGCTCCAGTGCCTGCAACGGGTTAAGAATTTGGTTGAGAAGTGCTTGTGGCATTATCTGTGACCGTGAGCTAGCTTTGCTATCTGTTCTGCAAACCCTAAACCAAATACCTTACAAATAGCCTACCAGAACTGTCCTCACCGACCGTCTCAGCAGCCCAACGATGCCCATCACTCGTCGCAGACAACCTCGAACATCTAACCGATAATCTCTCAACGGTCGGCGTGCATGGGCATATTGTTAGGCTTCTGTATGAGCTAATTGTTGCAGCAATCTCTCGACTTCCCTGGGATTACGAACATTCAGGAATCCTATTTCCTCAGTCCATGAATTACCTTCGCTACTCCTGTGCAGGCGAGTCGTAATCACAACATCACCCGTGTCATTTCCTCTTTCCTTGCGATACAAGTCTTTGAGTTGAGCAGGTGCATAGTTTCTAATGGTTGTAAACCAACCACTTTCAATTGAGATTGCTCGTTTATCAGTAATTAAGTATACTGTCCGAAATGCCTTGAGCCATTCTCGGAGTGGGCTGATAAGCATCCAAAAGCCAATAAGAACGAAAGGTACTCCAAAAAGAGCAAATAAGTGCTCAAATTTTATACCTTCATGCAAAGCTGAGATCTTAAATCCCACTGCTCCATACATCCAAAAAATAGCAAAGGCAGTCCAGGGAATACCAAAAAAGAAATAGGTTAATGATTGAAGCGTGAAAAAGCGAGGGAGGGGTTGCTCAATCCATTTTATGAATTCGCCATCTTCAAGCTCCCTACTGATTCGTCTACGGAGCTTAGCTGGGATTTGTTGCCCATTCAGCATAGTCGATTCCTCCGGCAATTAAGAAATCAAATGAAGCGATGACTAGAGAACTCAGTAACTCAACTTGCAAATTAAATTCTCAGAAAAAAGATCCCAAACCATTAATCGTTTACAATGTCCGCAGTTCTAGGGCTACCGGATTATTCTTCATTAATACAGCAGCTTGCGTTAAGTTCTCTGCTGCTAGTTCGTCACCTTGTGCCTTGGTAATTGTGGCTCGTTTTTCCCGTTCAGCCGAAGCTTAACGCGACATCATCCGTTTCAGATCTTCAGGCAATTCAATGCCCTGCAAACGAACCGAATCAAGGTGCCATCCCCAAACCTGAATTTGCTCTTCAACCGCCTCAAGAATCTGCTCCTGAATTCGCTCACGCTGAGAAAGTAGCTCATCTACTGAGATCGGATCTACAACAAGAACACCTCATAACCCCTACCTAATGAAATATGCCTTTCGGTAGGGGTATTGTATAGCTTTGAAATAACCTGCATGATCTACCTCCCGTAAGCTTCTCAGCTAATCAGTAAATTGGAGGTTAAAGCTTACAATTTCATCATTTCACAGCGCACAATGCTATCACTTCTTTTGTAACTATTCTTTGACAAGTAATCAATTAATGTCTCTGTTTTTTAGCGAAACCTAGAATAATCTCTCTCCTGAAGGCAATCTGACGGCAATTTGGTATTGAATACCCACAGATAGCTTTACATTTGTTAGTCCTAAACAAGTAAGGGTATGTCGCGCGGAGCGTGACATACCCTTACTCAAAAATCATTATTTTTAGAGGACTACCTACATTTGCACTCCTAATCAAGGAATCAATAGGCTAACGTCGTAGTTGAGCGGCGATAAGCAACCTCAGCATCATAACCGATCGCCTATATTCCGCCGTTCCAACGCAGTGTTCGACTGCTCGCTGAAAGTTCCACCTTCATCCATTGTATCTACGCTTCAAGCTGCTGGGAAATAATGCCAACATTGTAGCTCTGGTTCATATTTTGCAATTGGGTATTCACTAAGATCTTCAGGCGTTAATAGGATTAGATGTTGAAGGGCATCAGCCAGCTGTTCCATAAACTGCCTGAGCGCATTAAAACTCTCTTCGCTCGTTATTTGCTGAGGATCTAGATCTAGCTCAATCTCTTTTTCAGCAAAGAAATGACAATTTAATTGCACTCCTCCTACCCAAATTGATAAAAGTTTTGTCTGCTCTTGTATTGAGAAGATATTAACTGCCATTGATGGAAGTAGCGTGGGTTGACCATCAACAAAATATTGGTACTGTGCCGTTTCTCTGATAACACTTAAAAACTGATTCCAATCATCTAATGTCGTCCCCTTAACATAGATATCTCGCAAAGAGCCATCCCAAATTAAGTCATTACGAACTTGATCCCATAAATTGAGCATTTACTAGTTAATCGCAAATCTAAACTGACATTTAAACAGCAACAATACCTTGAAAACAGCTTCAAACTACTTCCTCCTAAGACTCCAACAGGCAAACTCTCAATGCATTGCCCCTACAGACAATCTAGCGGTCGAACAATATTATTAGATAGATTTTTGCAGCCTAACATCCCTGTGGAACCCAATTAGAATGATTTTTTCACCCCATTTGGAAAATTGAGATATTAGGCAGATTTAGATTCTTGAATATTAACCTCTACTCAGAGAATGTACTGATTTTATTCAGCATTTTTTCGGTTCTATGAGCTTTGTCTGCATACTAATGTATTCAGTCAAGAGTTGATGCTATTTAACACGATAATGCTTTCAACTTCTTCTCCATTCTCGCCATAAAGTTCATCCAAACTAAGCATAAGAAGAACGCTGTTACCCAGCTCATTGTGTAGCTCTTCAAGCAACCAAGAAGTGTTGAATCTTGCCTGGTTTCTCTCTTGATTCTTCTTTTTTCTATCTTGCCTAAAACTGTCTTGTCCAATCGCTAAACCAGCGTTCTACAACGACTTTAGTTTGAGTAAAGAACTCGATCGCATGTGCGCCTTGTCCATGCAGATCGCCAAAGAAGCTGTCTTTCCAACCACTAAAGGGAAAGAATGCCATTGGGGCGGCAACGCCAATGTTGATGCCGATGTTACCTGCCTCAGCTTCATAGCGAAACTTGCGGGCTGCGGCTCCACTACTAGTAAACAGACACGCCATATTACCCCACACGCCTCGATTGACCAGAGCGATCGCCTCATCAATCGTGTTGACATGCATCAACCCCAACACCGGACCAAAAATCTCGGTACGAGCAATCTCACTATCGGGGGGCACATCTTGCAACAGCGTGGGACGCACGAAACTGCCCTGTTCGTAGCCAGAAATTTTAGGTTGGCGACCGTCAACTAAGGGTTTAGCTCCCTGATCGATGCCCCGTTGAATCAATCCTTCAATGCGATCGCGACTAGGATGATTGATCACGGGTCCCATTTGCACACCGTCCTCCAACCCAAACCCCACAACTCTCGCTTTGGCTGCTTCGGCGATCGCTTCTGTAAAGGGTTCCTTGGCTTGTCCCACCGTCACCATTAACGACGCCGCCAAACATCGCTGTCCAGCGCAACCAAAGGCACTATCCATCGTGATGCGAGTAGTGGTTTCCAGATCAGCATCCGGTAGCACGATAATCGGATTTTTGGCTCCTCCCTGACACTGCACCCGCTTGCCATTGGCGGCTGCACGACTGTAAACGTAGCGAGCAACGGGGCTAGAGCCGACAAAGCTGATCGCGCGAATCACCGGATGATCGAGAATGGCGTCTACGGCTTCTTTAGATCCGTTCACCAAGTTCACCACTCCGGCAGGCAATCCCGTTTGCTCTAGCAGTTGAAACACTTTGTACATGGTCAGGGGCACTTTTTCAGAAGGCTTGACAATATAGGTGTTGCCACATGCGATCGCGTAGGGCAAAAACCAGAAGGGAATCATACCCGGAAAGTTGAAAGGGGCGATCGCGGCAGCGACCCCTAACGGTTGCCGAATCATAATTTCGTCGATGCCCCTGGCAATATCTTCGGAATTATAGCCCTGCATCAAAATCGGAATGCCACACGCCACTTCCACATTTTCGATGCCTCGTTGCATCTCCGCTTTCGCCTCAGCAAAAGTTTTGCCACACTCCAATGTGATTGTTCGTGCCAGATCATCCAGGTTGGTTTCGAGCAACCCCTTCAACTTAAACAGATATTGCACTCGGTCTGTAGGAGGGACTCGCCGCCAAGCTTTAAAGGCGATCGCCGCTGCCTGTGCAGCCTGATCAATTTCACTGGTAGGAGAAATAGGAACTTGGCTCAACACCTCATTAGTCGCTGGATTGATCACATCTAGATAGTCAGTTGCGATCGAGGTTTGCCATTGTCCGTTGATGTAATTCTGTAGCCGTTCTGGTTGTAAACCGCCCATGATCACCCTTTGAAATAAAGCCCATCCGTTTATTGTGAGGCAGTTGGGCTTAAAAATCGCCATAAGTTAATCGTCAATCTATCAAGGCTGAGCGCGGGCTATATCAGAAATGCTGAGTGCCGAGGGGGTTTAGTTCTCCCTTGACGCCTTTACCCCGACCCGAAAAACGTCATGAAATGGTCAAAAGTGTGCAATCACTTTTTTGCAACAAAATATTACAGAGGAGGGATATTAAGATAAATCCCCTAGATCAACATCAGAGCTAGACAGAAAAGGGATCTCGGGATTTGAGTTTGCAAAGACAGCACCTAAGGAATCGGCAAAAATCCATGGGTTCGATAAGCATAAATGCTTATTCAAACATTTCCCTATTGTAGATTATCGAAAATTTTCATTAAAACTTTGTCATAAACTGGGTGAAAAGGTTAAACAAACTTAACAAATTGGGGTATCTTAGGTTAGTAAGTACAAATCCTTACTAAAAACTTCTTTTCTTGGCTCGGTCTGTCAAGCAATTTTAGGAGAGCGAAGGTTAAAGACTTCTGAATCACTGGACTACATCTTTTTTATTTGTATTCCCCCAACTACGTGTCGCCCACTTCACTAGTGCTTCTTACCTTCTAGCCTCCCAACTTCCGATGCGGTGCGCTTCTTACTTTTTCACAGACTGAGTGCAGGTTACTCTCCCGATATTGATTTAGTAACCTTTAATCCCTTCATCCACAAACGTTTGGGTAGGCTCTCAATCATGAGTACTCATTTTCCGTGGCTAACAGCCCTGATTCTCTTTCCTCTAGTGGCAGCTTTACCCATTCCTCTGCTGCCTGACAAAGAAGGTAAAACTGTTCGTTGGTATGCGTTGAGTGTGGCGATCGCTGAGTTTGCTTTCATCCTCTACACCTTTTGGAAGCACTACGATTTGCAAAACCCCACCTATCAATTAGTCGAGTCTTATGACTGGATGCCTCAGATCGGTTTGCACTGGTCTCTTGCAGTGGATGGGTTGTCCATGCCCCTGGTGATTTTGACCGGGTTGATAACCACCCTAGCTATCTTTGCATCTTGGCGAGTGACCGATAAGCCTCGCCTTTTTTACGTCTTGATGCTGGTGATGTATAGTGCTCAGATTGGGGTCTTCCTGGCTCAAGACATCCTGCTCTTTTTCTTGATGTGGGAGTTAGAGTTGGTTCCCGTTTATCTATTAATTGCCAACTGGGGTGGACAAAAACGCCTCTATGCAGCCACTAAGTTCATTCTCTACACGGCTGCCGCCTCGATCTTCATCCTGGTTGCAGCGTTGGCGATGGCCTTTTACGGCGACCATGTCACGCTCGATATTACAGAGTTGGGGCTAAAGCATTACTCGCTTGGGTTTGAGTTGCTGATGTATGCAGCTTTTTTGGTGGCGTTTGGGGTAAAGTTGCCCATCTTCCCACTCCACACCTGGTTGCCTGATGCCCACAGTGAAGCACCTGCACCCGTCTCAATGATTTTGGCAGGGGTGCTGCTTAAGATGGCAGGGTATGCCCTGATCCGCTTCAACATTGAGATGCTACCTAACGCCCACATTTACTTTGCTCCTGTGCTGGCAGTACTCGGTGTCGTCAACATCATTTACGCCTCTCTGACTGCCTTTGCCCAAGACAACTTAAAGCGACGCTTAGCTTACTCGTCGATCGCCCACATGGGGTTTGTGCTTCTAGGTATTGCCTCTTACACGACGCTGGGCATGAGTGGTGCAGTCTTACAGATGGTGTCTCACGGCATGATTGCAGCGACCCTGTTCTTCCTCACAGGTGTGGCATACGATCGCACTCATACCCTCTCAATGAACCAGTTGGGTGGCATGGCAAAGCAGATGCCAACTGTGTTTGCACTCTTTACAGCAGGCTCAATGGCATCTCTAGCCTTGCCAGGGATGAGCGGTTTTGTCAGTGAATTAACGGTGTTTCTGGGCTTTAGCACCAGCGATGCCTATAGCGATTCCTTTAAGGTCGTGATCATCGTATTAGCGGCAGTTGGGGTTCTGCTCTCACCCATCTACCTGCTGTCGATGTTGCGTCGTGTGTTTTATGGTGCAGCCAACAGCCAATGGACAACGGAGTTTAGAATCACGGATGCTAAACCTCGTGAAGCCTTTATCGCTATGTGTTTGCTGATTCCCATCATTGGTATCGGCATCTATCCCAAATTGGCGACTCAAACCTATGACGTGAAAACCGTTGAAGTTGCCTCTCATTTGCAGACTGTATTGCCGACCTTGGCTCAACAGCCCTTAAACCTCAACACCCCGGTTTTTAAGGCTCCTGTAGTGTTAGGCACTGACGTTAAAGAACTAGTCAGCCTTGCAGAATAAAAGGCTGTACTGACAATTGTGGTTGATAATGCCGGGGGTGCAGGGATGCATCCTCGGTTTTCTTATGATTGGAAATGAATTTTATGCCAACTTGATTCGTGTTTGTGGTAGATGCTTGGGTAGGGCATTTCGTGAAACGCTCTGACAGGGGTTGAAAATTCCCTGAAATCTATGGCAATCGGTGTTCGTTCTAACTGAAAGAGGTATCTCATGAAAGCGCAGGTGTTTCGAGGTGTTAATCAACTTAGCTACGAAGAGGTGCCCATGCCAGCCCTCGCCTCAGATGAGGTGTTGGTGCAAGTGCGAGTAGTCGGATTGTGTCAGTCAGATATCAAAAAAATTCGCTATCCCTTGTATGAACCGCCCCGCATTTTTGGGCACGAAACGGCTGGAGTGATTTCAGCAGTCGGCGATGAAGTGCAAAATTGGCAAGTTGGGCAGCGGGTCGTTGTGCTTCACCACATTCCCTGTATGCGCTGTGCCTATTGTCTAAATGAAAACTTTTCAATGTGCGATGTCTATAAAAACATCACCACAACAGCGGGTTTTGCGCCCAGCGGAGGTGGTTTTGCAGACTATGTCAAGGTGCCGGGGCACATCGTTCAGAATGGCGGATTAATCCCTATTCCTGATGATGTGACGTTTGAGCAAGCCAGTTTTGTAGAGCCGACTAATTGCTGCTTAAAAGCGGTTCGCAAGGCTCAGGTCGCTCCCGGAGAAACGGTGCTAATCACCGGGGCAGGCCCTATTGGGCTGATGTTCATTATGCTAGTGAAATATTTTGGGGCAAAGGCGATCGCCACCGACCTCCTTCCCTCTCGCCTTGAAAAAGCCCGTCGTGTGGGTGCCGAAGCCGCATTTGATGCGCGTGACCCCGATTTAGCGGCCAAGATTCAGGCGATGACACAAGGGATTGGGGCAGACACAACGTTGCTGGCTGTTCCCAGTGACAAAGCCTTCTTTCAAGCCTTGGATTGCACTCGCAAAGGGGGCAAAATTCTCTTCTTTGCTGAGTTTCCTGATGAGTTAGAGATTCCTATCAATCCCAATATTCTCTATCGCAGGGAAATTGACTTGATGGGTAGTTACAGTTCTTCTTACCGAGTACAGGCTTTAGCCGCTGATATTGTGTTTAACAAACGCATTGATGTTGATGCCCTGGTGAGCGATCGCTATGCTCTCAAAGATCTATCAGCGGCTGTTGATCGTGCCACTGCGCCCACTCCAGAGACATTAAAGATCTTGATTTATCCAGAGGGCGAGTGATGGGGATTGTACTCCCCAACCTCTTCTAACAATATGACCTAACAATAGGGCGTGACATCTTCTCCACATTCGTCTGCTAAGTAAGACAATGCCCGAAAGCGCAAACTCACTAGTTGCTCATACATTGGGTTGAGCTTGCACATGGGAGGAATGTGGAGGAGTTTGCGCCCAAATAGGTTGACATCTCGCTCAAAAGGACACTGAGACGGAATCATCTTGCACAGGAAGCGGGCTACTTTAGGATCATGCACTTCTAAGTGATCAAGCCATTCCTTGAGCGGGTGGAGAATTTCTGCATGTTGTTCGTGGTTATGCTCGGCGTTTGCCAGAGTTGAGGGGTGAGTCACCTCTGTCTGGCTAGATTGAGGGGTAGGACATAGCACTTGACGCAGCGACTCTAACACTTTGGGTTGTTGCCCTAACGCCACACAAAATTGTTGAAGGATATCATCTTCAGATTGAGAGAAAGTTCCATCTGCGATCGCCACCATCACTGCCGTTCTAAGAAAATTTTCTGCTGTTTGGGCATCGTGACTAAAGGTGGCTCCCAGTTCTGCTGGAGTAATCGGTTCTAAAGACTCCAATCTAGATTGGGTAGTCAGTTCACTCGTCAAATTGGCAATTAGCTCTTTCTCTTCATCGTCGAAATGTCCATCTGCCCAAGCAATGGTCAATAGCCCCCGCAACCAGACTGAAATTTCTTCAGAAGTATATCTAGATTGAACTGTACTTGTCATAGAACTTTACACGAGAAATCTTATACTAGAAGTCTTGAATTTAATTCCGTGTTGATTGTAGCTCTGGTAATAGCCAAACTGGCTGTAAACTAAGAGACTGATCCCAAGGATTGCAATGCTGCGAGGGCTTTTTTGTGACGCCACAAGAATTTTTCTTATTCTTAATGTCCATCATGGCAAGTGTTTCAGGACAGTTCTTTCTCAAAGCGGGTGCATTAAGATTAGGCAGAGCAACACCCAGCAATGCCGTGAGTCACATTCTCAGCATTGCGACAACTCCTGAACTGATAGCGGGTCTAGCTTGCTATGGGTTGGGTGCAATGGCATACATCCTATTGCTCACGCGAGTGAAGTTGAGCATTGCAGGGCCTTCGATTGCCCTGGTCTACATCTTTACTGTCTTGATGGGCTATTTCTTTTTTAAGGAAGCCATCCCACCAACTCGAATTGTTGGTCTAGGGTTTATCATTGGCGGCGTTTTGCTGGTGATGTGGCAACGATAACTGGACTAAAACTGGGCTAAGTAGTTGATTGGTCGCTAGAAGTAGGCTTGCAACACTTGAGCGGTTTGGGTGGCTGTTTTGGTCCAGCTAAATTGACTGGCGCGTGCCAACCCTGCCTGACGCAAATGCGATCGCATCTGCCCATCGGTTGCGATCGCCTGCATAGCGTTAGCAATCTCGGCTTCGTTATACGGATCGACCAGGATAGCCGCTTCCCCGGCCACCTCTGGCATAGATGCCAGATTAGACGTGATGACTGGTGTTCCACACGCCATTGCCTCTAACACCGGCAATCCAAAGCCTTCCCATAGGCTGGGAAATACAAGGGCGATCGCTTGGTTGATCAATGTTGGCAAGTCTGCATAAGGAACGTAATCTAAAAATCTGACCTGCGATGTGATGCCTAGCTCATCGACTAATATCTTCAAACCAGGTGTATATCGAGGATCAAGAGAACCAACAATCAAAAATTCGTACTGTTGTTGAGGTAATCGGGCAAAGGCTTGCAAGGAACGCTGTAAATTCTTATAAGGATCGCTCCGCCCAATGTAGATGAAGTAATTTTGGGTCGGTAAATCTAGAAACTGAAAATGATTGGCATCATGAGCCAATAAAATCGATGTTATTTTTTTAGCTGGAATATTGTAAAAATCAACCATGTCTTGGGCAGTCGCCTGAGAATTACAAATAATGTGAGTTGCCTGTTTTAAAACAAGCGGTACATAGTATTGAAAATAGTATTTTAAGGGTGATTTCCACGCTGAAAAGTGGAGTGGAATCAGGTCATGCACCATCACCACAAAACGGCAATTGGAGAAGAGAGGAGCCTCAGGAATAGGGGAGAATAGGAGAGGCGATCGCAATTTTTGATAGAGGCGTGGCAGCTGAAACTGTGTCCACAGTAGGCGTCTTAGGTGCCCTTTACTACCGTATTCTGAGGTGAGATTCTCTGGAATAGTGTAATAAGAAAACTCTCTTTGACTGTCTGCAAAGTGGTGATGACAAGAGGCAAGTAAGGTTGCTTGAGAAACAGCAAGTGAAGGAATTAAATTAGCAGCATAGGTCGTTAATCCTGTGGGTTTAAGACCCATAAAGGACAAATTAATGAGTAATTGTCCATTTGCAGGGTTCACACTTTAACTCTCAATTTCTACCTGTGTTGAAGAGCGAACAAAAAAGCTTTTAATTTGTTTTAACTGACGAATGAGATAGAGCTTGATGGGCACTTTAATTCTATCTTCATATAGTGCTCTGACATGCAAAGCCAAAAATGATAGTTTTGGCAGCTTTTTCTGTCTAACAAAAACCACAAAATTGCCATCTGCAAAAACTGGAGAGAATCTGTGTAGAAGTAAGTTAAACAGAATTGAATTGAGGTTTTCAATGGTTCCCTTATAAAGAATAAGCCATTGAAAATCAACCTTCTTTGAAAAAGCGGTTTGATAATCTAAAACTTCTCCAGGTAATTTCAATTGAAAAACAAGTGGAGCTGCAATCTTGTCCCCTGGCTCAAGATGCTTTTCTACAAAGTTTGCGACATCGCTCCACGATTTCAGATCAAAGACAGAAAGAGCTGCACTTTCAAGTTTTGCAGCATGAACAGGAAAGATTTTTAGAGTGTTAATAGCTAAACCAACCTCTCTTGGATCAGGATTCAGAGGATTGACTTCTGTAAAGGGAACAACTCGATTAACTTGAAACGTAAATTGAGAAAAGACGCGACCATTATCAAGGGCAATTTTTGGAATGACACCTCGAAACCACCGCACACTAGAGCCGCGATCGCTATATAAAATCTCCAATGGAATTGGATAACCATTGACATCAAGCGTCAAACTATCTGCAACATCTTGAGTAATCGCATAATTACAAATGGTCTTGATCTCTACAACAACATCCTCATCAGATGAGATTGGAAAATCCAGAGTTGACATAGGTTCAGGGCCAATCCAGCGATAGCCAGAATGTTCGTTTAAAGTCTCCCGTCGATGCCAACCTGTTCCTCTTAACGGGTCAATAAAGTCATAACCTAAGGAACTAGAAATGGCAGGATTCAGCTTAAGAAACCGTTGCTCGGCATGTCTTTCAAGTAACTCTTTCGTGATCTGAATCGGCATTGGATCTACAGAGAGTTGAGCCTCAACCAGAGAGCCATATTTTGATAGCAGATCTTGCTGCATCTGTGTAAAACGGATCTCAAACAATTCCTTAGCATATTGATATAACTCAACATCTAAAAGACAGTTTTGTTTGATAGCTTCAAGGGTGCTAGCAGGAATCTCTTCCTTAGGTTTTTTATCTTTCGCAACGTTTTCACGGCGACTATTGATAATTGGATTCCAACCAAAAATATAAGACAACAGAAATAGAGAGTCTTGAAATCGCTCTAGAATACCGATAAAAGCCAAACTATCAAGTTGCTTTTTAGCCAGAGCCAGTGCCTCATCAGGTGACAAATGATTTAAGTCAAACTGAGCTAGTTTTGCAATGTAATAGGTTTGAGCGTTTTTGCCTAATCGTCCAACCGGCATCCCTTGAGCAAACTCTTCAAGGGTCATGTCTTTTACCAAACCATAGTGTGGGTCACCCGGCATCCTCCGGATGTATTCGTAATGGGAAATAACCCGAGCAATGGGTTCTCGTAAGACAGTGACTAGTAAAAGATGTTTATGAGATAGAATTTGAGGGATATCGACGTAGTTTATGTGTCCTCTAAATAATCGATATTTCTCATAGTCGGCTTGAGTATAGCCCTTGAGTTGAGCATTGAGTGTAGCAGGGCAAATATCACTACTGCAAAATTGATCTTCAAGGATAGTTCTAAAGGTCATCCCTGCCGTCTTAGGGATATGAGGAAAATATAAAACGTCTTCAGCCTGCAAATCGTACTGTGCTGGAAAGTCCTTCATAACCTACAAATCTGTCTCTCACATCCACAAAAATTATGGCTACAGCGATGAATTAGACACTGTAACATTGGCATTGCTACCCAGATCAATCTCAACACCTGATGCTTTGCAATACTTCTCTGCAATCTCCATTGGATTGCCAATCATTTTAACCGTATGGTTCTCAATCCACATCACGCGATCGCAGATTTTAGCCACACTAGCGATGGAATGAGAAACAATAATCATCGTTACATGACTATCCTGGAAAGTCATCATTTTTTCAACACATTTCTTTTGAAAGCGAATGTCTCCTACTCCTAACACCTCATCAATCAACAGAATTTCGGGGTCAAGATGAGCAACGATAGAAAACCCTAGTCGGGCTAACATACCACTAGAGTAAACGCGAATAGGGCGATCGATGAACTCTCCCAATTCAGAGAACTCAATAATCTCATCCATCTTTTTCAAAATTTCACGTCGTGTTAGCCCCATCAAAACTCCGTTGAGAATGATGTTTTCTCTGCCTTCTAAATCTTGATGAAAGCCTGCACCTAACGAGAGCAATGGAGAAATTCTGCCATTGACAGTCACTCGCCCCTGGTTAGGTGCCAATACGCCTGCAATCAAACCGAGAGTGGTGCTCTTACCAGCCCCGTTATTGCCAATAATGCCAAAATTTTCTCCGCGATAGACCTCAAACGAAATGTCTCTCAGTGCCTCAAATCGCTCATTTTTTAATACACTCACGTTTTCAGAGAAGTTAAAGAGAAAATTTTTGACTCCTCGAATTTGGCGATAGAGCGGGTAGTATTTACTAACGTTATCAAATGCAACAATGGGATCTCTCATACAACTTCTGCAAACTTCCACTCAAGTTTCTTATAAATCAATTGACCAATGACTAAAAAAACAATGGCATAAGCAGCAGCAATGAGTAAAAGGTTTGGATTAATTTCATATTTTATATCTGCACCATGTAGAAATAAATCTCGCCAACTGACAATCAATGCAGCAAAGGGATTTAATCCATACATATAAATTTGATATTCCGGTGGAATCATCTCTTTGGTATAAATGATTGGCGTGAAGTAGAATGCCAAATTCATAGCCACAGTGACTAATCGTTCAATATCTCTTAGGAAAAGATTAAGCGATGCCAGGATAAGAGTAATTCCATAAGCCATGACAAACTGGATCACTAGCAAGACAGGTAAATAAAGCCATTCCCATGTAAAAGGAACATGGTAGAAAAACATGAATATAAGGATGACTGGAAGCGACAGAACGTAGTGAATCAGATGGTTGATAATAGCGGCAAGGGGAATAATATTTCGAGGAAAGTTAACCTTTTTAATCAGTCCTGCTGAGCCGACAAATAATCGGGGAGAACTGTTAACGGAGTTGGAGATCCACTGCCAGGGAAACAGACCTGCAATCAAGACGAGGGGATAGTTGGGTACTTGAACTCGCATCATCACACCAAAGGCGATGACGAAAACAAGGGCAAAAGTTAATGGGCTGGCCACAGACCACAAATAGCCTAAAGCCTTGTTTTTGTAGCGTGCTTTTAATTCCTTTTCCACCAGAACCCGGAGCAAATCCCGATAGTTCTCAAAGTTTCGGTGGTCCCCAAAAATGCTAGATCGCTTTATCCCTTGCATTCTCTGTGCCTGTCAGATGTACGTTTGATTCGTTAGTGAGGTTCTAGTCTGAGCTACCGTTTCAAAGCTTGATAATACTCTACTCTGTCAATATGTAAAATACTTGACACAATTCGAGGAAGTTAGAGCACTACTCCGATGAAAACAGCTGTTGTTCATGAGTGGTTAGTTACCTATGCAGGGTCAGAGCGTGTTTGTGAACAGATGCTCTTACTATTCCCAGAAGCTGACTTATATAGCCTGGTCGATTTTCTCTCAGAGCAGTTGAGGGGCTTTATCCAACATAAATCGGTGACAACCTCTTTTATCCAGAGACTTCCCTTTGCTAATCCTAAGTTCCGGCAATATCTGCCTTTGATGCCTCTGGCGGTGGAGCAATTCGACCTCTCGGAGTATGACTTAATTCTCTCTAGTCACCATGCAGTGGCAAAAGGAGTGATTACACGGGCTGATCAGCTTCATATTAGTTATGTTCATACCCCGATTCGATATGCCTGGGACCTGCAACGCGATTACTTGCAAGGGGCAGGGCTACAGCGAGGCTTAAAAGCCGTCCTGACACAGCTAATTTTGCATTACATCCGCTTATGGGATGTAGCCAGTGCCAATCGAGTAGATTGCTTTGTGGCAAATTCTCACTATGTTGCTCGACGAATTTGGAAAACTTATCGTCGTCCGGCTCAAGTGATTTATCCTCCTGTTGCGGTAGAACAGTTTTATCCAAAGTCACAACGAGACGATTTTTATTTTACGCTGTCTCGCTTTGTGCCCTATAAGCGAATTGATTTGATTGTCACAGCATTTACCCAGTTAGGCTTGCCGCTGGTTGTTATGGGAGACGGACCCGACTGGCGGAGGGTGACAGCAATGGCAGGAGCCAATGTTCAATTCCTTAAACCCCAATCCGATTCAGTTGTGGCAGATTACATGCAACGGTGTAAAGCTTTTGTTTATGCTGCTGCCGAGGATTTTGGAATCACGTTAGTAGAGGCACAAGCGGCAGGGGCACCGGTCATTACCTATGGCAAAGGGGGTGCAACCGAGACGGTGATTCCTGAAAAAACGGGGCTGTTTTTTGGAGAACAAACCGTAGAAAGTTTGATAGAGGTGGTACGTCGGCTAGAGTCAAAGAGCGTGTCATTTGATACGGAACGACTGCGATCGCATGCAGAGCAATTTTCGATCAATCGCTTTCAACGCGAATTTGCTGAATTGGTTGATCAAAAATGGACAATATTTCAGCGAGGGGATGACTTACAGTAATAGCGTGAGGAGTAGTAATCAATCGCAATGCAGCTTAACCGCACGTTACGACCTGCAATCTGGGCACTAACCATTTCCACTCGGTCATTACCAACCCTTGCCATCATGATCTGTGGAGATTTGATGGCTTTGGCGATCGCTGGGTTAGTGAGCATCTACAGTCGCCTGGTGTTAGAAGGTCAATTTCACCCATTACTGTATCTACAACTGTGTCCTCTCCTGGTCTTATTTGTTCTAACCTACGCCGCGGTTGGGCTTTATCCGGGGGTGTTGGTCAGTCCGGTAGACGAGTTTCGCCGCATCAGTTTGTCCACTACCTTGATTTATCTCGTCTTGGGGTCAGCTATTTTTCTTCGACGAGAGGGAGAGGTTTATTCAAGAAGCGTTTTTTTGACGGCTTGGGTGCTGTCGATCGTGCTGGTATTACTGGGGCGTGCTCTAGTTCGACACTTTTTTGGGCACAAAAAATGGTGGGGCTACCCAGTCGTTGTATTGGGGGCGGGCAAAACCGGAGAGATGGTAATTCGTACCCTCAAACGACATCCTAGCTTGGGTTTAAAACCTGTTTTAGTACTAGATGACGACCCTCAAAAGCACGGTTCTTTGTTGGATGTGCCTGTTTTGGGGGGAGTTGAGTTAGCCCCAATTGTGGCCCGCGAACGACAGATTCCTTATGCGATCGTTGCTATGCCTGGGGTGCCCCGTAGTCGTCTGCTCAAACTCCTAGAGCGTTATGGACATACCTTTGCTCACTTGTTGATCATTCCTGACCTATTTGGCTTTTCAAGTTTGTGGGTTGTTGCCAGAGACATGGGTGGCATGTTGGGGCTAGAAATTCGCCAGCAGTTGTTGTTGCCGGGGCCACGCCTCGCCAAGTTTTTGATTGACTTGATTACAACTCTGATCGGCGGGATATTGATGCTGCCGCTAATTACGGTCATTGCCGTTTTAATTCGCCTCGATTCTCCGGGGCCAATTTTTTATGGACAAATTCGCATTGGGCAAGACGGCAAGCCTTTCAAAGCCTGGAAGTTTCGCTCAATGGTGCAATATGCTGACAAGGTTTTACAAGATTATTTGGAGGAGCATCCAGACCTCAGGGAATCGTGGGAACAAGACCAAAAATTGCGAGATGATCCTCGTGTTACCCGTATTGGGCGATTTTTGCGACGGACTAGCCTCGATGAGTTGCCGCAGTTGTGGAATATTTTGCGGGGAGAGATGAGCCTGGTGGGGCCTCGCCCCATCGTGGATGAAGAGATTTGGCGGTATGGAGAGCAATTTAATCTCTACACCAAGGTGACTCCTGGCTTAACTGGACTATGGCAAGTCTCAGGACGCAACAATTTGCCCTATGAAGAACGGGTTGGCTTAGATGCGTATTACGTTCAGAATTGGTCGGTGTGGCTGGATGTTTACATTCTGGTACGTACTCTTTGGGTTGTCATGTCGGGTGAAGGAGCTTACTAAAACCAGATGGAGACTACGCAGAGAACTGAGAGGTTTTATGATGCAGTATTACGGTTTAGCCTGTGGACTTTGCCGTATTTTTATTACATCAGTTTTTGTGGTGTCTTCGCAGTCGTTATTCATGTTTTGAGAACCTCTAAAGAGGCACTTTTAGACTTATTTACTCGCAACATTTTGTTGATGATTAGTGGATTGCTAATCCTCAGTTCGATAGTTGCATTTAATAAGAGTGAAGCCTTTTTGCAACTGGTCAATTTTCTGCCATTTTTTCTGATCTTTACAGCATTGCCAACGCTTTTAAAGAAGTGTGGAACTTTAGAAAAATTGGCTTTGGGGTGGGTTATTAGTGCGATTCCGATTAACATCGTTGCCCTAGTAGAATATGTTTTGAAATCACCTTTTTTGCCACAGCCGCTGCAAACTGTTGGGGCGATCGCTCACCTGCGATCGAGTCCCCATGTTGGGCGAGCTATGGTGACATTTAATCACCCCAATGTGTTAGCCAGTTATTTAGTGATGATTTTAGGATTGGGGTTGGGGCTTATTCTAAAACACCTCTCTCAACCCCCTCAAAAACCATCTGAAAACACCCTGCATACTGATCCCAAAAACCAATTAGAGTGGTCTATCTGGCAACCTCGATTGCTTTATATTGGCACTGGTTTGAACTTAGTTGGAATTTTTTGCTCTGGGTCTCGCAATGGCTTGATCATTGCGGTCTCTCAACTCATTGTCTTTGCGCTATTGGCACGCACTCGACGAGTCGTATTGATTGGGGGAATGGTTGGTCTACTGGCGATCGCTCTTGGAGCCGCAGTGTTAGGGATTGGGGGGCGATCGGTCACTGGAGAGGCCGTGGCCTATGACCCTAGAATTGGGGTTTGGCAAATCGCCCTAGATTTAATGCGTGAGCGTCCTCTCTTGGGGTGGGGTTTGGGCAACTATAAGTTGCTCTATCCAGAGCGGTTGATCGATCCAGCCCATCCGTATATTGCCCATCCTCACAATGTCTGGTTATTGTTGGGCAGCGAAGCTGGAATCCCGGTGATGGTAACCATGACAGTATTTGTAGGATGCATTTGCTATCAAGCTGTGCATGGGTTAATCCAGCAAAAACATGCCCCTGCTAACCGTGGCATGGTGTTGGCCTATCTCTTTGCTTTTTGGGGATGCATTGGGTTTGCCCTGTTTGATGTCACGCTCTACGACGCCAGCATCAACATTATGAATTGGGTCATGTTAGCGGGCATTTACTCCGCTTCACGGGCTGAGCCTGCGCCGTCTGAGCCTACATTGCCCAAACCTTGATGGTCAGCCATAATTTCTTCCATTGCTCGTTGAATCACCTGTCGCTGCTCTGCATCATAACCCCACCGTTTGAGAAACCCTTGATAGTTTCCTTCACCTGTGAGGGTGCTTTCATGTAACTGTTGGGCTTGTTTGGTGATTTCAGACAAGTGAAGGTTTTGAATCAGGCCAAGTGTACGCGATCGCACTCGGTCTGACCCCTGTGCCAGTTTTTCATCATTGTTGCGACGGTGGGTGACTGCCATTGCCGATGACATCGCCAAATTTTTGACCAATAACTCTGCGGCAATCTCTGGCGCAGCTTGCAATCCTTGAAGAACAGGTGATGTGGATTGACCTGCAATGGGACGTGGGTCACTCAAATAGGTAACAAAAAATCCCCGTGCCCCATTTTCAGTTTCTACCAAAGACGCGATCGCCTCCTCTAACTCAGAATCTGACATCAACCCCTGCTCTAACCGATTGAGGATTGTTTGAGTCAGGGCGATCGCCTCCTCAAAAGTTATTTCTGAAATCTTTGTATCTGGAGTAGTTGAATCACCTGCCACCATAACCAAACCTTTCAACGTTTTAAAGTGTTTATCTCAGTCACAATCAATCAGTCACAATTAATCAATCGTTGTTAATAGCGTTGAGACGCCAACTTCTATTGTGACGTTCCCACTCAAAGGATAAACAGGAATAAGGGGATGGCTACCGTGATCCTCAGTTGTTATTGAGCAGTCAGGCGTCTATAAATTCAGTACGATGGTTAATCATGGCAATTATTTCCTCCAAACAATCTGCTCCAGAACCTGACCAGCACGGCGATGAGGCTTTGACATTTCCTCAGGTGAGTGCCAAGTCTCGCGTGGCTAAAGAACCGGGGTTGTTGAAGCCTGAAGCCACGGTTGAAGATAGCACCAAACAGGATGAGAGCCTTCGCCCTAAGCGACTAGCCGACTACATTGGGCAAAAGGATCTCAAGGAAGTTCTTGGAATTGCCATTCAAGCGGCAAAGGCACGCAACGAAACTCTAGATCATCTCTTGTTGTATGGGCCACCAGGGTTAGGTAAAACGACAATGTCGTTGATTTTGGCAGAAGAGATGGGGGTTGATTGCAAAATTACAACGGCTCCTGCTTTAGAGCGTCCACGTGACATTGCAGGATTGTTAGTGAATTTAAAGCCCGGTGATGTGTTGTTCATTGACGAAATTCATCGCTTGCCACGGGTGACAGAGGAGATTTTGTATGCGGCTATGGAAGATTTTCGGCTCGATATCACCGTCGGTAAAGGGCAAAGTGCTCGAACTCGTAGTCTGCCCTTACAACGGTTTACCTTGGTTGGGGCAACAACCCGTGTGGGTGCGCTGACTTCTCCTTTGCGCGATCGCTTTGGGTTGGTGCAGCGATTGCGATTTTATGAGCTAGATGAATTAACCCAAATTATTCTTCGTACCGCAGAAATCCTCAAGACTCCGGTTCATCCTGAAGGAGCAATGGAAATTGCTCGTCGCTCTAGGGGCACTCCTCGAATTGGCAATCGTTTATTGAGACGGGTGCGCGACTATGTTGAGGTTAAAGCCTCAGGCAGCGTGACAGAGGCGATCGCCGCTGAGGCACTAGAGCTATTTAACGTTGATCCCTGTGGGCTAGATTGGACTGATCGGCGCATGCTGACGGTAATTATTGAAAATTTTGGGGGAGGACCAGTAGGGCTAGACACGATCGCTGCGGCAACGGGCGAAGATGCTCAAACTATTGAGGAAGTGTATGAACCCTATCTGCTGCAAATTGGCTACTTACAGCGATCGCCCAGAGGCAGAATTGTGACTCCTGCGGCCTGGAAACACTTGGGCTATCAGCCCCCAGACGGGCAACTATCCTTTTTGTCGTAGGGTTGGCAAGGTGAGGGTTATCCCCATCAACTGAGTCATGACAGCCATTCAATCTCTGGTAGTCCTCAATCAGGATATGTCTCACGCCACAGGGCACCTTCTTATCCCAAAATCATTGCTTTTAGAGCACACCCCAACCCCTGACAAAGCTAAGGTATCTGTAGGGCAGAGTATTGTTTTATCTGTATCTAGAACAATTCACCTACCATTTATGCGCCACAGTAGATTTGAAACGAGTCAAATGGGTCATTGTCAAACAAGAACAGGTTACAGTCACATGGGTAAATTAATGGACGCTATGATGACGTGTTTGCTATCAGTTGTGCTGGCAATCGCCGTTTGGCTGGGTGTTACGGTTCCTGCTTATGCTGAACCCATCGCCGATGGGCCGTCTTCAACACCAACCGCCCCAACGACTGTTGTTGACCCACCGATTGAGCAACCCCAACTCACCTCCTGGGTTGAAGAGTTAAATGATCTGCGCACCAAGGCGTTTACGGCAACTAACGAAGGGGAGTTTGCCGTTGCAGAAGGCTATTGGACTGAGATTCTAGAGTTTTTGCCTGATAATCCTGCCATTTGGAGCAATCGGGGCAATGCTAGAGTGAGTCAAAATAAACTCGAAGAGGCGATCGCCGATTACAACAAAGCCATTGAGCTTGCCCCTACGGCTCCTGATCCTTATCTCAATCGGGGGACGGCCTTAGAAGGATTGAAACGCTGGGAGGAGGCGATCGCCGATTACAACCGAGTGCTAGAGCTTGATCCCAACGATGCAGCCGCTTACAACAACCGGGGCAACGCTAAAGCTGGACTGGGGCAATGGGAAGACGCGATCGCGGATTATCAAAAAGCCGCCGATATGGCTCCTGATTTTGCGTTTGCTCGAGCCAATTATGCGATCGCGCTCTACCAAGTTGATCAAACTCAAGACGCAATTCGGACGATGCGCAATCTAGTCCGCAAATATCCTCGATTTGCCGATATGCGAGCCGCTCTAACGGCTGCTCTTTGGGTTGAGGGACGACGGGGCGAAGCCGAAAGTAACTGGGTTGCTGCGGTTGGCTTAGATAAGCGATATAAAGATGTTCAGTGGGTCGCGGATACTCGCCGCTGGTCTCCTAAACTGGTGAACGCGCTCCACAAGTTTCTCACCCTCAACTAACCCACTCTCCAACCCATTGTCTAACCCATTGCCTCGCTCGTTTTTCCCTATCGGTAATAAAACTTAAAATCTCTACTGATAAAGGTGCTGAGCTTTAATCGCAGCGAGTGATAGTAGTAGGAATTGAGCTGAGTCAGCTTAGCGATCGCTTTTTTCCAGATCGGTCGTTTCTGATTCTCAATTTTCTTTTGGGCTTCAAAGTAGTGCTGTTTTGCAGTTGGGTCAGATTCTCCTTTAGAGATTCTTACTTTCTCAATGCGATCGTCAAAGAAATCAATTCCTGACATAACATCATGACGAATTGGAAAACCCACTTTAGCCGCCGCCAAGCCAATGGCATAAGCAGGCCCCTTATGCTGACCCTGCAACTCTGCAAAAAGAGCCAACTTTCCCCATAAGTCCAAAAATTCTAGTTCGCGACCCCCATCTCTCGTCACGACAAACAAAAATTCGTTGATCCAGGTCAAATCATCCTTTTCTAAATCTAGATCAACCTTCTGCGCCATTTTTTGAATGACTCCATACGTCTTTATAATTGCAGCCTTTGGAGATTTAGCTCGCTGCACGAGTTGATTGAGATGAGTAGCCATCTTGGCACAGCTTCGAGCCGTAATACCGGGCTGCCATTGCAAGTCTTGAGGAATCGCAGAACATAACCTGACATCTGCATCTAAATACATGCAGGAGTTGAACATAGACAACGCTTTGGCGATCGCAAATCGACGCTCGTGATAACACAAAACACCTCTTCGTTTGTGTTGAAAAATAAGGACATTATTGTATTTTTTGAAGTCGTTGGGTTTATCTGTAAAGATAACGAAAGGAATTTCAGGAGAATACTTTTCAATATCGTCTGCTAAACCTTTTGCAAGGGCACGATATGTAGAGCCAAAGGCGAGTGTGCAAATGCAAAAATTTTGACCTGGAAGAGACATACAATTACCTTCCTAATTACGGTAAGCCACAAAAATCTTCACTTCGATTAGCCAAACAGAGTAACGACCACACCCGGCAGAATGAGGTTCACGACCAGCTATCAATCTTGTACAAATTCTTTCCCAGAGATTTACCCTTTCATACACAAAAGGGAATGAAGTCAGTAGGAGAACCTAATGAAACTCAATTCAGAATTCGGGTTTCGACTGCGCTCACCTGCTGCCAGAGAGATTTAGAGGGTTGAGACTTCGGCGTGAGTTCAGTCGAACGCGCAGTCAAAACGCACCTTATAGTTAATGAAAGCCACCTACTGAGACTCGTTGAAAATCCTAAACTTCTAACGTTTTATCCTTTTATCAAGAAGATTGAAATAGCTCTAAAGTGAGAAATAAAACTTTAGTTTTACCCAACAAAGTAAGACCTATGGCAGTGGTTTGAGGAGTTCCATGCCCTAGATCAAAATCAATTCAATATTCGTCAAAATCCCTTTAAGGAAATTATTTTTGTAGCAACTCTAACACTAAAGTTGGTGTGAGTTGTTCGACATTAGTTAGTACGATGGTTGCCCCTGATTGTTCAAGAGTTTTGGTATAAGTAGCTGCATATTCAGGTGGATTTTGAGCATGGGGCGGCAAAATACCAACTCCGATCCACTGGCGTAATGAATACACCTGTTGGGCATTTTTAACGGTTTGCATATCGGCCACCGTATCCCCCACATAAATAACAGGAATGGGGGCGGTGTCCTGAGGTTCTAATTGCTGAATCGTGTCAAACAAGCCAGTGGGGTCAGGTTTTCCGGGAGCATCCTCCATCGCCACTAAAGTGGGCGATCGCAGGCCCAACCGTTTTTCTAACACATAGGAAGCCGATCCTCGAGTGGCACCACTAAAAAAGCCCCATCGCATATCAGCCTGGGTCAAACTTTCCAGATAGCTGGGTCGCAGCAATAACGGTTCGTCGCAGATATAGCCTGTCCAATGGTCAGGGTCAGGCCCCCGATAGCGACTTTGAAAAAAAGCAACAATGTCTTGATAGCTCAAAACAGTTTCCCCACTGGGGTCATCGCGCCCTTGTTGTTTACGGTAGCGATCAATCATTTCGCGAGAGGCTTCCCAGTCGTTGTTCCACACGCCTTCGCTTTTGAGAGCATCAATATCCTGCATAGAGGGGCGGTAAGCTTGGTCAGTATAGTGCTCAACCGTATCTGCTAAAGCTCGGCGATAAGACCCACCCACATCTCGAATGACGCCATCGATATCAAACACAACGATCGCTTTAACGGCTTGTTGCTCCCCCTGCTGCACCACTTCCTCACACTCCCAGATTAGGATTTTCAGCATTCCTATCATCTCAGGTCTGTGTGGATTAATATAGAGAATTGTAGTTTTGAAGAAACAGCCGGAGGCTGTCGCTGGAGGTCGCATTGGCGAAGTTCATTTTGAAAGTGCTTTGGCTGGAAAAAGACGTTGCACTGGCAGTCGATCAAGTTGTAGGTAAGGGGACTAGTCCTCTGACGTCATATTTCTTTTGGCCCCGTAATGACGCATGGGAACAATTGAAGGCGGAATTAGAATCCAAACATTGGATTGTTGAAGTCGATCGCGTCGATTTGTTGAATAAAGCTACTGAGGTTATTAATTACTGGCAAGAAGAAGGCAAACGCCGCACTATGGCTGAAGCTCAGTCAAAATTCCCAGAAGTTACCTTTACAGGTAGCGCCTGATTGCGTCTTTTGAATGCAATCTCCGGCATGCATAGTGGAATGGCTATGCACCTGAGCCGTTAATATTCATTCCTCATTGAGTCAGGGAGTAATGGAGTCATTGGCTTACTCCTCTGCTCCTTTACTCCTTGAATGCTTTTAAATGTTTTCTCTGTTTGATAGGAGTCACTCAGGTTCGGCAACGCCAAAACGGTAGCCTTTGCCGTAAACCGTATGAATCAACGGACTCTCTTGATCAGCTTCAATTTTGCGGCGCAAAAGACGAATTTGTGCGGCTAAGACGTTGCTGCTGGGTTTTTCTCCGTCTTTCCACAACTGTTGATAAATCTGAGTATGGGTCAAGAGTTGATTGGGATGTCGCATGAGGTAAGCGAGTAGTTGCGTCTCTTTTTCTGAAAGTTCAATCGAGCGTCCGTAGCGATAAGCGAGTTGATTATCGTAGTCGAGTTCTAAATCTTCAACCTGAAGGCGTTGAGGGGTTGTTACCTCTAGTGTGGGGGGACGGCGCAATAAAGCCCGAACTCTAGCTAATAGCTCTCTTAGCTCAAACGGTTTAATTAAATAATCATCGGCTCCGGCATCGAGTCCTGAGACGCGATCGTCGATCGTGTCCTTTGCGGTGAGAAACAAAACGGGCGTAGTATCACCCTGCGATCGCAACTGTTGGCAAATCTCTAAGCCCGTTTTGTGGGGCAGCATCCAATCTAAAATCAGCAAATCATAACTTCCGTTGATCGCCAAGACACTGCCCTCAGCCCCATCATGAGCAATGTCAACCTGATATCCCTCGCGAGTCAGGACTCGACTGAGGGGGTCTGTCAGTTCAGCTTCGTCATCGACCAACAAAATCTGCATGGCACCCATTTTAATGTAGGTCGTCAAGCGTGGGTCACACGCACAGCCACCAATCTCCCAAAATCACTTTTCATCCAACTGCCAAGACAATTGCTATAGCAATCCCAAATGGGTTGTGAGAGGCGCACCCCAGAGGGGTGCGCCGCTCACCACCCGCCCATTTCACAACGGATTTAGGACTGCGATGTACGGAGTTGTTACAAGGAGATGTGGAGGCGTTAACCACAGTTCGCTTTTGACCTGAGTGCGCACGCCCAACCCGCT
>JANRJA010000034.1:0-8769 GCA_033764315.1 Oculatellaceae cyanobacterium bins.114
AAATTCGCTCGCTTTCAGTCCTGTTAAGCTTTGTAGTACTTGTGGTTTGTTTTGAACTTGCTCGTAAGACAGCATTCTAAGCCCCGCAGTTTACCCTCAACCTTTTTCTACTAATCTAGCTATTTCCGATTAAGTTTATTGGTTAATCTTTTAAACTGACGGAGTACGGTTTGACTCTAAAAGTCGTTTTGCAAGTACTCTGTAACTTGTGAGAAAATCATTAGAAACATATTCAGCAAAGTAATTCAGTTTTATCTAGAAAGATTCGGTTCTACAACTTGCGGAAAACTTTCAAAGTTACGCCGCACCCAATCCATACCAACCTCGTTGTTGAGTTTAACCTTTTGTGGTGTGTTGGGATAAATCTTACCCAAAATATCAGCATCCTGATCAACCACGACCTTGCCGAATTTGAGATAAGTTTGACCAAATATTTTGAAGGCAGGATGTTTTGCTTGACCAAAAAGCAGGATGTAAGTCCGAGTGCGATTCTCAGCTTCGGGTACAAAGAAATGACACTGCGCCGCCTTCCCTAACGGCATCTCGCCATGAAAGATGACCAGGCATGGAAAATGGTTTTCCAGGTATGCATTGATTGTAGTCGGTAGTAGAAATAAATCTGGTTTTCTCAGCTTCTCTGCCAGGGTGTAAGGTGCAGTGGGCATGTCGTAAAATGCATGTGAATTTAGCCCGTTGTCAATAAACTGGTGGAAGTGAACATCGGTGATGCGAAATAGATCCCGATGGGTGCCGTTCTGATGGTTGTAGTCATGCATATTCAGCAGCATGGTCAGCAGATCGGTTTCAACACTGCGATCGCCTGTATGCCCCACAAACTTGTATTTCTCTGCAATTTCATTCATGACAGCAGGAATGGGAACCTTAGGTTCGTGCCCACCATAGGACCAGATGAAATCACCCTGAATGATCAGTTCCAGGGGGTTCAATAGAGACAATGTTTTCTTGCCAGAACCAGGTAGAACTGTGCAGCCTGTAGCGTCAAAGGGCAACGCATGAAAGGGACAAACAACGGTACTGGTTCCATCGTTCTGCACATCACACCATCCTTCGGAGAGCATTGCTCCCATGTGAGGGCAGGCATTCGGTAAGGCATGGACTTCTCCAGTTGCATCTTTCCACATCACATGCTCAGTGCCATACAGCGACACCTTTCGGGGCTGATTGACCTTCAGCATGGACTTGTGCGCCAGCAACCAGGGCGCACCGGGGAGCATCGTTCGCATCGCGTCCTCCACTGATAGAATTGTGAGAAAATTGTCACGTTTTAATGTGTGATTTCAAAATATGACAGAACATTCACGTTTGTCAAGTCCCCAAGCCTCTGTTAATTTGCGTCGTCAGCCGAAACAGCGACGGGGCAAAGAAAAAGTTGAGAAGATCCTGAATGCGGCGGCGGCTGTATTTGATGAGGTCGGCTATGAGGCTGCGACGACTCACATGATTGCAGCTAGAGCAGGAACGGCGATCGGGTCACTCTATCAATTCTTCCCGGACAAAGCCGCGATTTTCAAGGCAATGGAGATCCGCCATTCAGAACGGGTAAGAGGGTTCTGGTCGCAAGTGGATATTCCAGCTCTGGTGCAACTTCCTTTACGTCAGATGATTCATATTCTCGTTGAGTCGGTTGCAGAACTATTTGAGCAGCCTGTTTCACGGGTTGTGTTCGTCCAGTTTTATTTAGCGCGGCAAATTTTTCAGTCGATTGATGAAAGTATGACCCAGGATGCGATCGCCTTCATGGCAAGTATTCTCAAACACCGCAATCCTGCTCTACCAGAAGAGCTGCACGATCTACTGGCAGAAGTGTGTGTCCACAGCAGTAATGCCATTATCCTGGTAGCACTCCGCAATTCTGATTCGGAACATCGCCAACGCCTAACGCAGCAGATCGAGGATCTGATGGTGTCATATTTAGAGCCGCATGTTGGCGATCAGCGGTCAGGGAATGTAATGAAAGTAATGATGTGTCCCCATTGCCAATCTGACCAACTATCGAAAAATGGCTATCGTCGGGGAAAGCAGTGCTATCTCTGCAAAAAGTGTGGCAAGCAATTTGTGGCTTAGTCATTTATGATCGAAGCAATGAATGGCGAGGGTTCTATGCAATCCACAACAACCAATCCCATCCGCTGGACGATCGCTGACCTGGTGATCTTTGAGGGCGATCGCGCCAACCGCTATGAAATTATTGATGGAGAGCTGTTTGTGACCAGGGCACTTGATTGGAGCCATCAAGTAGTTTGCACCAACATTGTAACCTTGCTGAATGTGTGGCGTGATCAGAGTGGCTTGGGTCAAGCTGCAATTAACCCTGGCATTGTTTTCTCGGAATCCGATAATGTGATTCCTGATGTGGTCTGGGCAAGCCATGAACGGTTAGCACAGTTGTTGGATGAAGCGGGACACCTTACTGCTGCGCCAGAGTTAGTGGTTGAAGTTTTATCACCGGGCAAAGCCAATGAGCGACGAGACCGGGAAGCAAAGCTAAAATTGTATTCTGTTCGAGGTGTACTGGAATACTGGATCGTGAATTTCCAGGAGCAAGTGGTTGAGGTTTATCGCCGTGAGAATGGGATATTGAAACTGGCAGCAACGTTGTATCATCAGGATGAATTAACCAGCCCAATACTGCCTGGTTTTAGCAGTTTGATTAGCAAGTTCTTCTAACTGAAATAGCTGGGCGGATGCTGAAAACTTGCTGGTTTGTCCAATGGGAATGACAACTGCTGGATGTCCACTCAGTATCAAGTTATGATGCACTATCAAATGCGACCGACTGAGCCAGAAGAGGCTGAGGTGATGCAAGATGCACTCAAATTCTTTCAAACTTCTTTGCATCTGCAAGGCTTGAACCATGATGCTCTCATTGATGTGATGCGAATGGTGAATGCACGATTTATGGCTTTATCATGCGAGAACAAGCCGAGCTAATGACGATCGATCGCTCCACAGATAAAAGTTATGACGCGATGCTAAATGCTTTATTGGTGGCGATCGCACACATTCGAAATTCTTAGCTAGGTTCAAGATGAACTGTCAGGGCATTTTTAGTTTTGCTACTTAACTCGCATCGGGAATATAGGCTTCTGGAGCACAAGGAGTTCGTCCAGCGCGATCGCAATAGGCAGTCTGAACCTGACGAGTTTGCACAGCAGCCTCTAACAGCGGTTTTGTCAGGGTAAAATCTGTCTTTGGAAATGGAGCATGACAACTGTGGCAACTGCCACTAAACCGCATTTGGTAGTTGGGGCGATCGGGACTGAAGGAGCCATATTGCCACTCACCGTTTTGTTTTTGCTTGACAAACACTGTTCCCAGATTTTCGGGTGAATACCAGGTTTCCATTACAATCAATGTTCCATCAGGTAATGGTTTTTCCGGTTGAATGGTAGTGATTGCCTCTTCGTTTACAAACATTTGACGAAACGATCCATCACTACGAGAAACAGTCGCATAATGAGCGAATGAGAGATCGTATTTTGACTGGATTTGTACTTCATTAGTAGTGCCATGTGTGATTGGAGAGGATTCAGTCAAAGGTTGGTTTGATGAGATAGTTTTGTGAGAAAGTGATGGCGATCGCTCTAATATTTGAGACAGAATCGTTGCTAAGATCAGAGCACTCAGAAACAGAACGATCCATCTCAAAAAATGTTGTCGAAACACTAAAAATCTTCTCATAATCCCTCCTTACGGAACTAACACCATTGAGTGTGCACCTCTAGTTACGGGAACTGAATAACGGGTTTGAACCAGCATGGGTTGCGGGTTGAGGGGATCACTAGCAATACGCCAAAAGTCAACCGAACCACCCGAAGTGCGATCGTCAAAGAAATCGTAATTGACCACGGCAAGGTATTGACTCGATGCATCAAACGCAGCCGCTTCTGGCAAAATTCCATCAAATGGGTAATCGGCTACGCGATTTAACTGCCCAGTTTGCGGATCTAATGTCATCAACGTCAATGATGAGAACCAGGTAATGCGATCGTCATTGTAAGGAAGATAGCTCCGCTCTAAATTGGTTGTGACAACATAGCGACCATTTGGGCTGATGGTTAATCCTTCTGGACTTACACCCGTCATTGCCCGTGAGACTAACGCATGACGGGGTGAACCATCCGCTTGAGTGCCTGCTTCTAATCGGATACTCACCACACTTCCGCGTGGTGCTTCACTCCATCTCCCTTCGACATCCAAACCCCAATACAACCCGTTAACAATTACATGGCGACCGTCAGGCGTAAATCGAGCCATGTAAGGAGCCTTCTCAACTTGTACTACATTGCCCCAGGGTTGCAGTTCAAATGTGTTTCCTTGTCGCACTACTCGCACAAATCCCACATCCGCTGCATCTTCCACTACGATCGCCAAAATATCCTCTTGGGGATGCCATTCGGCATGAATGATCCGCTGTCCTTGGGGTAATCGAGGCACACTTGGATAAACAGGTTGTCCTAACTGCCCATTACTAAACGGGATGATTGCTAACGGGGTTTCTGTTCCTGCCCCTTGTGGATTAAATGCAACCGCAACTAGAGAACCATCTCGACTGATGCTCACCGAATCAGGACGCTCAGCGATCGCCATCTCCTGTATTTGGGTTGGTCGAGTCGGATCACTCAAATCAAACACCGCAATGCGATCGCCATGCTGAAGGTCTGAAAACCTCTGGTTTTGCCAATCGCCATCGGGTCGGGGCCGAAATGTTTCTATCACGATCGCATAGCGACCGTCGGGTGTAACAGCAACTGCTACGGGTGGACCTGCTACGGAGTTGCTAGCTTCCGTTTCGTAGGCTCGCAAGTCTCTGACATGTCCACCTAACGGAATCACGCTCAAAGCGTCTCGTCCTTCTCGTAGTCCTAACTGACCGTCCACATAGGCAGACGCCAGCATATCGGCATCGGAAATTGAAACGAGATAGCGTCCCTGAAAGGTCATTGGTGTAGCGCGATCGGGTGTTTGAGCGACTGCCTCTAGTGGAATCAGTGCCAATCCAAGTGCCAACAGTTTTCCAAGCATGAATTGCATTTCCTGGTTCTCCTAATTTGCGTCAAAAATGGGTTACTGGGTCAATATCCATTCACAAAATCCATTCACAAGCAACTCACACGACACTTGCCTAAACGTCAGCCAGTCGCAGTTGCAGGTATCGCTCTAAACTTCAATGCAAAGGGTGAATGAATGTCAGGCGAACAATTAGGCGATCGCCTAAAATCTACTAATTCAAACATCAGCAGATGAGCAGCCAACTAAAATAGCTGCCTCTCAAGTGATTCAAATTACTTCTATAGTGAGTGACTTAACTCACTATACATAGTTTGCATGGCTTGCTTGATTTCGTCAAGGTAAGTTGATTGACTTAGTTTATAGTTAGTATAGACATCACCTGAAAAACGTTAGGAACAATGAATGGATGCCAATTGAGGAGTACCGCAAAACGGTTGCTGAGCAGAAGCGACAGGCAATTCTCGATGCGGCTATCGAAAACTTTTTGGCGATCGGCTATGAGCGCACGACGTTAGAGATGGTGGCAAAAAGTGCAGGTGTTTCGACTGCAACGGTCTACAAACATTTCTCGACCAAACGTGCCTTATTTGGCAGCATTATGGAGCGGATTTGGGAAACTGGGATTGATCTGTCTGATTCTGTTGAACAGGGGACGGATTCAGTGGCAATCTTGACAGCGATCGGTCACGAATATGCTCAACTCCTACGGCAACCCCAGGTAGAAGCCCTATTCCGAGTCATCATTGCCGAAGCTCCACGCTTTCCTGAACTCGGTGAGGAATTGTACTATCGCGGTAAAGAACCCTACTTAAAACGCCTTCACACCTATTTGCAAAAGGAAAGTGAACTCAAGCGTTTTCAGATTGGCGATATTCCCCTAGCCGCACGGCAATTTCTGGGGATGATTAACGATGTTATTTTTTGGCCTCGCTTCTTGGTGATGAATTTAGAAATCTCAGAAAAGGATGTTGAACACGTTGTAACGGAAGCCGTTCAAACCTTTTTAGCCCGCTATAAAAACAAGCGGAAAAAAGCATAGTTTGATGCCTCACAGTGAACATTAAATCTATTTGAGAACAAGTTTTAAGGCACGACGTACATAAGCTTCCCAGGATTCAGAAGTGGATTGAAAAATCATGGCATACAGCATAATGCCGCTCATTGTGTCGAAGACCAACCCTGGATCTAAATTAGGCTTCACTTCCTGTCTTGCCTTTGCTCTCTCCAGTACAATAGCAAATGCTTCTCGTCGTGGTTGCAAGTACTTCGTCCAGTAGATTTGAGCAAATTCAGAATTGCTCGATGCACTGCTAATAATCATGGCAACCGATTGTCGTCCTAAAGGATTGAGCGAAATTTGAGCCGCGTTCTGAATCAGGGCATCCATATCCCCCCAAAGACTGCCCGTATCTGGAAGCAACACCTCTTCCCGGATACTCTCGATCGCATCCGCCACTAGTTCCGCTTTGCTGCTGTAGCGTCGATAAATGGTCGTTTTACCAACGCCTGCACGAGTGGCGATCGCCTCAATACTCATCGCTTCAAATGGATATTCGTCAGGAGTACAATTTGCTTTCGTTATTTGAGTAAGTTCTTGCAATACTCATTTATCCCGCATCATCCACCAAAACAGTGATAGCCGCTGCGCTTGCGATCGCTCGCTCTCTGGCTTGCTCCACCGTATCTCCCAGAGCCAAAGCAACCCCCATCCGACGATTTCGATAAGCGCGAGGCTTGCCAAACAAACGGACTTT
Source organism: Oculatellaceae cyanobacterium bins.114 (assembly GCA_033764315.1). GTDB lineage: Bacteria > Cyanobacteriota > Cyanobacteriia > Elainellales > Elainellaceae > FACHB-1407. Next base: position 6,789 of record JANRJA010000034.1, read on the forward strand.
ACTGGTTGGTACCTGCAATGCTTCGCTAATTCCGGTAAATCGGGGATTGATACCTGCCGTATTGGCTAAAATCACCGCCGATGCCCCAGGTTGGATCAGGGCAATCTCACCGATGGGAAGCCCGGTGATGGCCCGCACATGCAGCTCAAACTCAGACATATTTTGACTGATCAGCGTCACCATCCCGGTATCGTGGGGACGGGGACTCACTTCGCTGAAGTAAACCGTTTGCGCGGTTTCGCTGGCTTCCTGAATAAACAGCTCAACGCCAAAGATGCCCCAACCACCAAGAGCTGTCGTAATCTTTTCGGCAATTTCCTGACAGCGTTCTAGCGTCTGGGGGTGCAGAGCACAGGGTTGCCAGGATTCTCGGTAGTCGCCACTTACTTGAATATGACCAATGGGGGGACAGAAGTGAGTCCCCGACGCTGAGCGAACCGTCAGTAAGGTAATCTCGGTGTCAAAGGGGACAAATCCTTCGACAATGACTCGCCCACCTTTGGCGCGTCCCCCGGCTTGGGCATACTCCCAGGCAGGTTGTATATCTGCCTCGGTGCGAATGGTACTCTGGCCTTTTCCAGAAGAACTCATAACAGGTTTGACGACACAGGGTAAGCCTAGCTCTGCGATCGCCTGCTGGTATTCTGCTTCTGTCTCAGCAAAGCGATAGGGCGAGGTTTTCAGCCCTAACTCCTCAGCGGCCAGACACCGAATTCCCTCTCGATTCATAGTGAGCTGAGTTGCCTTCGCGGTGGGAATCACTCGCCAGCCCTCCTGTTCCAGCTCAACCAGGGTAGCCGTGGCGATCGCTTCGACTTCTGGCACAATCAACCCCGGTGCTTCCTGCTCAACAATCTGCCGCACCTGTGCTCCGTCCAGCATATTGATCACGTGCGCTCGGTGAGCGACCTGCATCGCGGGCGCATTGGCATAGGCATCGACCGCAACAACTTCTAACCCCAGACGCTGGGCTTCAATGGCAACTTCTTTGCCCAGTTCGCCGGAGCCAAGCAGGAGAAGCCGTTGAGCAGTGGTGGTCAGGGGGGTACCCCAAAGTGACAGATCGGTCATGATGAAAAACTGACGAAGGTTTGCTTTACCTCCATTATCTGATGAAGGGGAAGGTCAGTTGATCTTCAGTTCATGGCTTACCTCTTAGCTTTATCTCTTAGTACTGCTTTTCACAGATAGTGTTTGGAAATAAAACCAAGGGGGTGTGGGGGCTGTGCCCCCAGCCAGGGGTTTCACCCCTGCACCCCAAATTCCCACCCCTATTTACGACGAGTTGTACTTAGCTTTATAAGAACAAACTTTGGAGGACAAATGTGATCAAAAAGATTGAAACACTAACGAAACAGCCAATCCAGAATCAAGAGACCATAAAACGAGTCTTTCCACACAAGCTGAGATGGTTTACTTGTTGTGGTCTTTGTCAGGCAACTTCTACCATGATTCTGGATACTGAGCGTGGGTTGGCAGTTCACTGCTTGGGCAACCCCATGACACTCTAGACGACCAGAAGATATGATCTGTCGGTTTAATAGGTGGCACTGTATCTAACGAGCCACCTGGAATTACCATGATGAGGCTTACTGAACAAGTTTTTAACAGAGATAAGTACTCCATTACATACACCACTCATACAAAATGTCAGGACAGTTTTCTTCATTTTCAGAACCACCACTATACTGAGTAGCTTTGAATCTGTGTCGCTCGTAAAATCGAATTGCCCCCTGATTCTCCTGAAACGTGTAAAGCCGGATCGGAGAACCCAGTTCTGCTTTTGCGCGTTCAATCAGTTTGCTTCCAATCCCTTGCCCGACAACATCAGGATGCAGATAAAGCTGATCAATCCATCCTGTTTCTTCAATTTTTGACAACGCCATCATGCCGATAATTCTGCTGTTTTGCTCTACTACTAGAGCAGTCCTAAATCAGTTGTGAAATGGGCGGGTTGTGAGAAGCGCACCACTCTGGGGTG
>JANRJA010000057.1:0-3468 GCA_033764315.1 Oculatellaceae cyanobacterium bins.114
GCCGATGATGTGATGGAAACAGCTTGTGGGCTGCACAACTTTCGCTTGACACACCGAAAGATTGCAGTTGCTTAGATAACGATTTCCGAAGGAGATTTCCGTTTTTGTCCCATCCCCCTTATTTCCGATTAAGTCTTTTTACTAGCGTGATCGCTTCTGAAGGACGTAAAACTCTTAATGTTTCTAGGCTCGATATCACAGGTATCAAAAGAAGACCATATTCAGATTCAGCCAATCGATCATCCAACCCATACACACTCAAACCCGATTGAAGGTCTGATGTTGCTTCAGCCACTGTTTTAGGATTTCTAGTTCTTAAAACCTCTGCTACTAGAGAAGGATTTTCTGCAAGATACCCATCTTCTCCTAAATAGAAAGCGTTTATGTCAAAGCACTCTACTGTAGAGTGCAACATGGTTGTAATACTGTCATAACGAAGCACTCCGTGATTACTACTTTCACCAACTTCAACTATATGTGCTTCTTCCTCATAGTTTCTTTCTAAAACAATTGAGAAAAAGTCGCCTTCCCTCGCTACAAATGATAAAAGATCATTCTGTTTATATTTTGGAATATTGCTTTCACCCCAGGTTATGGCTTGTTCTTCATAAATGTTTTCAACTGAACACAGATCACAAATTTGTGCAGACTCTATTGGGTGTGGAAAATATATTGAGTTACCATTCCGCCATTCATATAATTCATAAAAATCATTAGGCAACTTCAAATCGGTAAATTGCAGACATGATTATACAAATTCTCTGGATACTCCTGGTAAAAATGCAGACGCAAACTCTGGGCAGTATTTACGTAAATACTCTAGAAGCTTATCCCCTATGTCTGATAGGTTCTCCATAAACACGTTGAACCTCGAAATTGTTCTAAAGATACCACACAGGTACAATTCTACCTAGTCTGTCTAACCCAAACGACATTCCTAAGCCCGGAACAGGAACATTGATAAATGTACTAAAATACCTATTGGTTTCATATGTTGTAACCAAGGTTCTATTCATAAATATCCTCAGCCGAGAGCCATTACTACGATTTTGACTCATATCTAGTGTTCGCAAGGAAACACGCCCTTTGAAGTAGTTATCCTTACCTCCTTCATTGACAATTGCATACGGATATTCATCTGTATCTGTTATGCCTCTGGTAGGATGGTATTGAGGTTGGCTTTTTCTCCAACTTCTTGGATATTCTGTTTCTCTCCGATGTAGAGTGTAAGGAATTGGTAGAGACGCTCCAGAAATTCCACTGGGATTATTACGAGTATTTCCCGATCCAGTTACTGCGTCAAACTGATGGTCTCTAACTTGAGATATATCACTTCCCCAGAAAACGATGGGAATTCCTAATAAGTGATTCAAAGATCGAGCTGTGCTAACCGTTAATATGCCCCCTGCTACTGCGGCTCCAGCTACTATAGCTCCTATAGCTAACATACCTGTCCGAGCGGTTCTATAGGTTCGTATTACTGGTTGTAAATTATAAGATGCCTCTAAATGTTTTCTATATAAGTCAGTTAGCACCAAGTCCTCCTTTGTGTTAATAAGTGACATTCCTGTTGGATCTATTCCTGTTAAAGGATTGTTGCTAACATATACGTACTTATTAAGATCAGCTAGGTTACCTAAACTCCCTTCATAAACGTCTCGTCTTGTAAATCTGCCAATGTTTTGGTCGTAGTATCGATCTCTCAGATAGTATTCACCCAAATTCTCATCGAATTGCTCTCCAGCGAACTGGTAGCTGTTCTGAGTGCTGCCAGTTTCACTAACAGCCCTTCCGAACGCCCCATAAGTATAGCTATGACGTATTGATGATTAGCTTTTTCATCAATGAGGATTTGAGAATTTGGTCTCAAAGCTGAGACGCTTGCAGAACTGATTCACCTGGCTACATTAACAGGCAATTCCTCTTTCCCTTCCATCTGCCCTTGAAGCTTCAGCGTGGTATAAGCTAGAAGTAAATCTGTAGAGCAACGAGTATGACGATTGAAGTCACCCTCAAATTACCAGAAAACCTGATTGAGCAAGCGCAGCAACTAGGCGCAGCAACTCAACGTGATTTAGGGACTGTTCTGACAGACGTATTAGAAATGCTCTGGCTTACCGTGGATGGGGTACCTGAACTTGAGACAGCACAGTCAGTCGCTGAGCTGCCTGACAGTGAGGTATTGAAGCTAGCAGAGATGAAGATGGATGAGGTGCAAAATCAGCGGTTGGGCACCCTCCAAGCTAAAGGGAAAGCAGCAGGTCTCAGTAGTGCCGAACGCTACGAATTGTTAGCATTACTGCAAATCTATCAGTTTGGACAGCTTCGCAAATCAGAAGCGTTGGCTGAAGCGGTGCAGCGAGGACTGCGTGAGCCGTTGACACTATGACCGATATTTCTGATGAGGTGCGAGCCCGAGTCCGGCAACGAGCAGGCGATCGCTGTGAGTATTGCTTGAGTCAGCAGGCGTACGTGATGGGTCGCTTGCAGATTGATCATATTCAACCGATTGCTAAAGGGGGTACTGATTCTGAAGATAATCTGTGCCTTGCCTGTGAGTTGTGCAATCAATACAAATGGACTCAAACCCAAGGGCATGACCCCAAGACGGGTGAGATGATTTCCCTATTTAATCCACGACAACAACAGTGGGCAGAGCATTTTGCCTGGAGTGAGGATGGCACAGAAATAGTTGGACAAACTGCCTGTGGTCGAGTCACGGTTGACGCATTAAAATTAAACAATGGATTAGCTGTAATCGTTCGACGCAATTGGGTTCGAGCAGGCTGGCATCCACCAATAACGAATATATGATTGTGCCCATCCAACGCAATTGAGGCAGGAGAAGCGATCGCCCTCCTACCCTTCATTGCTTTAGGCGATCGCCCTTATGGATAGTGTGGCAAGGCGTGAGAGAGGAAATTGATCCCCCTTACTCCAATTCCACCGCTTTTCACAGGCAATCGCCCCTTTTCTAGTTTGGAAAATAAGGTGGTTTCAGTTTCAACTGTTGTGAGGTATGCGGCTTCGCTGTTACTGCAAGGGTCATTATAGGTGTAAGCGATCGCAATCCTTGGTATAACAGCGCGATCGCTCACAGTCAGCCACACTTAGGAGATCTTATAAAATGCAAGAGCGATTGCCTCAACACTCCATCTCATCGTCGTTCATCGAAAATTGTGGAATAAGCATTATCGCTACAACTAACTTTTTTGGGTTTGATTGGGAGTGTGAAAACGTACTAACCAACATCAGTGCACAAGTTACCTGCTGCAACAAAAATGGCTATGTTTTAATGAGTAAAATTTGAGAAAAGAGAGCAGCAATGGTAACTACTCAGGCAAAACTTGCTGAGTTTAAGTGGAGTGGGGATAACTGGGTTATTGTTGGAAGCAGGGCATTGAGCATGATCAATGAAGGAACCGTCTGAACAATCAGAGCAGCTTCGGGAAGTGATCCGTGCCGCGT
>JANRJA010000154.1:0-43309 GCA_033764315.1 Oculatellaceae cyanobacterium bins.114
AGAGGTTTTCCCGATTGCTTCACTTCAGGTCGGCTTTGAGCAATTAACCCGCAAGATGAATACGTTTATTTGTCCACTCGTACATGAGTTAAACCTGCAACTCATCTTTTCATCTGCTTAGAGTGACCAAAGAGGGATAAAGCCGGAGTCCTTGCCCCCATTCGTTGTATAGAGTTGAATGAGGTGGTGACACAACTCGTGATCAAGCACATTAGGAATAAATAAGGCTGGGGCTTGTCGGGTTGCCATTGTGGGAGCCGAAAACTCTGGCAACTCCTTTGCCCATTGCAGCACCTGCACGGCATGTTGGGCTGGATCTTGAATGGGGGCGATCGCCATAATTTGCAGGTTCTGATTGAGCACAAAGCTCATGGGGATGTATTGCACATTAAAGTTCGCTGCACTCGTTGGTTGAAGAACTCCATACAGTTGGCTTACCGCACGATCAAAATCCCAAAATAATTTGCAATACGTCAGATGAGTGATCTGATCTTGAAAGACTACATCATCAGGATCTATCAGCACCCCAAAAAAAGGAACATTGGCTTGCTCAAACTCTGCTTGCAGATCGAGAAACTGTTGCAGCACCTGCCGACACCGATCGACTTTAGAGCTACCTAAAAAAGATAAGATAACGCGATAGCCCCCGACGGTATCAAAGTTGAAGTTAGGGCTAGAGGTGGAAGGAACTCGAAAGAGGGGGGCAGGGTCGCCTGGGGTAAGGTGTGACACAGGAGTTGAATGGGCACCTAAAACTCATTTGGATAATAACCGATCCATTGGTGTCTGAGAAGTTTTTGGCGGTTGAAACCGCGGCTACAAAACCCAAATCTGCCGTTGCGGACTCAAACTAATCCAGGCTTTCGGTAACCTGCTTTCTTCTAGCTAATTTTAATAAGCAATAAGGGCGATCGCCCCAGTTTGTAACAATGGCGATCGCCCCAGTGGGGAAGCTGTTTTGCATGCCCCTTTTGATTAATAGATTGATCCCATGACCGATTCAGTCGGGAATTGAAGAAAAATAAGAAATGGTCTGAGTTGAATACTACTCAATTGATTGGTATACGGTTAACCCTGGACGTGAGTCTCTAAAATTTTGGCTAAGCCGGGAACAGCTTCCTCAATGTCATTCTTTACTGATTTGCGAAGCTGATTATAGGAAGCGCGTACAGCCCCATTCTTTGATTTTTCGATCTTGGCATCAGTGAGGCTCAACAACATATCAGCAGTGCGAGAGCGGTTTTGAGTCAAATGTTCAACCGGATTGCCCGACTGAATTCCTTCGTTCCACATCGGGTCAAGGGCCGCTAGAGCTTCAGGCAATAACCGCTGAATTGCTTTGGGAACGTAGCTCGGCTCAATTCCTTTGACAACACCATATGCCGCTTTCAACGCCAGCCCAGAGATTCCGCCTTTAGCAGCCACTTGCTCATCCATCAACTTGGCACAGTCTGCAACCAAGTTTGCTTGTGTGGTCTTATCTTTAAGCTTGTCGTGAAGTCCCATATTGATTTCCTAGACATAACCAATGTGTGCTGACTCCTCATTATTGACAAGCTTTGATGAAAACTAGCACTTTTGCCCCATTTTTCGACGTTACTTAACAAGAGTGTGAATTTTTTTTAATCTCTGGCCAAAACTACGGATTCAGACTACCAACCCACTAAAGCTTTCTGAAGCTCTATATGGCAGTCCTAAATCATTTGTGAGATTAGCACGTTGTGAGAGGTGTATCCTTCCGGGGTGCACCTCTCACAACTCATTTGGGATTGCTATAGTTACTCTACCTCCAAGCCATTAATCCTGAACGCAGAGCTTTGTCACGAAGAGATAGGGATCACAACGTTAATCCAAGGCGTCAACCTAAGGCAAGCAATCCATGTAGGTGGCCATGTCCCAATCAGTGGTTGTCGCCAAAAACTTCGCCCACTCATCCCGCTTATACCAGTCATACAGCATATACATTTCACCTGGCATGGCCGATTTAATTACATCATCTGCGGCCAGACGATCGAGTGCTTCTCCTAGCGACATGGGCAACTTCTTCACCTGTTTTCCGGCTTCCATCGCCTCATACAAGTTCCGCTGTTCGGGTGCACCCGGATCCAGTTTTTGTTGAATGCCATCATCAAAGGCTTTGAGTAGGGCAGATGCCATTAGATAGGGGTTCACCATTGAGTCAACCGCGCGATATTCAAACCGTCCGGGAGCCGAAACACGCAAGCCACAAGTCCGATTTTGATAGCCCCAATCAGCATAGACGGGTGCCCACAATCCGGTGTCCCACAAACGACGATAAGAGTTCACGGTGGAACAGCCGATCGCAGTAAGAGCAGGTAAATGCTCAATTACACCACCGATGCAATATAGCCCAGTTTGTCCTGGAATGCGGCGATCGCTTGCTCCTGGCTCTGGTAAAAAGGTATTAGTTCCCCCTTTGTAATAGGTAAAGTTTTCCTCCAGTCCAGGTAGGGTTTCTAACGCAAAGGTCTTGATCGTTTCCTCACCGCCGCCCCAGAGCGATAGGTTATGGTGACACCCAGAGGCAGAGACTCCCATAAAGGGCTTTGACATAAAACAGGCGATCAAGTTAAATTCGCGGGCGACTTGGGCACAGATTTGGCGATAGGTCGTGAGGCGATCGCTCGTCCGCAACGCATCATCAAAAGTAAAGTTGAGTTCCAACTGTCCGGGTGCGTCTTCGTGGTCACCCTGAATCATATCCAAACCCATCGCGCGGCTATATTCGATCACCCGCAAAAAGACAGGACGCAACTCCTCAAACTGGTCAATATGATAACAGTTGGGTTTTGTCACCCCACCTGCGGGTTTGCCATCGGGGCCTTTTTTCAGCCACATCATTTCGGGTTCACAACCGTGGCGCAAGTGCAACCCGTGAGCCGTTTGAAACTCCGCATGAATGCGTTTTAGATTACCGCGACAGTCAGCCGTGAGATAGGCACCGGGGTCTATTTCCTCTTCGCGATTGCGAAAACAAGTGCAAAAAACACGGGCAACCCGCTTATCCCAGGGTAGTTGACAAAAAGTTTCAGGATCGGGGATGGCAACCAGTTCAGCCGCTTCAGGGCCATAGCCGATGTAGTTGCGATGGCGATCGATAAACAGGTTTGCCATCGAGCCATAGACCAGTTGAATTCCTTTTTCAGCGATCGCCTCCCAGTGATCAGCAGGCACCCCTTTGCCCACTACGCGCCCTGTAACCGAAATGAATTGGTAATAAATGTATTGAATGCCCAACTGATCAATCTTGGCACGCACCTGTTTGACTAACTCGGCGCGCCCTTCTGCGGTGACATACGCTTCTAAGTCAGTCAGTGTTTCAGCTTTTGTTAGAACTCCTGTCACCGATCGCCCTCCAAATGAATTTTGCTACTTAATAAAACCAAATTGTTATATCAAGTTTGTATCCGTTAATACGGGTTGCTTGATTTCCTCTACAAACGGAAATGGCTTCCAGGGAATCCATCGTTCCCATAGTGTTGCAACCGTGCCATTGGCAATCAATGCATTGAGAGCCGATTCGATCGCTTGATGCAGAGCGACATTACCCTTTTGCACACCAATTCCAAACGGAACTCGGGTCGGCACCTCAAACGCCATTCGTAAACTCGCGTCTTCTTCTGCTGCAACGACTAATACCAACTCATCATCAATCAGGGCATCAATCTCCCCGTTTCGCAGTGCCTCTAGCATTTCAGGCAACACTTTGTCGCTGCCGGGATAGGGAACAACGGTGACACCGGGAAACGTGGCGGCGAGTGCCAGGTTGGTGCTATCTGCCAACCCTCCCACTCGCAAGCCAGCCAGATCTGCGGCTGACTGCACCGGACTCTCGACTTTGACTAATACCGACTCATCAAACAGCCCATAGGGGCGAGTAAAGTCAACCCACTGTTGCCGCTCTGGAGTGATGGCTTGATTAAACCACACCACATCGTAGTGACCTGTTTGCATAGAGGAATAAAACTTCTCCATGCGGGTGTTGTGCCAAATTGGTTCTAACCCTAGTTTTTGGCATACGAGGCGAGCTAGCTCTGGCTCATAACCCGATCGCTGTCCTTGCTCGACATAGGTCATAGGACGAGCATCAAAATCGCTAGCAACAATATGCAAATAGCCCGTTTCAACCGTTGAAAACGCTTGAGTGTTCATGAATTGTAGGAATGCTGTAACGAGTCAATCATGAGAATCAAATCTATACCAGCAACTATCTAAAAAAGACAATAGAGCGTAGCTGGAAATACATTTTTTCAGAGAAGTAAACTTATTATAACAAGTTAATGATTGCAGTAAGTTTGACACCAAAATGTAATTATCACTACCAATCTGACGGGATTACGTTTGATGTTTAGAAACAACAGGATGACATATGGAATATCAACCCATTGATCTAACAGATGCACAACTTCAACAGTTTCAAGAAGATGGCTTTTTGATTCTGGAAAACTTTTTGCCCAAAGAATTGCCAGAAATATTAATCGATCGAATGGGGCGTTTATTTTATGGAGAGTTTGAAACCGGAATCTATCCTGATGAATGGTATTGGCGACCTGGATTAAGTTTGCCCGACGTAACGCGAGAGATCTGTAATGCCTGGAAGTGTGATTTGGCGATCGCCAGTTTGGTGTTATCCGCTGAGATTGGTCGGCTTAGTGCCACCTTAGCTGGCTGGGAAGGAGCACGCATTGGACAAGACAGCATGTGGATGAAACCACCCCTCGCCAGTGCGATCGCCATGCATCAAGATGGTGCTTACATTGACTATCTAACTCCATCCCAGATGATGACCTGTTGGATTGCCTTAAACAATGCCACTGCTGCCGATGGCACGTTGGTCTATGCCAGAGGTTCCCATAAATGGGATTTAATTAACGTCGCGGGTGAGTTTCATGCCCCCACAAAAGACTATCGCTGGGCAATGCTGCAAGCCGCCGAAAAAGCGGGTGTTGATGAGCCAGAGATCGTGGTGGTAGAAGTGCCTGCGGGGGGATGCGCCTTTCATCATGGACGCACCTGGCATGGACTCTGCAAAACCACTCGTACCGAAGGCGTGTTCCACAGCATTGGCTTACATACGATTCCCTCCAATGCTCAGTTTCACCCCACTAACAAAGCGGGTTATATCTATGGACGCTATAAGCGAGTCAACGATGTGGTGATGGATGAGAGTTTTTTCCCCATTTTGTGGACAAAGGAGGGGTATCGATCGCCCTTTTTAGCAGATTATTGCAAGGATGCTTTGACTCCCAGCCTACTGGTATCTGGCGTACGTTAACGTCAGTTTGGTTTAAGAGCCTAGCGAATAAATTCGCGGCTATAAGAGCGAAGTTCGCCTTCGCGAACTACAGAAAATCAAGGGTTGAGTGAACCGACGCAGGTCGGTTTTGCTCCTGTAGTTGCGGTTTCAACCGCCAAAATCCTTATCCCGAATTCACGTTACGTTAATGCAACAGATCTCCGGAATTCTAATAATTCCGGAGATCTAAAAGCGATAGAGCGATCGCCCTTATCTCATCCGACGCCCTTTACGAGCTCCTCTCCGTTTAGCGGTACGCCCTTTCGACCCTCCACCCAAACCGACTAACCCTAATAGGGCAAGTGGTTGCCAGGTTGAGCGTTCAGAGCGAATTTCTTGAGAATGGCGAGGGTTAATCGCTTCACGGCGATCGGCCTGTGGGTTTAACAGTCCCATCACTGATGCAAACCCCGCCACTAGCAATAGCCCTATAGCTTTGACATCAGGTGACTTAGAAGATGTCTGAGTCATCCCAAAGGATGCATAGAAAAAGTAGATTGTGATTAGCGCACTGATGATTAACAAAACGGTAATCATCGTCGGATTATTGGCGAAGGTATAGATGGGTCCTTCAGCACTAGAAAACTCTTCAAAGGTCGAAAATGGACTTGTCATAAGTGGCTCTTACTCCGTTGCAAGCTCAGGTGAACCGATGGCAGTAGGTTGCGCTGATTTGCCCTTAGAACCTCCGGTCACAAAGGACATCGTGGCGTATTCTGGATAGCCTTCAACCCCTAAATCAGAGAGATCCAATCCAGTGATTTCTTCTTCATAAGGAACCCGCAACAGATTGAATTTCTTCAACAACCAACTTGTGCCATATCCAGGAATAAACCCTAAGAGAACAGTGCAAACTAAAGCACCGACAATTTGACCCACTAAGTTAATAGAAGGAATGCCATCGCCTTGAGGGAAGCCAGCCGCTGCAATACCCACGACGACAGAGCCAAATAAGCCACAGAAACCATGAACCCCAACCGCACCCACGGCATCGTCGATACCCAATTTTTCAATCGCAAGGATCACTTTAGGCATACAGAAGGAGGCAATAAATGCTAGGACAATCACTAAAGCGGGGTGATACACATCCATGCCTGCCCCAGTAGCAATAATGCCTGCCAGACCACCGGAAATGGTGAAGAATGGATCACTCTTGGAAGAGATGTATGCACCGACCAAACCAGCTGCCAGGGCAAGCGTTGTGCTCACTCCAATCGAAGCTAGCGTCATTGGCGTGCCATAGATCGTAAACTCTCCGGTATAACCCGGCAAGAAGATTAAGCACGCGGCTAAAAATGCATAGAACCCGACAAAGATAAGCATCAGTCCCACCATAGTGAGCGGCAGGTTGTGAGGCAGAATCGGTCTAGGCTTACCATTGGCATCATACTTGCCAATTCTGGGTCCGAGATTGAGCAACACACCCAACGTAAAGAAACCAGAGACTCCGTGGACGACCGCAGCGCACCCAAAATCGTGATAGCCCAACTGGGTAAACATCCAACCAAAAACGTTCCATCCCCAAGCGGCGGCAACAACCCAGGTAAATGACCCTAGGACAATTGACATAATCAAATAGGCACCCACTTTGACCCGTTCGATCAGTGCACCCGACAAGATGGATGCAGTGGTCATTGCAAACAATGCAAAGGCAAAGAAGAAAACGCCTGTAATGTGATCAGCCGTATTTGGCCCCAACGCTGGTGACCAGGGATAGGAGGTCTCAACATAGGGCATGGCAGCCGCAACGGCTTCGCTCGCTTCTGGATTAGTCCAGGGTCCTAAAATGCCCCCCACAAATGGGAACAGAGGGAAGGCATTGTAGACCCACCAACCAAAAAAGAAAAATGCCAAACCGACACTCGCCAGGGTTAATAGGTTCTTCACCATAGTGGCGAGAACATTCTTAGTTCGGGAAGCTCCGCCTTCATACGCTAGAAAACCAGCGTGGATCAAAATCATGAAGACAGAAGCCCAGTAATAGAAACTTTCCGAGACAAATGTTCCTAGAAATTCTTGTGCTTCGGGAGACATGGCTTAATGCAAAGGGTATTGCGATCAGAAGTTTGCAGTTGAACTCAATCAAAGGGGGACTCGATAACAGTCTGGACAATTTTGATCAAACAGAGATTCAACAGAAATGAGACATTTGAGAGCGATCGCGACAAAAGCCAATATGACGTCCTCAACAATCTCTTGCAAATGCAGTTTTCACCAAAATGCTTGCCCAAACTGTACCCAAAACTCCGCTAGATTCCGACTAAAAACTATATTTAGCGGAAATCTATGAGAATGATAGAGAACCTTTGATATCAAAAATCAGACACGAATTAAAGATGAAGCAAATATAAAATTGACTTGTTATAACAAATGTATTCTAATTAACCATTTCAAATATTTCAGCAGTTTATCTTCAATCATACAAACTGCCCGTTTAGCAATGACCGTCCGACTCTAGACGCCGAGATATTATGGCTTCCCACTGCTTTTTAAAGGCAGTAGTTTACTTTGGTAAATGGGCAGCAGATTAGTAAAGCACTCTAAAAACCCAAGCCTGCCGCCAGTACGGTTAAAAGTTTTTTATGACAACAAAGATTTGGAATCAAGAAGAATATTGGGGATTGGGTTATGACTTTGACCCGCAGTGGACGTTGACTGCCGCTCAACAAACATTGCAAGCCAAATTGATTGAGATATGTGCTACGGTTCTACGTCCCAATGCGATTGAGAGCGATCGCTCCTTGATCTATCCTCGTAAAAATTTTGAGGCACTGGCATCCCTCGGATTATTGGGATTATTTGTGCCAAAAGAATGGGGCGGATTAGGCGAAAATCACGTCTGTGCAGCCATGATTGTCGAGACAATTGCTCGCTATGGGTGTCCCAGTACAGCCATGTGCTACACCATGCATTTAGGTGCAACAGCCGCCGCTCTATTTCGAGCACACGAGAGTCCTAGTCTGCAAAACCTGTTACAGCGGCTCGATCAAGAGGTGTTAATCGGCACTCTCTCCTACTCTGACCCTGAAACTGGATCGCACTTTTGGTATCCCGTCTCCTCTAAAGCCGAGCAGATGAGTGATTCTTGGCAGGTCTTCAAAAAAGCCTCGTGGACAACCTCAGCCGGATTCGCTGATTGGTACATTGTGCAAACCACGAGTCCGGAATTTGACGGCAATTATGCTGACCTCTCGTGCTTCTTGATCTATCGGGATGAGGTGCAAGCCGAACCCCACAAGTGGGATGCATTAGGCTTACGGGGCAATCAATCAGGCACGTTGCTGGTGGATGGTATCACCGTTCCCCTCGATCGCATGGTGGGGACTAAAGGCGACGGCACTGCCTCTAATGACGAAATTGTTGACCCGTTCTTTTTGCTCTGTTCGTCTGCGTGCTGGAATGGCATTGCAATGGGGGCGATCGATATTGCCAAACGCCATGTCACTCGCAAAAAGCACGTTGATGTGGGTATGCGCGTTGCTGACTATCCAACGATCCAAGATTACTTTGGTGAAGCCATCATCGACACCAATGCTTGTCGCATGTTTACCCTGTCAATGGGGCAGTTAATGGATAATTTGACCAATCATTGCGACTGGTCGATTCACGCTGACCTCAGTGCACTGCCGCGATCAACCTACTTGCCCTGGTATTGGCAAATCAAGTTTGCAGCCGCTAAAAATGTGGCACATGTTTGTGACAAAATGCTGCATGCCTGCGGTGGATCGGGCTTTAAAAAAGATATGGAGATCGAACGCTATCTGCGGGATGGCAAAGCGGGTTGGGTTATGGGTCCCACTAATGAAGTGTTGCGGCAGTTTGTGGGCAAGCTAGCCCTACTCGGATTTGATGCCCTCGACTATTGGAACCAGAACGTCAATGAGCGGGTTCTCAACAACGAAGTGAAAAAACTGGATGCTGACGGCAAACGACAACTAGCAGAACAGTTATTAGCACAAGCTGCCGCAGAAGAGGAAGCTTCTAAAACTTTAGTGAGCAGTGGGGTGTAGGGTAGGGATGATGCAGTGTGCAACACTATTAATTTTATCTCTGCACACTGGATCACTCTCGCAGTATCATTAGCCATCACCGATCGCATAGATATCAGGAGAGAGTATGACCGAAGCAACCGTCGGAACTCTAGTGTCGCTGTGGCGTTATCCTGTGAAGTCAATGATGGGGGAAGAATTGAATGCCTCTGTTATCACAGAAGAAGGCTTGTTGGGCGATCGCACCTATGCCTTGATTGACAATCATGGTAAAACTGTCAGTGCCAAATCTCCGCGCAAGTGGGGCAAGATGTTTGACTGTAGAGCCTCTCTGGAAACTCTCTCACAGGTCAAAATTACCCTGCCAGATGGCACTGTTGTGTTGAGTCATGTCGATGAGGTTGATCAGGTGCTCTCACAGGCTTTTGGGCAACTTGTCAAATTAGAGGCGATCGCCCCTGCTGAACCCAGCATTGAGATGTATACTCCCGATATTGATGGCTTGCCCGATCAAGATCAAATCACGGATGCTGCCATTCAACCAAGCACATTTTTTGATGCCGCTACGGTGCATCTGCTTACCACTGCCACCATGAACCAGCTTCAAACCTTAGCTCCTGGTTCTCGATTTGAGACGCGCCGTTTTCGTCCTAACCTGGTGGTGCAACCCACTAACAGCACTACTGGATTTGTTGAGAATGACTGGGTCGGCAGAACTCTGGCGATCGGCGATGAAGTTCGTCTCAGTGTGACGAGTCCCTGTCCTCGCTGTGTCATGACAACAATGGCGCAAGGCGAGCTACCCAATGATTTAAATATTCTAAAAACTGCCATGCAACACAATCAGGGCAACATTGGGATTTACGCCAGTGTGATGCAGGGTGGCACAATTCGACGGGGAGATACTGTTACGGTTTTAGAGTGAATTGTAGTTTTGCGATCGCTCGTCAGCATTGGCAACTAAAGTCGCAGCTACACGAGCAAAACCTGCCTCCGCAGGTTACAGGAAGCCTGAATTGACTTGAGCTAGCAACGGTGGACTTGGTTCTTGTAGTCGCGGTTTTAACCACCAAAAACTTCTCAGACATCCTCTAACATCTGCCCTTTAACCTCTATTCTGTTTATGCTTCTCGACATCAAACAACTTGACGTATTTCACCCCTCTCTTCCTAAACCGTTGGGATTGGTGGTCGCCGAGTATTGGATCGAGGGTGGAACGGCGATCGCCTACCCCGTTAAAGCAGGGCAATACGTTCAAATTTTGGATGTGGAAGGGTGTCAGTGCTCTGACCTGGTTGCTTTTACTGGAGAGCAATATGAAGAGGAACTGGATGCCACTGTTACCCGCACGCTCAATGGTTTGTCACTGCCTGTGGCAGGGTTGCATGGCAAATACTTCTCACAACACATGCAGCCGCTGTTAGAGGTGATTCAAGATACCTGCAATCGCCACGACAGTTTCTTTTTGGCGTGTACGGCACGTTACTACGAAGATTTAGGCTATCCCGGTCATCCCAGTTGCAGTGACAACTTCAATCAGGTGTTGCAGCCTTACGGCATTGCTCCTCGTTTGGGGTGGAGTGCGATCAATTTTTTCTATAACACTGCCGTTGAGGAGACAGGGGCGATCGCTGGAGGTGAGTCGTGGTCACGTCCAGGTGACTACGTGTTGCTGCGTGCCCATCGCGATCTGCTCTGCGCCAGTTCCTCCTGTGCCGATGACATCGACTCTGTGAATGGCTGGAATCCAACTCCTATTTTGATTCGGGTCTATGATGCTGAAGCCGAGTTTTCAAGGGCGATCGGGCGACGAGTCTCTGCGATCGCCCCTCTACGGCTGACCCAACCCAGTGCCTTCACGCCCCGAATTCAGCAATTGACTAACAATCTGGTGGAATATAACGGCTTTTGGGTGCCCAACAGTTTCACCAATCACGGCATTCAAGATGAATATTGGGCATTGCGCGAACGAGCCGTGTTGCTTGATTTGTCGGCTCTGCGTAAGTTTGATGTGGTAGGAAAAGATGCCTTTCGTTTATTACAACTGGCTTTCTCGCGGGATGTCAGCAAACTCAACGTGGGGCAGTCGGCTTATGGGTGTTTGCTCAATCCTCATGGAGGCATTGTCGATGATGGCATTGTGTTTTGTCTGAGGGAATCGCACTATCGCTATGTGGGCAATTGCGACAGTGATGCTGACTGGTTGACGCGAGTTGCAGATCAACACGGCTTTGGCGTTGAGGTTCATCCCTGTAGTCATGTGCTCCACAATCTGGCAATTCAAGGGCCCTTGTCTCGACAAATTTTGCGATCGCTCACCCAGTTTGATCCGCAGTTCCAGGGATTCACCCTCGATGACCTGCCTTATTTTCACTTTGTCACTGGAACCGTTGCCAATATCCCTGTCTTGATCTCCCGTACCGGCTACACCGGAGAATTGGGCTATGAGATTTTTGTGCACCCTGACTACGGCATTGCTCTGTGGGATGCGCTGATGACAGCAGGAGCACCCGTTGGACTGCAACCGATGGGCATGTTGGCACTCGATCGCGCCCGCATCGAAGCTGGACTGTTAGCGGCAGGACGCGAATTTGATGACCTGACCTCGCCTTATCAAGCGGGAATCGGTTGGGCAGTGGCGATGAAAAAGCCTGATTTCATGGGTAAAGCAGCTTTAGAACAGATTCGACCCCATCCTCCCAGGGTGACGGTTGGACTGGTGTTAGAGGGTAACGAGGTTGCTGCCGGGGGGCAGTGCATTCACCCATTGGGAGAACGTTGGCGCGTCGGCACCATCACCAGTGGCACCTTTTCACCCATCCTCAATCGCAGCATTGCTCTGGCACAAGTCACCCCCGAATATGCTGAACTGGGAACTGTGTTAGAAGTTGGCTTGGTGGATGGCATGATTCGCCGTGTTAGAGCTACCGTTGGCACCCTTGCCGCCTATGACCCCACTAAAAGCCGAGTCCGATCATGAGTCATCGTTCGATTTATGCCAATTTGTTGTGGGATGTCGCCGGAGTGGATGGCTTGCAGGTGATGAAGACTCTGTTTGGCGACCAGTGCGATCGCATTGCTCCGTTTCAGTCATTTGAGGCAGAGCTAGACCACACACCTTGTTCTGTGTTGCGATTGTGTGAGGGCAACTTTCGGATTCGTTGGGCGGGCGATGCCGATCACCTCAAGTCGATGCTATATTCCGTGACCACCGATCAGCGAGTTTGGGTCAAACAGTTTCCCTGGCTGGTATCAGTCCAGTTGCCTCACACCTTAGACACGGTGAAATTGTCTCAAATGGCGATCGCCAAACTTCCCTTTTCGCTGACATCCCTTGCGCTTAACTGTGCTGCTCCTGCCCGTATCGAAACCCTATCTGTCCTGGTTTGGCGACACACGCTGCAAACCACTGAAACCCTGGAACTCCACACCGCAAGAAAATCCCTCGAAATGCTAGAACACAGTTTAGCCCTGTGAAGCCATGCGCTTTGGGGCGATCGCTCTTTAGGTAGAAAACTTTTGGTTCTGACAATTTCGCATCAAAGCTTGAAATCCAGCTTGCACAAAATGCTTGTCATAGGCAAGAGCCTCTGCAATTGCCTGTTTTTCCATAACCTTAAAAGAGACACAATCAGTCTGGCTCCATTCCTTGTCAGGTCGCTGTTTATACAGGGTGAGTGCAGCTTGAAATTGCAAACTGGTTTGAGGAATGATGGTTGTATTGGGATGTTGATATAGCTTTTCGATTAGATTAACTGCAACTTTTCGGAAGAAATCACCGCGATCGCTAAAATCATTCAATACTTCAGTCAAAACCATTTCAGTTGTAACGATATGAGCAGGTTGAATGTTTTGAGAGAGTTGCTGTGCTTTTGTGTGTAAGTCATCACGAGGATTCATTAATGCAACCCAGTAACCCGTATCTGCAAATACAACTCTCATTCGTCATTCCGTTGTTTTTGATAAGTATCAAAGTTTCTGGCGAGGTCAGTCGGCAATTTAGCCCATTCTTCATCGGGAACTTGAGCAGAAATTTCGGCAACTAATTCCCAAATTGGTTGAGCATCTGAGTCAAACAGCAATTGATTCGTTACTGGTTCGCTCAATGAAGGAGTTTCAAATTGAGTCAGTGGGTCATTTGCCGTTTTGGTGTCTGACTCTTCCAATAAAACAATTAAGCGTATCCGACCCGGATGAGACACCTGTAATGGTTGATCTAGCGTTAGTCGCCCTGTAGGGTCGATTGTTCCAGTGACTTCAAAGGCTTGCATAGGGTTCTCAAAAGAAAAGAGATATCAGAATTCTAGCAAGGGGCGATCGCTCTTTAATATCGATTCGCTCATCCCAGATCCCCGGAATCTTGAAGCTTCCGGGGATCTAGAACCCGTCAATTTAAGATCACGGTCGGAGCGAAAGTCATCGCGCAAGACAGAACCAAAGAACAAAGACCCATGTTTTTAAAGCGTCTCCCCAATGGGCAACTGCACCATCAAGATCCTCATCTATTTTGCTTTGAACTTCTGCCTGTTTTAATTCATCGGGTGAGTAAACCTGGAAGAATATTGAATCATCCCGAAATAATCCATCACACTTGCGATCGCCAATCTTTCCATAAGGACGAACTCGTATGAATCCGGGTTTAGCCCATACCATAATGTCTTCAAAGAGTCCTTGAAAGGCATCACCCAGTCCTTCAAGGCACCGAAGCTTGAATTCCTTATAGTGCTCGTAAGTGGTAAGGTCGTATTCGTTAGGTTTGCTCTCTGAAGATTCACTCATATCAGCATAGTAATGAGTTAGCTCATTTGTTTAGAGGCTAATGTTCTAGCCCCTTTTCTACCTACAACGAGTATTTTAGCGATTTCAAGCAGCGATCGCCCTCTGACCCTCATCATTCGCCTTTTGATCTCTGAACTCCAACCTTTTTATTCCAACCTCCGACCTCTGAACTCGGAACCTCGACCTCTGAACTTCAACCTCCGACTTCTGAACCCGGAACCTCGACCTCTGAGCTCCAACCTCCGACCTCTGAGCTCCAACCGTCGACCTCTGAACTCCAACCGTCGACCTCTGAACTCCAAACTTCGAGCATTTTGCCCCAACCGTCGAGTTCTAATCCCAATTTAACCCACAACGATTACAGATCATTAGAACCAATGCGAAGCGCGTCTTTGGGGTGAACCGAAACACCGTCTGCCAGAGGGTTTGGGGGAGGCAGTGACGTCCCTCAATGGGGGTTTGGGAGAGACTCCCCAATGCCTGGTTTTCACATTTGGGTGAATTGAAACACCGTCTGCTAGAGGGTTCAGGAGCACCCCAGAAAAAAGCCTTCAGTGGTGGGTTTTATCTTTTAACAGAGGGATGTCAAAGAGTTGAGTTAAGCTAGATCAGGACTTATTGTCAGCTCAGTCACACGTCCCTGAACCAATTCAATGCAACTTCCCCTCCACCTGATCATCTCAGAACAACTTCGGGAGCAAATTACAAACGGTGAGTTTCAACCAGGAGCACAACTCCCCAGCGAACATCAATTGATGTCTGATTTTGACGTTAGCCGCATCACCGTTAGACGAGCGATCGCCAATTTGGTTAATCAGGGCTTAGTTTCATCCCATCGAGGCAAAGGAGTCTTTGTTAAAGAACAACGCAAAGTAACCTATTCACTCTCTAGCCCGATGGTCTTTTTTGAAGAAGACATGACACGACAAGGAGTGACCAGTTCGATTCAAAATTTAGTCTTTGAAGCTGTGATTGCACCTGCCGAAGTACAACAAAAATTACAACTTACTTCTCATCAAAAAACAGTTTATTTACAGAAAAAATTATTGTTGTTAGATGATACTCCCGTTGGGGTTGACATCACTTACATTACTGCGGATTTAGGAAAACAATATGCAGATGATTTACAACAGCAAATGACATTTCCCACATTAGAACAACATGGTGTTTTTATTGAACGAGTTGAAGCCGTGTTGGGATGCACACGTGCAGATTATGAAACAAGTGAATATTTAGATGTGCCATTAGGTGATCCGTTGTTAGTCTATAGTCACACGGCTTACACCATTGATAACCGTCCGATTGTTTGTGGAGAAGCTCTCTCCAGGGGCGATCGCCTGTGTTACTCCATCAATCTTTTAAAGCAAGACACAGTTTAAACGATGCATTTTACTACACAAGCAATACTCTAATTTAGAGAGTGAGTTTGAGAAATCTGATGAGCGATCGCCTTCAGTTCTGACCAGTGTCTACGAGACTCCACAGGTTGAACAGGGTCAATATGTCTTTGACTCGTTTGTGGTGCTAGTTTTGTTTTTGAGGGCAGAGTCATATGAGGTTCATCTTGCACGAGTTGAATCAAAGCAGTCGTGTGATCGGCATTGGGGGAGGTTGTCGGCAGAGGCTCTGTCGGCTTTGGCATGATGGATTTGCTTAACGGACTCGCGATCGCAGCCGCTGTAATGAGTTGAGCAGGAATCTCAACAAGGGATACAAAAGCTTGTTGAGCAACAGAAAGTTGCTGTAGACCAACGGGCACAGGAGGTTCTAGAGGATCTTTCTCTAATAAGATCGACATCTCTGCCGCCCTCAACCATGCCAGATATAACACTCTAAAATCACCTTGCAAGAGTTCGTAGCGCAGTTCTGCAAGGGTTGATATGAGTTGACTATACTCCGTCCTGGTGTATTGAGTCTGTGGATTTAACGGAATAGTGAGCAGGACATAGAGGGGAGTCGTGATCAGGGTGATTACATGATCGATGTCGTATGGTTTGATAGCGATCGCATCAAAGACAGCGCAAGGCAAGCGAAAGACTAATTGCCCATCAGAATCAGAGGCTAGATGCACCATGACATCAAAACACTTTTCTAACAGCTTGAGTGGATTGCCTCGAAAATCGTCGTAATGATAGGTAAAAGTTGCACTGACAGGGGTTAGCTGAACCCGACTCCAAAGGCTAGAAATATAACTTTGCTCTGCTTCAGTTAAGGGACGATCCTGTGATTGAAACTCATAATATCGATAGATTTTCATCAATACACCTTTCAACAGACCAAGGACAACAACGGCTGAAACAGTCCTCGGTAGGAGTCTTCAATCATTTTTTGAATTTAGGTCTTTTATTTCACTCTAAAAGAGAAAGGTAAAGAACTAGGAAAGATGAGATAAATTGGGCAACCTGTCAAAAATTCATGCTGCGGTATCATCCACGCCTTAGGGGAACCTGGCTCTGTAGCGATCGCCCCACGGGTGAAACCGCCCACATGGAGGGATATGAGGGATAATACCCTGGCTAAATCCGCCCCTGCAACCCGTCTTAGTTGATATCATGCTTACTCTATCTCCGTCCTAGGTGGAATGGCTAGATTGAGAAAGTACGCTAACGTTGATAAATCCTTTTAGGATATTCGGAAATAACGGCTAGATAGAGTGGATGTGAGAAGACTACATAGTTATGGAGTTGCTATTGTAAGCGTCTTAGTAACACTGGTACTGACGCTTATCCTAGAGTCTTTACTGCAACCCACAACCCTGATTCTGTTCTATTTAGTGCCACTCTTAAGTGCCTTTTATGGCGGACACAAATCGGGGTTGCTCTCTGTCATATTGACGGGTTTGGTCAGTCGATATTTCTTCTTTGAACCTCAATACAGCCTTGCAGTGCCAGATATGGCTACTGGTTTGAGGTTATCTGTGTTTGTTTTGGTGTTGTGGCTCATTAATTTTGTGAGTGCCTCGTTGCGTGATGCCAAGCGGCAAGCCGAAAAAAATTTATATCAATTACGCACGAGTGAAGAACACTTGCAATACGTTAAAGAAAGATTTGAACTGGCGACATCAACCGTTAAGGGATTGGTATATGAATGGAATTCTAAAACCAACTTAATTGAACGCACTCCAGGATTAGTGGATTTAATCGGTTATCAGCTAGAGGAGGCAGATCCGACCCCCGAATGGTGGTATCAACAGGTGCATCCTGATGACCAAGTTTATTTACGTCAGGCTAATCAAACAGCCATTGCTAGCGGTGATACTGGCTTTACGCTGGAATATCGAGTTCGTCATCGCAATGGACACTATCGATATGTGTGGGATCGAGCCCGCATTGAACGCGATCGCCACGGCAACCCTATTCGTGTGATTGGCTTTAATCTGGATATTACCGATCGCAAATGTGTCGAAGATGCATTGCGCGAGAGTGAAGAACGCTTTCGGACAATGGCCGATACGGCTCCTATGTTGGTGTGGATGTCAGGAGTTGATAAACGCTGCACTTATTTCAACAAAACCTGGCTTGATTTTACAGGACGCACCTTAGAGCAAGAAAACGGCAATGGCTGGCTAGAAGGGGTTCACCCAGAGGATTATCACTCTTGTCTAGCCACCTATGAAACGGCGTTTGATGCTCGACAACCTTTTTCAAGAGATTATCGCTTGCGGCGACACGATGGCGACTATCGCTGGGTGCTCGATCAGGGGGTGCCTCGCCTGACACCCGATGGTGAGTTTTTAGGCTTTATCGGTAGCTGCGTTGATATTAGCGATCGCAAGTATATCGAAGAAACTCAACGCTATTTAGCAGAAGTTAGCGACGTTCTGAGTAGTTCGCTTAATTATGAAGAAACTCTTACCAGTGTTGCCCGCTTAACTGTTCCTCACTTAGCAGATTGGTGTACGGTACATATTCGGGAAGAAGATGGAACGGTAAAACCTTTGGCGATCGCCCATGTCAATCCCGAAAAAATGGCATGGGCAAAGGAACTGAACCAACAGTATCCATTTGATCCACACCAATCGCATGGGGTGGCTGAAGTCATGCGGAGTGGGCAACCCAAACTCTATCCTTATATCTCAGATGCACTGTTAGAGGATTTAGCTTGCGATGCTAAACATCTCAACGTGTTGCGCGAAGTGGGGTTTAGGTCAGCGATGATTGTGCCTCTAGCCACGCAAGAGCAAATCTTGGGAGCTATCTCATTTATCTACGCCGAGTCAGAACGACACTATAGTCAGCCAGATTTAGTTCTAGCGGTCGAGCTGGCACGTCGAGCCACATTAGCGGTTGAAAATGCACGTCTCTATCGAAATGCTCAGTCCGATCGCACTAAAGCCGAAGCGGCTAACCGGAGTAAAGATGAGTTTTTGGCAACGCTGTCTCACGAGTTGCGTACCCCTCTGAATGCTATGTTGGGGTGGATGCAACTCCTCAACCACCGTCAACTAGATGAGCCAACCGAAAAAAGGGCATTAGAAACGGTGCTCCGCAACACCAGAGTGCTCAAAACGATTATTGAAGACTTGTTGGATGTCTCTCGTGTAACGAGTGGTAAACTCCAACTCAATATCCGCCCCATCGACTTGGCATCAGTGGTCGAAGCAGCGATCGAGGCGGTGCGCCCAGCGGCGATCGCCAAACAGATTCAGTTGCACCTCACCCTGGCAGACCTGTCGTCTGACCCCGTTGATCTCAACTCCAACCCATCTGCAACTCTAACCTCGACCTATCACGCATCGGATGACTCTAGCTCGTCGCCCTATCAAGTCATGGGGGATCCCGATCGATTACAGCAAGTCGTTTGGAATCTGCTATCTAACGCCGTTAAATTCACAGATCAAGGCGGACACATTAACGTTAAAGTGTCTACTGTTAAAGGCCAATCCCCTGTGGGGAGCAGCAAAGGCTTGTTGCCTGACAAAGAGCCGTTAACCTATGTTCAAATTCAAGTGATTGACACAGGCGTGGGCATTAGTCCTGACTTCTTGCCCTATATCTTCGAGCGGTTTCGCCAAGCCGACATGAGCATTACTAAAATTCACGGTGGTTTGGGGCTAGGACTGGCGATCGTCCGCCATTTAGTCGAGATGCACGGTGGCACCGTTTTTGCTGATAGCGAAGGGATTGGCAAAGGAACCACTTTCACCGTTCAGTTGCCTCTGCGATCGCCCCAATACCAAAAGCAGAGCAACTTTAACGCAGAACTCAAGCAACACCAACCTTCAACGGCTCCCATTGAAGGTTGAGGAAGCCGCGATCAAAAACGTTAACGAATTTGTAGCAATTTTCCTCTATTCATAACTTTCGAGGATAGAATGCGGGCTACTGAATTCTAAGGAAATTCACCATGACTGAACTCGTGCGCTTCCGTCGAGAGGGCTGGAAACCCGTAGCATCACACCGCGAAGATCGAGGCATTGTTAAAGTCGTTTGGCTGCAAGGTACTCCCTATGAGATGGGATACCAACACGGCAAACTATTGCACGAAGAAATTGATTCATTGCCCAGAAGTACACTCGATGCCGTTAGCTTTTTAGGCAAGCATTTAGGATTGGCGAGTTTTGCTAAAAAGCGGTGTTTTAATGATGTGATCGAGGAATGTGAGGGGTTAGTAGCCGGAGCAAAAGGTACGGGTCTAACTATGAGTGTGGCCTTGGTTTTTGCCTTTGGAGATGTGTTTCAAGAGTATTTTGCTAATACCCTACCTCGCATCTTTAATGATGGTGCAGGGTTTCCCCAAGGGGTGTTTAACGATGTCGCCTGCTCTCAATTTATCGCATCGGGTAAAGCAACCACAGATGGTCGCCTCTATCACGGTCGCAGTTTAGATAATAATGGCAAACCCAACGAATATTGGTTAAAAAATCCAACCGTATTTGTTCGACAGCCCAATAATGGCATTCCCCATATGTTTATTGCTGTTCCGGGGGTGGTATGGCCTAACTCTGGGATGAATGCCTCAGGCATTACGCTTGCGCTTGATACGGCTCATCCTAAAAACATTACAAAACTAGCCACAACTGGACGTAGCCATGTGCAAATGATGGCTCAAATCTTAAAACAGGCAAACAGCTATGAAGAAGCCCGTGCGTTTATGCAATCTCAACGACGCATGGCAGCAGACTTAATTTTGATTGCCGATGGCATCTCTCGTAAGGCAGGTGTGTTTGAGCTAATCGCTCGCTCGATGGGCATCCGAGAAATGGGAGCCAATGGGGTGTTATATATGGCTAACCACTTTGTGTCGCCAGAGATGCAGGGAGAAGATCGCGATCCTCCCAGTCGATCGAGTCTGATTCGCCATGAGCGGTTTAAACAATTGCTAGAACCAGGTGGTCCTCATTCTCGCCACGGCAAGATTAACCCAGCGGTGATGATTCAGATTTTGCGCGATCGCATCAATCCTTTTACGCTCAATGAAAGCCCATCCACCATATATGATGACAACGCCAGCATTGCTACCAATGGGGTGGTGCGTCAGGTGGTGTTTGATTCGCAGCGATTGTTGTTTTGGTTGGCTACGGGGGAGGTGCCCATTCCCAAAAATCCGTTTGTTGGTTTTTCATTGGGGGAAATGCTCAATTTGCCTAACGCTGTTCCCTGTCAACCTTTGGTTTATCAATAGATTCCAGATTGGGTTTGCTGCCTTCGACGCGCTCAGTCAACGTTCCCTTGAACTTATACCGATTTAATTTTTGATTGTGACAGATAGCTGGTTAGGGGCGTTTCGCGAAACGCCCTTACAAAATCATGTGCAACGAAGCCAATTCAAATTAGTATTAGTCAGCGTCCCCTGCGCTCAGTCAGTGTCCTTTATACTCAGTCAGCGTCCCCTGAATGTAGTCGAAGGGGACGCCTTTAGCGAATGGACATAAAAGACGATGAGAGTCAGGGTTATGTTTTCGAGTTGGGGGTGCGGCTTTGCTAGACAACCTGTGATGTCGCTAGACAACCATTCATACCAGACGTTTAACCAGCCGCATTATTAAAAACAGGAGAAGAATCAGGAGGCTGTAGAGGGAGTTGAAGAGTAAAGCAGGTTTGATGAGAGTTGCTCTCAACCTGAATCGTTCCTCCTAAAACAGCCACTAATTTTTTGACCAGAGATAAGCCCAACCCTGTCCCCCCCTGTCGCCAGCGATCGCTCTGAGGAATCCGATAAAACGGATCAAAAATGCGGTCTAACTCTTCTGGGACAATCTCAACTCCGGTATTGCAAACGCTGAGTTGAAGGTGTTGTGACTCAACAGAGGTGATTGAAATTGAAATTTGCTCTCCTGGAGGGCTATATTTGCAGGCGTTTCCCAATAGCTCCGTCAAAATCCGCTCTAGTGCGGTGCTGTCAGAGACGAGCACGGGTAAATCTGTCGCCACCTCAGTGTGGAGGGTGAGTTGGCGATCGTGTAGCCGAGCTTGAAACCCCTCTATTATGTGAGTAACCCATTCTAAAATCTGAATGGTTTCTAGATTAAGGATGTAGGCATCTGCATTGAGTTTCTGAAAATCTAGCAGGTCGTTCACTAGAGTCAGTTCGCGATCGCACTGATCTTGCAAAATGTGCAGATATTGATCGGTTCGCAGCCTGTCTACCCTGTCCTCACCAGCTTGCTGAATCACCTGATTAAGGGTTACTTCTAGCATCCGAACCGCCATTTTAATATTTGTAAGAGGGGTTCGCAGTTCGTGTGAGATAGTGCTGAGAAAATCATCTTTAAGTTGATTTAGCCGTTGCATCTCAACCATTTGCATTTGCAACTGTTGATTGAGTGCCAATGCTACCCCCCGCTCTGCGGCAAGCCGTTTTTCAGTAATGTCTCGAAAGACTAAAACAGCCCCGGTGATGACATCCTGTTCATTTCTTAAAGGGGCAACACTGTCGGCAATCAGAATCATCCGCCCGTCTCTGGTGATCAGCAAGATTCCTTCAGGAAGCACCATCATCTCACCTCGCTCTAAGGCAGCAACAATTGGGTTTTCAACGGGGGTCAATGTTTGCTCATGCACGACTCGAAATACCTCAGCAATCGGGCGATTGTAAATCGTGGCTTGAGAATAGCCCAGCAATGCCTCTGCGGCTGAGTTCAAAAATGTGATGCGGGCTTCAGCATCCACCACAATCACACCATCTCCCATTCCCCGCAAAATTGTGGACAGCCAAGCTTCTCGCCGTTGCAACTCAACAGTCAACTGAAATTGCTGCATTGCCGTTTCAACGGCGACGTAAAGCTCTCGTTCTTCGATGGGTTTGAGCACATAACCAAACGGATTTGTTGCCTTTGCCCGATCAAGCGTATTGCGATCAGAATAGCCCGTGGCATAGATAAATGGAATCTGAAACTGTCTCCAGATCTGAGCAGCGGCTTGGATGCCATCCATCTCGGTCTTGAGTCGAATGTCCATTAAAATCAGATCAGGTTGAAATTCTCTCGCTTTTGTGATGGCTTCTTCCCCTGATGAGGCGATCGCAGGCACCGTGTAGCCTAAATTTTCCAGAGATGCCCGAATATCTCTAGCAATGATACGTTCGTCTTCAACTAGCAAAATTCGTACCATAGGTGTTTCCAGCAAATAGTCGGGAAAACCAATCACGAGCGAACCTCCATAGGAAAAGTCACTGTAAATGTTGTTCCGGGGGGTTGAGCGATTTGAATGCTTCCTTCTAGCTGATCAACAAAATCTTGAACTAATTGCAAGCCCAGTGAAGTTGGTTCAGCTAAATCGAGCGAGTCAGGTAGACCAATGCCATTATCACTGACGCAAAGAATAATCTGAGATTTTTCGTTGGTGTGTAACGACACTTGAATTGTTCCCTTTGAGTCCACAGGAAACGCATATTTCAATGCATTTGATACCAACTCATTAATAATTAAGCCACAAGGCACAGCTTGATCGATCCCCAAGACAATAGAATCCACCTCAGTTTCTAGCGCGATCGCACTGGAATCAATTTTGTAAGCACTAAACAAGTAAGCTACTAGACTATTGACATATTGGGAAAAATCAATTTCTGCCATATCGGCAGAGCGATAAAGCTTTTCGTGAACCAAGGCGATCGATTTAATCCGGTTTTGGCTCTCTAATAAGACATTAGTCACCTGCGGATCAGAATTGTATCGGGTCTGAAGCCGCAATAAGCTATAAACAATTTGCAAATTATTCTTGACTCGGTGGTGAATCTCTTGCAGCAAAACCTCCTTCTCTTTCAGTGAAGCTTGTAGCTTTTGCAACATTTTTCGATCAGTAATATCTACAGCAACACCCAATACTTGTTGTGGCGATTCCTCATCCATACTAGAAAATAGTGTTTCCTGGCATTGCAGATAATGCCAGTCTCCATCAGGTTGTTTTAATCGATACTCTCGTTGTAAAACACTCCCCTCAGTCATGGTGTACCACTGTTGTCGCCATTCCGTCACTTTCATTAAATCGTCTAGATGCAACGCAACACCCAACAAATTATTTTTTTCAGCCTGCGTTAGTTCACTCCGCCGCTCCAACGAATCAACCGTATCCCGATTGCTATAAACCATCCGGTTTTCAATGAAATCATAGACATACAGCAATATTGGAGCCGTGTCCGCGATTTTTTGAATAAACCGTTGACTATTTTGTAACGCAATTTCTGCCTGTTTGCGCTCGGTTATATCTCGACCAACTGATTGAAACTCGATGAACTGTTGTTCTTGATCAAACAATGCTCGATTGATCCATTGAGTCCAACGCACTTCTCCTTCTATCACAACTCGGTTCTCGATGGTCACAACCGGATTTTCGATATTCATCGCAGCAACGAGTTGGGCAACCTTGTCTCGATCTGCTTCATACACAATGGGTTGATATTGCTTACCAATGATTTCACTATGGTTAATGCCAAAGTAGCGACAATAGGCATCATTCACGAACAACAATGTGCCGTCAGATTGAAATCGAGTAATTAACTCAGTTTGGTCTTCGACGATCGCACGATATCGGGCTTCACTCTTGCGTCGTTCAGCGATCTCACGCTCTAACTCTCGATTAGTCGCCTCTAATAGCGTTTGACTAGGAAGAGCTAACGCTTTAGGCACCAGAAAGATCAGTAATATTGCTGTAGTTACTGAGATCAAAGCCGTAATAGATTTGACAAAACCAGACAGCCAGTAGGTGGGATGCCAGAGCGTCCAAATTTCTAACAAGTGAGTTGTGCCACAAGCCACAATAAAACTTCCAAACAAGAGAAACACCCAATCAAAGGGTAAGTCTTGTCGCTTGCGAACAAAGATAAATAGAGTAATTGGAATAGAGTAGTATGCCAGCGCAATCCATGCATCAGATAATACATGGAGCCACACCAAATCGGGCTTCCACAAATAGCAGTGCCCATGTGGAATAAATGTTGCAGATGCAATGAATGGGTTGAGCAATATGAGGAAGTTGTCATCCAATAATGGGTAATGAAGCATGAGGGATGGCATCATAAACTAAAACCACAAAATGGTGCGAATGCATCTCCTCATTATGTATGTTTCATTGCGGAATAAAATGCAGGAATTGAGATAGCACGTGAAAACATCTCTAAAATTTATGTGCCTCTGCATTCTTCTTTGACAAAAAATATTGTACTTTCCTACTTCGTTAACCTTTTGAAGCTTAAGTCCCTTGTTCTAGGCACCTTTACAAAGAATTGAGATAAGGTATTAAAATTTCGTTTAACTAGCACGACCTAGCGGCAATCTTAATACAAACGAAGTTTGATTTCCCTTACTTTCAACCTGAATTCTTCCTCCTAAACGGTCTACTAATTTTTTGACCAGTGCCAATCCTAAGCCAGTCCCTCCCCGTTTCCAAAAATCCTTATTTGGAAGGCGATAAAATTTCTCAAAAATTCGTTCCTGTTCTTCTACAGAAATCTCAACTCCAGTATTGGTTACACAAATCAGTACATGAGGCAGTGAGAGTGAAAGAAGTTTTTCTGTAGACTGATTCTCTAAACGATTTCCGACCATCATTCTTGCAGAGATGACGATTTTTTGATGGGATGGAGTGTATTTGCAGGCATTGTGCAGAAGTTCGGTGAGAACGCGATTGAGAGATTCCAAATGACTATAAAACACTGGGAGATCATCTGGAATATTTAGGATTAGTTCCTGTTGTTGACTCTGAATGCGTTCTAAAAATGCGGTTACAAGGGGCGGAATTTGGAGGTGGAGATCGATGGCAGCTAATTCTAAAGGTTCAGAGGCACCATCTAAACGAGCTAAGTCTAATAGGTCATTAATTAATCCAATTTCTCGCTTGCACTCATCCTGTAAGATTTGCACATAGCGATTAATTGGGCTTTTTATATCTTGATCTGTAGCTTGCAAATGAATCGTTAGCATCTGAGTTGCCATTTTGATGTTAGCCATAGGAGCCCGCAATTCATGAGATGCCATGCTCAAAAAGTCATCTTTGAGCCGATTAAGTCGCTCTAGCTCTTTGACTTGCGCTTGCAATGTTTGATAGAGGCGAGCCTGGCGAAGGGCGATCGCACATTGGTTCGCTACCTGTTGAATTAATCGCCAATCTTGATCATTAAAGGCATAGTATTGGTGATTGAGCAGCCATAAATCGCCTAGAACCCCCTGGTCATCTAGGATGGGGTGGACTAGGACAGCTAGCTTTCCTCGGTCTGGATTTGGCGTCAGCGAACACAGTTGAAATGTTTCACCCCGCAGTAATTGTTCATAAAGTTCTCGATAAATCGCCATATTCAGGGTTCGCCCCTGATAAGAACACGAAAGTTGGCTAAATTCATAGCGAACATGGGAGCGTTCTTGCTCCAGGTCATAGATCGCAGCGTTACAAGCAACGGCTCCAACGGCTTGAGCCAATTCACGCACAGCTGTTTGCATAATCTGGCTCTCATCCAGGCTATCGCGCACCTTATCGGTGATGCGCTTGAGAGTTGCCTCAAACTCAAAAGAGAGTTGCAGTTGAGCAGTGCGGGCTTTGACTTGTCGCTCTAGAGAATGATTGAGCCGCCAAATTTCTTTTTGTATGCGCTTGCGATCGCTTACATCCCGGTAGTTGAGAACAATCGCTTGGACAGAAGGCTCATTTAAACAGTTGCAGCCAACGCCTTCTAAATAACGGCAATCTCCAGTAACCGTACGCAACCGAAAGGAGAACTGAAATTCAACATGAGGGTTTGTCAAACAAGTCGCAAACTTTTGCTGAATTTGTTTTATGTCAGCAGAGTATAGATGTCTAAAGATACTGTGCCCCTCCAACTCAGTGGGGCTATAGCCCAATATTCGCTCAACGGATGGGCTGATATATAGGCAAATTCCTTGGCGATCAACCAAAACAATGCCATCTGCACTGCGCTCTGTCAGTGCTCGAAACCGTGACTCACTGGCTTGCAGAGCGGCTTCAATTTGTCTACGTTCAGCGATTTCCTGTGCTAATCGTTGATTGGCTACCTTAATTTGATTCGTATGCTCCTGTCGTTCTAAAGCGAGAGCTATCAGTTGGTTATTAGTCGTTACTAATTCTTCATACAGTAGGCGAATGATGGTTTGTGAGGAAGTGGGTTCGCCACGAAAATGTTCGGTAGTCATGGCATAGCTCCTTACACTACAACAGTTAGGGTCTGGCCATCTTTTGCCAGTACCTGCAATAACTTTTGAGCAACAAGAGTTGCCCGGTTCCCTGCTAGCTGCGGGAGGCTATCCACTGCTAATGGGCCATTAAACCCTTGGAATGTAGACCAAAGAGAGAGATTGACTGCCACTGATGTTCTGATTTCAGTCGGGTTGAGTGCATTACTTTCAAATAATTCCCTGATAGCTAGAAAAATGAACAAAGCTAGAGTGGCTGATATAGCTGTCGTTTCATGATTGAGGAGACTAGAATTGGAGAGCGCATGAAGGGAATGCCCCAATCGGGCTAGTCTGCAATACGTCTTTTGAGTTAGCCGCAGGACAGTTTATAGACTGACCGCCTGGATGAGGTGGTTTGCGATCGCTCCTCCTACGCTAGAGATAGAAGGTTTAGCAAAATGTGTTATGAGACTGCCTACAATTCCTGATTTTGGCGACATTATTGATGATATCGATGATGTCTTTAAAGACGTCTTTAACAGCCTAGATGACATCGATCTGCTGGATGGTCTAGACGACGTATTCGGCGATTTGGGTGACATTAATTTTTTAGATGACCTAGTGGGTCGCGACTTATTTCGAGGCGACAGCGGCAACGACACAATTCTTGGCTCTGTTGCAGGCGATATTTTGATTGGGTTAGTTGGCAATGACATTCTGTTAGGAATGATCGGCAATGACATTATCAATGGCGGTAGAGGCAATGACCTGCTGCAAGGCTTGTTGGGCAATGACACGTTGGTTGGGCAAGTCGGCAGAGATTTGTTAGATGGCGGCAGAGGCAATGATGTTTTAGTTGGCGGTCAAGGTTTAGACCAACTCATAGGCGGCAGAGGACGCGATGAGTTTGTGTTGCAACGACGCAGTGGGCTTGACACCATCTTTGACTTTGAGGATAGACGCGATCGCCTTGCTTTGCCAGAAAGCATTGACTTTGAAGACTTACGAATTACCCGCCGTGGTAGCGATACTGTTGTCAGCTACGGCAGCAACCCACTAGCCGTGTTACAAGATATCCGCCCCACTCAAATTACAGCGGCTGACTTTATACGCTTCACTGATGGCTAAAATCGCCTGCCACTCTTGATCTGAGAGTGGCTGTGAAATGAGATGGATGCCCCAACAACGTTGCGCTGACTCGATGAGGGCATCCACCACCGTTTGCCAGTTGGCTCGGTCGTGTAGCCATGCGGGTAGAGCCTCTAGAGGGGTAACAAGTGCCTCTGATTTTGTCTCAAATACCTGTTGATATAGGGTTGAGTCTGCGGCTAGCCGCATTGAACCATGTTGTAGTGCGACATTTCCCCGGCGGAGTTGAGCACTGCCAATGAACTTAGCCCCATTGGGCAAAACCAGATCGGCTCCGGTTGCCGTGCCAAAGCAATTGGGGTTGTGAATATACCCTCGTCCGGCTTGCCCGTAATAGAGGGAAACACCGAGCGATCGCCAGCCTTCAATCAAAAACTCACAGAGTTGTTGATAAGCCAGGAGGCGATTGGCAGGTAACCCTGAAGCGATCACCGCATAGGTCAGGTCGCCTTGGTGTAAAACTGCTCGCCCTCCGGTGGGGCGACGCACCAGATCTGCTGGCTCGTCTTGCCAGATCAAATCGTGCCAAGTGTCGGGGTATCGCCGTTGATGATAGCCCAATGAGATGGCAACAGGGTTCCACGTGTAAAACCGCAGAGTGGGGGGATGAGTTCCCGCACAATGGTGTTGAAACAACCAGGCATCCACTGCCATTTGCAGATGCCCAGGTGCTGCTATAGGGGAAATAAGTCGCCAGCGATCGCCCCATTGGGGGAATTGCTTTGCATCACTCAAGGTTGTTTTATCCTTTTAACCTTGCCCAAACTCAGCCACTAAAGCTTCGTCATGGTCGTCTGCAACCGTTGCCACAACGGTGATGTTACGAGAAACTTCCCCTGGCGACAACTCTGCCACCGATCGCTGAGACGACACCACAACTTGATTTTCGACAATCCCAAAATGGGCTTCAAAGGTGCTTGTCCAGTTCAATTCCAATAGCTTTCGCAACAGTTGAGGTTCATTTTTGACAGGCAACTTGAGCACGGGCGACCAGATCGTTAACATGTCTTCATCCGATGTCCCAGTCAACTGCACATAAACCTCAACACTGCCATACTTAAATTTCCACAGGTGCCCCTGCTCGGTTTGGCTGACCATTGCACTTTGGTCTTCTTGCAAGCTAGAAATGACTGTTTCGATGACCTCAACATGGTTTGCCTCAGCAATCGTTTCGCTGACAAGGCTCTGGTTAGTATCGGATTCTGGGTTGGTGGTGTAGGTCATAAATCAGCAGATTATTATGGCTGTGTAGTCCAAACTGAGAATTGACAAGCGTTGCGACGTGCCAATAGTCATCAAGTGACTAGAGACGCTCCTTCATACTAAGAGGTCAGTCCAACACAAGGATTACTCCTTGAGTGTGAAATCTAAGTGTGAAATTGTCGCTTATCCCAACTCTATCCTCTGCTAGCTTCACCAACCTACAGTGTATTGATTTTTTACGTTTTTGGTTTCTGTTGAACGGCGATCGCTCAACTTGCCTTTAACAGCAAACGACCAACCGTGGAGCGATCGCACCGATTGATTTAAGCAAGGTTGCGAGACGGTTAAGCCCGGACAGCTTTAGGAAAGAGGTCTTTGAGTGCAGCGGGCAAAATGCTTGTGACATCTTCCACTTCACCGTTGGGGATGCGCTCAGCGATCACCTTAAACACGGCTCGTGCTACCTGCTCGACATCTACATCAAACTCGCTCTCACCCGTTTGAAAATAGTGATGCAGATGGTTGTGCAGACTCTCCAAAAAGGCAGCTTTAGTCCGTTCTTTGGTGGGATTGTGTTCTGGCTTCCAGCCTTCGTAATAAAATCCGGCTAACAAAATCGGTAGCTCTGCACCAAAATGGGCAGCCTCACCTATCGTCAGGCGATCGCGCAATACATGCAAGGTGGCTCTTAAAACCTGGAAAGTTTTGTGAGGATCGTCCCAACCCAATTCGGCTGCAACATCATTGATCCACAGTTGAGTTTGCTGAGTTGTTTTGTCAAATACATCTAATCCTGTCATTACCATTTTTATGCCTCGACATAGCACTGATCATGGTAGCGAGTCAAGCATTTGATGCAGTCTGTCAATCGGCACAGATTGGAAGAAGGTTGGTAGTAGCCAAGACAATAGGTGGATTCAGTCATTGGTCATTGCTCATTGGTCATTGACGTGATGGGCAAATTAGGAGTTTAGATCCCCGGTTTCTCGTTGGAGCTGACCGAAAGGTGCCTCGTTACATCCCTAGAAATCGGGGATCTGGAATAGTTGCACGTCGGATTACTTTAAGGAATTGGTATGACTCATCTGCAAAAAAAAGCAAAAAAGAGGGCACCCGATTGGACTACCCTCTCGCTAATATCAGTTGGCTTGGAACGAAACGAGCTTAAACGTTAACCTCAGGCACTTTTCTTAACTTGCCCTTTCTCAATGCGGTTGATGCCATTGAGAAACATTGGCACAAAACGTTCCATAAATGCTTTGGGATCACGTTGCCAAGCTCGTTGAGCAACGTCAATGCGAGTACGTTGTAAGTCAGGTGCCAAGAGCGATTGCGGTAAACGCTCCATCAGATATTGAGGACGCTCCCAAACGGGTAGAGTGTTTGCGATATCGAGCAGATTTCCCACACGACGCAATTCTGCACCCAGGGTGATGTCCATTCCTGACTCAAAGGCGGCCTGTTCGATCGCCACATATTTGCGCTTTGCCTGGTCTACTTTTTGGCGGTGCTCAGGACTTTTGTCTGCTATCTTGGCTAACCAGCGGTTGCCCCAACGAACATGTCCGGCTTCTTCCGGCAAAATGCGTTCAATGGTTTCGCGAATTTTGATGTTTTCTTCTGTCTGAGGTGCCTTTTTGAGCGCATAGATGTGACCAGAGAAATATTCGCAACCCCGCTTTTCGGTGACGTTGATAGCAGCAATGGATGAGATCACAAAATCCTCATGGCTATCTGTTAAACCGGGGCGATCGCGATCGAGCAACCGCTCAAACTCATCAATATAAGACGAGCCTGGAGGAGTGCCAATATCAGCACCCAACTCTATTAATAAGTCGGTCAACCATATCGCATGGCGGGCTTCGTCTGAGATGTGACGAGACAAATCCTGCACCAGCTCAGGGGGTTTGCCATTCAGAAATTCAATCAAATTTGTTAAGTCTTTGCAGCTTCTTTGTTCGCTATAGCGGTAGCGATTCAAGGTGATGATATGAATGTCGCGATCGCGCACAACCTGTTGCAGCACATCGCGGGCACTCATAGCACCCAATGAGCTTTGCAGTTTGCGAGGGTAAACAACGGTCATAAGAAATATGGTAATTATTGCGGTTTGTAAACTTCTTCTCATCCTAACGCAACTTTAATCAAGCGTGGGTCACTTCTGACTGGCTACTTCATCCGGGTTGTACTAAGCTTCTAGTGATTTAGGCACACAGAGCCAAAAATTACCAAACCTCTCGTCGCACTCTATGTCAATCAAAAACATTATTTCCCTGGGTTTGCTGGTCTTCATTCCGATTTCGTTAGCGGCAGAGCGTTTAGAATGGGGGGCGTTGACAGTGTTTATCACCGCAGCGATCGCCATTGTTCCTCTAGCCATCTGGCTTAGCACTGCCACCGAAGAAGTTGCCGTGGTGGCGGGTCCATCAATTGGTGGTTTATTAAATGCGCTATTTGGCAATGCTACCGAGTTGATTATTGCGCTGGTTGCCTTGAGAGCCGGATTGATTGATATTGTCAAAGCCAGCATCACGGGTACGATCATCAGCAACCTGTTGTTGGTGATGGGTTTGTCAATGTTCTTAGGCGGATTGCGCTACAAAGAACAGGAGTTTCAGCCAATCGTGGCACGGGTCAACGGTTCCACCATGACGTTAGCGGTGACTGCGATCGTGTTGCCTGCAATGGTGATCGCCACCTCTGGAGGGGTAGAGCCGATCGCTATTGAGCGACTCTCTATTACAGCGGCGATCGTGCTGATTGCGGTTTATGCCATGACGTTGCTGTTTTCCCTCAAGACCCACAGCTATCTCTATGAAGTGGGAGTCGTTGACCACGCTGAAGAGACGGGTGAAGTGGCTCATAAACCCAATTTGCCGCTGTGGTTAGGGGTGTTAGCCATTTCGACCATTGGCGTTGCATTTGAGTCTGAGATTTTTGTCGGTGCCGTTGAGGAAGCAACTTCTGGGCTAGGCTTGACGCCACTCTTTACGGGGGTAATTTTGTTGCCTCTGGTAGGAGGAGCCGCCGAGTATGTCACGGCGGTGCGGGTGGCGGTCAAAAACAACATGGACTTGTCAGTGTCTGTGGCGATGGGGTCGAGTCTCTTGGTCGCCCTGTTGGTGGCACCTATTCTCGTATTAGTGGGGCAGGTGATTGGGCAACCGATGGATTTAAGCTTTAATCTATTTGAAGTCGTTGCAGTGGCGATCGCCGTTGCAGTGGCAAATTTGATTAGCCTCGATGGGCGATCAAACTGGTTAGAAGGAGCACTATTATTGGCAACTTATATCGTCTTAGGTGCTGCTTTCTATTTCCACCCCGCCTGATATGATTGCATCTCGTTGACTCTTCCCAAATTGGCATGACCACCAAAAATCTAATCTTTTCAGTGCTGTTAGTGTTTATTCCCATCTCGATCGCGGCACATTTTTTAGCATGGAGCCCATTGGCGATCTTCATCACAGCCGGGTTGGCGATCGTCCCTTTGGCAGCTTGGATGGGAACTGCCACCGAAGAAATTGCCGTTGTTGTCGGTCCATCATTGGGGGGCTTGTTAAATGCCACCTTTGGTAATGCCACTGAGTTGATCGTGGCATTGGTGGCACTGCAAGCGGGGTTAGTGAATATCGTCAAAGCCAGTTTGACGGGGTCGATCATCGGCAATCTGCTGCTGGTGATGGGGTTGTCGATGTTTTTAGGTGGATTGCGCTTTAAAGAGCAGGAATTTCAACCCATCGTGGCACGAGTCAACGCCTCCTCAATGAATTTGGCAGTGATTGCCATGCTGTTGCCAACAGCAGTAAACTTCAGTTCCTCTGGGGTGGCACCGGTTGCTTTGCAAAAGCTGTCGGTTGCCGTCGCTATTGTATTGATTTTGGTCTATGGTTTAACCCTGCTATTTTCGATGAAGACCCACGCTTATCTCTATGACGTGGGGATCACCGAATTTGAGGATATCGCGATCGCTGACTCAGAGGCGATCGATGCACCAGGAGAGGCACTCAGCCATAAACCCAACCTGTGGTTTTGGGTGGCGGTTTTGCTAACTGCCACTATATTTGTGGCGATCGAGTCAGAATATCTGGTCGGCACTCTGGAAGAAGCGACCGTCAAACTGGGGTTTACCGAGTTGTTTACCGGGGTGATCTTGTTGCCGATCATTGGCAATGCGGCTGAACATGCTACTGCTGTTGTCGTTGCCATCAAAGACAAAATGGATTTGTCCGTTTCTGTGGCGGTCGGTTCTAGCCTGCAAATTGCGCTGTTTGTTGCGCCTGTGTTGGTTCTCGTGGGATGGGTGATCGGGCAACCGATGGATCTAAACTTCAATCCCTTTGAGTTAGTAGCGGTTGCCGTCTCGGTGTTGATTGCTAACTC
Organism: Oculatellaceae cyanobacterium bins.114; assembly: GCA_033764315.1. GTDB lineage: Bacteria > Cyanobacteriota > Cyanobacteriia > Elainellales > Elainellaceae > FACHB-1407. The sequence continues at coordinate 33,380 of JANRJA010000154.1, forward strand.
CATCAGTTCCGATGGGCGATCGAACTGGTTTGAGGGGGTTTTGTTGCTGGCAACCTACATCGTGTTGGGCTTAGCTTTCTTTTTTCACCCCGTCATTTAGCTACTTTTTTCATGCTTCCCCTACACCACCCGGTTTTGGCGAATGCACTCGGCATACCAGTGATAGCTGGCTTTGGGGATGCGTTCTTGAGTGTTGTAATTGACATAAATCAGCCCAAAGCGGCGATCGTAGCCCCACGCCCATTCAAAGTTGTCGAGTAAACTCCAAACAAAATACCCCTTGAGCGGATAGCCCTCACTAACGGCTCGATGGGCTGATTTAAAGTACTCTCGTAGATAAAGGATGCGATCGGTGTCAATCACTTCTCGATTCACCAGTTCATCATCAGCAGCACACCCATTCTCGCTGATAAAAATGGGTAAATCGGGTCGTCCCAACGTCTCACTGATATGGCGAACGCCCCAATATAAGCAGTCTGGCACAAAGTGCAGCCAGGGCATGTGTAAGCGAGGATAGCCCCGTGGAAAAGCCAGTGATTCAAAACCTGCTGGGTTATCTGCTGCCCGCACATAACTTCCGGTGTAGACATTAAACCCTAGCCCATCCAGGGGTTGATGAATCGTTTCTAAATCACCCGGTTGAATATCTGGTGCATCCTTGCCTAACTGCTCTAAGAACACCGGACTGTAAGCCCCTGTCAGGGCTGGAAAGGTCACTCCACCATTAAACCAGCAGGTATGAAAGGCCCGCTTAGCCGCTTCGATATTGGCAGGGGATTCGTTAATCGGGACGGTGATCCCAAAGTTATCTACCAATGACACGGAGCAGGGCACTGGAGACGCCGCCCGAATGGCTTGACAGGCTAATCCGTGAGCCAATAGCGCATGATGGGAGGTTTGCCACACTGCTTTTTTATGTTTTACAACAGTGCCGGGGGCATGCATCGGCACTTTGCCAACCCCGTAACCCAAATGAGTAAAACAAGGGATTTCGTTAATCGTCATCCAATTTGAGAGGCGATCGCCCAAACGACTCACAACGGCTGTCGCATAATCGGCAAAATCAGTCGCAATCTGACGGCTCTGCCAGGAGCCATACTGTTGCTCTAGTGATTGTGGGCTATCCCAGTGAAATAGTGTAGCGTGAGGGGTAATGCCATGCTCTTGCAAACAATCTATTAGCCGTTTGTAGAAGTCAATGCCTGCCTCATTCACCGCTCCGCGACCATCGGGGATCACTCGTGTCCAGCTAATGCTAAAGCGATAATGCTTGATCCCCAGGGCTGCCATCAAGCGCACATCTTCAGGATAGCGGTGGTAATGGTCACAGGCGATCGCCCCTGTGTCTCCATTTAAAACTCGCTTGGGGATCGCGCTAAACGTATCCCAAACACTGGGTTTTCGTCCTCCTTCGGTAGCCGCCCCTTCAATCTGATAGGCCGCCGTTGCCGCCCCCCACATAAAGTCATCTGGAAACTGATAGCTTGTCATTTTGATCTCCAGCACGCCTTGTTTTTCAAGAGTGTAAGTTCTTGCGGGGGTAAACTGTGCAACGAGTCACTGAGGTTTATTGATCAAATCGCCGCATTAAATAGGCGACGCCAAAATCTCCGTTGGGGTGGTTTTCGAGCAATTCAGCCAGTTCAAACACACGGTAGGCCAGATCTTCACCCAACTTCTCAATCGTCGCACGACGTTCGCGTTCAGCTGCCTCTAATTCTTTGACACGGGCTTGCCACTCACTCGAAAACAGTTGGTCGATCGCAACGTGAATCCCCATGATTTGCAAGACTTCCCACTCGCCGCGATCGCACCAAATGCCACCACAATTGATACACCGTTCTACATAAAATGGGGTTTTAAGGCTGACTCTAGCCCGTGCTAAATAGCAATTACACTCTGGGCAAAGGGCACCTCGTGAATCAGACGAGGCAGGAGTATAGGGAACATCCAGAGTTTTAGGGAGTACTGTCTTACTTTCTACCGCTTGATGACTTTGCCAGGATTGATACTCTTCAGCCGAGACCCACATCCCCTGACACTCAGGGCAATGTTGGACTCTTAGCCCTTCGGCTAAAGCACTACTTACCAGTTCCACCTGTTTTTCTTTAGGACACTGCACAACCTGCTCTCCACCAAAACACTCTTTATTAAACCATTCTGGGTTAACCCTTAAGAGAGGAATAAGAGAAGAAAACACCTGACTTAACTCTCTTCCTCCGTTCCTAATACCATCTCACAGTAGCGAATCAACATCGTCAGGCGATCGCTAATCTGGGTATAACGCTGTTGCACAGTAGCTGATTGTCGAGCCGTTTGCAGAAATAGAAGATCGACTTCCAATAATCTTAATTGTTTGCTGATCTCAGTTTGAATGGACTGTAGTTTTAAGCCAACTGTAGGGTCTACAGCATCTAAATCGAGGGATAAAATCTGTTGCTGAAACTGGGTTTTGATGGCTTGCAAGCTTGCTCGAAGTAGCTTTAAGTCAACGGTTTCCGCCGCAATGAATAATTGCGACTGCGTCAAGGTCTGTCTCAGGGTGAGATAGGGTTGGTGATAAGTAATGGGTAGCATTGAAAAAGATAGACTTTTAATATCAGCGGAGAGGCAGACTGATAATGTAAAGAAGTTTGTATATATTAGTAGAACAACCACTCTTTACATACTGGCCTTTTAGAGTAAGCTGATAAATCAAGCTCGACCAATTAAGACCGATTTTTTATACTTGCTTCTCACGTCCCTTGTGCTTCTACTAGAGTTATTTACTACTCTGGTAGGTTTTTGTTTAACCTAGCTCTCAGACTAGCCCCAAAATAATGGGATCGAAGCAGGCTCAAAACTGCTCTCGATTTGTATACCTAAGCACATTTATACCGTAAGATTAGCAAAATCTACCCTGAGCCACCCTAAACACCGGGTCTAAAAGATGAACGTAGCGGCTCCTTCCTACTCCATTGACATCACCCTTCCTGATTGGCTTAATCAATGTCTGATTGCGAAGCAATCTCCTATGATTTGTGCCTCAGACACTGTTGAAGCCGAAACTGATCTGGTTTGTCGTGCCTTTGAGTTTGCCTATTGCCTCCATGAAGGGCAGTTTCGAGCGTCTGGTGAGCCTTATATTTGCCACCCTGTTGCAGTTGCTGGTCTGTTGAGAGATCTGGGGGGTGGCGGTGCCATGATAGCAGCAGGCTTTTTACACGATGTGGTTGAAGACACCGATGTCACCCCTGACGAGATCGAACGTCGCTTTGGGGTTGAAGTCCGGCAACTGGTTGAAGGGGTCACTAAACTCTCAAAATTTAACTTTTCGAGTAAGACAGAGCGTCAGGCTGAAAACTTCCGCCGCATGTTTTTGGCGATGGCGCAAGATATTCGCGTCATTGTGGTGAAGCTGGCAGATCGGCTGCATAATATGCGGACGCTCGAACATTTAGCAGATGACAAACGCCGCCGCATTGCCCAAGAAACGATGGACATCTTTGCACCATTAGCCAATCGTTTGGGAATCGGACGCTTTAAATGGGAGTTAGAGGATTTATCGTTTAAGTATCTTGACCCCGATGCCTATCGGCAGATGCAAAAACTGGTGACAGACAAGCGCACCGATCGCGAAGCCCGCTTAGACCAGGCGATCGCCACTCTGCGATATGAGTTAGAACAATTGGGCATTCAATGCATTGATGTCAGTGGTCGCCCCAAGCATCTCTATGGCATCTATCAAAAAATGGAGCGTCAGAAGAAGGAGTTTCACGAGATCTTTGATGTTGCTGCGCTCCGCATCATTGTTGAGAATAAGGACGAATGTTATCGAGCACTGGCTGTTGTACATGATGCCTTTCGCCCGATCCCCGGTCGCTTTAAAGACTACATTGGCTTACCCAAACCCAATCGCTATCAATCGCTGCATACAGTGGTCATTGGCATGTCGGGTCGCCCAATGGAGGTGCAGATCCGAACCGTTGAGATGCACCACATTGCCGAATACGGAATTGCAGCTCACTGGAAGTACAAGGAGTCAGGGCATTCCTCCAGCAAATTTACGGGTGATGACGAGAAATTTACCTGGCTACGGCAACTTCTGGAATGGCAAAACGACCTGAAGGATGCTCAAGAATATCTTGAAAACGTCAAAGACAATCTGTTTGACGAGGATGTGTATGTCTTCACGCCCAATGGAGATGTGATCCCGTTGAGCCGGGGATCAACCCCTGTAGACTTTGCCTATCGGATTCACACTGAAGTGGGGAATCACTGTGCTGGTGCCCGTGTGAATGAGCGCATGGTGCCTTTGGATACACCCTTGTGTAACGGCGATATCGTCGAAATCTTGACCCAAAAGAATGCCCACCCCACCCTCGATTGGTTGAATTTTGTGATTACCACGGGGGCACGTAACCGGATTCGTCAATGGTATAAGCGATCGCACCACGACGAAAATTATGCCCGTGGTCGAGAATTGCTAGAGAAAGAACTGGGTAAAAAAGGCTTTGAAGCCTTGCTCAAATCTGCCCCAATGCAAACCACCGCAGAGCGATGTAATTACCACACCGTAGACGATCTGTTAGCGGCTTTAGGCTACGGCGAAGTCACCCTTAATCTTGTAGTCAACCGTTTGAGAGAAGCGATCAAAGCCCAACAGCCGATCGCCCCTGCTCCCGTTGTGGATGATCTGGAGACGCTGTTGCCTCCATCCACGCCAGCCTTACCTGTGCGTTTACCCAATCGCGCTAGCGATTCGCCGATCGCTGGCGTTGAGGGTCTGTTATATAACCTCGCCAAGTGTTGCAACCCCGTTCCGGGAGAAGCCATTATTGGGGTTGTGACAATGGGGAGTCGAGGGATCTCCATTCATCGACAGGGCTGTAGCAATACCGAGAGTGTTCCGGGCGATCGCTTGATTCCCGTCAGTTGGAACCCCATTGACACTAAAGCTCGACCTCAAACCTACCTGGTACAGATTTTGATCGAGGTGATTGATCGAGTGGGGGTGCTCAAAGACATTTTGTCTCGCTTGACCGATCACAATATCAACGTTCGTAGTGCACAAGTCAAAACCTATCCCGGTCAAACGGCTGTGATCAACCTGGGAATTGACGTACAAGATCACAAGCAACTCGAAAAAACGCTGACGCAAATTCGCAAAATGAGTGATGTGGTCAACCTGCGACGGGTTAGTCAAACTGATGAGTGATGTTCAACTTAGAGTTCCGTCAGACAACTGAAGCTGATCTGGAGTACGTTTTGGCGGTAGAACAGCACGATGAAAATCGTCCCTTCATCCTTCCCTGGAGTCGTGAAAAACATCAAGCGGCGATCGCTGACCCTGATATTGCCCATCTCATTGTTCAAACTTCTACAGTTCAAACTTCTACAGTTCAAACTTTTACAGACTCGGTTGCGGTGAATGTAGGATTTGTGATTCTAGCAGGTCTGTGTGACCCCAATGACAGCATTGAACTGCGCCGTATTGTCATCACCCAAAAAGGGCAGGGATATGGACAAGCTACCCTTAACCAGGTCAAACAATTAGCATTTGAAACCTATCAGGCCCATCTACTTTGGTTAGATGTTAAAGAGCATAATCATCGTGCCCAGGTTGTCTATACTAAAGCAGGTTTTAAAGTTGAAGGAACATTGCGCGATCGCTTAAAAACAACTACTGGCTATGAATCATTGATACTGATGTCAATCTTGCGATCGGAGTACCAAAAGAGTTAAATTTTTGTACTATTCGATTGTCAATTGACTTATATTTAATTCCATTACTATTCTAATCAAGGTAGTCCTCTAAAAGTAATGATGTTTGAGTAAGGATATACTGCGCTCTGCGCGGCATATCCTTAACTTGTTTAGGACTACCCTAATAAAATCTCTGCCATCCTCTTTTCAACCGCTTTTGGATCACGTAACAACTGCTCTTGCATCTCCTGTGCCTGCTCACCTGGATAAACCTCTTCAACGCCATCCACAACGGCTTGGAGTGCTGCCCTTACCACTTCTTCAGGAGCCACTTTAGGAGGTGGAAAAGTCTTACTCATGCCTGTATCTACTGTTCCAGGCATCACCCCAATCACCAGTGTCTTTTGTGATGCAAGTTCGGCGCGAATTCCCTGAGTTGCTAATAAAGCTGCTGCTTTAGATGCACAGTAGGACGCATTAAAGGGAAAGTTGACCTTTGCCAGAATAGTTAGCATATTCACGATCGCCCCTCCTCCATTAGCTTTTAACAAGGGTGCAAAGGCAAGACACATGCGCACCATGCCCAGGTAATTGACCTCAATTTCCGAGCGCATTTTGTCGAAACCTATATCCGCTACCAATCGTTGGTTAAATCCAACTCCAGCATTATTGATCAAAAGATTGACATCTGGATAGGCGATCGCGGCTGCGTTCACTGAGGCTTCATCCGTAATATCTAGCGAAATCGGAATAATGCGATCGGGGTCTGTTTCCACAATGTCTTTAAGGCTGTCTGGATTGCGTGCCCCTGCGTAAATGCGAGTCACTCCAGATCCCTGTAAGCCTTGAATGTAGTATTGCCCGATGCCACCATTTGCACCTGTCACCAATGCGATCGCGCCTTCAAGTTGCATACTCCTCTTTCCTTTTTTTTCGGTCAAATGATCAAGGTATACTTTTACTAACCTTTTTGGAAGTACTTACTTTTTTGTAAGTGCCTTGAATCTATAGGGAAACAGCCTACATGACTAATGAACCCACTCAAGGGACTGTGTTTGTGCAAACTACGCTCAAAGTGTTAGGCGGCAAATGGAAGATTCTGATTTTGTGGCACTTAAAAGATAGCGTCAGACGATTTAGTGAACTCAAGCGATTGATGCCAGAGATTACAGAAAAGATGCTCATTCAACAACTACGCGAACTGGAAAACGATGGAATTGTAAATCGCACCGTTTATTCAGAAGTGCCACCCAAAGTAGAATATTCATTTACAGACTATGGTCTAAGTTTAAAGCCCGTGTTGCAGGTGTTGTGCAACTGGGGAGAACATCATTTAAAGCGCGAGTAAAGATAACAACCCTGTTTTCTCCACTAAACTCACTTGTAAATAGCACTCACCATTAAAAATGCAAAGGTCGCATTTAGCCTCTATCTCGACTCAACTAGGGCGATCGCTCAATGAGCTGTTGTAATGTCTGCTCAAGATTAATAGTTGCTTCCAAATTAAGACCAAAAATTTCCTCAAGAGTTACGCATAATTCTGTGACCATTGACAACACACGGTGTTCCGTTTGATCCTCTAAATAATGCACTGTAAACTGATTATCTTGTAATGCATAACGACAATTTAAGTCAGGTTTTGCCACTATTAGATGGTTCACAAAAAGTGAGTTGGGATGCGTGGAAACATACCAATTGCTGACTTCATAATCAGGCAGTTGTTGTTCTTGAAGATCAAACTTATACAGAGATTTCCACTCTTGCTTAATCAATGCCTGCATGATGTAAGTGTGATCAACTGCAAGTAACCGAAACGGTTCATGTGATGTCTGTTGCTCAACATCTGGTATCAAAGCAAGTGGCGTAGTGAGTGTCAATCCGCCAAATCCCACATCTGCAATGTAGGATCTTCCGTCAATATCGACCCGCAACACCATATGGGTACGAGGTGTAATCGTTCCTTCTGGCACATTCCACAGCACACGAGCGGCTAGGGCTGTCACCTGAAAGCCAAGGGCAAGCAAAACCGATCGCAGTAATGAGTTTTGTTCAAAACAATACCCTCCTCGCCTCTCATGAATTAGCTTTTGTTGCAGAGATGCTAAATCTAAAAGAACAGGTTGTTTGAGAAGTGGAGTGAGGTTTTCAAAGGCGATCGCCTGGACATGGTGTTGGTGAATTGCCTGTAAGGTTGCAAGTGTCGGTAATGCATCGCCACTATAACCAATGCGTTGAAAGTAGGCGTCCAAATTAATCTCGGTTGGTCGTTGTTGTAATTGCATATATTTATTGTTATTAAAGTTGAAGCTGTGTTGCTTCACCAGGAGCAATTCATCATCACATATCTAAGGAGCCAAAGGGTTTAGCATCTGAGAAATCATAGATATCGATCGCTTCTCTTTGTCGAAGCATGCGTTTTCCCAACCGTGGAAATTCAGCAATTTCAATATCCAAGTTTTCGCCTCCCGCTAGATACACCAGATCCTCATCCCCAATATTTCTGAGGTGATGAGCAACGGAAGGAGTGGGAAATCCCATGAAGTCTCCAGACCCAACCTCAAATTCTGCCCCATCAATCTCTGCTATGCCACGACCCGACAGAATGTAAATCCATTCTTCTTCACGATGATGTGAATGATAGATAAAGGACTCCTTGCCCGATGGAACTTTGCCAAAGTTGACTCCTGTGCGCTGGAGTCCAATTGTTTTGCCTAATTGAATCCCCGATAATTCAGAGTTTGGATTCCAGGGGTGAGAGAAAGCTTGCAAGTTTGACGCAATCTGTTCGGCTCGCAAAAGTAATGGGTGTTGATCTGCCATGCTGGTTATCCTCCTGTTTATAGTGCTCGGTTCTGGGTTCCTTCACCGGGAGTCATAAATAACACAGAACTGGATGTGTGAACTCTAGCCGTATGCCATACCCCACGGGGCACTAGCACATAAGCACCAGGAACATTCAGAGATGCTACTTGTTCGCCTCCGTCTTGCTCCAAAATGAAATCGACATGCCCCGACAGCAAACACACAAACTCGTCTCCCGCTGGATGCATCTCCCAACAATTCCAATCTGTTTCAAAGATGTAGTGTGAGATTAGTCGCTTTCCTTTGAAATCACCAAACTGGCGTTCTAGATCTTGATAGAAGCGATCGCTCACTGCAACCGGAGTGGCATCGCCATTCTCATCTACAACAGTATAAGTGGAATTGATGTTGAAGAGACTAATATTACTAACCATTGTAATTACTCTCAAAGATTGTCAACATGAAATGCTTGAAAATAAGTGATGAAAGAATTAATTGAAGAGTTTAACTTGTTTAATATAGCAGTCCTAAATCATTTGTGAGATTGGGGAGTTGTAAGAAGCACATTGAGATTTGCCACATCATCAATCCATCAAATTGAGCAGCTAAGGAATATAGATTTAGTTAAGTAACTCCTTACAATATTGACAGTCAATGACTTAATGCTTCACCACTGTCAATCAAAATTATGGCTAGTAGGATTGCTATAACCCAAGTGGGTGATTTGTTGAGATTCACATCATGTTAGCCTACTCCTGACAGCTTGAAGTTCATAAAATCTTCTTGGTAGAAATCACTTCATAACTTAATAAATTATAAAATAGCAAATGAGTTTTTTATATCCTGAAATTCTTTTTCCTCTCATTCTTCCAGCCTTGCTAATATTATTTATTGCACTATTTATTATTCCACTTGTTTTCATGATAGCCTGGAACATTTCAATACCTGTTGTATTCAGGCTTCCAAGAATTACGTATTGGCAAGCGTTTGGTTTCTTGTTAGTTGTCAGTATTATCTTCAATGGAGCATTTATGGGGTTGAAGAATAACTCTTCAACTCAAAGTTCTGTAGAAAATTCTGATATTGATGATTTACGAAAAGATATTTGGAAGGTGAGTAATAAAGTAGATCAGCTCGAACAGCAACTCAATGAGTTAAATCAGCAACTTCAGCCCTCTCCTCTCAATCCGTAATTTCTACCTAACTCTGTGGGTATCCGAAAGGTAGCATTATTGGAGAGATTAACAATACGTCCGCCACATCCTCAATCCACCGTGCTACTTCTTGCAAAGCTAAAAAGACAGGGAGCATGTCACCTTTGTAGTGAGTAAAAATACTTAAGAGGTTGAGGTACTGGAAAATATAAGCGGTATCCGTCAGAATTAGAGCAATTAACTCTGCCAACAAGACCATGCAACCTGAACAAGAGCAAGCCCTCAAAGC
>JANRJA010000155.1:0-23673 GCA_033764315.1 Oculatellaceae cyanobacterium bins.114
AAAAAGTCATGAGATCGCAGGACAGATGTTTGATAACGAGTACGATTTAGCAATTGCTGTCATGAATGGAATGGAAGCTCGTAGCCAAGCAGGTAGTTATGCACTGGAGCGTTTTATATTTAATTACACCTAGCTACTTATAACCTGCGGAGGCATGCTTTTGCCCGTGTAGCGTTCGTCTGAGGCTCACGCCGAACGGCTGCAACTTGAGTCGCCAATGCTGCTTTATAGAGCACTTCCCAAGGGGTTTTAGTGATCAGCCTTGAATAAATTTGAGGACGGGTTATTAAGAAAGATGCAAGATCTCAGGTAGCTTTAGCAGGAGATGCTTCCAGCGATTACCTAACCCATAACCCACACCTATAGCAGTCCTGAATCAGTTGTGAGATGGGCGGGTTGTAAGAGGTTGAAAAGTGGGTAAATGAGTAAGTGATTGAGCCAATAGGTGGGTCAATATACTCGAAAGTAGGGAAACGGCATTTAATATTTAAGCAACTCCTCTGGTTTTCCGTGGCTATTTTCGTCTTTGTAAGCTCCTGAAGCCGTGGATAATGCAATAAGGGAGTAGCATAGAGTTTTTAGATTTGATCTCCTGGCTCAAATTCAACTGATTAGTTGGGTGCGGTTACTGCAAAGTGAAACTCTGAAGGAATCGCAAAACGAGTTTTTAGCCCACTCCTAAGAGCAATCTTCAACGATAAACTAGCTAAACGTGTTGCCTTCATCAGCTCATGCGACATCGGCAAAACCTCATTGAACTCTTCTCAACCTTTATGCAATTTGCCGGTGATCGGTTTAGTGGTTGGCTTTCAGATCCACGCCTAGAGCGAAATATGAAAGCCAACCTGCAACAACCTAATCCAGCTGTCAAAGAACTATCAGAATTTGTTTGGGCGTTGTATTGGCATGAGCGTTGGCGTAAATCTCCTCAAAGCCCTGCCGCGAGTCATCTTTCTGCTTATTTGCAAGAATCTTGCTACTGGGCAGCCTATAAGATGATCAATCGTTTTACCAGCACCCCTTATAAACTGTCAGATTGCTTCCAAATTGCGATCGCAGACCTCCCTAAAATTCTCAATCGCTTTAGTGCGGCTCAAGGATCTAGCCTCAAAGCTTATGCTAGTGCTGCTTTTGGCACGGCGATTCGAGACACCCTGCGACAACGACAAGAGGCAGATATTTGCTCTGACTGGGGGTTATTACGCAAGCTGAGTCAAAAACGCTTTGTAGACGCATTGGGCATGGCAGGATTGCCTAATAGCAAAATTTCTCAGTATTCTCTCGCCTGGCTCTGCTTTAAGACTATTTATATTCCATCCAAGGGCACAGCAACACGACAACTGAGCCGCCCCGATCGAGCCACCTGGGAGGCGATCGCTGACCTTTATAACGGCGATCGGCTACAACTTAAAGACCCTGGGGTCGCATGCAGCCCTGAAATGATGGAACAGTGGCTAAAGTTTTGTGCCGATCGGGCACGCGCCTATCTCTATCCTCCAGCGTTGTCGCTCAATGCCCCAAAACCTGGATTAGACGATGGAGAATTGCAAGACGATTTACCCGACCCGACTGGAGAAGCACCTCTAAATTTGCTGATGGCGGCAGAAGAGGCTGAGGTTCGTGATTCGCAAAGAGAGCAAATCAATGCTGTGCTACTCAACGCTCTGCAAACCACCGATCCTGAAGCTCAACAACTGCTGCAACTCTATTACGGGGATGAGCTGACCCAGCTCCACATTGCTCAACAACTCGGAATTAAGCAATATGCTGTTTCCAGACGCTTATCCAAAACCCGAGAAATATTATTACTGGCATTGGCAAGCTGGAGTCAGCAAGTATTGCATATTTCTCTCAGCTCAGACGTAGTTAGCCATATGAACGATGTACTAGAAGAATGGTTGTATAACCACTTTGAGTAGAGCGTCGCTATTCACCACAAGGAGTGTAGATGTTTTCGGGTTTTGAAACACCAAATCAATTTTGGTTAGAGATTCCGGCAACGGTGCAAGCTGATGCTTGGCAGCAAAGCCAAGTCTTCTCTACCACCACAAGCCGTTGGAACGCTTATATCAATCAACTCTGTGTAGGAACGTTTTTGCACTGGTGGCGTGATAACTCTCCATCTCAGTTGGGTGAAAAGGCTCAGGTAGCAGAACCCTCAACATCGCCTGAATTGTGGGAAGTGGTGAATGGTACTGCTCTAACACTCGATCACACTCGGTTGGTTCTAATTCCTTCAGAGGCGATCGACACGAGTGAACTGCGAACCCAGCAGGAATGGATCGATATTCCCAGTTGGGCAGGCGACTATTACCTCGCGGCTCAAGTCAATCCAGACGAACACTGGATTCGATTTTGGGGCTACACCAGCCATCAACACATCAAAGCGAACGGGCACTATGAGGTGGGCGATCGCACTTATACACTGCCTTCTAATGCACTCATCGCAGATTTAAACGTGCTGTGGGTGATCCGCCAACTCAACGTTAAAGAAGAGACGCGAGGCGCGTTGACTCCTCTACCTGAATTAACCCTTGAGCAAGCCGAACTATTGTTACAACAACTTTCACGACCCATGTCTACTACCCATTCGTCTCGGTTCATGTTTTCATTTGAAATATGGGGAGCACTGCTGCAACATACCGAATGGCGATCGCGCTTGTTGAGCCAATACCACTCAACTCCGGTTGTTGCCACTCAACCCACCACAGTCGCCGCCACTAGCCCAAGCCCAGTGCGCCTGAGCCAATGGTTTCAGGATGTATTTGAGGCAGGCTGGGAATCCTTGGAAACTCTGTTTGGAGAAGCCAACCTCGCTTACAGCTTCCGCAGAACTGAGACAGCAGAAGGCATTCGGCGGGTTAAATTAGTGTCGTTGGAAACTCCGTTGCAACCCCAATTGGCAGTGCTGATGATCTCGTTGACGCCTGAGACTGACGGTAGAGTCGAGGTGCAAGTCCAATTGCGTCCTACCCCAGGGGATGTTTATCTACCCGCAGACGTGTCGTTGAATCTCCTGTCAATCGCATCTCAACCATTACAATTTGCGCGATCGCGTCAACAAGATAACTACATTCAACTCAAGCGGTTTAAGTGCTTACCAGGGTGGGAATTTATCTTGCAGATCGAGTTTAATGGAGCTATCGTCACCGAACACTTCATCAGCTAGACCCACACTACAATGCCAACACTATGGGGCAATTAGTCGTCTTAAACTTGGGCAGAGGCAATTGGCAGCAGGGGTTTCCGACTGTGATTGCTCAACTTTGGGAGGCGGGCGCAGCACCCATGCAATTTACAGGCAGTTTGCCAGCCATACCAGAGTTAGAAACTCTTTATGAACAATGGCGATCGCTCTATGAGGCTCTATATGCAGGGCTGCATTGGCGACGGTTATCGTCTGATCCGGTGCCTGAGATTGAAATTTTAGAAGACGATGTCACCAATGTCTCAGAAACCGAGTTTTTCGCGCTTTGTCGAGACTTGCAAGTGCGGCTAAACGCCTGGTTAGATTCTAGAGAGTTTCGCAAAATCGATCGCAGCTTAAGAACTCGTTTGCACCCCGGTGATGAGGTGAGGCTCATCATCACGGCTGAAGACAACACGATATTGCGTCTGCCCTGGTGTTTGTGGCAATTTTTAGACGATTATCCTAACGCTGAAATCGCGCTTAGCCCGTTTGAATATCGTCGGTCGATCAAGTCTGGCATTTCCAGAACTCACGATCAGGTGAGAATTTTGGCAATTTTAGGTAATCCCGATGGCATCGATATAGAGCGGGATCGCCAACTGTTAGAGCAACTCCCTAATGTAGAGCTGATTTTTTTGGTTGAGCCTGATCTGGAAACGCTCAACCAATATCTGTGGGGATCAAGCTGGGACATTTTGTTCTTTGCTGGACATAGCTCCAGTCATCAAGGCGGGCAGATGCAACTCAACGCCACTGAGAGCATCAGCATTGAGCAATTACGCTATGGTCTCAAACAGGCGATCGCCAATGGGCTAAAACTGGCTATTTTCAATTCCTGTGATGGGTTAGGGCTAGCCCATGACTTAGCCGATCTACACATTCCACAAGTCATCGTCATGCGGGAACCAGTGCCCGATCGGGTAGCTCAAGAGTTCCTAAAATCTGTACTCCCTGCTTTTGCCAGTGGGCAATCTCTCTATAAAGCTGTTCGTCAAGCAAGAGAGCATCTCCAAGCGATCGAGCATGACTTCCCTTGCGCCACTTGGCTCCCAGTTGTTTGTCAAAACCCTGCCGAAGAACCTGTTTTTTGGCAAGATTGGTGCGTCCAACCACGCCCCACTGAACCTATCACCGTCTGGCAACGCTGGATAAAACGCCTACCTACTCGCCGCCAACTAGGGCAAGGGCTAGCAGCTAGCATTATGGTCACAGGGACACTGTTAGGAGTGCGTTGGCTGGGTTGGTTAGAACCGCTTGAACTCAAAGCATTAGATCATCTGCTGCAAGTCCGCCCCCACGAGAAGCCTGATCCCCGTCTTTTGGTGATTACGATCGATGAGGCAGATATTCAAGCTCAAGGGCAAGATCAACGCCGCAGTTCACTGTCAGATGCAACCCTGACTCAACTTTTAGCCAAATTAGAACAAGCCGATGCCCAAGTGATTGGGTTAGATGTTTATCGAGATTTTTCGGTTGAGGCCGATCAACCCCAATTGGTCGATCAGTTGCGTCAGGGCGATCGCCTGATTGCGGTCTGCAAGAGCCGCGATCCAGAGGTTGACTCGTTTGGCGTTGCCCCACCCCCTGAAGTGCCTGAGACGCGGGTCGGCTTTAGCGATTTTCTCAAAGACGAAGATGGAATCGTGCGGCGACATCTCTTGTCGCTGACCCCTGATCCGCTTTCTCGCTGTGCCTCTGCCTATGCATTTAGTAGCCAAATTGCCTTTCATTACCTGGAAGCACAAGGCATTTCGGCGCAGTTTACCCCCACTGGCAATCTCCAGATTGGTCAGACTGAGTTTCATCGATTGCGCAACCGCTATGGCGGATATCAGTCGGTTGATGCTGGGGGCAACCAGATTTTGCTCAATTATCGTGCCCTGTCTCATCCTGATAAGATTGGGGCTCAAGTGACGCTCACCGAATTTTTGCAAAATCCAGTGCAACCCAACTCATTGCGAGACAAAGTTGTCCTGATTGGGGTGACTGCTGCTAGTGGTGGAGACTATTGGGCAACTCCCTATGGAGCAGATGCTTTTAGAGAACTATCAGGGGTGTTTGTGCAGGCTCATATGGTGAGTCAAATCATCAGTGCCGTGTTAGATGGGCGATCGCTGTTGTGGGTCTGGTCAGGGTGGCAAGAGGGTCTGTGGATCTTGAGTTGGGCGATCGTTGGTGGAGGTCTTGCCCTTTGCCTGCGCCAAAAACAACGGGTGATTGGGGTGATCGTAATGAGTGCGGCCCTTTATGGAACCTGTGTTGTATTGATTATTACAGGAGGATGGGTGCCCCTTATTCCTTCTGCTGTGGCGTTAGTGACCACTGGCGGCATTATGACCTACCTCAAAACAAAATCTCTTAATCCAGCCAGCTTCTCCGAAAAGGGATCAGCATGAGGTGTTTTACAGATCAGCAAAGGAGTTGTGCAGCCTGTTTTCATCTATACAATCTTGATGACACAGTAACTCAGATCTAACTCAGTAACAGGATAAGTCCTCTGTATGTTTTTCAAAGTACTGCCCCAAATGGCATAACCAATGGCAATTTCTTTCTAACTCAGCTATAGCGACTGTTAATACTTTTGATACAAAGGAGTGTAGGGGCTGTGCTCCCAACTAGGGGTTCACCCCATCCCAACCCACTCTTCAGTTGCTATATCCAACGATTAAACAGATTGTTGACATTGGGCGATCGCGAAACAGTGTAAAAATCTCAAGAAATTGAAGCCATTCTCAGCAAGTTAATTGTATAGATGTGTCAATTTAGATCCGTAGATGTGTCAAATTAAATAGGTAGGTTATTTAGTTTTTACTCTGTTTAATGTTCTTTAGTATTAGATTCCACTGGGGAAGCACTAACGATTCTCTGGTTCTAAGCAAAATGAAGTACATGCAGTGCAGAAACCCTATCTAAACACCTTTTTGGCTCTCCATTGGGTTTGGAACGACATCCATCCATTTGAAGCAATGCTCATCAGTGTCTTAACAGGCTGCAACCATTCAAGTCACGCCGATACCGATCCTCAAACCCAAATCCCAATACGCTAGAGGTCAACGATGCTTGGAATTCAGCCCCCATCTCACTTTATGCGCTCTGTTTGTAGTTTTGGTTTACTAACTACGAGTCTTTTCACCCTTGCTTTTCAGCAACCTGCTCAGGCAATCGGTCATCAGCTCCACCTGAGCCAGATTGTTTTTGCAGCACCTCAACCTCCTGCTGACCAAGGCGCGCCATCAGGCAGACGACAAGGGGGAGCAAGCCGTGGCCCTTGCCGTGACTATGAAAACCTGACTGCTTTGACCCCTGTCACTTCACAAGGCAAAGTTTGGGGACTCACAACCCTCGATCGTCCAACCTTCTGGTTCCACATTCCCAACAATCTGGGAAATGACGTTCCGATCGAGTTTGTTTTACAAGATGAGGCTGATAACTATGTTTATCGCACAGCTTTCGATGCGCCTACAACGCAATCTGGCATTATCAACATTGATTTATCCTCCTCATCCGAAACCTTAGAAGTCGGCAAAACCTATTATTGGACATTCTCGATTTACTGCGATGCGGCTCATCCCTCAGCATCTGTGTTTGTCAGGGGATCGGTAGAACGAGTCCCTCTGCCAGATAACTTGGAACAGCAACTCAGAACAGCTAACCCATTAGAGCAAGCTTTCTTGTATGCCGCTAATGGGATTTGGCACGATGCGTTAACCCAGTTAGCCCTTCTAAAGCAGACCAATCCCAATGATTTACGCATTAATACCGCTTGGGTTGAGTTGTTAGAACAAGCAGGTCTAGAGGCAACTGCCACGGCTCCGATCGTGCCCATGCTGCACCCTTGATCAAATCTCTCATCACCCTGTATCTCAGCCGTAAGCGTTGCAATCTTGATAGGGCTTCACAAATCATAAAGTTGAGGATGAGGCTGTCCCCCTTCTCTTCCAGAAACCCTAATTGTTGAGAACCGAAACTAGTTCATCTGTTTGTAATTGAGTCATGCTGGCTTCTAGGGGTTGGTGTGACTCGATTTTTTTTAGCACATCAAACAGACGAGCAACCTTCTCAAGGTCTTTATCTCCGGGCGATCGCTCCACTCCACTAGAGAGATCAATGCCATCAGGTTGCACTTGAGTTAGAGCATCTGCAACATTATCAGGATTGATGCCACCTGCTAATAACCAGGGACAATGAGGGCGAAATGCCTGCAAACTGGCCCAATCTAGGGTCATCCCTGTGCCTCCTAACAAATGGGGATGGTAGGCATCTAGCAACAACCCATCAATCCAGGCTCGATAGAGGTCAGCCTGTTGTAAGTCTTGAACAGCACGAATGCGTAGAGCTTTGATCACCGCCACTTGAGGTAGAGTAGCGCGCAAATCAGCACAAAACTCAGGGGTCTCATTGCCGTGTAATTGGATGACGTTGAGATCGGCGATCGCCACTACCCGCCTAATCTCTGCTAAAGAAGCATTGGCAAACACCCCTGCTCGATCGACAGTTTGATCCCCAGGCAGCATCTCAATGACCGCTTGAATCTGCTCAGGAGTGACAAATCGAGGAGATTGGGGGACACACATAAAGCCCAGTGCCGTTGCACCCATTTGAGCGATCGCTCTTCCCTGGCTTGGCTGAGTTATTCCACAAATCTTTACTTTCATTTACGGTTAATTACAAACATTTGCATCATTAAAAGAACAGTTTAGTCACTCAGTCAATGGCTGAAAGCAAAGATTGATAGGAACTATCGAGAGTTACAGCCAAAATTTAAGCGGATCGGAAATTACATAGATTTGTATCAGTTTTAACAGAATTTGTTAATTCTTCAAACAAAACGTAGTTAGTTACAGGTTACTTTTTATAATCCTTATGATTTCTTCTAATCATTAGTCAAAATCAGGAGAATAAACCTTGATTCACTCTACTTTAGTATTAGCTGTCGCTTCTACCTCATCCTGGTCACCCAAAATCGCCTTTGTCATGGTTGCCTGCAATCTTTTTGCGATCGCCATTGGCTATTACGCCATTCAAAAACGGGGTGTGGGTCCTGCATTACCTGTAGAATTACCAGCTATGTTTACTGGGTTTGGCCTGCCAGAGTTGTTGGCAACAGCCAGTTTTGGTCATGTGCTAGGGGCCGGGTTCATTCTTGGGCTAGCTAACGCTGGCGTACTTTAGGCCAACTGTGCTCTAATCCAAATTCCTTCACCCATTCTATAGAAGTCATTAGAGGCGCGAGATTCTCGTGCCTCTTTACGTTTTGCCTATTAAACTTCTTAAAATATAGCTTTGGTCAGAAAGCTTACGGCAAAGGCAATGACTCAAATCCTAATGCTGGGAAAGCTTCCTGACTCGCCTCCGCCTCATCGAATGTGGCTACGGCTATAGAAGCAAAATGTAGCAACCTCTATAGTGTTGCCTGAGACTCTAGCTGTTATGGCGATTGAGTATCTGTTGTGGAGTAGAGCAGCATGAAACTGGGCTGGCGTGTTGGTTCTATCTTTGGCATTCCGCTATTTATAGATATCTCATGGTTCTACATTTTGGCATTGATCACCTTCTGGTATGGCGGTTGGGTTTGGCGCGATCGCGATTGGAGCACCCCCGTAGCATGGAGTGCAGGCTTTGTTATGGCTTTACTGCTATTTACCTCAGCCGTTTTGCATAAGTTAGGGCACAGTTTGGTAGCGCGATCGCAGGGCATTCCTGTCAACTCTATTACCCTATTTTTGTTTGGGGGAATTGCCGCCATTGACCAGGATGAATTCAAAACCCCTTATCAAACCTTTCAAGTGGCGATCGCAGGCCCAACGGTTAGCTTCGTCCTCTTCCTGCTACTCATCTCTATAGTGCGGTTGTTTGCTTTCTCCGATCCCACGGCTACCATTCTAGAAGAGCTAGCTTGGCTCAACTTAGTGCTGGCTTTGTTTAACATGATCCCCGGTTTGCCCTTAGACGGTGGGCAGGTTCTCAAATCTGCTATTTGGAAGATCACGGGCAGTCATCTCAAAGGCATTCGATGGGCCGCCAGAATTGGACAGGCACTCGGTTGGGTTGCCATTATCCTATGTTCGATTGCCTTTTTAACCTCATCCAATCTGTGGTTTTTGTGGATTGCTTTTTTAGGTTGGTTTGTGATTCGCAATGCCACTACCTACATGCGAGTTTCTGACTTACATGAGGCACTGCTGCAACTGCATGCCTCAGCAGTGATGACTCGTAATTTTCGAGTGGTCGATGCCAATTTGAGCATCCATGAATTTGCTCAAACCTATCTATCTCAAGAAACATCCTCTCCTTTATTTTTTGCCGTTTCTGATGGACGGTATCAGGGCATGCTAGCGGTCAATGAATTGGCTCATTTGGAACGAAGCACCTGGGATAGCCAAACCTTAGAGGCGATCGCCCATCCCTTAAATAAAATTCCGACTGTTACAGAAATAACCTCGTTAGCAGTTGTCATCCACTCTTTAGAGTTCCATCAATTACGCTCTATTCCGGTGCTCTCTCCAACAGGGTCAGTTGCGGGCGTGATCGATCGGGGTGATATTGTGCGAGCGTTAACTGACAAGTTGAATATTTCTATTTCAGAAGCCATCATCACCCGTGTAAAAGACGAGGACAGCTATCCACCCGGATTGCCCCTGGCGGCGATCGCCAAGTCACTCGTCAGATAAAGGATATCTAATGGGATTGCAAAAAGGAGAAGAAAACTGCTACATCTTTTTCTAAATCAAAATTTGATCCAATCCAAAAAATTCGATCTAATCTGATTGTTTAGTCCAGATTTCTCCACCCAGTGCTATGAAATTTCAATCTGCATCTACTCCCTTTCGTTCTATAACCCGATCGTTGTGGTTTAAGGTTCTCAACCTTGCCGTTGTGCTCTCAGTGAGTGGTTGGGCATCTGAGGCGATCGCCCAAATCTATCAGTTTGGCAGCGAGGGAGATGCTGTTGCAGACATTCAAAGAGCACTTGGCATCTCAGCCGATGGGGTCTACGGTAGCGATACCGAAGCTGCCGTTTTTCGATTTCAGCAACAAACTGGGTTAAGCGCAGATGGCATTGCGGGTCCTCAAACCTTGAGAGCACTCAATCTAGACTATTTAATCAACACTCCCGCACTCCCTTTCAATCAAAACTTTCCCTCTGGAGGCTCTCCAACTAGTTCTTTTGGCATCCCTATTGCCCGTTATAGCCCTCTAGTCGATGCCAATAATCCCTATGTTGTGGTGATTCCCAGCAACAACCAGGCAGAGTTATTTCAGGCTCAACAACTTTCCCCAGACGCTTATATCACTCGTTCTCGGTTGGGAACCTTCATTCGAGCAGGGTCGTTTCCTCGACGCTCAGAGGCAGAAGACCTATCAAGAAGTTTACGAAGAGAGGGGTTAGATGCTCGTGTAGCCTATCGCCCTTAAATTCCCAAGGGGTCATGTTCAACCACAAATACATTGGAGTAAAGGTTGGCGATAATCTGCTTTCCCTGCTGCGTTAACTCCAGGTAATGCAGTCCGTCTTTAACATAGGGATAAACTCCACTCCAATAAAACTTGGGATAATTCTTTCGCAAATCTCCTGGATGGCGATAGCCTAACGCCTTATTGACTCCAGTTTCTTCAAATTCATAAAATAGTGCCCCAATCTTTTTGAGATAGCGGGGATCGCTCAGTTGCCCAATCAGATCCGAGGCACGCAATAGACCTGCAAAATTTATGGTGTCGTTGTGGTCTTCGGCTTTTGGCACCGGAAAACGGGTTAACTCAATGTTAGATTTCACAATTTCGGCATTGATTAAACTATGTCCCCCAAACCGCTCATCCACAAAAAGTTTGGCGCGATCGACGTGATAAGGGGTCAACGCTGCATCTGAAGAGCCAGGTGGCAGGTTAATCATCTCACCGGCTTTGCCTGTTGCATACCAACCCTCTCGATCGTTGCGACAAACCCCTTTGACATAGCCAATGTCATGACATACCAAAGAAATAATGAAATGCAGCCAATCTTCACACGACACGCCCCCCTCTCGAATATGTTTTCCTCGAAGGATTTCTTGACCAACGAGCGTTACT
This sequence comes from Oculatellaceae cyanobacterium bins.114, assembly GCA_033764315.1. Taxonomy (GTDB): domain Bacteria; phylum Cyanobacteriota; class Cyanobacteriia; order Elainellales; family Elainellaceae; genus FACHB-1407. The sequence goes on from JANRJA010000155.1 coordinate 11,258, forward strand.
AAAATCGTGTGCTCAACGTTGTGATAGAGCGCATCACTATTGGCAATGTTCTCCAACGCCATTGATCCTACCCAGCCAATGATGTCTTCATAATTTGACTTCCAGCCACCATAAGTACGCTGGTAGCCATCTTTAAGTTGTCTGACAAAGGCATCAATCAGTAGCTCAGTAGCGTTAAACATCCTAAAACTCACTTGTCACAACTCATCGGTCACAAACCAAAACAGGCGATCGCACACAACACACCACTATTCCTTAAACACGTATTTGAGAGGTTGAGAGATAGCGTCAATCACTCAATACTCTGTTCTTGTACTGACGTAAACCCAAGCTTTGTGGATAGAAGTATGAGATTAAACCATCATACTCAGGAAACCTTGTAAAAGGCGTTACTGTGAGACTTGAGATAGCCTATCTTCATGATTGAGGCAAGCTTTGACCGGAATTTCAATGACAAATTCTGCTCCCTGACCAGGAGCCGAGTGGCAGTAAAGCTTACCGCCATGCTTCTCGACAATAATTTGATAGCTAATCGATAAGCCCAATCCAGTTCCTTGGCCAACAGGTTTGGTAGTAAAGAACGGATCAAACAATTTAGAGCGCACCTGTTCACTCATCCCAGCACCGTTATCAATGATATGGATCGCAACCCAAGCAGCGTTAATCGCTTCGGTACGAATGCGAATGTGGCTCAAACTCGTCTTACCTGCATTACGCTCTTGTTCTCGATTTTGTTGATGAAGAGCATCAATTGAATTGGTGAGCAAATTCATAAATACCTGGTTGAGTTGACCCGCGTAACACTGCACTAACGGCAACTGACCATATTCTCGAATCACTTCGATGGCTGCATAACCAGGTTTGGCTCTTAAGCGACTATGCAAAATCATCAATGTGCTATCAATTCCTTCGTGAATATCAACCTCTTTAACTTCTGCTTCATCAAGGCGTGAAAAAACCCGCAAAGACTTGACGATCTCTCGAATACGATCGGCTCCAAGTTGCATCGAGTTCAACAGTTTTGGTAAATCTTCACGAATGAAATCGAGATCGATCGCATCCATTTGGTCTTCAAGTCCAGGAAAAGAATTGATGCAATGCTTCTCACAGAAATCAACTAATTCCAATAAATCACGGGTATATTGATGCGCATGACACAAGTTACCGTGAATAAAGTTGACTGGATTGTTAATCTCGTGGGCAATTCCAGCAATCATTAACCCCAAACTCGACATCTTCTCAGTTTGAACGAGTTGGGCTTGGGTTTGTTGAAGGTTGTTAAGAGCCTCTTTTAAGGCAACCGTTCGCTCTTCAACTCGTTGTTCTAGAGCTTCGTTAGTTTGTTCTAAAACTGTAAATGATTCACGAAGTTGTTTTGCCATGCCATTAAACGATTGGGCTAAAACATTCAGTTCTCTAATACCTTGAACCTCAACCATCTGATTTAAGTCACCCAAAGTAATCGCACTACTGGCAGTGCTAAGTTTGCGAATCGGGGTTGTAATCCAGCGAGAGGCAAGCATACTCATTAACGTTGCTAACCCCAAGGCTGCTGACACCAACCCAACTGTTGTATTCGCATTAGCCTGGTTAATCCCTTCTAAATAGTTAGATTCTGGAATAACAGTGCCAACAACCCAATCTAAATAACCAATCGGGGCTAGAGAAATAAAATACTTTTCCCCCAATGGCCCATCTTGATACGTAAAAGTTCGCTCATCTGTGACACTGCTAATCGAGGCTTGATTGGTTCTCAAGGTTTGAACAGCTACTTGCAAATAAGAATTATTTGCCTCCTCTAATCGCTTTAACCGAACTGTGTCATTGATGACAATATAAGTTGATTCTTGTGAGTCTGACGTTGCAATGATTTCACTTTTAGAATTAGCAATAAAAATAATACTTTTACCTTCTCGATCGAGCGTTTGAAGGTATTGTGAAATTTGTTTTAGCTCAAACGAGATATTAATAACCCCAATAAACTTATTGTTTAGCCTAAGTGGCATAGATGAGCTAATCCCCGGTGTCCGCGTTGCCCGAAACATATAGACATCACTCCAAGACAATCGCTCTGGGTTTTGAGCTGCAATTTGATACCACGGTTGTCGAGGTGAATAGTATTGATCCACCATCTCTTGAGTACCAGTTATACGAAGTTCTGAGCTGCCTTCTTGATAACTGACAATTCTATTAGACGAGTGCTGATCTTGAGGAATCCAACGACGATTAATGACATTGAGTTCATCTTGTTGAGTATTTTGAACCCCAAAATAGTCCCCATTTCGATAGCCAAATTCAATGGCAGTAAAACTTGGATTAGCCTCCAACAAGCTGAGGTAGAAAGCTTCTCTCTCTCGTGGGTTTTCTAAATTAACAAGATTACGAGTAAAAGCTCTTTGAATAATGTTTTGAGTTGATGAAACACTACTAAAAATATTACCCACTTCTTGAAATGTGCCTCGAGTGAGTTCTTTATTAACTTGAGTAATGACGCTGTCAACATTCCGCTTTGACAGAATCAACCAAGAAAAATGAACAACTCCAGCAGTGGCACTGATGGTAATCAGAATTGCCCCTATCAATGTTGCCCTCAGACCAAGCGTACTGGGTTGTTTCTCTGAGGTGCGATGTTTGCGTAGTGACACAATCAGGCGCATGTAAACTGAGGATTTTAAGCTTCGACTGCGATGAAGACGAGGCAATTAATCAAGTTAAGGTTAGCGTTGCGAGAATCAGAGTATTTGTAGATGACCGTGTAAACTCTATTCTTACCAGCCGCTTCACTCACCGGATTAGTGTGCCCTTTTGTGTAAATTTCCTATCAAAATCAATACTTTTGAACTACTCAATGAACGCACAAACAGAGGAAAGGAATACGAGCTATAGAGTAGGCAGCAGCGATCGCCCCACTTGGCAATCATCACTTCACAGGTTTCGGCAGGTGCTATTCTTAAATTATTGCGGGTGTAGTTCAGTGGTAGAACGTCAGCTTCCCAAGCTGAATGTCGTGGGTTCGAGTCCCATCACCCGCTTTGCGATCAACTGCCGATTTAAGACTATCCCTGTGTTGCCGCGGTCAGTTTGGCTTTTGGGTGGTTTAAAAAGCTCTATTAGACAGCACCGATCAATGGGTGAAGCCCAGTACTAGAGCTATGTTGTAGAAACGATCGCATGGGTAAAGCAATCGCGATCGCATTCTTTAGAAGATGCACTTTCCCTAAGTATCATTATAAATTGACTATTATGTCTGTGATCAATCACTAAGGTTGACGGTCAACTGCTGAATCAGCGAAGGTGTTTAGTGATCACCTAACTAATCCTTCCCTTTAGTTAGAGGAACAGCAGTACAGCGTGGCTTCACAATTGAAATGAAGCTTAGGGAAAAGAAGATGAATCAAAATCAAATCACTTTATTAGGGATTAGTGTAGCAACTCTAATCTCGATTTGGTTTGGGGTTTCTATTCTCAACCCGAAACTGATTGGGCGAGCACAATATGACTACTGTATCGGTGGTGCTATTGAGTCAGGAAATCTAACACCAGATCTATCTAAAGTATGTAGTCATTTAAAGTAGTTTTGTGCTGCCAGAAGCAATCACAGAAGTCTTAACAGTTCTAAATAAACCTGTCATGCATACTCAAAAGATCAGATTACTTTGTTGAGTAATCATAAGAGCATCGTTTTGTAAAGCTGTCAGAGCCTTAATTGTAGTCGCTAAACACTTCAACATTGGTTGTGTCAAGGTAACAGTGGAAAGTGTTCTTTATTGCACACACTTTGTGACAAATATAACGACTAGAGCTGCATGAAAATACCCCATAATTCTTGTTACAATCAATACTTCAACTTAATTCCTTAAAGACACGTTTCAAAATATGAATCCTGACGAGTTTACTCAGTGCTTTAATCTGGCTAAAGCCCTTGGTTTAGTGGTATCTAGTCGAAGAGTAGAGGGGGTTTTTTATGTCTACACAATGAATGGAATAGCTCGTTCCTGGGATAGCTTTATTGCTGAATACCCGCTAGAAAGGTTACAGTCCTTAGTCAATCGAATGCAACCTTACCATTAATCGTTAGGGTGTAAAGCATTCACAGTAACTGTGTATAGAAAAGGGTTTGAGGTATAGTACGCCCCAAACCCACTCATCTCAAGATGATTTACAGCCACTGCCTAACAATAGAGACTTTATCAATTTTGTTAAGGTTTGTGTAAGTTTCGCGCCCAGCCAAGGGTGGAACTCCTGCAACCGCCCAACCAACGCTTCAGTTGCGATAACAATCTTTAAGCGATCGCTTCAATCATCTATAGTCTTGTCCCTTAACATCTTTAAACACAATCTCGTTTAGAAATCGTTTTATCAGGTCCGATTGTGTTACAAATCTTTGAGCTGTCAAGGTTGACATTTTTTAAGGTTGCACCTTCTAAGGTTGCACCTGTTAGGTCAACCACGATTAAGTTAGCGTCACTTAAATCTGCACCCCTGAGATTGGCATTCTTAAAATTCACTGCCATCAGATCTGCACCTCTAAGATTGGCATGACTTAAGTTAGCGTTGCTTAAGTTAACTCCTCTCAGATCAGTCTGCTTCAAGTCAGCCGTACTCAAATCACAACCCACACACGATCGTTGCTCAATTAGTTGCTTGACGTGATCAGGGTTAGCAGCTTGGGCAGGCGCGATGAAACAAAAAAGAGTCCAGAGAAAAGTGGCTGCTAGAGTGATCAATCTCATACTTACCTCCACTGACGATTTTCTGTTTAATGATTAACTTTCCCCAGTTTTAGACATTTTTGATCAGGGTATCTTAAAAAATTCTATAGCACTTGTTCCTGGCTAAACCTCTTACATACGTCGGTTTTGGGGGGTATTAACCGTAGCAATTCATCGAGGTAGTCCAGTCGGTAGCCGTGAGATACTAGCCGATGTTCAATCTGCTTCTGTTAAAGGCTTGACGACACGGGCGATCGCAGTTTGTATAAATGTCTTCACAAATTCATCTCTGCGATTAAGTTGAAACTGGTTTTGCACAACCTCTGTTATGCCACCGTCTCCCCATTCCTGGTTACGACGAAAATATTCAATAAAACTTTTACCTGCAATACGGGTTAAATAAGCCGCTGTCACCCCTTGAATGGCTCTGCCAATCACAAAGGTACTGATATTCGTTTGCAGTACAATCGAAAAAAGCTCGACTGCCCCTCGAACTACCCCCAAGCTAACCAGGGTCTTAGCAAGAGAAAACGCTAATTCCTTACCCCGTTCGATATTGAGTTCACATCCATACACTTGACCTAGCTCCACCACCATCTGAGCATTAACAGCGGCAGTTGCTAGCAAATCGACTAGGGGTAAAGGCGTCACAGAGACAACTCCTGCACCGATCCACTGAAAGCGATCAACAATTTTTTCAGCTTGGCGCAATCGCTGAGCATCTAACAACCGACGGGCTTCTACGCCCAACCGTTGTGACTGCAACAAAATATTGTCAGCAATGAGATCTTCTCCTTCTAGCCGCAAAATCGCAGCGATACGCCGTAATAAGGGCAGAATGTCGGGTTCCGGTTGAAAGCGATCGCCTGCTTCTAAAACAACCTCTTGAGGATTGGCAGCGATCGCCACCACATCTTCGGCAGCCGCAACCGTCTGCACTCTGTGCCGTAGGCGACTCAAGATCAGATCACAGTCGGCATCGGTGTATAAGTCCCTTTTATTAAGGACAATGAGCGATCGCTTACCAATCTCTGCCAGCGACCGCAGCGGTTCATATTCTGACTGACGCAGGTCATTATCCAACACAAACAGCAGCAAATCTGCTTCCGTCGCTAATTGCTTCGCCAGAGATTCACGCTCAGTTCCGGCTACTCCCGTTTCTAAAATTCCAGGAGTATCTGTAATCCAAACCTCTCGCTCTAATCCTTTGAGTTGAAACGCATACGTTTCTCCAATAGTGGTTGTTCCCATAGGTGCACCAACCTCACCAACCAAGCGTCCAATCATGGCATTCACGATCGAGGTTTTACCCGCTGACCCTGTGCCAAAAACAACCAGACGCAAGGGTCCCTGAGATAAAGTCGCTTGAATCTCACGCGAGCGATCAAGCAATGCCTGACGCACTACCTCATCTTGAATCTGAGCAACCTGCTGTTCTACCGCTCTCAGTGCTTCTGCGGCAGCATCTGTTTTTTCTACAAACGGTTTTGGGGAGGGTTTACGGCGTTGAGGACGCAGAAACAGAACAGCATAATAAATGAGGATTGCAATCAAAGTCGCTAAGAGTGCTAAGACAACCCCTAAGACCAAGTTGGCTAAAAGCGGTGAGATAAACGAGAGCCCCGAGTAAAGCCGAAGGAGAACGTCAACCAACCACAGCACCAACCCTAGACTTAGGATGATGCTAACAAGGATGACTAAGAGGCGCGATCGAGACATGAACGGATCTAATTTCAATAGACCCATTGTAGAGATGATTTCACGGAGATGATCTCAAACTATCTCTTTGCACGTTTTACGGGGTGCCTCAATTAACGCGATCGCTGCATCGCTTAATCTATTGAACAGAAATTTGTATGGATAATAGAACGCCAGAAACGCTCCCACCCAATTACACTTAACATGTCAACATTAACGTTAGTTAAAAGCCATTAGAGTTTAGCAACAATAACGAGAACCTCCGAGTTAGGGCTCTCGTTATTGCTGCTATGGTGACCTACTCAAATCAGGTATGGCGATTGGAGAATTTACTCTCTGGAAACGCCACCGCCACTTTTAGCACCGCGATAATTCTCACGAGGCTTGGCTTTATTGACTCGAATCTCTCGACCCAGCCATTCAGCCCCATCGAGTTCGGCGATCGCCTCATCCTCTTTTGATTCATCCTCCATTTCAACAAAAGCAAAACCTCGTTTTCTGCCTGTTTCTCGATCCGTAGGGAGGCTCACTCGACTGACTTTGCCATACTCGGCAAAAACTTCGCGTAGATCCTCTTCGGTAGCCTGAAAAGACAGGTTGCCAACGTAAATAGTCACGATCCTCTCCAAACCAAATTTGATGTAGGGGCGAGTTTGGCAGTACCTTTAGGAACGTTAATAAAAGATCCTTCAGGTCATTACCAAACTTTACTTCGCTGTGATCATAGCTGATCTTCTGCCAAATGGCAGTAGCATATCAGCCAAACTGGCATGTGCTTTTCTAAAGCTTTTCATAGATTTACAAAAGCATTAGAATTTGCCTGTTTAATTTAGTTTTTTATATCTTTTTTAGGTGTTTCATCGCACCACTTCGCCCATATAGTTGCCCCAAAGTTCAGCCGCTTGAGCACTTGCCCCCGATGTTGGAGTATTGTCATCATTTCCAAACCAAATCCCTGTGACCAGGTTACGACTCGGAATATAACCCACAAACCAAAGATCGCGATTATCGTTATTCGTGCCTGTTTTGCCAGCTTCACCTAATCCTAGATAAGCATTCCGTCCGGTACCGTTACGAATGACTCCTTGCAGCAAATCAGTCATTGTATCTACAACTCTTGCTTCTAAAACAGCGACATTCATCTGAGGATCAGTCGCAACATCGTAAATCACCCGACAGGTCTCGAGATTATTAGGGTCAGTGCAATCACTACTATCTAAAATCCGATTAATGGCATGGGGACGGTTCCATGTTCCTTGATTGGCCAGCGTTCCGTAAGCTCCGGTGAGTTCTAATAAGGTAACTTCGCTTTGTCCTAAAACTAACCCTGGCACCGGATTTAAGTCTGACTTAATTCCCATCCGGTGAGCGGTGTTGACTATCTGATTAAGCCCTACCTCTTGAGCAATTCTGAGTGCAATCACATTTTCAGAAAGGGCTAAGCCTGTGGCTACATCCATGCTGTTGACCCTAGAGCGGCATCCCTCAAAAGATTGCCCGCCCCAATCAAGACTCTCACAGGAGTAAGATTTGCCAGGTGAGATGCCCTGCTCAATCGCGGCAGTATAGGCAAACACTTTGAAGGTCGAGCCAGGTTGACGCAGGGCTTGAGTAGCCCGATTAAACTGGCTTTCTTGAAAGTCATATCCTCCTACCAGGGAGAGCACCCCACCTGTACTAGAGTCAAGCATCACCAACGACCCTTGAGAAAACCCAGAGGATGCCCCGTTGTTGTCGATCGCCGCTCGCAATGCCGTTTCTGCTCTCGTTTGAAAGCGAGGCTCTAGGCTGCTTTCAACGATAAAGTTGCCTTCTTGAGCCAGTTCTCGACCTAATAGAGCCTCTAACTCATCAAACACATAGCTATAAAAGTAGGGAGCAATAGTGCTTCGGAGTTCTTCAACCGCCGCTGGATTAATTTCAATCCGCGATCGCCTTGCCCGTTGAGCCTCTTGAGTACTGATCATGCCTTGAGCCGCCATCCGATTAATCACGCGATCGCGCAACTCTACGGCTGCGTCATAATCTTGAACGGGGTTAAAGGCATTAGGGGCAGGCAAAATACCAGCGAGAGTCGCAGCCTCAGAGATCGATAAATCTTGTGCTGATTTACCAAAATAAAACTGAGCCGCATCTTCAAAGCCATAGGTGCCATTACCTAAATAGACCCGATTGAGATACATCAACAACAAATAGTTCTTGCTGTAATAGGTTTCCAGCTTTAGTGCTACAACTGCCTCACGCAATTTGCGTCCAGCCGAGTCATCCGTGCCGACATAGTCTCGAAAAATACTGCGCGCCAGTTGCTGGCTGATGGTGCTACCCCCCTCTCGAATCTCTCCTCCCCGAATATTGGTCAACAGGGCACGCAAGATCCCAATCGGATCAATGCCCATATGCCAGTAATAGCGAGAATCTTCAGAGGCAAGCACTGCCTGCGGCAAGTAAGGGGAAAAGTCTGAAAGCCGCTGCATCTCAATATGAGCGCGATTGCGTGGCTCTCGCAAAGGGGTTTGGCGATCGCGTGCATAAACCACAACCGGACCTTGAACCGAAGTCGGCAACGGATACACAGCAAAGCGTTGCCATTGCACCGCCATCCACAACGCCACCAACGCACTGACCCCAGTGAACCCATACAACCCATAGCGCAAAGCTTTAGCGTACCAAGGGGGTGGATCAACGTACTGCAACCGCACAGAAGCCGCTAACTCTGGTGGCCCTAAGGTCAAAACATCACCATGTCGCAGTTCTAACGTGTTAAGACGACGCTTCCCCCGATAAATTCCATTGGTCGAGTTTTCGTCTTTAATCAAAAAGGGAGTTCTGCGCCCTCCCATGCGGGTCAATGAGAGGTGAACTTGGCTGACAACCGGATTTCGCACCACAATGTCACAGGATTTAGAACTGCGCCCCAGCAGATATCGCTCTCCTAACAAGGGGTAGTTATCTGCCTTGGGTGATTCTGCCTCCTGCACCAATAACTCTGGCACTCTTGCATTGGGCTTCAAAATCAGTTTAGAGAAATTGATTTTTGCCTGAACTGTTTGAACGGCTTGAGTAATCACGTTCAACAGAGTCTTGGGCTGATTGGGGGGTGGAGGAGGCGTTTGAGGTGAGGTCATGTACCGTTAGCGCAGAGCTATACAAAGGACTGAAATACCAGTCGTATTTAAGTTCCGAATTTGTTACACCTTATTCTACTCACTGCCACACCATTCGGCTTATCTCAAAAGAGCGATCGCTTCAAAGAGAGAACTGCTTCTCATTGCAATACATTAAGCGTACTGCAACATCTGTGATCAGTATATTTACTGAAGCAATCTTTCTCTCAATTAATCGTTTGTTGGTAGTCCTAAACAAGTAAGGATATGCGGCGCGGAGCACGGCATATCCTTACTCAAAAATCATTACTTTTAGAAGCCTACCTGTTTGTTTTGAGGGTTTTGGGCAGTACAAAACAACCTTTAAGAAACGGTGAAAGATAGGTTTAAGGAGATCTATCAGGGTAATTCCAAGAGAATACTGATCCGCCTCCTAATCTTACTCCACCCTGTTTGTAATCTAGGAAGTTAGGGAACTCTGGGGATACAGGATGATGATTTTAACCTGAGCAGAGAATTGCAATTGTGCGTATTGGGAGATGGGTTTGTGATGTTAAGCCCTGAAGGAAGATTATTTTGCCGTTTAGATAATATGCCAAGTTTAGAGCAAGAACAACAACGATTACAGACATTAAAAGAGCTGGGGTTACTAGATAACGGCAGTGTGCCTGTTTTTGAAGAAGCCACACAAACAGCCGCACATATCCTAAATGCAGCTATTTGCATCTTAGGCATCAGCGATCGCGATCGCCAGATCTTTAAGTCTGCGATCGGGTTATCTAGAATTGGGTTGATGAATGACCTGGCTTCTTCACGTCAACTCCCCCGACAAGAAGCATTTTGCACCCATGTTGTAGACAACCATCAAGTATTAGTCATTGATGACACAACTCTTTATCCTGACTTTGCAAGCAGCATTTTAGCCCAACGATATGGCATTCGAGCCTATTTAGGCGTTCCTTTGACCACATCAAGTGGACAATGCATTGGCACACTAGCCATCCTAGAGTTGGCTCCACGTCACTTTACAGCCAAAGAGGTTGAGCTTTTAGAACTAGTGGCACGCTGGAGTATGAGCGAATTTGAACGCAATCGTTTTCTTAAAAACTCATCCTCGCCACCCGAACACCACGAAATCCACTGTTCCTCAAACTCGCTGAATTCTTCTAACGACTCAGGGCTAGGGATAGTCAAGCTTGATCTGATTACTCAAATGACTCAAGAATTACGCACCCCCCTAACCTCAATTTTGGGAATGGCAAGTGTTTTAAACCGAGAGATTTACGGGCCACTAACCGATAAACAAAAAGAATATATGGATATCGTTCACGATAGTGGTCAGTATTTGTTGACCTTAGTGAATGAAATTTTAGAAGTTGGAGCACTGGCAACCAATCAACAACCCCTCAATCTCAGCCCTGTTGATATTGAGATGCTGTGCCAACAAGCTTTCAGCACTTTAGAGCAAGCGGCCCAGCGTCGAGAACAACAGATTCGCTTGACCGTCGAGCCTGGACACCGCATTTGGTTGCTCGATAAAGACAAAGTGCGCCAAATGCTCTATCACCTCGTGTTCAACGTGATCCAGGCTTCCAGCGCAGACAGCATTATTCGCATCCATGTTGCCCACAAATATAACCAGTTGCACATCGCCGTTTGGACCTCTCATCCCTGGTTAGGCGACGGCTTACCCCAAGCAGAGCTAAGGTCTAATCAACTTCTTAAATCCCCTGGGATTGGGTTGGAGAGCATGAGTGGCGATCGCCTCTTGGAAAAAACGGCTTCGCATCGCTCTCAGTTTGGTGCGATCGATTTAGATCTGGCTAATGAGAGTGATATTAACAATCAACATAAAAACTTTAACGCCGCCGAGGAAAAGCCCGATACATCTCGGCAGAGTTTAGGGCTGATGCTGAGTCGTTGTCTGGCACAAGCTCATGGGGGCGATATCACGATTCAAGGGTCAACAGAAATCGGCTATCGCTATGTGATCCAGTTGCCCCGGCTAACTGCACCCACTAAAGAGGATCGCTCAGGGGAGGGACACTAGGGGGTGAGGTCAAGTGCTGCTTGACTACCCCATCTGCGCATCTATTTGTTGTCTCTCAGGACATGAGCTTCCTGGCTCAAAGCCAACGCCCTTTGAAGAAAACTAGACCTGCGTTTTAGTCCATCAATGGAGGTTTAAAGGCAAGATCACAATTCTCTTAACTGATTCTCAATCCAAGTGGAATTAAATACTTCTCGATAAATAGAGTTTTTAACTCGTAGAATACCTTCATGATTTTCGACCAAACCTGACAATAATAACTCTGTCGATTCTAGAGTGCAATCCATTGGAATATTAGGAGATTTCAATATCTGCTGATATAGCTCTAACAATCGTCGTGCTTGTTGTTTATTTCGCAACAGGTAATCACGAATAGTACGTAGATGTTCGGGTTGATCTTGAGTTTCCCAATTTTGGATAATGTGCGATCGCACTAATTGTTCGACCCACAGCAACTCAGTACCGGGTGGAAAAAACCGTTGATTGACTGCAACTTGGCTGGCTTGCACAACAAGCTGGCAGACTTTTTGCGTCAGGAAAGGTTGTCCTCCAGTCCAGGCTAAAATCGACCGCAAAATCGCTTGAGGATTACATACCCACTTCAACAGCCCTGTAATGAGAGGTTGAGCTTCGCTCTCTTGAAAGCCTTGCAATTCAATTAAGCGTCCGATATCAGAAGGGGTATCAGGATAATCTAGAGGCACTTCGTCTAGGGAGCATGTCACCTTTGTAGTGAGTAAAAATACTTAAGAGGTTGAGGTACTGGAAAATATAAGCGGTATCCGTCAGAATTAGAGCAATTAACTCTGCCAACAAGACCATGCAACCTGAACAAGAGCAAGCCCTCAAAGC
>JANRJA010000116.1:0-13969 GCA_033764315.1 Oculatellaceae cyanobacterium bins.114
TAACGTCAGTTCGGTTTAAGAGCCTAGCGAATAAATTCGCAGCTATCAGAGCGAAGTTCGCCTTCGCGAACTACGGAGAATCAAGAGTTGAGTGAACCGACGCAGGTCGGTTTTGCTCGTGTAGTTGCGGTTTCAACCGCCCAAATCCTTATCCCGAATTCACGTTAACTATCAATGGTTAAGCTGGTTAAGCGAACGATTAAGCAGTGATTGGATGATCGATCCCTGTGCTGTTTGACCATTGACGATTAATTGGAAAGCTGGACTAGCCATATCTGGGGTTCGTTAGTCTATAAGCCTCGTTAACCCATAAGATTCGTTGGCTGACGATCAACCTTTACCCCCTTCTAGACATATCCTTTTTGTCGTTGTTCTAAGACGGCACTGTTGCGATTGAGATTGTCTCGCATTGCCTCTAACTCACTCAATTGCGCCTTCAATTCTTCGGCTTTGCGTTTGAACTTAACTTTATTAGTCAATGCCGATCGCGCCAGATGCTCTTCGCGACGTTTCATGGCCGCTAGAGCGACCCGATGCCAGTTGTTGACCTCTGTTTGTGCTCGTTCATATTGCATTTGCAGTTGAGTCTGAGCAAAGGCAATATTTTGGTGAGCCTGTTGAAATAGAGCTGTCGCTTGCTCAACACTGCCTGTGCGAGCGGCTTCTTCAACTAATTGGTTTGATTCAAACGCACTGATGCCGATGCTGCTTAAACCGTAGGTCTCCACCTGCTCGCTCCTGTTGATGCCTGTTTTGCACCACGTCGCAAAATGTTCACAATTATTTGAAATCAGATCGTATCGCTGTTCTCCGATCCGACTTTCGGCACGCTGAATCACAACCTCTGCAATGGAATGGGTGGCATATCGCTTTACATAAACAGGATTGCCCATTGAAAAGGCTGCAAAAGACGTCCGGCGGACAGTGGCAGGTGCCTCTGCTTTGCTGTAATGAATGACAGTACCATCTCCACAGTCAATGCCGTGGTGTTCGTAAACACCATTTAGTCCGAGAAAAGGGCGCATGACATAGATTTGGTCGCCGCGTGCCATGAGTGGAAAGGATGAAGGCTAAAGGATCAATCAGAATGAAGGCAAAGGACACAGAACCGTAGGTATTGAGATAGAGGTTGAAGCATGAAGATAGGAGAACAGCCTCATCCTTCATCGTTTAGTCTTTTTTATCACTCAGCACTATTAACGATTTTATGGAGGGCTTCGGCTAGAGCTTTGGCTGAAGGGTAGCGTTGCTCGGGTTGAGGATGGGTTAGGGTTTGAATAACATCAGCCAGTTGTGGCGAGATATTGGGGATAGTGTCAGCGTAGAGGCGATATCCCTGATCGCGATCGCCATAAAACGTAATGGGGTTTTGTGTCGTCAAGAGATATGCCAGCAACGGGCCTAGTGCATAGAGGTCGGTGGCGGGAGTCGCATCCATAGCAAGCTGTTCAGGCGCGGTATACCCCGTGAAACCGATCTGAGCCTCCTGTCCTAAAACGAGGGTTTTAATCGCTCCAAAATCAACTAGGGCGATCGCATCAGGAGCATGAGGCAAGCTTTGACGAATCAAGGTGTTAGGTTTAATCCCCCGATGCAAGATAGGTGGGGTAAAACTGTGCAAATAGTCTAATATCTTACACAACTCCAATACCCAGGCGATCGCCTGCTCTGGAGTCACCGCCCCCTGCACTGTCACTGTTTGAGCCAAATTTCGCCCCGGCATCAACTCCATCACACAGTAAGGCTGATCAGCCGCTACAAAAAAATCAACCACATGGGGAATTTTGGGATGGTTTAAGCCCCGCAGCATATCTGCCTCACATTCAAGGGCTTCTCGTGCTTTGGCGTTGTTAACCCAATCAGCATTTAATGTTTTTAACGCCAAGGTTTGCCCACCCCGCCAAGCCTGGTAGGTAATGCCAATATCTCCCTGCCCCAAAACTTGCAAAATCTGGTAGTTTTCAACCACTTGCAACACCTGAAGCGGTTGCCCACAATCGACACAAAATAAATAGCCACCACGAGGATGGCTACAGGCTGTCGCGACCGATAGAGGAGCCGTGCTGTGAGAAGGCGAGGGCTTTATAGCAAGGGCGATCGGGGTGTCGTCTAAAGTGGGAGAAGAGTCCGGAATGCCAGTCACAGCATCGACGGGTAATTGCAGATGGGGTGGGACTGGAATAGTACCTGTGGGGATGCCCGTCGGAATTGAGGTGTCTCCCTCGCTATCAGAATCAGACTCAACACTACCGTCATCAAAATTACGCTCCATAACCTCAGTTGAGGTAATGGGATAATTTGGACCTTGACTTAAAGTGCGTTCACTTTCTGAGTTTTTAGGAGAGGCTTTGAGTGCCTCCTCACCAATCCGAATTTGAATATTTGGACCCGATCGCGCCAAGCGAATAATAGCCCCGTCTTTCACAGGCACTTGGGTAATTCGCTTGCCATCTAAGTAGGTGCCATTTGTCCCTAAATTGACGATTTCCCAGTTTGCTCCAACCCGTCGCAGCTCAACATGATGTCGAGACACCACTGCACTGTAGAGAATAACTTGGTTATCGGTTGAACGACCAATGCGAATGGTTGTCTCGCTTGGAAACGTCCAAACTTGAACTGGGATCTGTTTAATTGGATGCAGAAGTGACAGAGTAATCACACTGAAGCTGTAGGAAATGGAATCCAGAAGGAATTGAGCAAGGTTCTAGGTGTATCAAGCTCTTATATATCCTATGCTGCTTTTCTCAAAAGCGAATTGAAAACTTTATTCATCAACTCAATTAAGCCAGCACTCTATCTATTTCGCCGATATTCTAACCATGTCAATTTAAGACAATTTAAGACAATTGAAACAGAAACGTCACTTTATCCCCTTTGCCCAGAGCAATGCGATCGCCCGGACGCAATCGATGACGGTTGCCCATTGGCAAAGGAATGTTGTTGATGTAAGTACCATTTGAGCTACCTACATCCTCAACATAAAAGGCATCAGCATCAGATCGAATATCAGCATGAATCCGAGAGACAATTTCAGAATTTGGAAATCCAGATACATCAATGTCAGGAGGAATGCGATCGTTGGGCTTGCCGATGTGGATGACGGGCAAATTGGGGGGCAACTCGATCATCGTATTGGTTTGAACATGCAATAACCGAGCCGTCTGAATTTGAATCTGAGTCGCACCAAATTTAGGAGCCACCTCCGGAGGTAGATCTGGTGTTGGAGTGGGTTGGGCGATCGTGGGGGGCACTGGAGGAGGCATGGCTGGAATCGGAGCAGGAGGTGGAGCCTCAGGTTCAGGGGGAATCCCTGCCTCAGCCAATGGTTTTGTAGGGTTAACCTCAGAGCCAACTTCAGCCACAAGCGGCTCAGGAGAAATCAAAGGCTCAGGGGGCAACAAGTCAGGAATATCAAAATCAGGGGCGATCGTGGCGGCGGGAGCCGATGCCTCTTCATAGGTCGCTTTGCTATTTCCTGCCTGCAAATTAAAGCCGCATTGACCACAAAAACTAGCATCTGCTTGCACAGCAGCATTGCAATTAGGACAGTGGATCATTGCAGGCAGGGGGGTGTAACACGCTTCACACTGAACTGCCCCATCGGGGTTTTGGTGGGTGCAATTAGGACAGACGATCATGCCTTTCTCTCTTGTAACGCCGTAATCCCTTCTATCGCTTAATCATAGCCAATTAAGGGGTCAAATCGGTGAATTGTTCACCAGCAGCCTGGTCTAACAACCACCACAGATGACCTTGAGGCTGAATCAACCGGGCTGGATAGGTCAAATCGTCTCCGGTAGGAGCCAGAATTTGACTTAGAGCCGTTTGCTTATTAGCACCTGTGACCATAAAGATGACACAACGGGCGTGATTAATAAAAGGGGCTGTAAAAGTAATGCGTGGGTCGCCTGATTTATTGCCCACGGTCACGAGGCGATCGCCCACTTGCAGTGCTTCAGTATGCGGAAACAAAGAGGCGGTGTGTCCGTCATCGCCGATCCCCAGCAACACCACATCTAGAGAGGGAAACTCACCCACCTGACTAGGGAAAAAATCTTGCAAGAGTTGTTCGTGCTTTTGAGCTGCGATCCCCGGGTCGGCTTCATCAGTGGCAATGGGATGAATGTTGTTGACCGGAATGGGCACTTGATCTAACCAGGCTCGCCGTGCCATACCTTGATTGCTGTCAGGATGGTCAGGTGGCACATAACGCTCATCTCCCCAAAACACGTGAATTTTGTCCCACGGCAAATCTTGGGTGGCGATCGCCTCATATATGGGTTTAGGGGTGTTGCCACCGGCCAGGGCAATGGTGAACACTCCACGTTCGGCGATCGCCTGTTGGACTTGAGCTAACACGATCGAGAGCGATCGCTGTACAAGTGCTCCTAGATTTGGCAAGACCTCAACCGTTCTGCTCATTGCTGTTCTACTCAACTTCACCAGGCTCTACTGAAATCGCTGACACTCATCAACCCAGAAGCTAACATCAAAGCGAAAAAATCGGAGAATCAATTTTTGTCCCCATCCTTTGCCCCCCTATGCTTGATGTCTGCATCAGGTTCACTGTTTGAAGTGTATCCGTTGATGGATCAGAGAACACCTACCGAATCCCTAAATAAATCATGATCTTTTGTCGCAGTCGCTGAGACCCAACCCAAAGTCATACCTTATAAGGCCACTATTGCCTCAAGATGAGTGAGAATTGCGATCAATCAGATTGCCATGTAGACTTAGGTCTTTATTCAGCCATAACGGTTGCTATAAAATGTCAGTAAGATTGCTTGGAGTGAGAACCACTCATCCTTAGCAATTTTTAGAGAGGTTTAGCCGTGCTAACCCCATGTCAAGCGATCGCCTTCAGGGTTAAATAATTAAATTTTGTGTAAGTTACGCTGCATTCAAGAGTTGACCGCGTGAATCAAGGTGCACTACCAGAGTCAATTCACATGGGAGAGCAACAGGCAGTGCTAAAGCTGTATAAACAACGCCGACAGATCATTGCTGAAGCTTTAACAGCATTAGCAACATATGGCGTGAGTTCAGTGATCCAAGGCAAGATGGTCACGATCTTAGACGAGCATGACGCGCGTGAACTCTATCGGTTTAATCCGCGACTCATGGCAACTCACCTACAAATCCCTGAGCGGGAGATGCTGGGGATTTTAGTCATGGGTTTAAAGGAGGGAATCTTTACCCTGAATTGGGAGATTGAGTGCCCTGTTTGTCACTCGATCGACTTTCGTCCTAAACATTTGCACGATTTGCGAACCTTGCACACCTGCCCCATCTGCCACAGCATTCATAACACAGATGCCGATGAGCAAGTGCGCGTCACCTTCAGCGTAGATGAACGGTTGCGAAAACTAGACCCCGAAGCGGATGATTTGCAATTTCGGGCGCGAATGGATCGACGCTATGGCATTGTATCAGGGCATCGGATGTTGACTCTGCAAACCTTTCGAGACTTGTTTCCGCGAGAGACACTGCCTCCCAGTGAAAGTTTACAAATTCGCCGAGTCGCCATTCTGTTTACCGATTTGGCGGGTTCTACAGCACTTTATACGCGTCGGGGCGATGCCCGTGCCTTTGATCTAGTCCGGCAACACTTTAATTTGTTGTTTCAGTTGGTTAATGAAAACAATGGGGTTGTGGTCAAAACTATTGGAGATGCCATCATGGGAGCTTTCACCAGTCCTTATGATGCGATGCAAGCCGCGATCGCTATGCATCGACAACTGGCGAGTCTCAATCAAGAGTTGGCGTTGCCCCCTGAAGATCATCTGATTTTGAAAGTAGGAATTGACGTCGGCCCCTGCATTTGTGTCACATTAAACGATCGCCCCGATTATTTTGGGACGACGGTCAACACTGCTGCGCGGGTACAGGCAACGAGTACAGGAAATGCGATCGCGATTACCGATACACTGGCAAACGACAGTTCAGTCGCTGGTATCCTGCAACAGTGCACCTGGCAACGGCGCGATCTGTTACTCAAAGGTTTAGATGCCTCTGTGATGGTTCACTACATCTTTCCCAATGCAACCTCTGAACGAGTAGAGCAGACCTGATTTAGATGATGATTAAAAAACTACGATAGATAGCATTGTTGAATGATGGGAGTAATGGGCATGGGTGCACCAGTAGCAACAGAGATAAATGACACAGCCGCACGAGCAGCGGTGCACTCAGGGGTGGCCGTGTGCGATCGCTCTCATTGGGGGTGTTTGCGCGTCTCCGATGCCGATCGATTGCGTTATCTACACAATCAAACCACCAATAACTTCAATACATTACAACCAGGACAGGGGTGTGACACCGTTTTTGTCACCTCTACAGGGCGCACCATTGATCTCGTCACGGCCTACGTCACCCCAGAAGCAGTCTTACTGTTAGTCTCCCCCAACCGTCGCACCTACTTAATGGAGTGGATGGATCGGTTTATTTTCTTTGCAGACAAAGTCGCGATCAAAGACATCACTGACAGCACAGCGATTTTTAGTCTTTTGGGGCCTGCAAGTGATGCCTTATTAGAGCAATTGGGTGCAGGAGATAGGATTGGCAAACCCTACGCCAGTCACCAAGTCTATTCTTTAAATGAGATTGAGATTCGGGTTGCAGTAGGCAGTGGATTAACCACACCGGGTTACACCTTAATCACATCAAGGGCAGATGCCCCGGCATTGTGGCAAAAGCTCACAGAAATTGGAGCGGTGCCGATGAGTGACACCGTTTGGGAGCAATTGCGGATCGAACAGGGTCGCCCTATGCCCGATCGCGAATTAACCGAAGACTTTAACCCCCTAGAAGCGGGGCTATGGCATACCATTTCATTGAGTAAGGGCTGTTATATCGGTCAAGAAACGATCGCTCGTCTGCACACCTACAAGGGAGTCAAACAACAACTGTGGGGAGTTCGTCTCAACGCCCCAGTTGAGATCGGCAGTGTGGTCATAGCAGGGGATGAAAAGGTGGGGGTTTTGACGAGTGGCACCCAAACTGAGCAGGGGTTTATCGGGTTAGCCTACATCCGCACAAAAGCGATCGCCCCAGATCTTCAGGTACAAATTGGAGCTAGCCAAGGCGAGTTAGTCGCCATTCCATTTGTAAGCCACGACTACCCTTAAGCGACCTATTGGGCATACACAAGTCGATGCTGACTTCGTTTGAGTCCAAACCTCCTAAAGTTTCCAAGGTTGGGAGACTTTGAGGGCTTACCCAAAGATGGGTATACACCCCACCTTGACCAACAGAGCGGTCAGGACGTCACCTATTGTGCCCCTGTTAACAGACTTGACCTGAAGCGATCGCCCCATCACAAAATCTTATTGACGATTTAAAAGGCATCTGACTTGCTGAAGCATTGCCTCCAACCCGGCATCTTTGGCTAAAAAGGCATCTGCAGTCGGGCACAACTGCATCCCTTCCCCTAGATCTCGCTGACTAATAAACCCTGATACCAAAATCGCCTGTGGTGGAGGGTGCATAGTGGACTTGAGATAATCAATTAACTCACAGCCATTCATGACAGTTTCATGTTCACTAGCAGGCAAAATCGTAAAGTCTACAATCACCACGTCGTAGATCTGTTGACTGTACAACAATTCAGAAATTGCAGTAAAAACAGTGACTTCAAACTCTTGTTGCAGAAATCGTTGGATTGACAAGCACCAATTTTCGTCATCATCTATGACGGCAACGTTTGACACGAGGTTCTTTACCTTTTTCCTTAGCAGTAAAAAAATTATGCCTTATCTCGATTGTGTAAGTGGGCGATCGCATCTAGCAATTTTTGATAGTCTGTAATCGGTTTCGCAAAAAAATCATCTGCCTTAGAAGCCGCTAAAAGAGCTTCCCGTTCTGCCAGCATGGCATAAGCCGTAATCAAAATAATCGGGATATGAGCAGTTTGGGGGTCGTTCTTCAAGAGCCTCGCCAGATCTGCTCCACTCACTTCACAATTCTCCCATTCTGCTCCGGGCAAATTAACATCCATCAACACTAAATCAATCGTCCCAGTTTGACATTGTCTAAAGATTTCAGTGGGGTCATCCGCAATATCAACCCGATGCCCCCCTAACCGCTGAATCAGTTTAGCGGTTCCTTTTGCTAATAAGTAATCGTCATCTACTAGAAGAATATTCAACTCAGTTTGCACTTGCCGTTCCAATAAATCTTTAGGTCGCTTTAAAGCAGGTCAATTGTTTAGATATTTTAAGTATCGATGTCTGTTAACTTATTCGTTTACTGCAACATAAACCTGAAAAACAACGCATTCTTAACACAATTTTTTTTAATACTTTAGTCAAGATGAGTTGTCATATAGCCATCATGAAACTAAGGAGAACAGGAGGTCAGGATGAAATCGTAGACTAAGAGCCTAATTATTAAGCCCACTAACTTTTCAAAGTTTGACATTTAGCGCAAACACTTTAAGGTAGCACTAAAAAAAGGCTTAATGAAGCACACCGCAAAATTACCTTATCTACTCTAACAGCCCTTAATTCATCAGGATATGAATGAGCCGCAAGAGAGACACTTTTATCACGGCTGATTGGAAATCACTATCTATAGCAATCCCAAATGGGTTGTGAGAGGCGCACCCCAGAGGGGTGCGCCTCTCACAACCCGCCCATTTCACAAATGATTTGGGATTGCTATGTAAACCTATTGCATGAATCAGTTTTTGAGGGCGTGAATGAGATAGTGTGGTCAAAACACTCAACGATGTTATACCGATTTAATTTTTGATTGTGGCAGCTAGTTGGGTAGGAGCGTTGCGCAAAACGCCCTTACGAAATCATATACAGCGCAGCCAATTCAAAGGGGTATTACAAAAATTGGTATTGGACTACTTTAAGGAATTGGTATTACAAGTAGTTGATTAAACCCAGAATGCAATTACAGCCTTCCTAAAACGTCTTAATCTTAGGCAGGGTAAAGGTAACTGTGGTGCCATGTCCTTTGCCAGGACTGTCTAACCAAATTTGTCCACCCATTAGCTCTACTAATCGTTTACAAATCGTTAACCCCAAACCAGTGCCCCCATAACGCCGTTTGATGGAACCATCTGCCTGCACAAAGGGTTCAAACAACCATTCCCGTTTTTGCGCATTGACCCCAATCCCCGTATCAGAAACTGAGATCTCAACCACCTGCGGTGCAGCGTTCTCCCCATTGGGGGAGTTGATTAGCATCACTCCATTGAGGGAATTGCTTAATACTATCCTTTGAGTCGCCCGAATCCGTATCTCTCCTTGCTCAGTAAACTTAAAGGCATTAGATAACAGGTTGGTTAGGATTTGCCGTAATTTAACCGGATCGCTTGAAATCGTGCCAACTCCACACTCAATGATTAAAGGAATCCCAGTACGGTGACTCTCTGGCCGAAATAGCATCTCTTGCTCTGTCAACAAACTAGGCAGATCAATCGTTTCTAGCGTTACTGGCATCCGTCCGGCTTCAACCTTGGCAATATCAAGCACATCGTTGATCAGAGCCACTAAGTTTTCAGCCGATCGATAAGCAATGTGAACGTATTCTTTGAGTTCTGCCTCATCGTTGTAAAACCCCTCATTCAACAGTTTTAAGTAGTTGAGCATAGATGCCAACGGGGTGCGTAACTCATGGCTGGTAGAAGAAAGAAAATTAGACTTGAGACGACTGGCCTCTTCCGCCGTGACACGGGCGTTTTGCAACTCTTGATTGCGCATCTCGACGAGTAGCCGTTGTTCTCGTTCACATTGATATAGCCGTCTTTGCATCACGGCCAAGGTGAGATGAGTCCCAAGCGATCGCACCAGTTCAATGTCATGCTCTGTCCACTCTTGCGCTTGTCCTTGTTTAAGTTCACGCCATGCTGCAAATGAGAGCCGCACCCGATTTGTTCGCCAGTCTCCATTGTGTTGACCTGCCCAAACAATATCAGTATCGATTTCATTGCGAAAGATCGTCAAACAGCCCAGCGAAAAGTGTCCATGCTGCAGTGGCATCAGCATTATGCTGCGGATGGGAGTAGACCGAAACAACGGCACGACATCATATAACCGCTGGTCTTGATATAAATCAGCGATCGCTTCTGGGGCATGCAGACCGTTGCTTTGCAACAAGGTTATGTTGTTCTCATTGGCGGCCATTAACTCTGTCCAAGCATTCATCTCATCCACCGTTTGAAATGGCAGCCGATCAGAGGTAATTATTTCTTTCCAAAGAGAATACTGTTCGAGAGTGGCACCGTCAGGGCCAATCACGTTGGGTTGAGTACCGCACGTGTATAGCTCATGCACCGCTTCTCCCTCATTTAAGCTGAGATAGAGCCTGCCACCTGTTGCTTGAGAGGCTTGTACAATGCGTTCTAACACCATCTGCAAAACATTTTGGATTCGCAGTGGCGCGTGTAACAACGTTGAAATCTGGTTGATCAGGGCTTCTCGATAAGCCTTGTTGCGAGTTTGACTGAGCACCTCTGATTGGGCGATCGCAATTGACACTTGATCCGCCAACAACTGCATTGTCTGTAACGCTGGCTCTGAAAACGTTTTGGGTTCAACATGGTGTGAGACAAGCAAGCCCCAGAGAGTTTGACCATGCAAAATTGGCACCACTAAAGAAGATTGCACCCCCATTGCGGTGAGATAGTCAACGTGGCAGGGGTCAACCGGACGCTGCAAAATCTCAGCCATTGAATAGTGTTGTAAAGCTTCTAACGTAAGGCTGCCAGTGGTGACCGCATCCGGTAAACGACTGAGTGTAATCAGCTGATCAGGAATACTAACAATCGATCGCTGTCGGGCTTTGACAAATAGCTCTCGGGCTGCTGGGGGAATGTCAGTCGAAGGAAAGTGTAACCCTAATAAGGATGGGAGGCGATTGTTGTGGATTGCCTCAGCAATGACCTGCCCTGTGCCATCGGGTTGAAAGCGATAAACCTTGACCCGATCGGTTTGTAAGAAAGAGCGCACCTCTGCCACCGTCGCTGACAAAATTTCCGTCAGATCTAGGGATTGTCGAATGCGATGGGTCATTCGATTTAAAAGTGAGGCTTGAATAAAGGCTTCTCTGGCTGTCATAAAGTGGTTGCCATCTCTCATTGCCGAATAGTTAAGCCCTTTAGAAGGCCATTGAAACACCCTAACTGCGATCGCAGCCACTAGACATTGGCATCGCTACAGACCATAGAGTGTGTAGAGGGTCTAGCCAATCTTGTAGCCATTGGCGTGGGTCATTTAGCGTGGGTTATACAGAGTAGAAGCCGTGTAGAAGCAGTGGATGTAGTTCTACCATTCCTTATCAAGTGGCATCACTGGGTAGAAACTGAGTTGGGTCAATCTCACGAGGGTAAAGCAGCCACGTTCGCTGCCACGGTTGAGTCAACGTTTGCACCAAAGGAGAAAGTTCGCTAATTTCCCGTAGTTTGATCTCTGTTTTTAATTTAATACCCCGGTGATATAGAGTGTAACCCCGACTCCAAGTCGTTCTTAGACCGATATACCGATTGGCCGCATGGGGCACATCATTGAGCTGGTTAAACCAATGCTGGACCTTATCCAATAACTTTTGTTGCTGCTCTGGCGACAGATGGGTAATGTCTAACGCTTTAAGCAAGTCGCGATCGACCAAGCGGCGACAAAGATCGGCCAAGATCACATCTGGATGGTGCTGCCAACGTTGTAAATGATACATAAACACGCCATCATCAGCACTGAGATAATGGGTCAAGTCTAATTGATTGCAATCTTGCTCTAACCAGGCTGTGACCGTGTCATCCGCCGCCAACGTGCCCTCAGACTGCATCTCTCGTGCCCGTTGAAAGGCTTGTTCGAGCAACCAGGATGCCGTGATGTTTTTAGGGTGGTTGTAGATCTGGGCATACATGAAATAGCGCACGATTAGATAATGCTCGATCGCTGCCATGCCCTTGCGGGCTACAACCAATTGTTGAGTGATAGGGTCATAGTCCATCGCCATGATGATGCGATCGAGGTCTAGCCTGCCGTAAGAAGCTCCGGTGAAATAGCTGTCTCGCATCAGATAATCGAGGCGATCGCAATCTAACTGGCTCGACACCAACTGCCACACCAAAGGAATGGGGTGTTGTTTGAGATAGACCTGTTCGATCTCATTTAACAGCGTTGGATTAAAGGCATCTAACCGCGATCGCACAGGCTGAGACTCGCGAAGAATACGAATCGTCCAGTGCTCATGGTGACTGCCAAAAATCTCTTCGCAGGTGTGGCTAAAAGGGCCGTGTCCAATATCGTGTAGCAAAGCTGCACACAAGACTGTAGCTCGATAGGGCTTGAGTTGAGGATAGCGGTGAGCAACGCGATCAAAGGCGCGTCGGGCGATCGCCATCACCCCCAACGAATGAGTAAAGCGTGACCCCTCAGCCCCATGAAACGTCAGGCTAGCAGGACCCAGTTGTCGAATCCGCCGCAATCGCTGAAAAGCTGGAGTGTCAATAAGTTGAATTAATAACGCCTCAACCGGGTCATGTCGATCAAGGGCGATCGCACCATGCAACGGATCATGATAGGTTCGACCTGAACCTGGCGAAGCAGAGTTGACCATTAGAGTGGACATTGGGCACATCCCGTTGCAAATGCATCAGTGTTTATTCACTAGAGCATTGATTTCAGTCGCGACCAAGTCAGGCTGTTCCACCATTGCCAAGTGGCCGCAATTAGAAATCTCAATCACATTGTCAGCACAGCATTGAAATGAATGATGAAAACTAGCAAGATGCCGCACATACTGGGATTCCATAATCGTGTCGTCTGCCCCAGCAATAAAATACACAGGCTGTTTTAAGCGAGACACAACCTGTGGTAATTGATGGACTTCTTCTTCGGTCGTCGAGTCTAACAGCGTTCCTAATGCCGCCTCTGGATGTGCCGCCACCAAATCTAACAATCGCTGCCGCCCCCACTGTCGAGAGAGCGGACGCACCACATTCATGCGCGTCATCAACAAATCGACCAACGGCACATAACAAAGCCAACGAGGACGTAACTTTACCAGTTGTTCCCCGGCTGCCCGAAACCGTTCAAACTCTTCTTTTAAGTAGATGCCACCACCAGAGTTAACACAAACCACCCCCCGAATCACCTCAGGCAACAGGTCAGCTGTCCATAACGCAATGCTGCCTCCTAATGAATGCCCAATCAACCAAACGTTCGTTAAGTTAAGGGTTTGCAACAATAGAGCCAGATCATGGGCATAAGCCGCGGGTGAATAGTCCGCTTGGGGAGAGGCGATCGCGGTTGTACTGGTTTCAGTGGCTACTATGACATCAACAGGGTTAGTGCGAAGCAAGTCCCCTTCTGAGGCGATCGCTGATTGAGTCACCTTTTGTCGAGTGAAACCATATTTCTCAACAGGTTGAGAATCGCCAAACCCGCGCAAGTCATAAGACAAACATTGATAAAGAGGGCTTAACTGTTGAATGATCGGTTGCCAATATTCACGGCTAAGCAACCAGCCGTGAATAAACACCAACGTTACTGAAGAATCGGTTGCCGAGGTTAGTTCGTAAGCGTGAGGAACCCCAAGGACATCAACGGTTTTGACCATATCTCTATCCTATCCTGAAGTGCCTCCAAAGATATCGTCCGTTGTCAATTGCCAATCACAAGGCCGCTAATTAAATCTAAGGCTGCTAATTGCCCACGAGCAAGACGCTCACACTACTGCTATGAATCAATTTTAGCTATGAATTAATCTTGATATGAATTAATTTGTAATTGTGGAATGTTCGCTCTCACTCTCTGTAGTATTCCGCCTGGTTGACTGACAAAAGAAGTTCTGCAAGGTTGATTGCTTCGTTGCTCACTCGCCCCGAAGTCAATCTCTAGGCTAACTGCAAAAGTCTATCGAAATGGACTGAAACGCGGATCTAGGTCTCTAAAGAGGACATTGGCTTGAGCCAGAGAATATAGCAATCCCAAAGGGGTTGTGAGAGGCGCCCCCC
>JANRJA010000127.1:0-25401 GCA_033764315.1 Oculatellaceae cyanobacterium bins.114
CGAGGTGACAAAGGTGGTTCCAGTCAACCAGCCACCTAGTGCTAAATAAGCACAGGGAAACAGCAGGATGCCTGACCAGCCAACGAATACAAATCTATCGCGCTTGAGCCAGTCGTCGAGGACGTCAAACCATCCTCGCTCTGCTTGCGCGCGCCCCATTGCTATGGTCATAGCGCGGATCTCCAAAAATAAATTATGAGTACAGATTGAAGTTACTGCTCTTGCGACCCATTTCTTGAGGTAATGCAAAAAATGGGACTGAATATGAACAGTATTTACGTTTCTTTACCTTGTTATGAATTATATCGATATCTCTTCAGATTTTGCATCGTTACTGACCTAAATTAATGGCTTTAGACAGGGGAAAATTAGGAGATCTGGCTTTTCCCAGTTCTGATATAGCTTTTTACGGTTGTGGCGATCGCCCCATCCTGACCAATATTCATGACCAATCCTTTGAGATTGAGCAACTTCTGTAGACATTTGAGATACTAGAGATCGGTTTGCATTAGCTAGTGAATGCCTCATGTTTATTATTGATATTGCTCTGAGAAATACCCCTGCGATGTTATCTGTGCAACGGAAGACCGTTGAGGATGCTGAAGCGGTTTACAAAGAAGTGCTGGATGCCATTCGCTCAGGTAGTCCGGTCATTTTAGAGTTGACTTGCGAAAAGCAGCCCGACAAAAAAACGGGGATTTTGGTCAGCGAGATTTCAGCCGTTCAACTATCTGAGAAGTCTGGAGCAGGTACGTCATCCGGTAGACCTCCTGGATTTTTTGCATTGACTGCTGAGGCATAATTCTCATTTTTGGGCTGACATTATGAGTGAATCGGCGATCGCCATCCGCAATCTCAGCTTTGAGTGGTCAACTCAGTCGCCTGTGTTGCAATCTTGCTCATTGGAAGTACCCAAAGGGCAGTTTTGGATGTTATTGGGAACCAATGGCAGTGGCAAGTCCACCTTGCTGAAACTACTAGCGGGGTTATTGCCGATTCAATCGGGAGAGATCGAGATCCACAAACCCGTTGGCTTTGTGTTTCAAAATCCTGATCATCAATTGGTAATGCCCACTGTCGCAGCCGATGTTGCCTTTGGTCTGGTTGAAGAAAAACTGCCATTAGCTGAAGTGCGGCGGCGGGTTGAAGACGCCCTAGCGGCTGTCAATCTGTGGCACCTGCAACGTCGCCCAATCTATGCATTGAGTGGTGGGCAAAAACAGCGCATTGCCCTGGCAGGGGCGATCGCACGTCATTGCGAGGTGTTGCTGTTAGATGAACCCACGGCTTTATTAGATCCGGAGAGCCAACTGGATTTGGTGGCTCAGGTGCAACGATTAGTCAAAAGCCGTGGATTAACCGCTCTATGGGTGACACATCGGTTAGATGAGTTGGAGTATTGTGACGGGGCCTTCTTGCTAGAGCAAGGACATGTCGTCGAGCAAGGCGACCCCCAACGACTAAAACAACGGTTAATTAGCAGTCAACCTGCCGCATAAAGCAGCAGGCTTTAGGTGGATTGTGCCCCAACCTTAGTTAACGGGTCTGTTGCAGGCAACGACGATAGACCGAATTCTTCCTGAATCGAGGGAGTCAAGGGGCGAAAATTGACAAAAAAGGTTTTGACCCGATCGATCATATTTCCTACCGTTGGCTTGTTGCGATTACCAGACGCATTTTCGCCATGCGCATAGGTATATAGCGCACCCGCAAAGGGTAACGGTTCGAGTGGGGTACCCTTCTCAGCAAATAGTTTCTCAACGGTGGAATGCTTGGTGTAATAGCCAGAAAAATCTAACGCTTGATCATGCAAGTCGTCAGGCACTTTGACCAAATCTGACCGCAAAATATTACAACTGCCGCACCGTCTGTAAAAGTCGTTGTGAGCCAGATAAATTTGTTTACTGCCTTCTGCATACAAATAGCCTTGCCGCATATACCATCCATTTGCTGTAGGATGTTGCCCAACATATTCTGTTAGACGACGACTCACCAAATCATCAGCATCAACCTTCATCACATGGGTAGGATTTGATTCCAAAGCATATTTAAGAGCCGTGAGATGTTTCCGCATGCGATCGCGCACTTTTTCAAAGCGAACATCTGCGGCTGGCACCGGAAAATCTACCGGAATGTAAGTGATCTTGGGATGATGAAAGTCAATCTCTGGTTTCTCGTGGCAAGCTACCACAACATTAAAGTCAGATGAGGTTTGATTACAAAGCGAGCGGAGGGTGCGTTCAAAGAGTAGCGTCACTGTATCCCATGACTTAGAAACCTTTGAACTTTGTAATGGAATCACGAAAGATAACATAGGTGCTTCTCCATACCCCTATAAAGGTGAGCCATGAATTGCAATCGAAGTGGTGGACTCAATCAATCCAAGCGCAAAAGTCTTGAATTGTCGGTGGAGATGCACGAGTATGTTTCTCAAAATCTGATAGCTATGAGTCCATGACAACCCGAAACCCTCAAACTTGTAGCAGCCCTAAAGCAATTGCGAAATAGGTACACCTCTCACAACCCTCTTGCGATGGCTTTTGCGATGGCTATACGAGGCTTACAACTGATATGAAGCTTATTGAAGCTTATAGTGTCAACTTGGTTTTAGCACGTTTTTAGAAAGGAGAAGCCTGAACCTGATGAACTTGACTAAACCTACAGAAAATTTCATTGAACCTTCACACCATGTTGCCCTTATTCCATCAACGGTCGTGAGTTGAAAGTAAGGATTTTGGAGTAAGGATGATGACCGCAGCGAAGCACATTTATCCTTGTTTATTTCGTTCCATAAAGGCGATCGCCTGCATCGCCCAATCCTGGAATAATGTAGCCCCGCTTATCTAAATACTGATCAATTGAAGCAGTATATACAGGAATTTCAGGATGTTGTTCATGAAAATGCTGCAATCCTTCTGGTGCTGCTAGTAAACAGACAAACTTAATCGATAAAGGGTTTGCTTCCTTTAAACGATCAACCGCTGCAACAGCAGAGTTACCTGTTGCCAACATCGGATCAACCACTAACATATCGCGCTTTTCGACATCAACTGGCAACTTCAAATAATACTCAACCGCAGTTAATGTAATTGGTTCACGATATAGACCAATATGCCCGACTTTTGCATTTGGAATTAGCTCTAACATGCCATCTAAAAGACCCTGTCCGGCACGCATGATTGAGACAATCACCATATTTTTATCAGCCGCCAAAATAGGAGCCTCCATATCAGTTAAAGGAGTCTGAATCGTTTCATATTTCAATGGCAAATCTCGCGTTACTTCGTAGGCCAGTAACATTGATATTTCCTTCAGTAACCGACGGAAATCTTGGGTATTAGTTTGTTTTTGGCGCATAAGCGTTAGCTTGTGCTGCACCAAAGGATGCTGAATGACTGTTACCTCTGCTGCCATTGATATCAACTCAATTTATTGGAAACTACTAAAAAATAGATGCCATATTGTATAGGTGAAAATCAAAATAAGCAAGCAGTACACAACCCCCCATTTTAATCATTTACAAAGGTTGGAGAGCTGATATTTCCTCACTTTAATTACCTCTGCTTAATTGTCACTAATTGTGTAAGTGAATAACAATTCCAGAGGTTTGGAGTAGTAGAATAATGTACCATCAGTATGCAGGGTGCACCGTCATTCATATGACCGCAAATCAGCCAAAACCAAAATCAAAGCATATTATCTTAACGTCCCACCAAAATAATGCCGGCACAAAAGTGCCACCTATTGTGTGGGGAGCTGCCGACCCTCGCGATCGCGGTCCTATTGTTAGTTCTGTCAGGAGTACGGCGGGTCGCAATGTGATTGGTACACATGGTGGGTCTTACAGTGTTTATCGGGCGTTAGCTGTTGCCAGTGGAGTTTTAGATCCCGATCATCGGGCTGACTTAACCAATACATCACCCATCGTTCATATTGGTCCTTATCCCAGTTGGAGCGATGCCGAAAAAATCGTCTCGCTCGATCCATTTGGGGCGATCGCTGGAGAGGTATTTGCCCATCACTATCCCACTGATTACGACATTCGCCCGACCATTGCCGTTACCAAAGCCCACATCACCATTCCTGAATTTAAAGATGAAATTGCTGCTGGGCGACTGCACGTAGATGGCAAACTACTCAAATCAGACGGCAGTTTATTAGTAACAAAAGCGGCGATCGACCCAGTATGGTATCTCCCTGGCATTGCCAAACGCCTGAGCGTGGACGAATGGGAACTGCGGCGCATTCTGTTTCAACAAACAGGCGGCATGTTTCCTGAGTTGGTCACTCGCCCTGACTTACACGTCTTTTTGCCCCCCATTGGAGGCACAACGGTTTATATCATTGGCGATGAAACCACAATCACCGATCCGACAAAACCGCTAGCGGTGCGGGTGCATGATGAATGCAACGGGTCTGATGTGTTTGGGTCTGATATTTGTACCTGTCGTCCTTACCTGGTACACGGGATTGAGGTTTGCATTCAAGCGGCTCAAGCCGGAGGAGCTGGAGTCATCGTTTATTGCCGCAAAGAAGGACGTGCTCTGGGCGAAGTCACTAAGTTTTTGGTCTATAACGCTCGCAAACGTCAAGAGGGGGGCGATCGCGCCGATGCCTATTTCATTCGCACAGAATGCGTGGCAGGGGTTCAGGATATGCGCTTTCAGGAACTGATGCCAGATGTCTTGCTCTGGTTGGGCATCACCAAGATCGACCAGTTAGTCTCAATGAGCAACCTGAAATATAACGCCATTACCAATGCGGGCATTGCAGTTGTCAAGCGCATCCCGATTCCACCTGAATTCATTCCGGCAGATGCCCAGGTTGAGATCGAAGCCAAAAAAGCCTCTGGTTACTACTCTGACAACGGGGTTTTAGAGCAAGATTTGCTGGCACAGGTCAAGGGGCGAGATTATTAGGGAGTGGGGAGTCGGGTAAAGCTCCTTTTATCCTTTAGCCTTTAGCCCTTATCCGTCTCTAAAACACGGTGCCATCACTCTGAATCTGGATGGGGGGTTTGCCTCCGGGTCGCTTTTCGGCGGCGATCGCTCGACCTGCTGCCCAAGTGCCTCCTTCTAACACCTTCACCAGAGGGAGCTCTAACGGAGACATGCCCAATGTTTGACGAATCGTATCGGCGATCGCGTCTAACAAAACTACCGTCAAGGCTCGCCATTCGACAATCACCTCTGAGCCAGGAAGATGGGTGTCAGTGGTCACCTCTGGCTGTTTTGCCTGGATCAACCCCATATCAACACACAAGCCTCCATTGCGATATTCGGCTAAACCCGTCAGTTGATCTAGCCCGGTGATGGTGATGCCTAACTCTTGCAGCGGTTCTAACAATGAGTAAGTCAGCCACTGAGATAGTTTGTGAAAGGGAACAAGTTGTGACCCCAAAGCCGTTTGGGGCAATGCTGAATGAACCCAGACATCTCCCAAATTGACTCCCGCGATCGCCACTCGCCCTGCCCAAATCTCGCTTAACCCCCGCAAAACAGCCGCAAATACGGTGCTTGCCGCTAGCTGCTGATGATGGGCCTGTTGCACCAAATAATCGACCAAATATCCCGGACGGGGATTTGTTTCCCCAAATAATTGAGGATCGTTGTGTAAGACCTGCCCCAGTTGTTGCAACAGCTTCAATCGCCCTTCAAGCCCCACTAAAGGATTGTCTGTTGTCACCTGAAACCCTTGAGCGAGAGCGTCTTTAGTCAATTGTTGTAACCCTGTTGCATCGACTTGAAAAGGACGCTCTAGATCACTGGAAAATAACCCTTGACTAACCATATTAAAGCTAGCGATCGCCAACCCCTCTGATCGCCGAAAGACTTGACCTGTCTCAGCTTCAACATAGCTCCAGGAGGCTCCGGCTCCAGCATCTAACAACACACTGGCGATCGCCAAATCAAACTTGGCTCTAGCTTGTTCCAATGCATTTAGATGAGACACCGACTGCTGTAATCGGGCAACACGGGCCACTCCACCCACATCAAAATGCCGCCAGCGACTATGAAATGGCACTTGCAGGTCGGGATAATTGGCTTGCATGACTTGCAACACAAAAGCAGCCGTTGGCTCTAACTGGCTCAAATCACACCGAAAATATTGCAATCGATCTTGCTGAGCCAACTCAAATAACTGACCACAGCGATCGCGAATAGCTTGAGGAGATCGAAGATAGGCGATCGTGGCTTGCTCTGCCGAAGACACATCCTGAAAATTAGCTACCATAATTCACAGCACCCCATTTGCTCTTCATCACAATAGCTTGTTGTGGAGCTAAGGAGAGCAGGGTTAAGAGCAATCAGGCGATCGCGCATTGGTAATCTAGTGCATGTTCTAGTGCATAGTTTAGGGCATGGTCTAGTGCACGATATTCTGCGGTTTTTGCTCCCCTTTTTCCGGCTTCTACACTCGCAGTTTCGGTTCAGTTTGCATAGCCGCCGTGTAAGCTCTCCACCCACCCCATGACGTAATCTCTGGTTGATTTTCACAGAGAAAGGGTTCGCCTAACACCCCCAAAACTGTTTCACCATCAATCAGCCGCACCTTACCAATACAAAGTCCCGGGGGTTCCCACAATAAAATAGTGCAAATTCCGGCAGGGGGCACTGCCCACACTTCAACAGCGATCGCCCGCCCACCCTGAGTCACCCGCAGCATCGCAGGATGGCGATCATTAATAGACCACAGCCGATAACTCGGTTCTGTGAAGGTTTCCTGCAAAAACGTTGCACCTGCATTTAAGAGATTTTGATTTAACGCCAACCCCCGCATCAGGGTGCCGTTCACTGCCAAATTAATTGCTTCCATGCCGAAGCCGTTTCACTCCTGATTGACTCAATAAATATTGTTTTTGATCTAGACGGCGATCGCGGGTTGAGTTGCCAACTCCAACGCCTCAATCACAGCCGCAGCCGGAGCCGTCCAACCAACGATGCCACCCTGCGCCAGCACCATCTCTAAGGTCGATTGCTTAAACTCTGGGAAATAACTCTCGGTGCAGTCTTCCACCATGAGACACTCATAACCGCGATCGTTTGCCTCGCGCATTGTGGTTTGAACACACACCTCAGTCGTCACTCCCGTCACCAGCAAATGCGTAATGCCCTTTTCCTTGAGCAAAGTCTCTAGAGGTGTGGCATAAAATGCACCTTTACCCGGCTTGAGAATCACAACCTCATCTTGAAGGGGTGCCAATTCTGGAATAATGCCGTTGCCCGGTTCACCCATGACCAAAATTCGCCCCATCGGTCCCTCGTCGCCAATCTTAAGAGACCCCTTACCCCGATTAAGCTTTGAAGGTGGACAATCTGACAAGTCAGGTTTATGACATTCAATGGTGTGAAAGACGGGTAAGCCCTTGGCTCGGAAGGTTTCTAAAAGTTGCTTTAAAGTCGGCACGATCGCCTGCAACCGCGACACATCATTACCCAACGCATCACCAAAGCCACCCGGCTCCATAAAGTCGCGTTGCATATCAATAATAATCAACGCCAAAGAACCCAAGTTTTGAGGCAATTCATAGTCATAAGGCTGAGCAGAAATAGAAACCATAGGTAAAAAGGAAGATAGAAGATAGAAAAAAGAAGCAAGAGTCAGGTTGGGAAATATAGGGATAAGCGAAAAGGTTTAAGGGGGTGTGATGTGGGAGAGAATTTAAAGAAAAGAACGAAAGATTTTGCCCTCAGAATCATCAAGTTGTATGGTGCTTTACCAAGCTCTGTGGAAGCACAAGTGATTGGCAAACAAATTTTACGGAGTGGCACATCTGTAGGTGCTCATTACCATGAATCATCGCGTAGCCGCTCTAAAGCAGAGTTCATCAGCAAAATTCAAGTTAGTCTTCAAGAATTAGAAGAAACCATTTATTGGCTTGAACTGCTAATTGCATCTCAACTGGTTCACGAAAGCAAACTGACAAAATTGTTGGAAGAGAGTAAAGAACTGATTGCTATCTTGGCAACTTGCATGAAAAGAGCCAAGGAATCAAAAACTATGCGGTAATCTCCCTGATTCCCTCCTCTCTTCTCTCTTCTCTCTTCTCTTTTTTGTTTAATGTCCCGCCATGCTGTGACCGATCGCCACAAAGTCGGCTTCACCAATGGGGCTTTCATAGACAAACTTGCCACCGCTAATCACCACAATGCGATCGCTCAATTTAAGCAATTCATCCAGATCTTCGCTCACTAGCAACACGGCAACACCACGATTACGAGCATCGACGATCTGACCGTGAATAAAGTCCACAGCAGCAAAGTCAAGGCCAAAACAAGGGTTTGCCGCAATCAGCAAGCGAATGTGGTCTTCTGATAATTCTCGTGCCAACACTGCCCGTTGCACGTTGCCGCCTGACAGGTTGCTGATGGGGGTTTCGTGGGACGGAGTTTTAACAGAAAACCGAGTAATCAACGTCTGTGCCATCTGGCGCATGGCTTTGAGAATGAGGAATACACCTTTTGCCTGAGGGGGGCGATCAAAGGTTCGCAATGCCATGTTTTCTGCCACACTCATATGCGGCACACAGGCATTGCGCAAGGGTTCTTCTGGCAGAGCAAACACCCGATGCTTATACATTTCAGCTCGTGTCGCTCCATAGGCTTCGCCATTCACCACAACCGTTCCAGCGGTCGGTTCGCGTTGACCTGCCAATACCTCAACCAGCTCTCGCTGACCGTTGCCAGAGATGCCTGCAATTCCAACAATTTCACCTGCATGAACGGTGAGAGAAACACCCTTAACCGCTTCTAAACCGTTGTCTTTGTTAGCGTGCACCTCTTTCACTTCTAAAACAGGCACCGCTTCAGGATGCACCACTTTTTCAACGGGTTTTGGCTCTTTCTTTTCGCCCATCATCATTTCTGCCATGTCAGAAACGGTGAGGTTTTTGACTAGACCATGTCCGGCAAACTTGCCTTTTCGCAAGACTGTGATTTCATCAGCAAACGCCATCACCTCGCGGAATTTGTGTGAGATCATCAACACACTCAACTGTCCGGCAGTGACCTGTTCACGCAACAAGCCCAACACCTCGTCTGCCTCACCAGGGGTTAAAACCGAGGTTGGCTCATCCAAAATCAAGATACGGCTATGGAGATAGAGTTGCTTGAGAATTTCGAGTTTTTGTTTTTGTCCAGCCGCCAATTGGGCGATCGGCGTTTCAAGCGGCACTTGAAACGGTGAGGTTTCCATAAACGCCCGCAAGCCTTCCATTTCCTTTTTCCAGTTGATCAGCGTAGGGCTGTCAAAGCGTGAAAGCACAAGGTTTTCTGCAACAGTCATAGCAGGCACTGAAGTAAAGTGCTGATAGACCATGCCGATGCCATATTTGTGGGCATCTCTGGGGTTGGGAACTGCCACCTTGGTGCCATTGATGTAAATATCACCAGAGGTAGGCGTATAGAACCCCATGATGCACTTTACTAGCGTGCTTTTTCCGGCTCCATTTTCTCCTAAAAGGGCATGAAAGCTCCCTGGTTTGAGAGTCATCGAGACATCATCAAGCGCCACAAGAGAACCAAACTGCTTGGTCATGCTAACTACAGCGAGTTCAGCTGGTTTGATCGCTGTTGCTGTTGTGGACGAGGCTTGAGCGGTATGGGTATCGATAGTTTCAGTCATAGGAGGAGGGGGAGGGGAAAGGATAAGGGATTAAAGGAAAGGATGAAGGATGAAAAAAGAAGAGGGAAAAAGAAGGAAGGGTAAAAAAGAGTGAAGGATGGCAAGAAGGTAGATGATCAGGGATGAAGGAAGAATAGGTTTAACTTTTAGCCTTCATCCTTCAGCCTTTAGCCTTTTGTATGTATGGCTTCTAGCAGTGCCGCCGAATCAGCCACGGCTCCAAATACTCCCCCTTGCATTTTGATCATGCTTAGGGCAGCCAGATGGTTACTATAGTCGGTTGCTGCTGTGCAGTCTGACAGCAATAAGCATTCGTAACCGCGATCGTTGGCATCACGCATGGTGGTGTGAACGCAAACATCGGTCGTGATGCCTGTAAGAATGATATTTTGAATGCCTTTGAGCTTTAGTAGCATGTCTAAATCAGTGGCATAAAAAGATCCTTTTCCTGGCTTGTCGATAATGGGTTCGCCGGGAAGAGGAGCGAGTTCTGAGATAATCTCCCAACCTGGTTCACCCCGCACCAAGATTTTGCCACAGGGACCCGGATCTCCAATGCCTGCCCCAATTTGGCGCGATCGCCAGCGTTTGTTGTCGGGTAAGTCTGACAGGTCAGGACGATGTCCTTCACGAGTATGGATGATGGTAAAGCCCTCTGCCCGCATCACAGTTAACAATCGTTGCAACGGGGCGATCGGAGCACGAGTCAGGGACAGGTCATAACCCATTTGATCTACATATCCACCCTCGCCACAAAAATCGGTTTGCATGTCAATGATGATCAACGCCGTGTTTTCAGGGCGCAAATCTCCGTTGTAGGGATATTTGTAGGGTTCGGCGTTGACGTAGAAAGGCATAGAAAAAAAGAAGAATAAGGGAGAGACGCGATTGATCGCGTCTGTACATTTAATCGCGTCTGTACATTTAGCCTTTTAAGATGGCGGTTAGTTCTTCACCGCTATAGAGGCGAGTTGGGGCAGGAAATCCACAGGAGGTGCCGTCGGTATGAACGACTTCATCTTCCCAAGGCAGGCGATAGTTGCCGTTCACCATATCTTGCATATAGGTATAGGGGCAATCTTGTGCACCACCCTTAACAGCTACATAGCCCCGATGCCCAAACTGATAGATATTGTTCTCAACACCCCAGTGTTTACGGGCTTCTCGCACCAGGTCAGGGCGCAATTCAGCCGTGATGATTTCATCAGGACGGTGACTGCCCATGACTAATGGGGTGCCATCAAAGTTGACAAACATGCCTTCACCCATTGAGTCAAAGGAACCATCGCTGCCACACATACACACTGATGCGGTATACATCAAATTGCAGAAGGCATTGGTTTGGTTAGTAATTTGCCAGGTATGCCGAATTGGGGCAGTGTACCCTGCGGTGCGAATCATAATTTCTGCCCCTTTGTAGGCGCATTCGCGTGCCATTTCAGGGAACATGCCATCGTGGCAAATGATCAGGGCGATCGCACTACCATTGGGGCCTTCACAAACAGGTATGCCAATATTTCCAGGTTCCCAAGGCTCCACAGGCACCCAGGGGTGCAGCTTGCGATAATAGAGCCGCAATTCCCCTTGGTCATCGAGAATGATGCCGCTGTTATAGGGATTGCCAGTGGGGTTGTACTCCATGATAGAGAAACATCCCCAAATTTTGTTGTCACGACAGGCTTGACTAAACGCCGCCACTTCAGGGCCATCCAGCTTGCACATGATCTCTGGGTTAGTATCCATCGACAAACCGTGCAACGCATATTCTGGAAACACCACGAGATCCATCGTGGGCATATTGCGGCGTGCCTTGCCGACCATATTGCAAATGCGTTGGGTTTGATCGGTCAGATCATCGGGGGTCACAACGTTGGGCAATTGCAGTTGCACCATCCCTAAGACAACGCCATTTGGAGATTTGTTGAGTCCGCCAAGACCACTCATAAGGAAAAAAAGAAAAAAGAAAAGGAAAAAAGAACAAGGAAAGAAGGAAAAAAAGAAAAACTAGATCAACTATTCGATCTTCTTTCTTCTTTCTTTTTAGCTGCCCGTCCCTAAGGCTCCCGGAGCACCTGTCAGAGTGCGTTTGGGTGAGCAGGTGATCACCATGATGACGAGGGTCAAGACATAGGGTGCAGCGTTAAACAGGTAATAGCCTTCTTTGATGCCGACGGATTGCAATGCCGGACCGAGGGCTTGTGCGCCGCCAAACAGTAGCGATGCCCAGAGACACTGAACTGGATTCCAGCGGGCAAAAATAACGAGG
Organism: Oculatellaceae cyanobacterium bins.114; assembly: GCA_033764315.1. Taxonomy (GTDB): domain Bacteria; phylum Cyanobacteriota; class Cyanobacteriia; order Elainellales; family Elainellaceae; genus FACHB-1407. The sequence continues at coordinate 11,891 of JANRJA010000127.1, forward strand.
GCAACCGCCATTAAGCCTTGACCACTAGAGATTCGCTCAGTCCAGACGCCAGGATAGTAAAGCGATAGAGAGGCACCGCCGATTCCAGCCAAGAAGCTGCCTGCGATCACACTTAACATCCGCACTTTGAAGATTGAAACGCCCATTGCCCTGGCCGCTTCAGGGCTATCACCCACGGCTCGAATAAACAAACCCCAACGAGTGGATTGAAAGAACCACTGCATAATAGGGGCGATCGCCAACCCTAACAAAAACAAGGGACTGATTTGTAACGCCGCTTGCAGAGCTGGGGGCAATCCATCTGCTCCTAAATTGAGGGTTGCCAGTTGTGGGGCAGACGGTTGAATGAAGGGTTTTCCAAAAAAGAAAGCGATGCCACTGCCAAAAATGATCATGGCAATGCCGACAGCCACATCATTCACTCGCGGTTGTTGCGAGAGCCAGCCGTGAATCACCCCCAAAAGACAACCCGCCACTCCAGCCACCAATACGCCTAACCAGGGAGAGCCTGTGAGATAGGAAACCCCATAAGCACTCATCGCCCCCGTCAGCAGCACTCCCTCTAGACCGAGGTTGATTTTGCCGCTTTTTTCAGTTAGACACTCGCCTAAACTGACAAACAAAAATGGAGTTCCACCCCGCATGGTGCCAGCGGCGATCGCCAACGGCACGCCCCACCATCCCAACGCTTCTGCTGCTTCTGCTGTCATCGCACTTATTTCCTAACTAAAGATTGCTTGCTTGAGATTGCTTAAGCCACCACAACAGGCTCTTGACCCGGTGACGGAGGGGGAGAGGGCGGAGCCACGAGAGTTGGCTTTTCCTTAAAGAAGGGAAAACGGCCATACAGCGAGTCGCTATACATTACGACCAAGAACACCAATCCCTGAAACACCAACACCGTTGCGTCGGGCAAATTGTGCGATCGCTGCAAAATGCCACCACTCGCCAAAATGCCACCCAAGAGCAGAGACACTACCGAAGCCGCCAGTGGGTTGTGACGAGCCACAAACGCCACCAAAATGCCGCCGTAACCATATCCTACGTTCAACGATTCGTTAGCTGAACCTTGGACTGCCGCAATCTCGACCATGCCCGCTAGACCTGCACAAGAGCCCGCCAAAAAGCAAATGATGACGGTCAATTGCCCCACTGGCAACCCGGCAATCCGGGCCGCTCGAATATTACCGCCAGCCGTACGAGCGGCGAACCCAAAGGTGGTGCGTTGAATCAACACATAGGCAATCACACAAGCAACCAACCCATACAACAGCCCCCAGTGAACTCGCGTTCCGGGCATATTGCCCAACATGTCTACCTCTGGCAAGGGAAAGGTAGAAGGTTTATTTAACGAACTGGGGTCACGCCAGGGACCACCGACCAGATGGTTTAACAGAGCGATCGCCACGTAGTTTAACAACAAACTGCTGATGGTTTCATTGACCGCTCGATAATGGCGCAATGCTCCAGCGATCGCAATCCAGATGCCACCTGCAATCATCCCTGCCAATGCCATACCCAACTGCACCCCAGTCGCAGGCACACTCCCTGACAAAGACAAGCCAACGGCGATCGCCGCCAACCCTCCAACGACCAACGCCCCCTCATTACCAATAATCACCAACCCCAATCGAGCAGGCAATGCCGTACACAGCGCACACAACATTAGAGGAGCCGCCCGAATCAGGCTATTTTGTAACGTGCTCCAACTACCAAAGGCTGCTTTCCAAATAGAAGCATAGACCCCAAAGGGATTAGCTCCCGCCAGAGCACAAAAAACGCCAAACAAAATCAATGAAAAGATGAGTGCCGAAACTGGCAATACAATCGACTCTAATGTGCGACGCCAAGCATAGCTGTTCATAAGCAAGAAAGAAAAAAAAGAAAAGAGAAAAAGCAAGACCGAAGGTAGAAAAGCAAAAAGGGAAGGTGGAGATCTTAATGAAGACCATTAGAAGATTTGGCAACCAGACCTTGATTCCTTCTTCGTTCTTCCCTTTTCGTTCTTCTTCTTAGCTTCCAACCGAGCCAATTACCCCTTCTACGAGGTAATTCATTCCTTCCAGTTTTGGATCTTGCTGCTTTAACTCTTCTCCAGCCGCAACGACCACATTGCCTTCGTTGTCTTTCATCTCACCCTTATAAATCACCAGGCTGCCATCCATCAGTTGAGCTTTAGCTGCATCAGCCGCCGTTTTAGCTTCGGCACTCACCGCCGGGCCGTAATCCGAGATCTTACAGAACCCATCCTTTAAGCCACCTCGCAACAAGTGAGGAATGCTGCCATCCATTAAATTCTTGCCAGAGTTAATCTCTTCTGCCAGTTGAGTGTAGATGTTCACCCAATCCCACTCTGCTCCAGTGAGATAGCCTTTAGGCGCAAGTTGAAGCTGATTGGCGTGATAACCAGAACTGAAAATGCCCCGCTTTTCTGCCGTTTCCATCACCACTTTAGGGCTGTCTACGTGGCAGGTAACGACATCAATTCCTTGGTCTACCATGCTGTTTGCGGCTTCTGCCTCTTTGATTGGCTCTGCCCAGTTTCCGGTAAAGACCACTTGAGTTGTGATTTCAGGATTCACACTGCGAGCACCCAGGGTAAAACTGTTGATGTTACGCAGCACCTGAGGGATGGGCTTAGCTCCAATAAAGCCCAATTTGCCTGACTTAGAGGTTAAGCCCGCAACGATGCCAGAGACATATTGTGCTTCATCGATGTAACCGTAATAGCTGCCCACGTTTTTAGGATGGGTGCCATCGATATACAAACCACCGCAGTGGAAGAATTGCACCTCTGGATATTCCTCTGCCAGTTTGAGAATGTGGGGATCAAAATAGCCAAAGGATGTGGGGAATAACACCTTGGCCCCATCAATGTCGATCATGCTGCGCATGGACTCAGCAACGGCAGTTGTCTCAGGAACGTTGGCTTCTTCGACCAACTTGACCCAGGTCAACTTGCTTGCCATTGCAGCGGCTCCCTCGGCATGGGCCTGGTTATAGCCGTAGTCATCTTTGGGACCCACGTAGATAAAACCGATCGTTAGCCCCTCACTGTCACCAGTCGCAGCATCTCCTGAGCTGGATGGCTCACTGCTACATGCTGTCCCTAATCTTGCCGTAACTCCAAATGCGGTGGTGGCTAAAATACCACGAATAACTTGACGACGAGATAAGCCTAAAAACCGATTACTGCTCACTGCTTCGCTCTCCAGATTAGTGGGATTAGGTTGTGCTGCTCAGGGCGTGATTCTAAATGTGCCTGTTGAATTCAGTAGGGTACAGGAAGCAAGTGAATAATTAGGGAAAAATTCGGGAAGAAATCGGGAAGAAGAGCTGTTTGGCATTCTAATGTACTAGTAGACCCCAATTTTTGGTGTGCAGAAGATTGGGAAACAACGGTTCAACCAAGTGTTGCAGAACGTTTTGTTTGCAACACTCGGTTGGGATAGACTGCTTAAAACCTCTGCGATCGCTGATTATGACCTCCCGACAACAGCTCGACGTGATTATTGTGGCGGTGTATCTGATCTCCGTTGCCTATGTGCTGTATCGGGCTTATCAGTCGATTTCAGAATATGTTGAAGAACAAATGACCATTAGCTTTGACAAAGCAGGACTGGAGAGTCAACTCAGCGATCGCCAGTTAAAGGATGTAATTGACGTCAATTTTGGCTTTGGTGGACGCTATAGCTTTGATCAACCCCAAGAAATCGCCATTATGGTTGTGAATAAATCGAAAGACAAAACCCTAGAGATTGATTGGGATCGCTGTTCCATTCAATCAGATGGGCGATCGCGCCGGGTGATTCGGTTTCCGCCCGATCGTCGGGTCGATCTATCCCAACGCCAAGTGTTTAGCACCATTCCTCCTGGTGGCGTGATTCGAGAACGAGTCAGTGCCGAAGATTTATTAAAACTAAACGCCAATAACGTCCTTGAACCTAAGGGGCCTCTAGTCACGATCGCGGCTCTACCGGGTCCTGTCAAAGCAGCTTTTCTAGAATCCAAAGCTGAGCTGAAATTTTCCATGCGAGTCGCCGTGTGGATCGCGGAAGATATTTCAGACGATCGCCCCAATAACTTACAAATGCTAAATTGTGAGTTTGCTATTAAACGTGTACCGCTGAGCGAATACCTGCCCTGGAAACGGTAGGGGGTGATGGGGTGTGGGGTGTGAAGAGATGCGATTAATCACGTCTCTTCCTGCCTCCTGTCTCCTGCCCTCTGCCTGCTTCCTCAGCACTCAGCGTAAACTAAAGATAGGGCAAGAGTAGGCGCAGGTGGTTGCAGACGCCTTTTCCATTGGGCGAGGTGATTTGAGGAAAGTCCGGGCTCCCGAAAGACCAGACCTGCTGGGTAACGCCCAGTGCGAGCGATCGTGAGGATAGTGCCACAGAAAGATACCGCCAGGAGAATTACGAATTTTGAGTTATGAATTTTGAGTTAACTCAACACTCATAACTTAGAACTCAAAACTCTCTTGGTAAGGGTGCAAAGGTGCGGTAAGAGCGCACCAGCAACATCGTGAGGTGTTGGCTCGGTAAACCCCGGTTGGGAGCAAGGTCGGAGGAACTAGGGTTGGTCTTTTTCCAGTTCCGCTTGTAGGCACCGCTAGAGGCGTTTGGTAACAAACGTCCCAGATAGATAACCGCCCTCTCAATGCATGGCGTTGAGAGAACAGAACCCGGCTTATGTCCTGCTCTTCCCTTCTTTAAATCCTGAGAAATGAGCCATTTACCGTTGCATGATTGCTGATCCCCGTCGTCTTAAACAACTTCACCAATTGATCCAAAAACTGGGCTTGCCTGAATCAGCACCCGTGCAATGGCGATTGCTTGATTTAGCCTTGACCCATGCCACCATCTCTGTTGAGGCAAACTATGAACGATTGGAGTTTGTAGGAGATGCCGTGATTCGCTTAGCCGCCGCCGAATTTCTGTATGAGACCTATCCTGACGCTGATGAGGGAGAATTAGCTGCCATTCGAGGAGCACTGGTGAGCGATCGCATTCTGGCTCAAATCGCTGAGTGCTATGGACTCGATCGCTACTTGTTAATCACAGCACATGCCTCGAACGACAAAGTTGGGCGAGAAACTCGCTTAGCCGCCACCTTTGAAGCTGTGTTAGCCGCTTTGTATCTCAGTACTCACACCCTCGATTTGGTGCGCCCCTGGCTGACGGGGCACTTGCAACAGATGACAGATATCATTCGCCGCGATCCAACCCTGCAAAACTATAAAGGGGCACTGCAAGCCTGGACTCAAGCTCATCATCAAACCTTGCCAGAATATCGAGTGACAGAAGTTGGGCAGGTTTATGGAGATACAGAACGGTTTGTCGCAGAAGTTTGGTTAAATGGACAACAACTAGGGCAGGGTAAAGGGCAATCTAAAAAAACCGCCGAGCAAGCCGCCGCAAAAGTTGCGTTTCTAACCTTACAACAGGCTGTTTAAGACTGATTTCAATTAGCTGACGCGGATATATAGCAATCCCAAATGGGTTGTGAGAGGTGCACCCCTCACAATCTGCTAATCTCACAAATGATTTAGGACTGCTATAGTAATCAGGCTAGTAATCAGGAAAAGACTGACACCACAACACCAGGGATGCAACCGCAATTCATGAGTAGGAGACTCTAAATTTTGCAACAGCAACCATTGGGCATAGCGATCTTAGGTGCAGGGCGATGGGGTGTCCACCTCATTCGTAATTTTCTCAATCACCCCCAAGCACGCATCGTGGCGATCGCTGACCTCCACCGCGATCGCCTGCAAGCCTTGGCTCAACAGTTTAACCTCTCACCTGACATTCAACTCATCACCGACTGGCAACTAGCGTTACAAGCCCCCGCAGTCGAAGCCGTGGCGATCGCCACCCCCGCCGCAACCCACTTTCAACTGATTCAAGCCGCACTCCAACAAGGGCACCACGTTCTCGCCGAAAAACCCCTCACCCTCAACGAGCAAGACTGCATTGAGCTTTGTCGCCTTGCCGAGCAACAGCAACGGCAACTGGTGATCGACCACACTTATTTGTTTCATCCTGCGGTTCAACAGGGTAAACAGGCAATCCAAACCAATCTGGTAGGTGAACTACGCTACGGATATGCCACCCGCACCCACCTCGGCCCGGTTCGCCAGGATGTCGATGCCCTTTGGGATTTAGCGATTCATGACATTGCTATTTTGAATCACTGGCTGGGTCAAATTCCGAGGTATGTGCAAGCCCAAGGCACAATCTGGTTGCAGCCTCAGAGCTACAATCCAGTTCTCTTTCCCCACGGATTGTCTGATTTAGTGTGGGTCACACTCACCTATCCCAGCGGCTTTCAAGCTTTTGTTCACCTCTGTTGGTGCAACCCTGATAAACAACGACGGCTGTGTGTCACAGGAGATCAGGGCACCCTGATTTTTGATGAAATGATGGCCACTACTCCACTCACCGTTCAACAAGGGGTTCTGGAGCGATCGCCACAACACTTTACTCCCACCAACCAACACCGCCACACCTTGCCCCTTGAGGCAAACGAACCGCTCCAGCAAGTCTGCGACCACTTCATCACCTGTGCTCGTCAAAACATCCCCTCATCCATTTCATCAGGATGGGTTGGCACACAACTCGTCAAAATTTTGAGTGCCCTCACCACATCTTTGAATAGCGGTGGGCAGAGAGTAGAGATCACAGACAGCTAAGTAACGGCAGTTCGGTTTAAGAGCCTAGCGAATAAATTCGCAGCTATCAGAGCGAAGTTCGCCTTCGCGAACTACGGAGAATCACGGGTTGAGTGAACCGACGCAGGTCGGTTTGGCTCCTGTAGTTGCGGTTTCAACCGCCAAAATCCTTATCCCGAATTCACGTTAAGTACAACTCGTCGTAAATAGGGGTGGGAATTTGGGGTGCAGGGGTTTTATTTCCGAACCCTATCTGTGAAAAGCAGTACTAAGAAGGCTTAAAGCAGAGGAATAACCCATCATTGAACCATTGCCCCCTAACTCTTTTGCACTCAATACTCAACTCTCATCCCTAGCTCCGGCTCACCGACGTTGATACCTCAGGAGTGCCATCCACAACCGGAGATTCTGACGACAATTCAGACGCTTCTACAATCGGCAGGGCAATCTCAACAGTGGTTCCTTTGTCTGCCCCTTCACTCTGAAGCGTAATGCTGCCTCCCATCATCTCAACCAAATTGCGAGAGATCGCCAGTCCTAACCCGGTTCCTTCATACTTGCGGGTAGTAGTGCCATCTACCATGACAAATGGACGGAACAATTTGTGTTGCTGTGCTGGATCAATCCCAATACCCGTATCTTGCACCGAGATCACAATCCAGGATTCAGAATACAAGGCATCCTGCCGTCCATTTTGCCCATCGTTGTGGGGTGCAGAACCCACAGCAGTTTCGACGCGGGTCTTTAATGTAATGCCGCCTTTGTCTGTAAATTTTGTGGCATTGTAAACAACGTTTAGAAACACCTGTTTTAAGCGAGCCGGATCAACTCGCACCATGATTGGATGAAGCAGCTCAGGAACGGTCAACTGCAACCCTTTTTGTTGAATCTGCACCGCTTGAATATCAATCACTTCTTTGATGATGGTTCGCAGGTCAACCAGTTCGATTGAGAGTGGCAAACCTTTTTCTTCAATTCTGCGAATATCCAACAAATCATTAATAATCTTGAGCAGATGAACGGCAGCTTTATCGGCTTGCTCTAAAAACTCTTTTTCTTCTTCACGAGTATCACAGCAACCATCCTGCACCAATCGAATGCAACCAATAATGGCGTTTAGCGGAGTTCGCAACTCGTGCGAAGTATTCGCCAAAAACTCACTCTTCAGTTGGTTAGCCGCCTCAGCCTCTTGCCAAGCGGCCTCCAGCTCTCTAGCTCGTTCTTCTAGGCGGCTGACCATATTATCGAGAACCCCAGACAGTTGGTTTAGCTCTCGAATTTTAAAGTTTTTAGGGGCTCGCTCTAAAGGCCCCCGTTTGTGAATACGGCGGGCGTATTTACCCAGTTGTTCGATTGGAAGAGACAGATCACGAGCCATGTAGAGCATGGCCAGCAAGTGAGCTGACAGCAATCCTGTCGTCAAAATGACCAGGATTTGAGTAATTGACTGTAACCCTTGCAGGGCATTGTCCAGAGGCGTTGCTGCTAAAACGACCCAAGTATGGGTTTCTGTTGCAGAGATCGGAATTTCAACAGGAGTAAAACCAGCCAGCCACTCTGTCTCATCGCCTATAAAATCAAACAGGTGACGAGTCGCTCGTTCATTTCGGGAGGCACTAGAGAGGATATTTTGAAACCGTTCAGAGTCAGAGGCTTCTGAAATATTACGTCCCAGCCAACTCGGAACTGGATGTGCCAAAAATGTACCATCCTGGTCAAGGACGACGGTATAACCCAGTAGCGACCAAGGTTCAGCACTTTCAAGCTGCTTTACCACGGCCTGAGCCGTCAAGCCATATCGCAACTTTCCATTCACATAGACAGGAGTACTCATGTCAAGGATCAATTGGCTTTGCATCTCAGCCTGCATCTCTTGATTAGAGGTGTCAATTGACAAGAGATGGGCTTTGAGGGAGTCATTATTAGACTGTGTAGGTGAGAAGGTATCCTGAGTGATAGAGGTTAGAGCGGTCGTTCCACAGGTGCTGGCAACTAACTGATTGGTCTGCAAATCAGTCAACTGCAAACAACGGACATCAGTGGGCAGTTGGGGCAACAGTTGAGTTAAAAACGATTGAGATTCGGGGCTAGATCCTGATTGCAAGACTGAGGTTTGGCTGGCGATCGCCAAACTCGTTTGCAGAGCCTCGATCGAAGATTGAATCGTATCTGCCTTCCGAATCGCACTCTCCATCAAGTTTTGGCGTGCAGTATCGAGCAAACTAGTACGAGCCTTGCGAAAGGTCACCGCCACGCCCAGTAACAGAATGGGGATACTGAAGATGAGAATTCGCGACAAGAGGATGCGGCGAAAGGAGGATTGACCTAGCATAGCCATATCGATTCTACTCAGAGGCACGGAACCCGCTTCTACAGATTAATATCCAATTATCTTGAGAAGAGGGAACATCTGTACAAAAAGAAGGGTTTTTCAAAGACTCTTCATCTGCATAAAGAAATAAATGCGTTCCCACACCTAGATCGAATACCGACAGCAATTGATGCGTTGGGTTTAGACCTATCCAAAAGCCTAATATAGCAGTCTTAAATCAGGTATGGGGATGAGTAGCTTGAGTTGAGACGAATTAAAAACATTACCACAGCTTCGTTGCTTGGAAATCACCACAAGATTTCAAATGAGTTTTGTAGACAAATGAATTCTCGATTTAGCAAATTCACGCGATATGCAACTTAGAGGTTTAGATCCCCGGTTGCTCGTTCAGCATCCTCAAAGTAGTCTGATTTGCGTCACAGCAACCGGGGATCTGGGGAAAGTCGCATACAGTTATCAACTATTTGACAAAAAGCTGCAACTCCTGTTGACCCAATCGATTAATCTCAGAGATTGAAAGTGATCGGCATCACTCACTATATAAGATCAATATCACATTTAATTTGGCTTTAAATCACTTGATCTTGACTAAGAACTTGAGATTCTTGATCTTGGCAATATTGCGGCTATTCTGGAGTTCAGGGTGTTTAGCTATCAGCGATCGCGTTCCTGAGTGCCAATTGTCAGGAAAAAATCTACTGCATCAGCATCAGTTGACTAGCCCCGCGATCGCACCTGATTTTAGATCCTTCCATCAGTGAGCTTCTCTAGTGGCTTTTGGCTCTCAAGCTCAAGTAACAGTGTTTTGAATTGATCCATGAACTCGGCATCAAGCAGCAGTTTTGAGGAAGTCTTTAACCTGAAATATGAAATTAACCATCAAAGAACAGGTTGCTGTAAGACTGTTGGCAATCATTGCCTTGGGCTGTCTTACAGTGTTAACTTGCAATCTCATCTATCCCGAAAATATCGAGAGCAGCGTCCCCAAAACACAGCGTCAGTAGTATCAACCAAGATCAGTATTAACAAACATCACCTGATTAGGTGAGCAAGATGGGTGAAGTGAAAGCAAAGTTGATTACTGTAGTCTGATACGTAACGCTCTAGAACGACCTACGCCCGGAAACTCCGGGCTTTTTATTTATATAACGATCGTCGAATCAGATTTTTGAACACGCCATACAGCTTGCACAATCACCTGCACATCTAGTGCTCTAAACTTCGTGACTATACCTGTGACTACACCTTTAGAGCGGTAGTCTAAGCACCAATTATGGTTGAGCCATAATTGGTGCTTTTCAATAGCCTCATGAACGCAAGGATGGAATGTGAGCTTGAGTCTCTTGCCACAGTTTGACTAGGACAAACTCAGTGCGATGACTCAAGGTCGCTACAAACACACCCAATTCATTGGAATGTGAAGGGAGCCAAATGCCTTTGACACTGACTTCCAAATAGGATTCATCTGCGATCGCCACTTCCAACAAATCGCTGGATTCTTGCCGTGCAGCCCGTTCTAATGCATATAACTGGACTAGATGCGCGGGCAACAAAATAGAAGCACTGCCATGTTCCAGAACAACTCGCTGAGCCGTCCGCACTGACAAAATGACTCGCAGTGTAATCCATTCTTCTAATGATTGTGCAATTTGTTCTAAATGCACACTTGTTTCGGTATAGGTAAACTTCAACATACTGGGACTTCCTCAACGTTGAGATTGTGGCGTTCACACCAGAACTGTTTCAACACGACTTCACGACAACTTGGGTCAAATTCTGAAACTGACAGCAAAACCCCCGCTTCTGTGGGTTAGAAGCGGGGGTTAAATAAAGAACTCCGTTGGAGTGCTTTTAACCTATATCGGTACAGCAGTTCTAAACCTGTACCTCCCGCTCTGCCCTCTGACCACTGCCGATTTTTGCCCCAACAGGGTTTCATCAAACATGCCGCTGATCAGGATGGGGGACTCCGTGGAGCCAATGCGATCGCTAAACGAGCTATAGCCACCACCAACAGCCGCAAGCAACGCATCAATCTGGCAATGGCGATCGCCAAGCCAATTGAGCGGTTGTTGGGCTAACTGTTGGGTGATTTGGTAACTCATCATCTGAACCCTAGCGTTTGCATTAACGGTCAACGGATGTCTCTCGTGGCAGACTCATCAGAGAATCTCGCGGGAGTAACACTTGCATCTAGCTGTCAACATACTACACTTGTATTACGAAAGTGTCCAGATTCTTTGCAAACTTTTTTGCCCACTTTCCTATTGTCAACACTTGAAACAGTCAATTATTTAGGAGGACGTCATAATGTATACCCTCAGTCGCACTGCCACCACTGAAATGGAAGTCACCAGCATTCGCTTAGAGCGAGAGCTAAAGGAAAAGCTGAAAGATTTGGCTGGCAATCAAGGGTATCAAGCCCTCATTCGAGATGTGCTGTGGAACTATGTGCAGCAAAAATCAGGAGATTATCACCCCCAAATCTCCCGTGATCAGATTCGAGCCAGTGTTGCCGCAACAGCCCAACAAGAAGAGAGATGCGCTCTAACAGGCGCAGTGATTAAGCCTCAAGAGCCAATGTTATTAGGGTTAACCACTAACGGTGAAATGATACCGTTGAGTGTCAGCAGCTTAGCACCATGAGATTTTTGCCACCAGAGATGGAGCTACTCCAGCGATCGCGCCACAGCTAGAGCTTCCGTTTTCCAGGCTCCCATAGCAATCCCCAATCCGTTGCAAGATACGTGGGTTGCTCTGTCGAGATGGGTATCTAGACGACTAAAATCGCTACAGAACCTATCAAAACGCCCATCTCGACAGATTGTGGCTTGTGTTATTAGCGTTAACCCCAACTGAATGAATAATGTCACCCTTGAAATCGTTGCCTATTCTGAGGCAATGATAGCCATCCAAAAGATTCGATGTGCCGTCTTTCAAATTGAACAATGTGTTGACCCAGACCTCGACTTTGACGGACAAGACCCTGAAGCCATTCATCTATTGGCTTATGTAGAACATGAAGCGATTGGTACAGCCAGAATTCGATATTTAAGCGACTGTCTAGCAAAAATTGAACGCGTTGCGGTGATACCCACTTATCGAGGACAAGGCATCGGTAAGCAAATCATGGACTATGCGATCGCGTTTCTGAGTCGTCAGAAGATTTCCGAAATAAAAATTAACGCTCAAGTCCATGCCAAAGCTTTCTATGAAAAGCTTGGTTTTCAGCAATATAGCGAAGAGTTTGATGAGGCAGGAATTCCACACATTGAAATGAGAATCAAAAATCCCGTTCCATTTCTTTAAAGAGTTATTAGACTAGAGACACAGGAGCGTATATTTAATTGTTTCTACAACGAAGCGATTAAGAGTATTTTTGTTATTTTCGTCACATTTTTATAACTGCTTAAGTCTTGCCGTAGTGAGATCTGGAATGAGTTCATCATTTGATGAAGTAGGTTAAGAATAGCCTTCTAAATCTCACAATTATTAATAGTTTTTAAGCAGCGTCTCACAATTCATTTACTAAACATTATGGGGAGTATTACCCGCCTAGTTTAGGTAAGTATCCTCCTTGTATTTCAAGAGTGAGATTGTAATGCTAAAGAAACAGTAGGAATGATTTTTATATCTGAATCGGATCGTTACTCTACTTCGTTCTTAATCCACTTTTAAGATGCTATGAATACTTGCCCTTGCTGTTCAGAACAGTTGCTCCGTCACGCTCGTAACAAAAATATCTATTGGTTTTGTCCACGCTGCTGGCAAGAAATGCCCAATTTTTCAGTAGGCATTATTAACGAACATACACCTAAGAAAACCTTAAGCCAGCTTGGCGGTGATCTTAGATTAGTTCAATAAAACATCCCCCTGCTGAACAAATCTATTTTTGATTCCAGTATTTGTAGATCGAGTTATTGCTTAATCACTGAGCATTTGCATTGAGATTTGTTTAAGATGATGCAGTATTGAACGCCTGGTGATATAAACTATCCCAGGTTTCATCCTGCGTTTCCCGACTGAGTATGAATTTACCTCTCGTCTTCGATATTGCCACAGGCATCATCTTTATTTATTTAATTCTCAGTTTATTAACATCTGAAATTCAGGAAATTCTGGCTACTTTATTGCAATGGAGAGCAGAACATCTCAAGAAATCAGTAGAGATTTTGTTGACAAATAATATATCAGACGAGCCAAATGCTTATCGGTTTGCTGATGATTTATATAGTAGTTCAACCATTCAATCACTCAATCAAGAAGCAAAGGGTCCTTTTGCCCGCTTATTTCGCACCTTAGGTCATCGAGTCGGAGACGCCTATCGAACTGTCAGCGGCAACCGCAACGTTTTTGGACGAGAGCGTAGTGGTCCCTCTTACATTCCCGCAGACTCCTTTTCAACCGCTCTACTCCAAAAGCTCAATGTTGAAACTGTTTCTTATCGAGTCAGTGAACTCACTCTACAAAAGTTTATTGACGACAAAATGGAGCAACTGCAAG
>JANRJA010000182.1:0-5628 GCA_033764315.1 Oculatellaceae cyanobacterium bins.114
ATTGATCTGCCATGAAAATCTAAATACTTCTTAACACTGCCGATAGCTCCATTGTAAATCTCTCGCTCCCTTCCTTGGGGCGATTACGCTTAAAGGGGGAACTGCTTCGATATGGTATTAGCGATAAGAACCGAATAAAACGGCGATCGCGCCGATTTTTGTGGGAGTTAGGTTTTTTGGCAAGAGTAAGGTTTGCTCTAAAAGCGGCGACAAGGTTGACCCTGTATTGGGCCACTTACCACACCCGCAACACACTGGGAATGCTGTGAATGGACGGGAATGTGTTGATCTCTGCGAGTGCCTTGCGAAAATTTCCTTCTTTGACGGTGTGGGTCACCACGACAATCTCAGCTAATTGATCACGCATGCCAATTTGTACCATTGACTCTAAGCTCACCTCATTTTCACCAAAGCAAGTGCCCAACTTGCCAATCACTCCGGGTGAGTCATGGGTGAGAAAGCGAGTGTAAAAGCGGGTTTCGAGCTGTTCGATGGGCGTTATGGTGCAATAGTGTTGATGGGTACAGGCCATCAATGCATGAGGTTCTCCAGGGGCGTTGGCAAGAAGGCTGTTGGGAGCTTTACCGCAGGTTTTGAGGATGGCGACGATGTTTTGCACATCAGACACAACTGCGCTGGCTGTCGGGCCTGATCCGGCTCCTCGCCCAAATAGCATCACCTGTCCGACTGGGTCACCTTCGACCAAGATGGCGTTGTAGACATCGTTGACGCTGGCGAGCGGATGGGCTTTAGGCAACAACGTGGGATGCACCCGGACTTGTAGATGATCGGTTGAGTCACTGGGATTGTAGGCTGATTCTCGGCGGGCGATCGCCAACAGCTTGATGACAAACCCAAGTCGTTCTGCATAGGCAATATCTGCGGCACTGACCGAACGAATCCCTTCGCAGTAAACCTCCGGCAACTTGATTCGTCCACCAAACGCCAGCGAGGCAAGAATGGCAATTTTATCAGCGGCATCTAACCCATCTACATCGGCGGTGGGGTCGGCTTCGGCATATCCCAATGCCTGGGCATCTGCCAAAATCTCAGTAAAGTCGCCACCTTCCTGTTGCATCCGCGTCAAGATGTAATTTGTGGTGCCATTGACAATGCCCATGATGGTGTGAATCCGGTTCACACTAAGGGATTGTTTCAACGGTTGAATGACGGGAATGCCCCCTGCCACTGCTGCTTCGATAGAGACATAGACGCCAGCCTGATTGGCGGCCTCAAAAATTTCTTCGCTATAGCGGGCGATCACCGCTTTATTGGCCGTAACTACATGTTTGCCGTGGGCGATCGCTTTTAAAATCAACGACCGAGCGGGTTCTAGCCCACCAATCGCCTCCACCACAATATCAACTGCCGGATCAGTGACAATACCCTCTAAATCAGTTGTTATCCAGTGAGGCGGCACCTGCACCGATCGCAGCTTATCGGGCGATCGCACTCCCACCTTATAGATCTCAATTTCCTGTAAGAGCGGATGCCGCTGTTCAGGATTTAACAAAATCTCAACCGTTCCTGTTCCAACTGTTCCTAATCCTAATAGTCCAACCTTAAACGCCACAGTCCAAACCCGTTATTTAACATCTCATCCACATTGTAGGCGGGTCGGGTGAACGGATATAAGAGGTTTTTAAGGTAGAGGGTAGAAGAGGGTGAAGCGGTAGATGGGTGGATGAGTGGATAGGTGGATGAGTGGATGGGTAGATGGGTGGATGCAAAGTTCACTTCTGCATCTCGACCCTTCTAAACTCAGACCCCAGCCCTTTTGAGTAGATTTCTACAAAATTCATCATTTTTAATAAAAAATTTCTCCGATGCCAAACGGCATTTTCCATTATTCAAAAAATAGTGGAGAGCCTGACTTTAGGGGCGATCGCTCGCGACTGTCACCCTTAAGCCAAAGCCTAAGCAGATAGATCCGATGAGATGGCAGATGTTAAACGTTGGCTTAAAGCGTGAAACTCAATCTTTGCAAAGGTTACGCCCTGGCAACCTGGCCTATAAATCATCACATTCACAGTTTTAGTAACAGCCATCCATTTCCCAACGCAGGAGCCAGAGCCATCAGGCGAAAGCAAGGCTGCTCATGAGAAAACCAACTGTTGTGAGCAATTTGGATAGAGTCACAACAATGATCCCTCAGGCTCTCTGGGCTAGAGCCATGAAGCTCGCTTGCAAAACCAGACAATCCTCCTATTTGAAGGACTATCTGATTTTGTTTTTTGTCTTCTTTTCTATTAAAAAGAAATATAAAAACTGAATTAAAGCTTTATCAAAGCTTGGTATGCTTTGAGAGCGACTGAGTATCTTCGAGATACCTTTTTAATTTTTATGCTTCATCTTTCATCCTTATCTAATTGTGAAGTCCCTTTCTTTTCCCCTTCACTTCAGTCAATAATGCAGTCACTGATTGATGAGGCAAGGCTATGGGTTGCATTGCTTGCAACCCAGCTATTTAAGATCAACCGATAGGAGACTCACGAACGTGAAACTAGCAGTCTACGGAAAAGGCGGAATTGGAAAATCTACAACAAGCTGCAACATCTCAGTTGCCTTAGCCCGACGTGGCAAAAAAGTATTGCAAATTGGCTGCGACCCCAAACACGACAGCACCTTTACTTTGACTGGCTTTTTGATTCCAACGATCATCGACACACTCCAGTCCAAAGACTATCACTACGAAGATGTGTGGCCCGAAGATGTCATCTATAAAGGCTATGGTGGAGTTGACTGTGTGGAAGCGGGTGGCCCTCCAGCAGGCGCAGGATGTGGCGGTTACGTTGTGGGTGAAACCGTCAAACTGCTGAAAGAACTCAATGCCTTTGATGAATACGATGTAATTTTGTTTGATGTGTTGGGTGATGTGGTCTGCGGTGGATTTGCGGCTCCCCTCAACTATGCTGACTATTGCATGATTGTCACTGACAATGGCTTTGATGCTCTGTTTGCGGCCAATCGCATTGCTGCATCTGTGCGTGAAAAAGCGCGTACTCATCCCCTCCGACTCGCAGGGTTGATTGGCAATCGCACCTCTAAGCGTGACCTGATCGAAAAGTATATTGAAGCAGTGCCCATGCCTGTCTTAGAAGTATTGCCGTTGATCGAAGACATCCGAGTTTCACGGGTTAAGGGCAAGACTTTGTTTGAGATGGCAGAGTCAGACCCTTCGCTGAATTATGTCTGCGACTATTACCTCAACATTGCGGATCAAATTCTCTCTCGACCAGAGGGTGTTGTTCCCAATGATGCGCCCGATCGCGACCTATTTTCATTGCTCTCTGATTTCTATCTCAATCCTCAAAAACCACAAGTTGCTGCTAAAGAAGAGGAATTAGATCTGATGATGGTTTAGAGAGGGTAGAGGCATCGATCGAAAATTCACCATTGGAGTTTTCTTCGGTTCTCAGCCTCCTCTAAACCTTTAATCCTCAGCCTCGTATGAACATTGAGCATCTCCGCCGCTTGCTAAAAGCCTCCTGGCTAAATTACTACCGTGAAAATCGAGCCTGGCTAGTGCGCCTGGGAGTCTGGGTGAACTGTGATGGGCAACGGCGTCCATCGTCTAGCTTTATTCTGGCGACCCTCTCTACTCTAGAGCCTCAACTCACTCAGCTATTGCCGTTGATTGTCGATCTCAGCAGTAACCCCGATCGCATTGTGGTGGCACTGGGTTTGAACTTTAGCCCAGATGCTGAGTTAGAAACCCTGGCTGAAGTAGAAGGGGGAAACGTCAGATTGCTACCGGGTGGAGAGCAAGCTTTGCGAGATACCCGTAAGGGATCGCTCAACGAAACCCTGGCACCGTCTGCTAGTCGCTTACCTGTCGCCATTGATGAATCCTGCCAGGGAGTCAGAAATGATGATGGCGTGAGAATAAGAGAAACTTGAAAGGAAACCAATATATGACTCTGGCAAATTCTGAACCCCAAGCGTTAAATTTTGAGTGCGAAACAGGCAACTATCACACCTTTTGCCCCATTAGTTGTGTTGCATGGTTGTATCAAAAAATTGAAGATAGTTTTTTCTTAGTCATAGGTACTAAAACCTGTGGCTATTTTCTGCAAAACGCGATGGGCGTGATGATTTTTGCGGAACCTCGTTATGCGATGGCAGAGCTAGAGGAAGGTGATATCTCGGCTCAGTTAAATGACTATGACGAACTGAAGCGACTGTGTGTACAAATTAAGCGCGATCGCAACCCTAGTGTGATTGTCTGGATCGGTACCTGCACCACTGAAATCATCAAGATGGATTTAGAGGGATTAGCCCCCAAACTCGAATCTGAGATCGGCATTCCCATTGTGGTTGCTCGTGCTAACGGATTGGATTATGCCTTTACTCAGGGCGAAGACACCGTGTTAGCGGCAATGGCACAACGTTGCCCCGATAAAGTGGTAGAGGCGGGCAAAGAAGACCGTAATGCGATCGCCAAACTACTCAACTTTGGACGCAAAAAAGAAGACGTTGCTGCCGAAGAATCTGAGTATGCCAACCATCCGCCCCTCGTTTTGTTTGGCTCACTGCCTGACCCTGTTGTCACCCAGTTGACTCTAGAACTGAAGAAGCATGGTGTTAAAGTGTCGGGCTGGTTGCCTGCCAAACGCTACACCGAGCTTCCAGTATTGGAAGAAGGCTATTACGTTTGTGGGGTTAATCCCTTTCTCTCTCGTACTGCTACAACCTTGATGCGTCGCCGTAAATGTAAGCTGATTGGTGCTCCTTTCCCCATTGGTCCCGATGGTACCCGTGCTTGGATTGAAAAAATTTGCTCTGTGTTTGGCATTACGCCGACTGGCCTAGACGAGCGAGAAGCGCAAATTTGGGAAAGCCTTGAAGAGTATCTGACATTGATTCGAGGGAAGTCTGTCTTTTTCATGGGTGATAACCTCCTCGAAGTGTCTCTGGCTCGTTTTCTGATTCGCTGTGGCATGACCGTTCCTGAGATTGGCATTCCCTATATGGACAAACGCTATCAAGGCGCAGAACTGGCTCTGCTAGAGAAAACCTGCCACGAGATGGGTGTTGCTTTACCACGAATTGTTGAGAAGCCAGACAACTACAATCAGCTTCAGCGAATTAAGGAACTGACTCCTGATTTGGTGATTACTGGAATGGCTCATGCCAATCCCCTCGAAGCCCGTGGCATCAACACAAAATGGTCAGTCGAGTTTACCTTCGCCCAGATTCATGGTTTTACCAATGCCCGTGACGTTCTAGAGTTGGTGACTCGTCCTTTGCGTCGCAATAACAACCTCAAAGATCTAGGGTGGGATAAGCTGGTACGCGAAGAAGCCAACGTTTAAGATTGCTGCTAAACCCATTCGGTTTGATCTAAACCTCTGTAAATCCTTGCTATCAGGCAGGGATTTTTTTATGGATAGCCATACGAGTTCAGATTAACGTCAGTTCGGTTTAATACCGTTTTTATATGAAGATGCGTCTTATTGAACCCCCGGCTGTCGCCGTCCCCCTTGCCAAGGGCAGGGCTGATCTACTGACTGTAGAAAATAGAAAATGGAGAAACTGTCCTCTCCATCTTCTCAACGATGAGTCTCATTAAGCATCTGCAACAGATTCAAGACTTCCGGTCTCAACCCGAGTATCCCCTTTGGGTCG
>JANRJA010000218.1:0-3419 GCA_033764315.1 Oculatellaceae cyanobacterium bins.114
CTGAAGACACAATTTGTCCGATTATTGAACAAGTCTAAAGTACGGTCCCACTTCCAATAGTTCTACCAGCCTATGAGTGTTTTTATGAAACTGACTTCTTGACTCTCCAGTTAACTAGAGAATCTAAGCTGGTCTTAAGGCTAGCAAAAGTATCAAAGTTGAAAATAATCTGTCATTGCTCACATCAGCAATCATTCATGGTTGTTTTCTGGCTACTTTTCATCTGCATTTTATTTTTCGCTTCTAAAGTGAAAAGTAAATCCAAACTTGTGCCTTCAATCAATATCAGTACATGAGTCTCCCAAAAATGAACAGAAAATTTGTAACTTACGGTTTGATTGGACTTCTCGCTGGTGGTTCTGCGATCGCCCTATCTATCTACACCAGAGCACAACAACCTAATATGACGCACAGTGATAGAGCTGAAATAATACATCACTCAAGCTCTGGACATGAAGTGTCTATGCCCGGAATGGAAAGCAGTTCAAACAACGATCCTCAGAGCCAACATGCTGAGGAGACAACTCAAGTAGAGTTGGCTATTTCAGAAGATGTTATTCCCAATCAATCCACACTGTTAACCCTAAAGGTGCAGGGTGAAGACGGGCAAGCCATTACTGAGTTTGAGACATTTCAGGAGAAGCTGATGCATCTGATTGTTGTTAGTGATAACCTTCAGGTGTTCCAACATGTTCATCCAGATCATCAAAGCAATGGACGTTTTACTGTCCAGGCAACCTTTCCTCAAGCTGGAGGTTATACCCTATTTAGTGACTACAAACCCGCTAATCAAAATGAAGCGGTTTCTGTGTCGAAAGTCACCGTTCTTGGTACAGCCCCTGAAACTCCTGTAATTAACCTCGCCCGCAGTAAGACGATCGGCACGACTCAAGCAACCTTAAATATGCCGTCTACCGTTCAAGCAGAACAAGAGGTAACAGTCACATTTAACCTTAAAGATGCCGTCACTAACCAAGCTGTGATAGACTTGCAACCGTATTTGGGAGAGGAAGGGCATCTGGTCATTTTGCGTCAATCTTCCTCTCTTACAAGGGAAGATTATATCCACGCGCACGCTTTGCAAAATACCCCAGAGGGTCAAGTCAGCTTTATGACGCAGTTTCCCGAACCAGGACGTTACAAGCTGTGGGGGCAGTTCGATCGCGGTGGCGAGATTATTGTGGCTGATTTTTGGGTAGAGGTTGTTCAGTAGTACCATATCTCCATTTCCTGGCTCAACGATGGGGATTATGGCTGATCAGACTGAAGGGTTTTACCGTCGTCCATTACCAGCATCCTGCATTGCCTTCTCTTCAACTGAGGGGAGGCAACTGTTTCGTGAAGCGTTGGAACTGGGAGGAATGGAAGGATACTTTGCCCTTGCCGAACAGTTTCATACACAAGCCGAGCCTGCTTTTTGCGGTCTAGGAACAATGGTCGTTGTGCTGAATGCACTGGCGATCGATCCAGGGCGAATCTGGCGAGGGGTATGGCGCTGGTACGGTGAGGAAATGCTGGATTGCTGCCAATCTCTCCCGGTTATCAAAGAAACAGGCATTACGTTGGATGAATTCGTCTGCATTTCTCGTTGTAATGGAGCCAAGGTAACTGCTCACCGTTACACCGAGAGGAGCTTAAATGAGTTCCGGCAAGATGTTCAACAAACCACCTCTACAGCGCAGGGTACTCACATGGTCGCTGCTTACAGTCGTAAAGTTTTGGGGCAAACTGGAGACGGACATTTTTCGCCCATTGGAGGCTATCATCCACAGCGAGATTTAGTGCTTCTCATGGATGTGGCACGATTTAAATATCCACCGCATTGGGTGCCATTACCCCTTCTATGGAAAGCTTTTGAACCGCCTGACCCTGAAACGAATTGCAGTCGAGGCTATATCCTTCTACAAAAAACAGAGGAGTTGTATGAAACTTTTTTTCATGTTGCTCTGAATCCACAACGGTGGTGTGCGATCGCAGCACCTTATTTCACAAAAGAATTGCCAGCTTTGCTGGAGACAGCCAGTTCCTCAATCGAGGTTGTTACAGTTCTTTTGGAGCATCTTCCGAGTGAGTTTCCAACACTCCTACAAGTATCTTCTCATTCACCCAGTATGCCTTCTGCGTTGCGGGAAGCCATTCAGTCTCACTCATTGTTTGTGATGGTTCAGCAAGCTTTGTCTAGCCAGAACTGGCAGGAGACAGCGATCGCCAACCAGTGGAACTTTCCAGATAATGCAAGGGACTCCATTTTCCAGGCAACCAGTTTTGCAGAATGGTTAACGATCCTGCTGCTCACTTGCCCTCATGCACTTTACAAGACACTAAAGCTCGACTTACAGACCTGGTTCGATCAAGTTCGCAACCCAGCCAAGCTGCCTGAACCACTCAATCGAGAGGTAGCTAGATTGCAAGAGCAGATGTCTGCATTGCAAGAATTCTGTTCTATTAAATAAGACCATCTTTTCATTCTGGTTTTTTTAAATACCTTACATTGCTGAACGATGATCCAGTTTTTATAGAACCCATTTGGGATCTTTTCCAATGTTCTCAAGGCTAACGTTTTCCAGATTTTGTGTTTCTCGTAGTCTTTACACAATGATTTTTTCTCTAAATCTATGTAACGCTTGAAACGACTCTCCTGAAAGCCCTGTATTCCAACAAGAGATCCCAAATAGGTTCTATAAGGAGCCGTACATGAAATTGAGATTGGGTATTAGTGTTGCTCTCATCTAAGCAAATTGCTAAATATGATGAATTGCGAGGCTACAGTAACTCGACGCTTCTATCTACTCCTGGCTCTCCAGCACATCATCACTGAGCAAGCGATCGCCCCCTATCCTAACTTCACTCGTCGTAGCAACATGGCATTGATAGCAACCACAACAGTGGAGACACTCATAAATAAAGCACCAACCGCTGGAGAAAGCAAAATTCCCAACGGATAAGCAACCCCAGCAGCAAGCGGAATGCCAATGATGTTATAACCTGTTGCCCAAAAGAGGTTCTGGATCATTTTGTTGTAAGTTGCTTTCGCTAACTTCAAAGCATAGGTTGCATCCAAAGGATTACTTTTTACCAGCACCAAATCCGCCGATTCGATCGCTACATTTGTTCCTGCACCAATCGCAATCCCCAAGCTTGATTCAAACAGAGCAGGGGCATCGTTAATACCATCTCCGACAAAGGCTGTTGGCTTCTCTGCTTTTAGCTGTCGCACCAATGCTGCTTTGTCTTGCGGTAACACGCGAGCATAGTAGCGATCAATTCCGAGTTGCTCGGCAACTGTCTTTGCGACTGCCTCTGCATCTCCAGTAATCATCACCACCTGCACATCCATTTCTTGCAGTCGTTGTACTGCGATACGGGCTTGTTCACGAACTTGGTCTGCCAGTCCAAATAGAGCAAGCACCTGCTGGTTA
>JANRJA010000224.1:0-15320 GCA_033764315.1 Oculatellaceae cyanobacterium bins.114
TGGGGAAGGTTCTGAGCCAGTCGCAGTTCTGTTAAAGTACGGTCTTCTTCAGCGGTCAAAAGAATGCGTAAAGGAGCAGGCATAATAGGCGAATTTAGCTAACGCTCTATCTTACAATTAATCCCACCCACCTACTTAGAAAGCCTGGATTGGCTTGAGTCCGTAACGGCGGACTTTATTCTTGTAGTCGCGGTTTTAACCGCCAAAAACTTCTCAGCCCTCCGTTTGGTTTGGGGATTTAATGGGTTAGCCCACACTTCAGTTACGAGCAATTGTGGCAAGTGGTGCCAGATCTAGGCACTGGGTAAGCATAAATTTTGGGTTGTGGTAGTTGTAACTGGGATCATCAGGATTTCTTGCGATCGAGGGTTGATAGTCATGAATACCTTGCCAGGGTTGCCTCTCCGTCAGATGACTCTCATATTCAAGGATGGGGATGCCTGATAGACTTGCCTAATGACTGTGATCTGGCAATTCCTTCTCACCCTCTGTTTTGAGACAGGGATAAGAGGTCTGTGAATGCTGGGTTGGTTATGAGCGTGGTGTCCTGTTGTGGGTAAGGGTAAAGTCGCAGCATGAGGAGAAGACTATCGCGTGGACGAAGATGGTTTCAATTTCTGGGATACATTTTGTTGGGGGCGATCGCCCTCAGTGGACTCAGTGGAGCGTGGACGGGGGTTGCTGCTCTACCGACTCCTTTAAAAGAGATGGTAGACGTCTCACCAGACCCAGCCGTTGAGACAATCAATCAACACATCAGACAGGGTCGAGCTTTATATCGAGCGGGTCGTTTTGCTGAGGCGATCGCGGTTTGGTCTGAGGAGATTAATGCCAGTGGCGATCGGGGTAACGCATTACAGCAGGTGGTGTTGTTAAGTTATCTATCGCTAGCCCACCAGCAACTGGGGCAACTCGAACAGGCCACTCAGGCGATCGAGCAGGGGCAACAGATATTGCAAGGTGTTAGGGGCGATCGCTCTAGCTCTCGTTATCATGCTGTCGAAGCTCAACTTTTAAATACACAAGGACGCTTATATTTCACGCAAGGGCAGGCAGAAGAAGCCTTAGAAACCTGGCAACGAGCGACCACTGCCTATGTCGAAGCTGACGATGAAATCAACCGCATCAACACGTTGATTAATCAAGCTCAGGCACAACAGGCATTGGGGTTATATTTGCAGACTCAACGCACCCTCACTGAAGTCGAGCGATCGCTGCAACAGCAGTCTGACCCCAACGTTCAAGTGGCAGGGCTACAAAGTCTGGGGAATGTTTTGCGGCTGATTGGCGACTTAGATCAGTCGCGCCAAGTGCTATTACAGGGGCTAGAACTAGCACAACAAGCTTCACCCCTTAACCGCAGTCTAATTTTATTTAGCCTGGGTAACACAACGCGATCGCAACAAGCTTGGGATGAGGCATTGTCCTTTTATCAACAGGCGGCTGACCAGGGAACTCCATTGCTGATCGTGCAAGCTCGTCTTAACCAACTAAGTTTGCTGATTGAGACAAAACGGCTAGACGCAGCTCAAGCTCTTGCGGATCAGATTGTGCCAGAGCTAGAAAAACTGCCCCAAAGCCGATCGGCAATCTATGCTCAAATTAACTACGCTCAGAGCTTAATTCAACTGACTCTTAGATCAGAGGAGCCAGTGACAACCGATGCATCCACTTTGGTGACAAGGGCGGCTCAGATTTTGGCAACAGCAACCCAACAGGCCCACGAGTTGGGTGATGTGCGGGCAGAGGCATATGCGCTGGGACACCTGGGTGGAGTGTATGAGCAAACCCAACAATGGGCGATCGCTCGACAACTGACAGAGCGAGCTCTTTTATTAGCCCAAGCTAATAACACGCCTGAGATTGCCTATCAATGGCAGTGGCAATTGGGGCGCATTCTCAAAGCTCAAGACCAATTAACGAATGCAACAGCAGCTTATAAATCAGCTTATGAAACGTTGCAAAATCTGCGAAGCGATTTAGTGGCGATCGACCCCAGCGTGCAATTTTCATTTCGAGAGAGTGTTGAACCCGTCTATCGAGAATATGTCAATTTATTATTGCAAGCCAACGATGCGGAAACCAGTCAACTCAATCTGAAGCAAGCCCGTGAGGTTATGGAGTCTCTGCAACTGGCAGAACTAACCAACTTCTTTCGCTCAGCTTGCTTAGAGGGACAAATCGTTGCTTTGGATCAAGTCGATCAAACCGAAGCAGCGGTCATTTATCCCATCATTCTGGCAGACCGACTAGAGATTATTTTGAGTCTGCCCAACCAGCCTTTGCACCGATATACGGCTGCTGTTTCTCAAGCTCAAGTCGAGACGACTGTTGAGCAACTGCGGCAAAATTTGGAGCGACCTTTCACGACTCCTGAGGGCAAGCAACTGGGGCAACAGCTTTATGACTGGATGATTCGCCCGATGGAAGCAGTCTTAGCCCAAAATCAGGTCAAGGTGTTGGTGTTTGTCTTAGATGGGGCCTTGCGAAATGTGCCGATGGCAGCGTTGCGTGTAGGGAATGATTATTTAATTCAAAACTATGCCGTGGCGATCGCTCCTGGCTTGCAACTGCTGAACCCCCAACCGCTGCAACGACAAAAACTGGAGGTTTTAGCCGCTGGGTTAACTGAGGAACGGTATGGATTTAGCCCACTGAGTTATGTAGGGCAAGAATTGGCAGAGATTCAATCTCAGATACCCAGCCAGATACTCCTAAATGGAGCATTCACCAGCACGGCTCTGCAAGAACAAATCAACTCCCTGCCCGTGCCAATCGTTCATTTGGCAACCCACGGACAGTTTAGCTCTAACCTCAACGACACCTTTGTGTTGGCGTGGGATAAACCTATTTTGATCGATGAATTGAGTAACTTGTTACGCACTGGCGATGAAACTCGCTCAGCGGCGATCGAACTGTTAGTGTTGAGTGCCTGTGAGACGGCTGCTGGAGACAAACGAGCTACGTTGGGGTTAGCAGGGATTGCCGTTCAAGCGGGTGCTCGTAGCACGCTAGCCTCACTGTGGACGATTGATGATGTGTCAGGTGCCCGTTTGATTAGCCAGTTTTATCAGGAGTTGTCAACGACCACCGCAACTAAAGCCGAAGCCCTGCGACAAGCCCAACTGGCACTTCTACAAAATCCTGATTTTAGACATCCGGTTCATTGGGCATCCTATGTTTTGATCGGCAATTGGTTATAGAAGACGCGATGTGCAACTGAGGGGTTTAGATCCCCGGTTTCTCGTTGGAACTGACTCAAAGGTGCCTAGTTACATTCCTAGAAACCGGGGATCTGGAATAGTCTCATACCAATTTAAAGTTCAGGAGGTTAAAGTTCAGGAGGGGCTTAGCAGTGCCAAGCCCGTACTAGGACAGGATCTGTCGTGTTTTCAATTCAAATTGGTATCACATAGGGTTATAGAAGCGTGAGAGCTTTATGGATCAACCGTCATGGACGCGATGGGGCAACGCATGATTCCGGTCTCTGACCGTCGCATTATTGGCGATAGGTGGAACTACTTTTGTCTAAGGTGTTGTCACCGTAGGTAAGAGTTCGGGTTCACATGACTCTGGATCGATGACACATTCAAGGGCTGTATCGATCTCTTTATGCGTCATTGGGTTAATGAAAAAATCGCCTGTTTGAGGCGGCAGGGTGGGGTCAAGCAACAATTCCATAATGGTTCTCACCATGCCAGCCAGGGGGATTGCCAAAATGACTCCCAATAGCCCTCCCACTCTCGCCCCTAAAAGCAACGCAGCTAAAACAATCGCTGGACTTAGTCCAGTCAAATTTCCCAATAGTCGAGGAGCCAGGAGGTTGTCTTTAACTTGTTGTAGAGCGATCGCCGCTCCCACCACTTGTACTGCCAACCACCAATCAATAAAGGCCACCAAAACGCCCACCGTAACGATGCCCAAGGTTGCGCCGATAAAGGGAATCACCTCCATCAAGCCAATGAAAATGGCAAAGACCAGAAAAAACGGCACCCGCAACCACGAAAAAGCGATCGACAGAGTGACTGCCATGAATAAACCGAGCAAAAGTTGCCCTGAGAAAAACCGTTGTAGGTTACGACGAAATGACTCGGTTAAAAAATCGCGGATTGGCGGTGAAAAGAAGCTTGTCACTCCGTTCCATAGACGCTCTCCATCAAGCAACATGTAGAACGAGATCACTAAAATTAAGATTAAATCTAAAACCCAGTTAAACGTGCCTACCAACAACCCCACCCCACGGGTAGCGATCGTCTCTGCTTGCTCTTGAAGTTGAGTCAAAATCTGCTGTTGCAAGAGTGGCACAGCAAATCTGACTTGATGGGCTTTGCTCCAATCTTGTAACTCGCTTAACTGTTGCTGTCCAGAGGCGATCAAGTCAGGCAAATTGATGATCAGTTGTTGAGCCTGGTTGAGCACAGGAGGGGCGATCGTGACCCCAATTAATCCAACAATGACCCCGGCTGAGATGTAGACGACCCCAACCGCTAAGCCGCGTGGCATGAGCGATCGCAATGGTTTAACAGGATAATTCAACAAAAATGCAATTAATCCTGCGGTGACTAAAATGCTGATCAACTCGCTGAAGTAGTTCAACGCATTCAGCATCATCCAACCTGTGAGCAAAATCAGCACCCAGGTAATTAATATTCGTTGTAATGGTGTAAATAGACGCTCCATTTCCCTCATCACTCTGCACAAGGCTAATAAATCTACAGTCAGAGCCTAATTCCAGGCTAACAGGGTCAGCTCAGTTTCGGGATAACGCTTAGGAGGGAGTTTGAGGGGCGATCGCCGCTTGCCCAAGAGTCCAACTCGAATCAGCCTCAGGTTTAATTCAGCGATTTAATCCGGTGGCAGAGCTTCAGTCATGAAATTGTTACCCCGTATGCGACTTTCCCCAGATCCCGGTTGCTGTGGCGCAAAGTAGACTACTTTGAGGATGCTGAACGAGCAACCGGGGATCTAAACCTCTAAGTTGCACATCGCGTAATTGTAGGTATTGCAAAGGCGAGTACTGCAAACGCTTTAACCCAAAGTGAATTCGGGATAAGGATTTTGGCGGTTGAAACCGCAGCTACAGGAGCAAAACCGACCTGCGTCGGTTCACTCAACCCTTGATTTTCTGTAGTTCGCGAAGGCGAACTTCGCTCTGATAGCTGCGAATTTATTCGCTAGGCTCTTAAACCGAACTGACGTTAACCCAAATACTTGGCTCTGATGAACTAAATGGTTACTGATCTGGTTGACTGACAAAAGTTTTGAAAGGTGGATGACTTCGTTGTTTTTTGCCCCAAAATAAATTTCTGGGCTAATTGCAAAAGTCCGGACTTCTTAGAACAGAGACTTGAATTGAGTAGGATGGAGTATTAAGAAATCGGGATTAATTTAGTTTAATATTGTTTCTGTCTGGGGATAGACGAAGCGTATAAAAAATACTTTAGATGAATAAAATATTATTTTTAACCTTGGCTAAAAAGTATATTTTTCAATGCTTTGAGAAGATAAATAGTTGGCGTTGAGTTATATCTTTTGAGAAATTTATATCTAGCTCAAGTTAGATGAAAGCATTGAGTTTGATCAGTAAATTGAGATGGACAGAGGATTTTCACTATTAGAGATTGATTGAAAAAAGATAGCTTTAATTTGACGTTTTCATCAGTCAAAAAGTGAATATTCTACGTTGTTTGAGTGCCCCTTGGTCGCTGTAATTTTGGTTACTGTGTCTTCAACTGAGTTGAAGAAGGATTAATTTCTTTCAGCTTGTCAAGTGAAATCTACCGTGGGTTGAGATTAAGATATAACGTTTTTTAATCCGTTGTGAAACTACTTAGATCCAGGTATAGCGTTTGAGTCTAATACATTAGGCAAAGTGCTTAAATTTGAGATTTTCATGACGAATTGAGCTTTTTGCAGCGTTACATCGGCTCAACACCCTTGCAAGTTGATGCTTGTTGCATTCCTAAATTATTGAAATGAGGAAGATGAAAATGTTGATGCAAAATCGCACGATTTTGGCAAGTGCTGCGATCGCTGTTGTGGCTTCTCTAGGAGCATTGCTGCCTGCAAGTGCTCGTCCTGCATTTGATACTGAAGGGCAGCTTTTAGCCCAAAGCAGTGGTACACCCAGTGGTAATCCATCTACCATGCAGGATCCTAACCGTCCTAATGCAACGTCTGATCCGTCTCAACTCGACGTTCCTCGTGATCAGCGTGATGCTCCTCCTACAAGTGGTACTGAAGCAGGAATGCAGCGACCTGGAACTGGCACAGGGGCTTCTGGCACAGGCACTCCAACCTCTCAAGATCCTAACCGCCCTGATGCGACCTCCGACCCGGCTCAGTTGGGCACTCCTCGTGACCAACGCGATGCTCCTCCAGCTAGCACTCCTGGAACAGGCACTTCTCAAGGTGGTAGCACGACTCAGCAAAGAACTACAACTCAGCAGAATTACCAGACTCAACCCAGCACTGGAACATCTTCAGGGTATTCCACAAATGAACCCGTTCGGGGTCTATGGTAAGCGATCGCCCCTTTTGGTCGCGTCTATATGAATGTCGATTTATCAACAGTCGCTACAAATCAGTAAGAGAGGTTTAACAGACTAAATCTCTTCATGTGAATGATGAGTTGTAGCAGGGTTTAAATCGGTATCACTCTCACAAAGGCGATGCTTGTCCACGATTGGGCAAGCATTTTTTTTGGCGTTGCTGAATGCAGGTATAGCCCTGTGCATAAGCCTTGAGTAGCGAGGACTAGGGGGGGCACCGTTGCCCTTACAACATGCCCATTAACTGAGTTTGCAGTCCTGGCTATTAATATTGCTAATGAATGCCACTGGCTGTTAAAACCCTTGTGGTAGGGCTGCCACAGGAATCTAGCAGAGAATTGGCAGGGGGTTGAACATTGACCCGCAGACGATGTAATGCTTCCCCAATCGGCAGAGCAAACCCCAACCCTTCTACTCCGCGACTGACCATCTTTTCGGTGACAATGCCAATGACCGCACCCTGACGATTGAGCAAAGGCCCACCGCTGTTACCCGGATTGATGGCTGCATCGGTTTGAATCAAGTTACGCGATGCATCAAAACGAAACCCACTCACTACGCCTTGGGTAACTGTGTTTGACAAAGCCAAAGGATTACCGATCGCTACAACGGCTTCTCCGACCTTGACTGCATTGGTATGACAAATGGGTAGACCCATTGGGTTTTCAACAGCCTCATCCAATTGCAGCAACGCCACGTCATAATTGGCATCTCGTTTGAGAACTCGACCTTTATGAGTTGAGCCATCATAGAGATTGACCTTGACTGAAAGGGTAGACCCAATCACATGGTGATTGGTGATGACCAATCCAGAAGAACCAACTAGAAAGCCACTGCCACGAGCAGTTGGGGTCTGAATTTGCACAATTGAGGGAATTGATCGCCCTACCAGTTGTTCTAACGAAAGGGATTCATCAGCACTGGCAATCGCTTGAATTTCATAAGCTTTTGCCAAAATAGCAGGCTCTAAGGAAGAGGGTTGGGTTAGAGTGCTGCTGAGCATTGGTTCATTAAGCAAAGTTTTGAAACTTGCTCGAATAGCCTCATAAGTAGCTGCTAGATTGTCAATTCCTTCGGCTTTAGCAAACCCTGAGATGTCTTGACGATAAATGACTTTGCCTACTTCTCGATCAAATACTTCCCACCGCACGATACGTTCATCTTCGGTGCGATCGCCCCAAAAGGAACTGTAGGAATTGAGTTTGGCTTGAGTGATGGTGCCCCCTAAGAGAAATCGCCCCGGTTCAGTGGCACTGCTGACCTGATCAGCAAAGATTGAGTTGGATGGAGAGAGGACAACGTTATAGCCTGATTGAGTCAGTTCGTCTTCAATGAGCGATCGCACAGCCTCACCAAACTGATCGGGCAACTCCCCTGTGGCGGTATAACGCTCTTGCAAGATGTGCAGCATACCGTCATAGCGTCCGCCAATGACAACTCCAGGCAACACTCCAGAGCGAATCTCTGTCACCTCAACGGTGGGTTGTTGTTCCACGGCTTGCAGCGATTCTGTGGAGTGTATGAAAGTTTGACTAACAGGAGCGATCGCTAAGATAGTGGCTGCTTCAACCGGGGTGGGGTAGGTAAACCAGATCCACAGAGCAATTAAAACGCTCCAAAGGGTTGCTTTAAACATAGGTTGGGAAATATCCGAGCTTGTGAGAGGACTTTTGAGTGAAAAGTAACTAAAAAGTAACTAAAACTGTGCTCGAAATTCTGCTTATCTGTAACAGTAGATTTACGGATGAAAGACATGTATTTCTACAAATCTGTTTCGCAAGGTTGAGCGATATGAAGTCTGAGTGACAAAGGATAGTTCTACGCATCCACCGTTGGGTATTTCGCTCCTGGTCTGGGGTTCCACTGTTCAGGCTTTGGCGTAAGCTCAGACGTTCAGCAAAGCTCAGTCAAGCCGTGAAGCCGCAGTGGGTTGACACTCCATAGCAGGATTCTGAGGCTTATCGTAGGCAACGATTACCCGCACTACTTGCCATCAAATGCACCTGCCCATCGGCACCAACAACCCAGCCTTGGGCTTCAGTCAGGGGAGTCTCTGTGATCGTTGCTGGTGTTGTTGAGACACTGTCGCTGACGGGAGCAATTGCCGTTGAAGCAGTAACCCAATGGGATGGGCTTGGGGAAAATGATTCAAGGGTTCCAGATAAGGGATTGGGAGGTAAACCCCCGCGTCCGGTGATGACAAACTCACTTGAAGTTGGGGCGATCGCAGTGTTAGCACCACATCCTTGAGCCACCAGGTTAGAAGCATCCACAATGTCAGCAGGTAGCTCAACCAATCCCTGAGCCGGGTCTACATCAGGGGTGGTTAACGTGACTTGACCATTGAGGTTTGGGTTGGCTTGAGAGATGGCGGTAATATCGCTGCTAGACAACCGTGCCGGGTCAAGTGGGTCATCCGGTTCCAACAGGGCTTGCAACTCGGCGCGACTGCGAGGTGTTAGTCCCAAAATGGTTTGGACGGTGATGTTGACTTCTCCCCCGGCTCCAGTAAAGGCATTGGCGGTGATGTCATTGTTTTCTTGAGGGGTGGCAACGATAAAATCGGCGGTGATATTGATGTTGCCACCATCGCCCCCGGCTCGGCTAGTTCCGGCACTGGTTGAGATGCGGCTGTTGCGTTGTAACACCAAGTTGCTGACACCTAAGGTAATGTTGCCCCCTTGAGTACTAGCGGTTTCTGCCGAGAGCAAGGCTCGATTGTCAAGGGAGAGCGATCGCGTTCGTAAGCGAATATCTCCAGCGGCTCCAGTACCTTCTGCCAGGGTAAAAATGCCACTGTTAACCGTTTGTCCGCCGATGTTGCCTGTCCCTGTTACCTCAATCCGATCAGCGGCGTTGATGGTGACGGTTCCACCAGGTCCACGGGTGCGATCGCGAAAACCCTGCTCTAACAAAGAACTTGCCCCCACTTCTCCGCCATTGAGAATTTGCAGGCGATCGACATTGAGCGTCAAATCTGCGCCTCGACCCAAACCAAAATTATCTGCCGAGATTAACGCGCCATCTTCTACTAGCAAATCAGTGGCAGTCAAAATGAGTGCGCCTGCATTGGCAGTGGTGACCGTACCATCCGTCAGAGCAGGTTCAGCAGAGACAAACAAACCGCTTCTACCTTCGCCTCGAAATTGGGCGGTTGGGGATGTGCCGCTCAGCACCACCGAATTGGCAGTAATGCTCAAGACTCCACCCTGTCCAGTATTTTGAGCCGTTGTACCGATTTGTGCTCCCCCTCGAACGGTCAAGCGATCGCTCGTGATGGTCAGTGCTCCACCATTGCCCGTTG
This sequence comes from Oculatellaceae cyanobacterium bins.114, assembly GCA_033764315.1. Taxonomy (GTDB): domain Bacteria; phylum Cyanobacteriota; class Cyanobacteriia; order Elainellales; family Elainellaceae; genus FACHB-1407. Next base: position 9,856 of record JANRJA010000224.1, read on the forward strand.
CGGTTGGCACTTCGGCAACATTGGCAAAGATCGCGGTTGGTTCATTGGTTCCAGGTACGGTGCCATCGAGGTTAATCAAATCCGCCACAATTCGCAGATTGCCTGCATTGCCTGCCCCAAACGTGCTGGTAGAAATCTGGGCACCCCGACTGAGGGTGAGTTGGGGTGTTTGCAATGTTAGCGTTCCACCTTGACCTGTGGCAGGCACCGCGGCTGGATCGGTCGTGTCCTGTACAACCGCAGTAAACAGTCCACTGGGTAAGCGATCGCCCCTTTGTAAAACACTGCCACTCAGGTCAACCGATCGAGTCGCAGTGATCCTTAAATTTGCCCCTTGCCCACTGCCAAAGGTGTTGGTCGAGATCTGTGCTCCATTGCTAACAATTAGCTGTCCCGTCTCAATGGTTAACGTGCTGCCTCGTCCGGTGGCGGCTTGTCGCACTTCGTTAAACAACCCCGTCGGCGTGGATCGAGTCGGGTCACCGACTAACTCCAGGCGATCGCTCGCTCTCACCTGGATGTTTCCAGTCTGTTCAGAGGCACGAGCCACCAACCGAATCTGACTCCCTTCTATAACTTGAATTCGTTGTCCTTGCACTTGAATCTCGCCACCCCGATTGCCGCTAGCATCCACGGAGGTGCCATTACTCAACGCCATGTTTTGAAAGGCTGAAACATCGCTGTAATTGAACAGCCAACCTTGAGCGGTGGGAGTTAAACCGACCGTACCTGTGGCAACGCTGCCCAGTTCAATTCTGCCTTGAGTCGCCCGCACATCGGCTCCCGACAGACTCAGGCGACCCCCCAACAACGCCAATGTTCTGCCTGCTGCTCCAGCTAAGCTAGCGTTTTGCACTTGAATGGCTCCGGGATTCGTTCCCATTTGTAACCCAATCGGAGTGCTAATGGTGAGCAGAGGAGCAGTAGGAGTCCCATCTGCACTGAACTCAAACCCATCTGAAAAGAGAATGCGATCGCCCGTTGTCGCGATAAAAGAACCACCCACGTTTAATGAGGCGTTTGCCCCAAAAATAATGCCATTAGGGTTGAGCAAAAAGACATTGGCACTGCCATTGGCGGCAATCACACCATCAATGTTGGAGACTGAATTGCCTGTGACTCGGCTAAAGATATTTCTGACATCAAAGGCATTGTTAAAAAATGCTTCGCCATTGGTAGGCACAGAAAACTGTTGAAAGCTGTGAAACAGATTGCTGCCCCGTTGTGTGCCACCTGTAATCTCGCATCGGGTGCAATTAGCGGGAACGATGGAGCGATCGGGCAAAGTATTGTCAGGAATGATTTGGGCGATCGCACGGGTTGTTGTGAGACAGAGTAGTGGCAAGCCGAGAGCAATAATTTGAAGACCTATAGCTGATTTTGCCTGCCAAAATCGGATAAGGGGAGAAATTGGGGAAGGCTTAGAATCTAGCATTGCACGAGTTGTTTGACGATAAGGGGCATGGTCAGGCTTTGTCAGGCATTACGGGTCAAAACGAGAATGTAAGTTCCAAAATCTCCATTGGCAACATTTCCTCCTGTCAGGGGGTCATAGGAGGAATTTCCGAACCCACTCACGCCGATGTAGTAGACCCCTGATGCAGTTACGGTGTGTGAGATGTAGGAGTCGGTTGAAAGGGCTTCACCCGGCGCAGCACCATCGTTGCTAAAGCGGAGTGGAGTGCCACTGGCGTTAAATAATCTCAGCACTGAGTCTACTCCCTGACCCGCCGGAAAACCTGTTGTATCAATATCCATAGTCAAGGTGTCTCCGGCGGTTAGCTGCACTCTGTAGAGGTCAACATCAATGCCTGGAGTAAAGGTAATTAGATCACCGATGCGGGTTGCAGTTGAGAAGAAGCCAAAGGATTCAGCCAATTCAACATCGAGTGCCGTCCGAATCGTGCCATTGGATTCACGAATAATCATCTCAAGGGTGTATTCACCTGCATCTCCCAAGGCACCACTGTTGGCAACCTGGGAATTGTAAGTGCTGTTCCCGGCTCCACTGACAGCGACGTAGTAGACTCCTGTTGTCGTTGGTTGAAATTCAAGATAGGAGTCATTTCCTGCAAGTTCACCGGGGGCAGTACCGTTGTCATTAAATGCAACTTGAGTGCCATTGGCATCGAAGACTCTGATGTAAGAGTTCAGTTGCGGGAAATCTCCATCAATATCGATGGAGAGAGCTTCTCCAGAATTCAACTGCACTCGGTAGATATCAACATCTCTACTCTGACCAGGGTCGCTAAAGTCGGTGGGAACGACTCCCACTGCGGTATTCAAAATAAAGCGTCGAAATCCACTACTGCTTAAGCCTGTGTCAGTGGCAGTAGCGATCGTGTCATTGATTGGGGCGATCGCATTGTTATAAGGCATAGGTCTGGGAATGTCAGGAGGTGTAGTTCGAGACACCACTCTAGGCGGTGGAGTCCCACTACCAATGCCATTTGGATTGATATTGATCGCATCATTCACCACGAATAATTCCTGTGGATTCGTAGTGGATGTGACGCTAAAGCGAATTTGATCGGCTTTCGCTAAGAGTTGGTTGGCAATGATGTATTCAATGGAATTAACTGCACTGATTGGATCAATAACCGATTCTTCAAACAGTCCAGTGCTGAGAATTAGCGTCCACTCAAAGATTCCTGCTTCATCTCTCAAGCGATTGTTAGTCAACCGATATTCGACCCGATTAATAGGCGCGATTTCAGTGGTGCCATCTGGCAGGGTAATCGTTCCTCCTCTGGGGATATATTGTGCTCTCAGATCTAACGTTAATGCTTGTGAAATAACGAGATCATCAAACGCATCCGCTTCTGCACCAATGCCTAACCGATTAAATCTCAAGAAAGGATCGATTCCAACTTCTCGCAGATAGCCTGTAAAGTTTTCGATCGCCCCACTGTAGATACCAACATTATTCGTCGCATTGCCGTCTTCGTCGCGTCTGTAATTACCATTGGGAGTGATGTCATACAAAAAGAAATCGTATCCAGCGTCAATGTTGTTGGTTTTAGAGCCATCACTTTGAGTGGCACTAGCCGTAATCACTGAAGAGTCATTATCGAGAATGATGATTTGTGCCTGACTGTTGCCGAGGGTTCCATTAATGGGATTACTCAAAACGACGCTAAAGGTTTCATCAAACTCATCCAAAGTGTCGTTGATTACATTAACGGCGATCGCCTTTGTGGTTTCTCCCGGTGCAAAGGTGAGCGTTCCACTCGTTGGGGTGAAATCTGTGTTGGCCGCAGCAGTACCCGCAACCGTTTGGTAACTCACGGTAACAGGAGTGGTGTGGGTGGCACTGAGCGTTACATCGACAGCCACTGTGGTAGTGCCCGCATCACGCTCACTGACACTGACATTGCTCACTGAGATCGTGGAGCCTCCAGAACCCCCTCCCCCAAGTTGTTGCCCAGATAGACTACTCGCCGTGATTCCTGTAAGAAGGGCGATCGCACGTCCTTGGACGCTAATCAGCGTGTCGGCTCCTTGTTGCGTCAGAGTTAGATCGCTGAATTGAGTCACTCCAGGAAGAGCATTTACGCTGATGCTGTCAATGCCTACTTGAAAATCGCGAATGGTATTGAAGCTAGTGGGTAAAGCACGATCAGCAATAAAAAAGCGATCGCGACCCGCACCACCTCTCAGGTTGTTGCTGCCAGCACCCGCCCAAAGAATGTCATCTCCCGTGCTGCCATCAACCGTGTCACGGGTTTTGGCGTAAATCGTGTCATTGCCCGCGCCACCCGACAAAATGTTGCCGCCTCTGCCACGACGTGCATCCAAACTATCATTTCCGGCATCTCCAAACAGGCGATCGCTTCTGCCTGCTAAGAGGCGATCGTTTCCTCCGTTCCCTTTAAGATAGTTCTTCCCAGCCCCCCGTGAGGCGTCCAAAACGTCGTTACCAGCGTTGCCGATCAGCCGTTGCCGAGTCCCACGGGTTGAGAGCCGAAGACCTCGAACCGCTTTAGAACCCTCTGCCACGGGGGGTTTGGTATCCCAATTAGAATAGCTGAGATCTGCACCTAAACTGGTGTTTGCCCCTTGCCGAATGGTAGGAAATAGGCTGCTATCAACGATGCCCAATGTAGGATGCCCGTTTGATAAAGCATTCAGGGGATCTGGCGTAATGCCGTCCATTGTTGTGATGCCTGTGACGATTTCAAGGATTTCAAGAGTGTATCCAGTTTGGCAAACAATGATCCCGGAAATCAAGACCAAGACTTTACACAAACTTTGTTATCTTTTTCAGGTGAGATGGAGAAGGTAAAACAGGTTTTACCCAAATTTTGGACAGACCCTTGAATCTATAATGGGTCAGACAAAGCTTGTAATTTTCATAGTATGCCTCGCATTAAATGCGTGTCTTAAAAGCGTGTCTTAAAAGTCTAGACTTACAGCAATTTTCATTTGTGTGTACCACATCAACGTGTTGTATCGCCTGAATCCCAGTCATTTGCTGTGTGGCACTTGTCTGAAAACCGCTTTAGGTAGCATTGGCGACTAAAGTCGCAACTACAAGGACAAAACCTGCCTGCACAGGTTACAGAAAGTTTGGATTGGTTTGAAGTCCACCTGGTTCTTACTACCCTCATGGTTCTCACTGCCCTCTGTAATTGCCTTGCTCATTAACGCGATCGCCAAACCGTAAGGCTATAGAATCCTGTATCTCCAACTGTGCCGCCTGCTCCTGTTAGTGGATCATAAGTAGCATTATTAAATCCACTGACCCCAACGTAATAGGTTCCGGCAGTGCTGGCTCTAAAACCCATAAACGAGTCGGTCGAAGATCCTCCAACATTCATAGAGCTATCGTCATTTTGGGTGAGTTGAGTCCCATTAGCATTAAACAACCGCAAATAAGTGTCTACTTTATCAAGACTGGCTGCGAGATTATCAGTGTCAGTTGAGACTTCAAGGAGATCTCCTGAATCGAGGTACACTTTGTAGAAATCAACATCCCTTTCTGGAGATGCTCCTGTATTGTCACCAATCTTAGCTACTGTGGTATACCCGCTGTAGGATCTAACTGCGGTATCAAACGCTGTGGCGATCGCGTTGTTAGGTTCCTGATTTTGAATTTCAATCGTGATATCGTAGCCGCCACTGTCTCCTAAAGTGCCGCTATCTGCAATAAGCGGGTTGTAAGCAGCATTATTAGCTCCACTGACCCCAATGTAGTATGTTCCTGTTGTACTGGCTAAAAACTGAATGTAAGATTCTTCACCTAAATATTCCCCAGGTGCTGCATTGTTATCACTCAGTGCTAGTTGAGTACCATTAGCATCGAGCACTCTGAGAATTGAGTTCAATAGACTTAATCGGAAATAAGGGGGATGGGACAAAAACGGAAATCTCCTTCGGAAATCGTTATCTAAGCAACTGCAATCTTTCGGTGTGTCAAGCGAAAGTTGTGCAGCCCACAAGCTGTTTCCATCACATCATCGGCA
>JANRJA010000004.1:0-4722 GCA_033764315.1 Oculatellaceae cyanobacterium bins.114
ATCGATTTGAATAAAGGGCTGAAACAGCTTACTAATATGCTCAGGGGCAATGCCAATGCCTGTATCGATGACCGCAATCTGTAAAAAGGTTTGAGAGGGTTCAGTCATTCCATCTGAGTCGGCAAAACCTCCTTGAACACGAGCTTTGAGAGTGATGTGTCCTCCCTCTGGAGTGAACTTAACAGCATTATTGAGAAGATTGATCAAGACTTGGCGCATGCGCCGCTCATCGATCAACAAATCAGGTAAGTTAGGTGACAGTTTGATCTCAATTTGGATGCGCTTTTTTAGGGCTTGTTGTTTGATGAATGCCAGACTGGACTGGCAAAGGAAATTGACAGAGGTCGGGGTGAGATCGAGTTCGATTTGACCTGATTCAATTTTGGCAACATCCAGAATATCGTTGATCAACTCCAACAAATGTGATCCGCTGCGTCCAATTGTTTTCAGTGCTTTAATTTGCTTAGCATTGAGTTTGCCAAAAACTTCTTCTTCTAGCCCTTCAGTCATTCCCAAAATGGCGTTAAGAGGAGTTCGGAGTTCGTGGCTCATATTAGCTAAAAACTCATCTTTGAGACGGGTGGCACGAGCCAGTTCCTGATTAGATATGGCAAGTTGCTGGTTGCTGTTGGTGAGGTTGGTTTCTGCCTGCTGTCGATCTACCAGTTCTCGCTGCAATTGTTCAAATAAGTTAGCTTGTTGGATGGCGATCGCCAATTGGTTAGCAATTTGTTGGGTTAGCTTAATCTCTGGCTGTTGCCAGTGGCGAGTTGAGGCGCATTGATGGATACACAACAAGCCCCACAGCGAATCTCCACACAACAACGGCATTACCAAATTGGCACGTACCTGAAATTGGGTTAAGACATGGGTATGACATTCTTCTAATTGATAAAGGTCATCCATCGCCGCGTATCTGCCTTGAGTGTAAAGGGGAGCATATTTGCTGCCAAAACAGTGGTCGTGAACTTGCACGGCCACAATGGAAGAAATCCCTTCGGCAGACGATTCAGCTAAAAACTCACCATCATCAAAATTGGATTCAGGATAGAACTGGAAGATGCCGACCCGATCGGCTTTCATCAACTGGCGAATTTCCTGACATGCCGTATTAAAGATGGTCTGAAGATCCAATGATTGACGAATGCGTTGAGTGATTTCTCGCAACAAGGTTTCTTGTTCTGCCTGTTGACGAATCGTTTGCTCAGCTTGTTTGCGATCGCGAATATCACGGAAAATCCCCTGGAGGATTTTTTCGCCGTGAATCTCAATCACGGAGGCTGAAACATCAACTGGGATAATGCTCCCGTCTTTGCAGAGAAGGTTGATGTTAAACACGTGAGATAAGGGTTGACTGACCAGCCCCTCAAAGGATGCAGCGATGCTCGACAGCTCTTCAGGTAGGTGGAGCTGGGTAAAGTGCATAGAGGTCAATTCTGCACGAGAATAGCCCAAGAGTTCTTCTGCTTTGTGATTGACCTCTAACAAGTTGCCGTGTTGATCAGCTACCAAAATCGCATCGCTGGCTCCATCCATTAAGGCACGATAACGAGCTTCTCGATCGTGTAACAGTTGCTCTGCTACTTTGCGCTCTGTGATGTCTCGGAAAATGGCGCGTGTTGCCACAGGGCGATCGTTTTCGAGGCGACAGTTAATGCTTCCTTCGACTAAAATAGCTTGTTGATTCTTGGTGATAAAGGTTAGCTCTACCCGCTCTAGGGTGCAGAGTTTGCCAGCCTGCATTTGGATAATGATCTCGCGGCAATGGGGTTGACAACTGGGATGCAAAATATCAAAGAGAGTCAGTGTCTGTACCTCGGCTGCTGAATAGCCCAAGGTGTCTCGCCACATCCGATTGACATATTCAAATCGCCCATCTTCTAATAAAACACTCTGAATTAGGTCATTGGCGTTATCGAAGAAATCTTGTAGCTGGGCTTCTTGCTCTCGCAGTTGAGTTGTACGCTGAGCCACCCGCTCTTCTAGATCGGCATTGAGCTTTTCTAACAAGGTCATTGCGCGTTGGCGTTCTAGCTCGGCAACTGCCCTGGCAGCAAAAACCCGCAGCAGGTCTTCTGTCCACTGAGGGTTTGGGATTGGTTGCTGATTGAGGATGCAGAGGTTGCCGATGGATTTGCCCTGAGTATCGCATAGGGCAATGCCCATATAAGCTTCTGCCTGCATATAAACCAGATCAGGGTCGTCAGGAAACTGCTGTTGCACGAGGGATGGGCAATAAAATTTGCCGTCTAGCAAGGTTCGCTCGCAGGGAGTTTTGGCAGGATGGTAAGAAAAGGTGGGTTGCGGAGCACCGTTTGCCCAAAATGCCAGGGCATTGAGGGTGTCGCCAACCTGTTCAGTGACGATGGCATATGAAACATTTAGGGCTTCGGCGATATATTGCACCATTGCCAGGAAGAAGTCATGCCCTGTAGTTGCCGCAGTTCCAGCAATCAGGCTTTGAAGTTGCCGTTCTGATTGTTTGCGATCGCTGATATCGCGAATCATCATCAAGACTTCATCGTGGCCGCTTTTGATCACTCTGATCTCTTCATCCTGGAGGCGATCGCCCACCAGAACTTGTTGCTCATAGACTTGCAACTCACCTGTCTGCAAAGCTTTTTGCACATAGTGAAACTGTCGTGAGACCATAGCGGCGGGTAGCAAATCTGCCATTAGGCGACCCACAGGATTGATCTCTGGAGGAACCACATCCAACTCTCGACATCGGGTGACGACCTCTCGAAAGACCCCATCTGAGCCGATTCGCAACATCAGGTCAGGAATCGTGGCTAAAATCACCCGACCTTTGGCTTCACTTTGCAGTAAGGTCGTTTCAGCCCGTTTGCGATCCGTTATGTCTGTCACGAATCCTTCTAGATACGTCATCGTTCCATCATTTGCATAGATGCCGCGACCCCGTTCCCAAACCCATTTTTCTTCACCTGTTTTGGTGATAATCCGATATTCGCACTCATAGGGTTGGCGATCGCGAATCGATTGCTGCACCTGCTCCAAAACTTCATCGACATCGTCGGGATGGATCTCTTGATTACAGGAAATAGTGCGTTCAACCAGATATTCATTCTGGCTATAGCCTGTGATTGCTTCAACTCCAGTGCTAATAAATTCGGGAGTGTAGTTGAGGTCATTGTGAAGCCGATAGATGTAACCCGGTAAGTTGCTAATTAGGGTGGCATAGTGTTGTTCGCTATTGCGCAGACGGGCTTCTGCTTGCTGCCGTTCTTGCAGTTCCTCTTGTAATTGTTGGTGGGTGGTGGCTTGCTGAAGAGCGATCGCCAGTTGCGCAGACAAGGCTTGCAGAAGTTCTACTTCTTCGGGTTGCCATTGGCGAGGATGTTGACTTTCGGTGACATTGAGCAACCCCCAGAGGTGATCACCACAGAGCAACGGCACCAAAATTTTGGCACGGGTCTGGAGTTCGATGAGCAACTCTCGATGGCAATCTGTCAGTTCAGTGGTGTAAATATCTGAGATGACTCGAATGTGTCCCTGGCGATAAATCTCAGCCTGATCTTGCTTAAAACAGGTATCGCTAATCTGCTTGCCGATTAACGACTGGGAAGAGTCAGTAGACTCAGCAACGGCGATGGTCTGCCAATCGGCTGTAAACTGCCAAATGTTGACGCGATCGCAACCTAACACCTGACGCACTTGCTCAACGGTTGTATCTAAAATAGTTTGCAGGCTCAGGGAAGAGCGAATTTGAGTGGCAATCGTTGTGACTAATCGTTCTCGCTCTGCTTTTGTTTTGAGAGCGATCGTTCGAGCTTCAACCTGTTGTTCTAGTTCTATTGTGCGGCTTTCTAAAAGTTGAATTTTTTCAGCTTCTAGTTTCACTATTTTCTTTTCTAATAGCTCTGCTAATTTGTATAACTCGATTGGTTTGAGAGCTTGCAACAAACTGGTTTGGGTAACAATGCCCAATAACTCTCCCTGGTCGCCTGTCACCGCTAATCGACGAATTAAGCGGTGTTCCATGATTTGTTGCACAACCCAAAGCGGATCGTCGGGTTTAACCGCAAAAATGGGGGTGCTCATCACCGTTTGGGCTAGGCAGGTTGCCAGATTTAACCCCAATGCCTGGAATTGCACAATGTCTCGTTCGGTCACAATTCCTAGCGGAGTAGACAGTGATTCAGATTGAGGACTCGGTTGCACAATCATGACAGAGCCAACCCCATGCTCTGCCATCTGTTGGGCGATCGTCAACATGCGATCGTCAGGTGCGGCACAAATTACCTGGCAGGTCATCACCTCAGACACCAGTCGCAACCGCAGGAGGTCGATAGGGCGAGAGATTTGGCGCAAGCTTTCATGAGTCACCAGCCCAACAAGCTGATCTTGATCATTCAAGATAGGTAAGTGGCGGATACGATATTGCTGAAGTAGGTTAATCGTCCCTATTAAATCGGTAAAGGCAGACTCATACAGTGTGACAACGGGATGCTCCATGACCTCTCGCATGGTTAATTGGTCTAGTGGGAGTTGTTGGGCACTCAAACGAACCACGTCTCGTTCCGTCAAAATACCGAGGACATGCCCGTTTTCTAACACCAAAACCTGACGGGGTGACAAACACAGCTCTAAGGCTGATCGGGTAACAATTTGAGCAAAATCTAGTAAAAAAGGATAGGTCGTTTTTTAGGCAGACCTATCCCAATGAATATATTGCCTCCATCCTACCAAACCCATCTCAAA
>JANRJA010000005.1:0-14809 GCA_033764315.1 Oculatellaceae cyanobacterium bins.114
TTTGAGATGGGTTTGGTAGGATGGAGGCAATATATTCATTGGGATAGGTCTGCCTAAAAAACGACCTATCCTTTTTTACTAGATTTTGCTCAAATTGTTACCCGATCAGCCTTAGAGCTGTGTTTGTCACCCCGTCAGCTCCTTTTTACCAAGACTTCTTCACGGCAACTGGAGCGAGAGTGCTAGAGACTAGAACTCCACGGAGCATGGCTGTTTGGCTGCGCCAGTATCGTCACGCTGCTCAAAAAGCGATGCTTCAGCTACGTCAACCTTGATATCAAGATACAACTGAGAGGGCTAGTTCCCGTAATAAGCAGAACTGGGGATATGAGAAACGTTGCACACAAGTTATTAATGCGTGGGATTGAATCAATGAGCTTGCTCCCACGCTTTCATCTTGCCGGGATTGAGTAAGCCGTAAGGATCGACCATTTCTTTAAATTGCAGCTGCACTGGATCGATCGTTTTGCGACCTCCATCTTCCAAGATGTAAGTGTGGGGATTGGCAATAAATGCGCCGTTGTCTTCGTGATATTGGATGATTTCCTGTAGCCGCTCAGGCGTTGAAAAGCGAACAATTTGTAGTGCTGCTGGCAGCACACACCCGCCCACCCGAATGAACTCTAGATGCATCATGGCTTCATCGCCAAAGTGGTGATACATATGATCGAGCAGTTTCAGGTCTTTGTCGAACGGAAACAGCGTTTGCAGATACGTCAATGTTGGGTCAACACTGCGGGCGTGGAGGGTGGTGTGGTTCCAGCTAAATTCAGCGATCGCCGCTCCTTTACTGGCTTCCTGGGCTGTTTTTTGATAGCAGATGGTGCCGCCAAACTCTCGTACTAATTCGCCAAATGGCTCCAAACAAGGTTCGGCAATCATCAACAGAGCACAGTGACTATCAGTTGGAATGAAGCTCCGCAATGCGGCAAAGTAATTGGAAATGGGGGAAGCACAGATGCAAATCAGTTTTTTGATGATGCCGTCTGAGTCGCCTAACGCCTGACCAAAGCGAGCAGCTGTCATGAAATCAGGGAAGGTGACGATCAGTTCTGCCCAGGGATAGGCGGGGCCTAACGGAATCTCTAGTTCGGTTATGATGCCGTTTGTGCCATAGGCATGGTTCACTTTTTGCACATCGTCGCCGCGCAACTCGATCACCCGCGGTTCGTCTTCCATTGTCACTACCCGGACTGCATGCAGATTGCCGCGATCGCGCAATTGCCCATAGGTGATCGAGCCAATGCCGCCACTGCCGCCACCGATGAATCCTCCAACGGTTGCGGTGCGGTAGGTGGAGGGTGCCATGCGGATCTCCCACCCGATTTCACGAGTTTGTTTGTCGAGACTGACCAGTTTGACTCCGGGTTCGACACACGCCAGACCGGGCTTCACCCACTTGACGCTTTGCATCCGGGTCAAATCGAGAATCACCCCCCCTTGTAAGGGAACGCACTGCCCGTAGTTGCCCGTCCCTGCCCCCCGAATCGTCAGGGGAACTCGAAATTGAACACAGGTTTTAGCAACTTTGAGCACCTCTGATTCATCGACTGGGCGCACCACTAAATCGCCGACTTTGTCAGACAACAGGGCTTGCAAGATGGGGCTATAGCTGTAGTAATCGCGAGAGAGTTTGGCGATTTGAGTCGCATCGCGAATCACTTCTATGCTTCCTAATGCGGTGACGAAGGCATCCCAATCGATTGACGGTACTGTTGTTGCGGTCATGCAGTCAGTTTGATAAATACAAAAGCGACAAGTGGTAACTATTAAACACTGTACCGTTCTGAAAGACTACCAACTGGTATTTAGACTACCTATATAGCAGTCCTAAATCATTTGTGAGATTAGCAGGTTGTGAGAGGCGCACCCAGGAGGGGTGCGCCTCTCACAACTCATTTGGGATTGCTATAGATAATGAATGGGCGTGAAACCAATAGAATAAAAGCAAGCTAGAGTAGCAGGGCAACTCCGATTAATAGCATGACCCAAGCCAAGGTTAGATTCCAAAGCTTTGACGAATATCTGTCCTATGACGACGGGACGGATTGTTTGTATGAATTGTTTAACGGAGAATTAATTGAAGTGCCACCAGAATCAGGGGAAAATACAGCGATCGCTTTTTTTCTAGCCCTTCAATTTGCCGCGATTGTAGGTCATTTAAGAGTCAGACCTCACGGGTTAGAACTGGAAGTGCGAGGAGAACCTAAAAATCGCTATCCAGACCTGACGATTTTGCGGGAAGACCATATTGAGCAATTGCGTCGTCGCAATACCCTACGCTTGTCGATGGCTCCACCCGTGTTGGTGGTTGAAGTGGTTAGCCCTGGTGAATTGCAGCGAGACAGAGATTACGTCGCTAAACGAATGCAGTATCAAGACCGAGGCATTCCGGAATATTGGATTATTGACCCCCAGCTTAAAACGGTGTTGGTGTTAGAACTCGCCGATGATGTTTACAGGGAAGTGGCTACCTATAGTGGAGAGGAGATTGTGCGATCGCCTCAGTTGGGTGAACTGAATTTGACGGTTGCTCAGTTATTGGCGGCGGATTGAGGGTGGGAGATTGAGGGTGGGGGCGATCGCCACGGCTTTGAGGGCAATCCCTCCCTCTGGTTTGAAGAGAAAGAGGAGGGCGATCGCCACCAAAATTAGCAGCGTAAACCAGTTTTTAGAGACAATCAGTTCTGCTACCCACCGCACAAGGGTAGATACCGTTTCGGTCAACTGCTTAACCGCATCACTAGAAGGGGGCAACTCAGGACTCATCTAAAGGTTGGGGGCAAGGCGATGGGCAACTGAGGGGTTTAGATCCCCGGTTTCTCGCTGGAGCTGACTAGAAGGTGTCTGATGACATCCCTAGAAACCGGCGATCTGGAATAGTCGCACAGGGGGTTTCTGAAAAGGCAACTCAGCAAAATTTTACTCTAGAAATATTAAATGCGGGAACGAAATGAATTTGCTCGTCTCCAGGTTTGACGTGTGGATAAGACAAAGCCTCGTCACGAGCATTTAACCTTTAGATCTCTTCCTCAATGCCTAGCTTTAATAGGTTCCTCGTGATCTTGTGATAGGTTTCATCACTTGTTTTTCGAGACCGATTCATACATTCAGAGAGCAATTTAGTAGCATCATAATATTGCCGCAGAGCATTCTTTTCTTCTTCACTAAAATTCCAATCACAGCGCAGATTGAGTCGCAATAACATCAGTTTTTGAATTCGGTCTTGCCAATAAGATTGTCTAAATTTCCACCAATCTCTCGCATGTGGATAATTCGATAGATCCTTCTCAATTTGAATCAGCCACCCCTCAAGTGACGTTTCCATTTGCACATCTGAACCCTTGACTTTTTCATAAATCTTTTTGACAACATTGAGAAATAGTTCATGTTGCGTAGAGCTGGCATGAAAAGCACGATAAAACAACAGATGGAGATCCAACGCTTTGCTGGAGATGATGCTAGTTGCAGTGGAGTAATCGGGGAAATCAAATTTGCCTCTAGAAGCTGAGACAAGGCTAGAAGTCGCCCCGGTATCTTCAATCGTAAAGACAAAATACCAGGCTCGTAACAGAGTATGTTTATAGGGCTGATCCAAGGGAACGGTATGAGCCAGGGAATTAACAAAGGTGTTAATCCACTTTAAAAAGTCACAAAGTTTCTTCTTAGAGTCAACAAAGATATCTAGGCTTTGCTTACAGTTTTCGATAAAGCTATCAATAGACGATTCATCTAATAGTTCTGCAATCAACTCAATGACAAATCGCCAGCGGTTTTCAGTGATATGTTTGTAAACCACATCATATTTCTGATTAGAAACCAGATAATTGGCAGTGAAGTATTCTTGAAAGGTGAGATGGGAGAATGAACAGTAATTGGATGTTCTGGCGACCAGCAACCCATGTTGTAACTCAATCGTTTGCAGAATGGCACTGGCAGAAATGTGAATGGGGTCAATCTTATAAACCTTCTCAAAAAAGCCCTCGATAATGAGTTCGACATCTCGCTTCCAAAAAAATATTTTCTGCTCTAAAAAAAACTTGGTTGCAATATAGCTCAAGAGTACTTTTTTGGCTCTGGGCTTTAACAGTTGGTAATGAGCATCTTGGACGCTATTATTACGCTCAACATTACGAAAAACATCCCATTGCTCTAGCAAAATTTCAATTCCTCGCTGATATAAATCAGACCGAGTACGTGGAAACTGCCCGTCTGAGTCAAACACCAGACAGAGCAACGTCAACAAGAGAGGTGTGCGAGCTAACTCAGCCAGGGCAATGTTGCGGCTCAGCCGATCCATAAACTGTGAACTGCGATCGGCTTGGTCAATAATTTCAAACCACCGTTGAGAAAACGCTGCAATTTGTCTGCGATTAAAGTCAGCAATCACGACTTCTTCAAATCCGGGCAATCGCATTCGCAGGGGAGGTCTGCAACTAAAAACAAACCGACACTTATTAAAGCGAGTAACAATCTCTTGGGTTTGATTTTGCACTCGGCGGCGATCGCTCTCTTGCACCTCATCTAACCCATCCAACAGCAACAACACTCGCCCTTCCATTAACAAGCGATGCGTTACGGTGGTGGGGTTATTGACTCGACAAGAAGCTAAATATTGCTCAATGTAGTTTTGCAGGGTAGGTTGACGTTCTGCTTCAGCAAAATCCTTAAAGATCAGAAATATAGGAACGTAATTGGAAAAAAAACTGCCTTGACTGCAACGCAGGGCTAACCATTGCAAATAGGTGGTTTTGCCTGAACCAGGCTTGCCATACACAAACAACCGTTCATGGTGTTGAGCAACCGTTTCCCCTGCAAATCGCTGACTGTTGAGCACGCGAAACCCAAAACGGTCAAAGTTAATGTCATCCGCTTCGCCTTGAAGACTTTCCTCATCTGCAATACTGCTCTCTGAAGCGTGGGGTTTCACCAGTTGAGCATCAATATAAACTCCGCCAGTTTCAACATTTCTGGATGTCACCAAAAGCTGCATGACTCCACAATCGTTTTGAATTCGATGTTGAACACTTTTGCGAACTTGTTTGACGAGGGTTTCTAAATCATCATTCTCATCCGCGATAGTTGCCCCATTGGGTTCCGCACCAATTTGCTCAGCGATCGTGTCAAGGGCAGCACAAATGGCATCAAACTTCTCATACTCTAAGTTGGCTCGATTAAAGAAGCGAAAAACAGTAGTGCGATCGACTCCTGCTTCTCGTGCAAGTCTGGTTTTATTTCCATCAAATATTTCGTTTAACGCTAAATTGGCAACCTTAAGACCATCGTTTGTTAACTGCAAGCGATTCGGTGACATTTATAAATTCGGTCAAGTATTAGCACGCCTGATAAATACCTATAATTCTACGCATTTAGGAAAAAAATGCCAGGTTTAAATATTACAAATCCAGGTGTGGAATACCAAGGGTTTATGCTGAGGGAATAGTCTCTAAACCTATGTGCGACTATGCTAGATCCCCGGTTTGTAGGGATGTAACAAGGCACCTTTCAGGCAACTCCAACGAAAAACCAGGGATCTAAACCCCTACATGGCACATCGCGTTCTCTAAATAAATTCACCCCTCTATAGCAATCCTATTGGATTCGTGAAAAAGCTTAGGAGTAGGGTCATTCGCCAGTCGTCAAGGGTTTGAGAGAATGGGGGGCAATTTAATCCACAGTCTGATACAATACGTTTTCAGGATTGTCCTTGAATGAGCATTTTGTTTGAGTGGATGTCGTTGGTTGATCTCTACACCGACTAGCGACTGATCCCCAAAAGATTTTACTTTGGTGAATTGTTAAGTTTCTTTAAAACATCCCTGTTGCAGTGTTGCAGAAACACTATTTCTCCGACTGCCACTATTTACAAAGGTAGTGTGAGAGATTTCTTTTCAACTGCGAGGGGTCTTATGGTCTACCAAGTTGAGTCAGGTTCGAGTTTGGGTTCATGTCATCATCCACACTTGTCGTGCCCTCAGTGCAATCAGACGAGCATTCTCCAACACGGCAGCCTTTTGATGTGTGTTCGATGCGACTATCGTCGTGATATTTCTCAAACTGAAACTCCACCCAGCCCATCACCAGACGGCTCGTTGGCTATTTTTGTGGGGTTGCTTGGGCTTATTTTGCTTCTTTGGACGTCAGTTGCGAGGGAACAACGAAATGACAACTCAGCTTTACCTTCTCGATACAGTGCAACTATTTCCTCTGTCAGTGCCTGGCAAAGTGATCGATATGATCACCTCGGAGGAACCTGGGCGAGTTAAATTTCAATCGAGTGAGTGGCCTGCTCAATTCTATCGGTCAAATTTCTCGCTCATCGCACTTCCAGGCACCTGGGTTAGTGTGATTGGGATAAAGGGCATTACCTTGCTTGTTACCCCTTTGCACCTAAGTGTGTCTGAAACTTATTGAGGTATGTAGTGCGAATGTTGTGAGCTACTAGCAACAACTTCCCAGTGGGCACGGCACATTTTAAGCTGTTTGGGACTATTCATTCTCCCAACAACTTAGTTGAAATCGAAGGGCGATCGCTTCTCAACCCAAGAGGCGATCGCTTTTTGATAGGTCAACTCCTGATGATAGATTTCTCTCTAGATCTCTCTACAACCGTGTCCCATTTCAACTGATTTGGAAAACTTTGTAGAAATCTACCGAATTTCAGTTGAAGTTTTACTAAAATTTGATTTGTGAATGGGTGAAAATTTGTTCTACTTAAAGGTGTAGATAATTTCGCATCTGCTATGGCAACACCTGCTGACGCACGTTTAGTTCTCAGAATTACTCAACCGACTCTGCTCAAACGCCGTGTTGCGTCTGAAGCAGACCTGTTGTCTGAAGAAAAAGTTTCTAAAGACCCCTGTCGAATTTATCTGCATTCCTATGCTTATGCAGTTCCTGGAGAAGACCTGCAAGACCATTACAAGGTTTGTTTTGAGGCTCCCTTTAATGGCTCTAGCGTTTGGTATATCCACAAAACTCACTGCATGATTGAGGGGCCTACACCACCGCCACCACCAAAACCTCAACCTGACCCTCAAGCCACCGCTAAACCTATTTCTACACCATCGCCTCAAGCTGATACTACAAAACCGGGCAAAGGCAAAATTAACCAGGCGGGTCTAGATCTGATCAAGCAGTTTGAAGGGTTAAGGCTAGAGGCTTATCTTTGTCCGGCAAAGGTGCCAACCATTGGTTATGGCACGACGGCTGGGGTCAAGATGGGCGATCGCATTACGGCTGAGCAAGCCGAAGATTTGTTACGTAAAGACGTTGAAAAGTTTGAAAAGGCCGTCAATAGCGCAGTGACTGTTCCCTTAACGGACAATCAATTTAGCGCGTTAGTCTCCTTTACCTATAACCTAGGGGCTGGGGCACTGCAAAAGTCAACATTGCTAAAACTGCTAAACCAGGGCAATTATGAGGCGGCAGCGCAGGAATTTCTCAAGTGGAACAAAGCCGCTGGAAAAGTGTTACCTGGCTTAACCCGTCGTCGTCAAGCTGAGCAAGCCCTTTTCTTAAAGAAATAAGCAGTGGAGAGTAGAGAATAGGAAATGGGAACCCTTTTCTCTCTCGATATCTCTTCAAAACCGGATTGACCCCAATTCTCTATACAATCGATAGCTTTTTCAATAGGTTGGGCGGTTGATTCAGTTCTGCCTCATTCCCCATTTTTGATAGGCTGAATATAACTTCCCTAAATAACAACAAGGAATGGACACCAAAGCGTTTAAGCGATCGCTCAATAACTCTGACCATTACCACCGCAAAGGCTTTGGACATGATGAAGACGTGTCTGAGCAAATGCAGTCAGAGTATCAAAGCGACTTGATTCAGCAGATCCGTGACAACGGTTATACGATGACGCAAGGAGAGGTGACGATTCGGTTGGCGGAGGCGTTTGGCTTCTGTTGGGGGGTAGAACGAGCTGTGGCGATGGCATATGAGACACGTCAACACTTTCCCAGTGAGCGCATCTGGATCACCAATGAAATCATTCATAATCCCTCGGTAAATCAGCGTTTGCGCGAGATGCAGGTCGGGTTCATTCCGGTTGAAACGGGGGATAAGGATTTTTCGGTAGTTGAGTCAGGCGATGTGGTAATTTTGCCTGCGTTTGGAGCGAGCGTACAGGAAATGCAACTGCTCAACGATAAGGGCTGCACCATTGTTGACACGACTTGCCCCTGGGTGTCAAAGGTGTGGAACACGGTTGAGAAGCATAAAAAAGTAGATTACACCTCGATCATTCATGGCAAATACAACCATGAAGAGACGATCGCCACTAGCTCCTTTGCGGGCACTTATTTGATCGTGTTGAATCTAGCAGAGGCGCAGTATGTCTCCGACTACATTCTTAATGGGGGCGATCGCACCGAATTTATG
The DNA here is from genome assembly GCA_033764315.1 of Oculatellaceae cyanobacterium bins.114. Taxonomy (GTDB): domain Bacteria; phylum Cyanobacteriota; class Cyanobacteriia; order Elainellales; family Elainellaceae; genus FACHB-1407. The sequence goes on from JANRJA010000005.1 coordinate 8,386, forward strand.
ACCAAGTTTAACCGTGCTTGCTCAGCCGGATTTGACCCCGATCGCGACCTGGAGCGCATTGGCATTGCCAACCAAACCACCATGTTGAAAGGCGAAACAGAGCAAATCGGTAAACTGTTTGAGCACACGATGCTGCGAAAATATGGTCCTGCTCACCTGAATGAGCACTTCCTCAGCTTCAACACCATCTGTGATGCTACGCAAGAACGACAGGATGCGATGTTTCAACTGGTGGATGAGCCGCTCGATCTGATGGTCGTAATCGGAGGTTACAACTCCTCCAACACCACCCACTTGCAAGAGATCGCGATCGAGCGGAACATCCCCTCTTATCACATTGATAGTGCTGAGCGCATTGGCCCAGGTAATCGGGTTGAACACAAACCCTTAAAGCAAGACTTAGTGGTTCAGGAGAACTGGCTACCCGATGGCCAGATCACGGTGGGCATCACCTCTGGAGCCTCAACCCCTGATAAAGTAGTCGCCACTGTGATTGAGAAGATCTTTGCACTGAAGGTATAAGGTTGCCGTATGAAACTGGGGCAGATTGCTAATTTCCTGGGCGTTGCTGATTGAAGGTATGAATTTTGTAAGGGCGTTTCGCGAAACGCCCTTATCGCTGAAGTTTAGATCCCTGGTTGCTCGTTCGGCATCCTTAAAGTAGTCTGATTTGCGTCACAGCAACCGGGGATCTGGGGAAAGTCGCACACGGGGTTATCTTATTCATTTGAGGAGAAATAGGCGTTGAATTATACTGCTGCAAACGTTGGGAAGTGCTCTTTGGCACTCTCTAAATGCTTGAGTAGGGTTTGTTTGGGCAACGGTCCTTTGAGGTGCTCCCAAGGGAGGGTTTGTTCTGTAGACCAGGGTTGATGAACGTAGTAATCGAGTGGGGGTAGTTGGTTTTGCAACGCTTTAAATGCGCGACGATAGCTGCCCAAGGAGTCGCCATAGTGTCGGGTCAGTTCTAACAGTGGGGTCAAACGGCGATCGCCCCGTGAAATGAGAGTTTGAATCACAGACCAGTTGTAGCTCTCTGGACGAAAGTCGATGCCCTGCGATCGCAGTTGTTTTTGCAACGTTTTGAGTCGCTTTTCGGCATCCGTATTCACCCCAAACCACTGAAACGGGGTATGGGCTTTGGGGGTAAAGGTGCTGCATCCATAAGTTAGTCGTAGCCCTTGTGCGGCGCGTTTGATGTCGCGCAACATCGCGATTGTCTGATCCAGGTCTGTTGACACTTCACCCGGAATCCCGACCATGCCATAGAGCTTGAGCGCGCTCAGTCCGCCTGCTTTAGCGTTGATGGCTGCCTGGATAATTTCGTCGTTGGTCAGCTTTTTGTTAATGATCTGTCGCAGGCGATCGCTGCCACTCTCAACCGCAATCGTGATGGAACGACTGTCGTGTTTGACCAACACCTCCGCCAGCTTTTGGGTAACGGTATTAGTTCGCACAGAGGCAAGGCTAAGCCGCACATCATCAAACTGAGGTTGACTGAGGTAGTCGAGCAAGGTTTCAAACTCAGGGTGTTGAGTAACGGAGGCTCCTAGCAGACCCAGACGATTGGTAACGGTTAGCCCCCGCTCGATCGCCGGAATCAGAGAAGCTTCTAAACTAGCTGTGCGAAAGGGCAGGGTCAAATAGCTGGCTAGACAAAAGCGGCACATCTCTGGGCAACTCCGCACCACTTCCACCATGTAGATGTTTTCCCAGGCGGCTTTTTCGGTCACGACCGTAGAAGCTGAGAGGACATTGCCGCGATAGGTTTGCTTTTCGACGATCGCCGGAATGTGACTGCTGATCGGTTGAATTGAAGCGATCGCCCCTTGAGTGTCTTGATAGGTAACGTGATACAAGCTGGGAATGTAAATGCCTGGAACCTGTGCTAAATGCTGCAATTGTGTGGTGCGATCGGCATTTCGCACCTGTTGATAGGTCGTGACAAAGTCATCTAACAGGGTTTCTCCATCGCCTAACAAAATCACATCAAAAAAAGCGGCAAATGGCTCTGGGTTAGCGGTTAACACGGGCCCCCCACCAAACACCAGGGGATGATCTGCTGTCCGAGTGCTGGTGTGTAACGGAACTTCTAACCGCTCTAGCAACGTCAATACGTTTACATAATCAAGCTCCCATGAGAGAGAAAAACCAACTAGCTCTGGTTGAGTGGGTAACGGCTCGTGCCCATCCATAAACAAACGGCTGACCTGCACATCTGATCGCATCGCTAAAGTCGCCCACACAACCTGATAACCCAGGCTTGTGATGCCAACGGTGTAGTCATTAGGAAAGGCAAAAATAGTGGCGATCGCATCTGCTTTGGGGGTCGCAGGGTCAAATAACAATCGCTCAGCAGAAAATGCAGCCGTCATGAAATTTAGGTAAGGTTACTCTCTTCAGCTTAGTGCACTGAGAGAAAGGATGAAGGATAAAGGACAGGGTCTAAAAAATTAAGACAGATTAAGGAGGGGAATGGTAATGACTGCACACACTATGAACGGGAAAGAAATGCCGATGACCCACGAGACTCTATGTGTGACTTTTTCAAGATCCCCGATTTTAGATGATGTAAATCAGACTTCTTTGAGGATGTTGATGAGAAACCAGGCATCTCAACCTCTGAACGTAACACGCTTTCCGCGTTTCTTCGGAGAATGGGGGCGATCGCCTCAGTAATTAAACAACTCGAATTCAGCGCATTCACTCTATGACTTTAAGGGCTTTTTATATAAACCTAAAGATAAGCCACATTAGATGAAATGGTGGTGAAGAGCTAGACCTCTAAATTACGTAAAGATGCTGTTGCTCTGTTCAATCAAGCTTGAGGCACAAGTATCTGTCATCAAAAATCCATGCAGTTAAACGCTATTTCTAATCACGATTTCCATCGGCATCTACTTTTATAAGCGTCACGTTATCAAGATGAAATTCTTATGGTGAGACCATTGGATGAAGAACATGGAACTTTTGTTCCGCTTTCAGAGCGGATTGGGGAAGGCGCAGATGCGAATGAAATTCCCCATCCGCTGAAGGCAGAAGCCGATCGCCTGTTAGAAAAAGGGATTGAACAACATCAAATTCGTTCGTTTGAAGCCACCTTGCAAACGCTTGAGCAAGCTCTGGCTCTCTATCAAAAAGTTCGAGACTCTCAAGGAGAGGGGAAGACACTCAGTAATATTGGGCTAGCGTATTATGCCTTGGGGAGTTATGGAGATGCGATCGCTAACTCTTATCAAGCTTTGGCGATCGCCCGCCAATGTCTCGATCGCCGCACCGAACGGCAAGCCCTGGCTAATTTAGGCAACGCTTATCGCCACTTGGAGGACTACGCTAGAGCGATCGAATATAAACAACAAGGCTTAGCGGTCTCTCGCGAGATTGGTGATTTGCGTGGTGAAATGGCGGCCCTCAATAACTTAGGTATGGCGTACAAAGCAAAGGGAGACTGTACAACAGCGATCGCTTACTACGAAGAGAGCTTGGCTCTGGCTTACAAACTCAATGACCAAAAAGTGGTTGGGCAAGTTTTGCGAAATTTGGGCAATGCTCACCATGCCTTATCGGATTACAGCAAAACAGTGCAGTGTTATGAAGAACTGTTGGCGATCGCCCAACAGCTTCCTGATCGCCAGATCGAAGGGCAGATTCTCAAAAACCTGGCGAGTGCCTGCTACATTCTGGGCAATCACGAGAAGGCGATCGCTTATCATCAACAACGGTTGGCGATCGCTAAGGAGTTGAACGACTATCGCAATCAAGAACAAGCCTTAGAAAGTTTGGCGGTGATCTACGATGCCTTGGGCGATTACAGCAAAGCCGTTTTATATTACGAACAACGACTCATGGTTGTTCAATCAATTCAAGACCGCAAACTCGAACAACAAACGGTCGAGAGCCTCAAATTTATTTGCTACGCCACTGGGGATTTTGCGAGAGCCAGCCAATATTAAAGGAAGAAAATTTTGGTGTCTTCAGTGCCAAGAAATTGTCAGTAAACTAGAGGTAAGTTGTTTATCTGCAAGCAAATTCCTTACCTTTGACTTGTTTAGCTTATGTTGTATTACAGGAACCAACCCTCTAAACCAGATGGAGTTAAGTCTGAAACGATCAGTCGAGTCAGAAGTGTTTTATGCAACCTGTCTAACAAGAGTAAGGTATCTATTTCCTTTGAGGAAAAAGCTGTTGAACAACACGAGAGTAAAGTATCTGTTTCCTTAAAAGAAGCTGTGCATCAACTGCAAGATTCCCTTGAGGCAGCGTTAGTTAAAGGGTATAGCTATGAGGAATTGGCTGATCTGCTTCAGCAAGAGGGCATTCCCATAAGTAGTTCGAGTCTGAAAAATTACCTTGCTTCGACTAGACGACAAACCCCTGAAAGTAAAATCTCTACTAACTCAGAAGATCAACATTCAGATAACCCATCAAACCGAGCGAGTAATTTTACAAATACTGAGCAATTATTACCTACGGATTTTGTCAGTTCTGACCTTTCAGCTAGTCAGTTGCAGAAGATACAGGAACTCGCGCAAGTGTATGGGATTCCTTGTGAGATTCTGTTACAGAAGAGCTTAGAAGACTGGGCTAAATTCCCCGCAAACGACTCTGATGAGGCAACGGAGTATGTGTTGACCAAAAACGCTGAGCTTTATCGACGTTTGGCATAATGCGTTATCTAACACTGCTCGAAGTATTAGAGTTACACCGTCTCATCATGGAGCAATCAGGAGGAGAAGCAGGTCTTCGAGATTTAGGTCTACTGGAGTCTGCGATCGCCCAACCTCGTATGACGTTTGACGGCGAAGATTTATATCCAACCATCATCGATAAAGCGGCTGCTCTAGGATTTTCAATTATCTTGAATCACTCCTTCAAAGACGGAAATAAGCGTGTTGGGCACGCTGCAATGGAAAAGTTTCTGATTTTAAATGGGATGGAAATTGCAGCATCTGTAGACGAGCAGGAACAAATTATATTGGCAGTAGCATCAGGTCAATTAGGGCGTGAGGCATTTGTTGAGTGGTTGCAAAACCACGTAACCCCACGCTGATTCAAATAAGCGATCGCCCTTTCGCCCCAACACCCATTTACATCCCCAAGTTTTACTCTCGTCGGAGCGCATCAACTATGTCATTCACCACCCGTTATGCTTTGGTTTCATGCATTACAGTCGGGCTTATTGGTTTTTCGTCTTTCTATCAAGCCTCTGCCAACCCCTTGTCTCTGTCCCAGTCTTCTACCCTAATTGCCACAGCCTACACCGATCAAACCCTGCCAACTTTGCGATTGGGCGATCGCGGCAATGAGGTTGAGTCGTTGCAACGCATTCTGCTCAGCAATGGGTTTCTGGGTGCAGCGGGAGTGCGTTTAGGTAATCCTGGCGCGATCGCGGTTGATGGAGTGTTTGGAGCCGTCACCGAGTCAGCCATTCAAGATTTGCAGCAACGCTATGGGTTACCTGTAACGGGGATCGTTGATCCGGCAACTTGGGAGGTGTTAGACACCTCTGAAAATCCTTATCGTGAACCTCTACCTTGGCGACAATAGCTCAGGGAGTGGGGGAGTGAACAGCGTGATGTGGCGGCTATCGCCCCCCATGACAAAGCCGCTCAATTGTTTCTAAAGCGTTGCCGGGATGCCCTGACCAATCCTCCCTTCTGAGTTAGATTTTAGTGGAAGTATATTACTTACTCGACTATGAGACGCTACTTCCGCCCAATCACGTTGCTTTGTTTAGGAATTGGACTCCTGTTAAATCTATTTATTGGGTATGGGCAGCCATTCAAGACCACTGGAGCGGCGACTTGTCCAATAGCGGTGGTTAACACTTCCCATAAGTTGAAAGGAACCGCTCAAACGGCGCTCCATCCCACTCAACCGGAAGTGAGCAACGTGTCTTTTGCCCAGTCAGAGTTTGACTACACATTGGAAGTAGCAACGGATATTGCAACCTTATTTCTGTTTCACCCAGATGATTTAGCTCACCGCCGTGATGATCCACTCGATTGGTGGATTTACGACTTTGCGATTAATAAGGAATTTGCTGAAGGGCGTTTGATCGAAGTATCAGGGTGGGGAGATGGACGGTATGTTATCCGCTTAACCAATGCAGGATTGACAGAACAGGAACGCCAGCATGTGGTTGATTCTCAAACCTTTCGCTTGCAGGTGCGTCATGGTCAGTTGTATATAGATGGAGGCAGTGCTTTACCCAATGGCGGCGATCGCTTGCCAGGTGAGCAGTACGAATCTTCTCTGCCAGTAGAGTACAATCCAGCTCAGTCAGCAATTCTCAGTATGGAATTTCAACTGGTGTTGGGTGGGATCTCCAACTCTAGACCTTCAAGCATAAAGGTGAGCAGATGATCCCAACTGTCGAAATACAGATAACGGGTCAAGGCTCGCAAGTCATCGAAGAAGGTCT
>JANRJA010000025.1:0-5585 GCA_033764315.1 Oculatellaceae cyanobacterium bins.114
ATAGCAATCCCAAATGGGTTGTGAGAGGCGCACCCCTCTGGGGGGCCCCCAACAAACAACCCGCCCATTTCACAACTGATTTAGGACTGCTATACTACAACCAATCCTGCTGGACCTTGATTGAATAAATCTACCGAGATAATGAGGCAGGGACGCTTTCCAGCTTGTTCATGTCCTTTGACCGGATTCAGGTCTGCTAGCCAAACTTGACCTCTGACAAGTTGTGCCACTACTCATCAACTCCATCAACCATCGTCTGATCCCACAATCCTCTCTCTGCTAATTCCTCATGCCACAAGTCTTCATCCTCTCTCAAAGTGGCAAAAGCTTGATTAGCTTGCATCAAGAAAACATATCTGCGGTAGTTTTCAATTGCTTTGTCCAAAACCGTCTGCATTGTCTCGCCAGAGGTTTCTGCTAATTCTATTAGCGTTTGGTGAGTCGCATTACTGAGAGTAATGGTTAATTCAGGCATAAGGCTAAACCTTACAAATCCTAGCAATCCTATTATTGTAGCTAGAGCCAACGTTACAGTTGGAGCTGGCTACAAAACCCAGATCCATTAAGCAACACGCTGAATTCGGTAGTGTAGAAAGACTTCCTGGGCGATCGCCTCAACCGACAGCAATTCCAAGTGGGGAGCCAGCTTTGCAGCAAATCCTTCCCCCTCAACCAATGTTGGCGCATCCCTGCCTCCTAATAGCAGGGGGCACACGGTGAGCCACACTTCATCGATTAGATCGGCTTCCAGCAAGGAAGCAACGAGGGTTCCTCCCCCAATCACCGCAACTCGCTCAAATCCAGCCAGCGAAAATTCTTGAAAGGCAGCTTGCCAATCTAACCCGCCATCCTTGCTGGGAAGAGTCAGAAGGCGATCGAATCCAGGTTTGCCATCCCACTGTTCCGCTCCTTCTGAGGTGGTCAAGAGCCAACGAGGAACGGGCTGACTAAAAAAGGGATAGTTGGCATCCAACTTCCCCGATCGCGAACAAACAATATGAACAGGCTGCGGGGGTTTTCCCTGCTGTTGCCGTTGCTCTAAAAGCTTTTCCTGCCGAATTGGTAGAGTCGTACCATAGGCACGCAACGTTTCTGCCCCAAACAACACCGCATCCGCCAGGGCAATCTGCGTTTCTAAATGGGCTTTGTCAGTCGGGGAACCAAACCGAGCGGGCGATCGCTGATAGTCGGCAATTTTGCCATCGGCACTCATTGCCAGCACTACCGTTGTATGCGATCGCCCCATTCGTATCTCTCAGTCAACCTAACGATCGACCGATCCCATAATGATGTCGATACTGCCCAAAATGGCAACCACATCGGCGACCTTTACCCCTTTTAACAGGTAAGGTAAGATCTGCAAGTTGTTGAAGTCAGCCGCCCGAATCTTCCAACGCCAAGGGAATACGGTGTCATCCCCGATGATGTAGATCCCTAGCTCACCTTTGCCGCTTTCCACACGGACATAGTGTTCTCCTTTGGGAATCTTGAAGGTTGGAGCAATCTTTTTACCAATGAACTGGTAGTCAAAGGCGTTCCACTCCGACTTCGGACCCGATGACATCCGCTTGGCTTCGAGGTTTTCGTAAGAACCACCGGGTAGTCCTTGCAAGGCTTGACGAATAATCTTCACGGACTCACGCATTTCTCGTATCCGCACGGCATATCGAGCAAAGCAATCACCTGCGGTTTCCCAATGCACTTCCCAGTCAAAATCGTCATAGCACTCATAGTGGTCTACTTTACGCAGATCCCACTTGACTCCAGAGGCACGCAACATGGGACCTGACAACCCCCAATTGACTGCTTGATCACGGGTAATGGTGCCTACCCCTTCAACCCGTCGCCGGAAAATGGGGTTATCGGTGATTAACCGCTCATATTCGTCTACTTTGGGCATGAAGTAGTCGCAAAAATCAGCACACTTATCAACCCAACCATAGGGCAGGTCGGCTGCAACGCCACCAATGCGGAAGTAGTTGTTGTTGACCATGCGATAGCCTGTAGCCGCTTCCCACAGGTCATAAATCATCTCCCGTTCGCGGAAGATATAGAAGAAGGGAGTCTGTGCGCCCACGTCTGCCATGAAAGGACCAAGCCACAACAGGTGATTGGCAATCCGGTTCAGCTCCAACATAATGACGCGGATGTAACTAGCGCGTTTGGGCACTGAAATATCCGCTAGCTTCTCAGGAGCATTGACCGTTACGGCTTCGTTAAACATGCCCGCCGCATAATCCCAGCGACTAACATAGGGCACGTACATAATATTGGTGCGGTTTTCGGCGATCTTCTCCATGCCACGGTGCAAATAGCCAATCACTGGCTCACAATCCACCACGTCTTCCCCATCCAGGGTGACGATCAGACGTAACACCCCGTGCATTGAGGGGTGGTGTGGACCCATGTTGAGCACCATAGGCTCAGTTTTGGTTTCGATCATTGCCATAGATGATCTGTCTCCCGATTTAGAACTGTAAGCCGCACCGACTTCTATTTATCGTCTAGTGTTGCACTTTATTAATTATAGGGATGGATTGTCAGAAAGATAGGTACTGACTGAGCTAGAGCAAAGATTTGAATTCTAAAGCTAAACCATAGGGTGAGCTTGATGGATAGAGTGATGCAAGGCAGTTCCATAAGACTCAGCCTCTCTTGTTCTACCTTAAAAGATCTGAGGATTTTGAGTGAATATTCCTGATGACAGAGGTAAATATTGGTAAATTTTTTAGCAAGATACTAGTCAAATTGCGGAGCTTTGGGGTGGCATTGGGTATTTTTGAGCAGAGAGAACTTTAACCCTCACATATAGGACTCAACCCTATGGGAGCCTTCATTTTTCTGGTGATGCTGGTGTTGATTATCGGTTTCATCGTTATCAACGCCTATAACAGCTTGGTTACGCTTCGGAATCGCTATAAAAATGCCTATAAACAAATCGACGTTCAACTCCAACGGCGATATGACCTGATTCCCAATTTGGTTGAAACGGCTAAAGGATACATGAAGCACGAGCGGGAAACCCTCGAAGCCGTGATTGCAGCCCGGAATGCTGCTGTGAATGCTAATAGTAGAGCCTCTCGTGATCCGGGTGATCCTCAAGCGATGCAACAACTTGGAGTCGCAGAGGCAACTCTAACTGGGGCATTAGGGCGGCTGATGGTTTTGAGCGAAGCTTATCCTGATCTCAAAGCAGACCAAACGATGACGCGCGTGATGGAAGAGCTATCTTCGACTGAAAACCGCGTTGCTTTTGCCCGTCAAGCCTTTAACGATGCTGTCACCCTCTACAACACTAAGCGAGAAGTCTTTCCCAGCAACTTAATTGCAGGTTCCTTTAACTTTAGTGGTGCAGACCTGCTAGAAGACGTGGCACCTGAAGTCAAGAATGCTCCGCGCGTCTCCTTCTAGATCCTTAATATATGAGCTTCTTTGAACATCAGGATCGGGCTCGCCGCAACACTCAACAGTTAGTTGGGCTGTTTATCTTGTCTCTGATCTGCATCGTCCTTGCTATCTACGGAGCGGCTTTACTGACATTTGGAGTAGCTGGTAGCCATCTCTCAATTTGGCAACCTCACATCCTCTTTTGGGTAGCTGTTTTCACAACGACTGTGGTTGGGCTGGGCAGTTGGTATAAGACAGGACTGTTAAAGGCAGGAGGCAAAGTGATCGCCCAAGATCTGGGCGGCAAGCGACTGGTTCCAGAGATGGCAAATCCAGCGGAGCAGCAGCTTCTCAACATCGTCGAAGAGATGGCGATCGCGGCTAATATGCCCGTTCCTCCGGTTTATATTCTGGATCAGGAGCATGGCATTAATGCCTTTGCCGCCGGACACACCCCCAAAGATGCGGTGATTGGGATCACACGAGGGGCGATCGAAGAACTCAGCCGCGATGAACTGCAAGGCGTAATCGGTCACGAGTTTAGCCATATCTTAAATGGAGACATGCGGCTGAACTTACAACTCGTCGGTTGGCTTCACGGTCTGTTGCTGATTTATATTCTGGGCAGAGTGTTGTTTCGCTGGAATCACGTTGGTTCTCGCAATGAAAAAGGCAACAACTTCATGTGGTTTGGCTTAGGGCTGATTGTGATTGGCTCCATTGGGATGCTCTGCGGGCGGATTATCAAAGCCGCTGTTTCTCGACAACGTGAGTTTTTGGCAGACGCATCGGCGGTGCAATTCACCCGCAATCCTGCTGGCATTGCAGAAGCCCTCCGCAAAATTGCTAATTATCGCCATAGTTCGCTAGTGCATTCCCCTTATGCCGAAGCCAACAGCCACCTGTTTTTTGGGTCGGCACTTCGCTTTAACTTTTTTAGTGAACTGTTTGCTACGCACCCTCCTCTGACTCAGCGCATTGGTCGTCTTGAGAAATATGGCGAGCGTTCTTTAACGCAGGCTCCCCGTAAGGCACAATCCACGACTGCCACATCTCAACCATCCTCCAATTCCACTCAACACGCTACAGGTAGTAATGAACTGGTGATGGGGTTGGCAGGTGGAATGGCACAACCCATAACTCCCGAAAGACCAGCCCACTCCAATGCACCAACTTCTAGAAGCCTGGATACAGAGGCGGCATGGTTAGCAACGATTCCAGGCTCAGTTCGGTCAGGGTTACAAGACCCGGCAGGTGCAATGGCGATCGCCCTGGCTTTGGCTCTTGATTTTGAAGACTCGACGTTAAATGACCAGCAAGTCACCTGGTTGCACCAGGCCGAATCTCCTGAAGTTGTTGAAAGAATTTTGGACTATCATCGGGCGATCGCTCCAATTAACCCCCACCTGCGGTTTGCTCTGCTGGATGAAGCTATCCCAGCATTGCGTCAAAATTCTGCGGCTCAGTGCCAACAGCTTTTTAAGGCATTAACGGGGTTGGCAAAAGTGGATGGACGCTGGTCGTGGTCGGAGTATGCACTGTATCTCATTTTGGGATATCGCCTCTCGAAACCCAAACCGACGGATGAGAGCTACTCCACACTGACACCTCTCTGGTCAGAGTGCTTGCTCGTGTTGTCGGCACTGGCTCAAGTCGGGCAACCCAAACCGGAGGACACGGTCTATGCCTTTAAAGCAGGGGTGTACCGTTTGCCGGGAGCCGGACAGAATCCCCTGCCAGAGCTTCCACCTGCCTGCAACATGGGGGAGTTGAAAAAGAGCCTGGATCGACTGGCGATCGCCACCCCCAAGCTAAAACAGGCGGTTGTAGAAGCCTGTGCCTATATGGTGTTGCTGGATAATGATGTAACCTTGCACGAGGCAGAATTGATGCGGGCGATCGCTGTTGCCTTAGATTGCGCCTTACCTCCATTTCTTAGCCCTGATTATCGCGGTCGCAAGTCCACCAAGGCAAAGGGAAGGGCAGTCTAAATAATGAACTCTGCGTCACCATCAAACCTTGCAACTAGTCAAACAGCATTAATTCGGATGTTGAGGCTAGTGCTGCGTCAAAACTAGGAATTAGGGTTGGCAACTGCGTCTAGATCGGCGACGGTGTATAAAGCGCGAGGGTGCTTTATGCAGAAGAAATACATTGTCCGATTAAGCGAAGACGAACGGTGTGAGCTACGTGAAGTG
>JANRJA010000048.1:0-57895 GCA_033764315.1 Oculatellaceae cyanobacterium bins.114
AATGCTGACGGTGGTGACGACGCTACGTTCCCAAAATCGTCCAGTGTTGGATTATCTAGTCGAGGCATGTCGTGCTGCTCGGCAAGGTCAGTCTGCTCCCTCCCTACTACCTGCTGAAAGCACTACCCCCTGAACGATTACAATTCGAGTTACTGATCAGGCTGCCTTCACTGCGCTCAGTCAGCGTCCCCTGAGCTTAGTCAAAGGGGACATCTATTAGGACTACTTCAAGGAATTGGTATAATACCTCAATTCAAAATTCAAAACTCAAAACTCAAAACTCATCAACTCCCACACTTCTCTTCTCTTCTCTCTCTATTTGTTCTCCTCTTATACTCAGCACTCAGCACTCAATACTTTTCTTTCCCCTCTCCTCCCATGCTCTTAAATCCCTGGCTCAATATGGCTCTGGTGCTTGCCTTTTTGTTAGGGCTAATGGTTGTGCTGCGAATTGTTCAACACCGTTTTTCGCCACACCCAGAGTTGATCCGCAAAGGGCTACACATTCCTATGGGGTTGATGACGCTGACCTTTCCCTGGCTGTTTAATCAGCCGTTACCCGTGTTCATTTTGGCAGGATTGGCGATCGCCTGGTTATCGATATTGCGGTCTTACACACCCTTAAAGACGACATTAGGGAATGTGTTGGGTGGAGTCAAACGGCGATCGCTGGGTGAAATTTATTTTCCACTCTCAGTAGCGTTGCTGTTTGCACTGTCAGAGGGTGATCCGCTGTTGTTTTGCATTCCCATGTTGATTTTGACGTTGGCGGATGCAGTCGCTGCTGTTGTGGGGGTGCATTATGGCAAATTGCGATATGCCGCCACTGACGGACAAAAAAGTGCTGAAGGGTCGATTACGTTTTTCATGTTGGCGTTCTTTAGTGTGCATGTGCCGTTGCTGTTGATGACCAATACAGGGCGGGCAGAAACCCTGCTGATTGCCATGATTTTGGGGTTGCTGGTGATGGTGCTAGAGGCGATCGCCTGGAGTGGGTTGGACAATCTCTTCATTCCGTTGGGTGGGTTCATTTTGCTCAAAACTCACTTAGAAATGGATGTCACGGCTCTGCTAATCCGCTTTGTGGTAACAGTAATTTTAGTCAGTTTTGTGTTGATTTGGCGACGCCGTACCACCCTCAACGACAGTGCCCTGTTGGGGGCTGCATTTATTGGTTATTTGAGTTGGTCACTGGGCGGTTGGCAGTGGCTGATGGCACCACTGATTTTGCTAGTCAGTTATCCATTTTTGATCATGTGGATTGACCAACACAAAACACCCCTTACCCCGTTAGAACGGCAGGTGATGATCTGGCTTCCAGCAGAACCCAATACCCAGGTTGACTTTACCCCGACTCGCCAATGGGAGCGAGTTCACAATGTTTATGCTGTGTTGAGTGTCGCCGCTGGGGGATTGCTCTGGTTGGCACTTTACCGATTAACGAATGACCCCAGCTTTATCTATCCCTACACGCTTGCTTTTGCCTCGAACCTCTCAGTAATCTGCATCGCAGGGTTATCACCCGTCCACTATTGGCAAAAAAATAACTGGTTGCGAGTGATAGCTTACATTTGCGAGAGTTGGCTGTTGATGTTTGTGCCGCTCATCATCGTGGCATCAGGGTCAACCGCATCGTTGCTCAGTAGTGCCTTGTCTTTGTTAGGAATTGCAATTGCGGCGATCGCCTATTACCTCACGCAACCCATGCTGCGCCAACGCCCCACCGATACGCTGAACTGGCTCTGCCGCGCAGTTTACACCACCTTAGGTTCCGGCGTAGTGCTCATCAGCCTGTTTACCCGCTAGGTAATTCAAGAAATTAGAAAGGGAATCCTGAAAGTAGAAGTTCCTACTTGAAGATCTTACCCATGAGTCACGAACCGCAAGAACGATTCTCATCCTTTGATTATCAACTCCTCCTGACCTTTCTTGCTGGCATGGTAGTACAAATTCTATTGCCAGGTAATGGAATTATGAGAATTTTTCTTGCCACTTTTTGGGCTGGAATACTCGTGCGTTTGGCAATTCAACATCGTCAGAAACATCAATGGCAGTGGCAAGGTTTGACTCCATTGAATGTGTTGAGAAGCATAGGAACTTTAACTTTTGGCTTGTGGTGTTTAGCTTCAGTAATTGTAGAACTTGCAGATGAACCTATCTACAATAGAAAATGGATAGTTAATGATTATTTAAAGGTATATTCACTAGAAATATTTTCAGAAGCATTTCGTATTTTACCAAGCCTTTTAACTAGCACAAGTTCATCTGTAAGTTTTATTTTAATTTCTTTTTTCTGGTTAATCTTCTGTATATTGGTTAGTTTGAAAGTCGCCTACGTGTCAGAAGAAGATTTTCTAAAGGATTGCAACCAACAAAATAATTTTTCTCATCAATCTCACAGACAAATACTTCGTTTTCAATCTCACAAGCAAATACTTCATCTCGCTCAAGAGAAACCAAGATCCTTAACTAAGACAATCACTGACTTTTTTACATCTCGTTCTTTTACACTTCAAAAAAAGCCTAGCTTTGTAAGAATTGAGTTTTACATCGTTTCTTCTCAAGATATTCAAGCTATTTTTGAATCTAGAGACCCCCAAGCCAATATTTTTACATTAATTAGTTTGACGGTTATGTTTTTATTTTCTACCTATGCTCTAATTCACATCATTGCGTTTGAGTTGTCTAGTTATCTCACTAATATACAAGACCGGAACGAATATCCGCTCTCTATAGTCCTCTTGAGCATACAAATTCTATTTTTTTCTATGTTGTCTTGGCTAATTTGGAATTTTGCAATTCATCCATTTTTCGTTAAAAAAGTTCTTGAATTCAAAGCAGATAAATTAGTGGTTGGTGAAAAAATCTTCGGGCTGTATCGCAAACTTTTCAGCATTCATCAAACCGACTTGTTACCTTTAAAGCAATATAGTAAAGGAGCTAGAAAACCTGGAGTTAGTAATACAGTATTACTCATTCAACGACGTGGAAAGGATATAGAAATAGCGGGACATCTACTACCAATAGCAATGGAGATAGTTCAGGAAACTTACGATCGCTACCGTACATCCACATTCGACCACTTTTATGACAACACTCAGCCTGCCTATTTCGAGTAATATTAGTTGGGCAAATTAAAGAACTCTGCGATCGCCCCTTGCCTCTCCAGATATGATTGAGTTGTATGTGGCTCACTCTGTCCTATGACGATTCAGAATCTCGAACTCTCAATGGAGCAAATCAAAGAACTGTGCGATCGCTGGCATATCCTTGAATTTGCCCTGTTTGGTTCTGTCTTGAGGGATGATTTTCGACCCGATAGTGACGTTGATGTCCTCATTACCTTTGCGCCTGATGCCCGAAGGGGATTGCTAACCCTCGCCCGGATTAAGCATGAATTAGAAGAATTGCTAGGTCGAGAAGTTGATATCTTAACTAAGAAATCGATTGAGCAAAGTCATAACTCAACTCGTAGTCATCATATTTTGCAATCCGCTCAAGTGCTTTATGTCGCGTGATCAGCAGTGTATCGAAGACATGTTGAATGCAGCCCAAGAGATTCTCAGCTTTACGGTTGATATGAATTATGCTTCCTTGGAAGCAGATCGCCTTACCCAAGTTATGGCTCTGCTTAAGCCACTATTATCAACCTAGACAGACAAGAGCAACTAGATAGGCAATGTGAAACGGTTCCCCTTGATGAGGCGATCGCCCCTTGCTCTTCCAGATAGGATGAAAGAGAAATGGTTATGCGCGATCGCTTCGCAATAAGTTGGCTGCCCAAACGGTGTCTGCCTCACTCAAGGGAGGAATAGATGGCTGAGAGTAGTCGATCGCCAAGTCATATCCTGCTCGGTCATACACTCCGTTTAGAGTCTCTTGTAAATCAAGCAGAGGCTCTACATCTTCTGCCTTGAGTGGAATGGGAAAAGCTGGGATTGGCTCTCGTAGTGTGAAGGCGTACAAGTCAGAAACAGGGCGACGGTTACTGCGACTGACTAAAATTCGATAGGCTGAGTGGATATCTTGAAAAACGAGTGGTGGTTGTCCAGCTCTGAGCAGATCAATCTCAATCAAATGCCGTGCACTTGCCAATACTTGTAACCGTTTACGATGATAGATTTGTCGTCCTTCACCCACTCGTTTGTTGGTGGGTGAAAGCACTTCAATCACAGTGATCGTGTAGTCTGTCTTGATCTCTCTAATTTCTAAATAGCGTTCGCTCACCATTTCAGGCATCGGAACGGTTACTTCTAACGGTTGGCGAATCGAGGAAAGTGTCGTGGTGGCTAGAGTAGGGATGCTGGTTGATCGTTGTGACAGCACAGCGACATCTGGTATGCCTACCAAAACGCTATCGTCTCCGCTAAGATAGGTACGCTTCTCAATTGCAACTCGATATTTGGGACGCAGACTGGGGGCGATCGCGTCAGCAATTGCTACAATCAGACGGCTGTGCACCTCAGACCATAACTCCGGGTTCTCTAAGTAGGGGTCCATTCCTGGGAAGGGGGAGGGCACGGCACGATCTCAACAAAAACGATACGTTGGAATTATCTTAATTCTAACGATACTTTGAAATTCTTCTAAGGCTAATGAATGCTTTTCAGCTCATTGAGCGATCGCCGCAGTCCAATGATCTCAGTGGATTGAGTGGTTTAACCCCAATTGATGCTCAAGTTTTGGCTCAACATGCACCCGACGCTCATTGGCTGTTACTTCACGAGAGAGACATCACGGCCTATTGTTCGCTTTGGTGGCAGCATGTCCCAGCTTACGCCAATCAAAAGTTGGGTTTAATTGGTCACTATGCAGCCCAAACTCATGAATCTGCTCAAGCATTGCTGCATCACGTCTGTCAGCAATTAACGGTTCATGGCTGCACGCTGGCGGTGGGGCCGATGGATGGCAACACCTGGCGACGTTATCGACTGGTGAGCGATCGCGGCACAGAACCTATCTTCTTTTTAGAACCTGATAATCCCGATGAATGGTGTGACCACTTTCGAGGGACTGGGTTTACGACTCTGGCAGACTATAGCTCTGGCTTAACCACTGATTTGACTCAGATAGACCCCCGAATGGAGCGGGTAGAGCGGCGACTCACCGAGATCGGGGTAACGGTGCGATCGCTGCAATTAGACAACCTTGAGCCAGAACTTCAGCGGATTCATCAGCTTTCTCTGATCAGCTTTCGCCACAACTTTCTCTATACCCCGATCGCCCAAGACGAATTCATCACCCAATACAGCCAGATCAAACCTTATCTTCAGTCGCAGTTGGTGTTGCTAGCAGAACACGATGGCAACTTGGTGGGTTTTCTCTTTGCCCTCCCCGATGTATTGCAAGCCCAACGCGGGGAATCTATTAACACGGTGATTATCAAAACCGTTGCTGTGCTACCCAACAAAATCTATGCGGGGTTGGGCAATCTTTTGGTGTCAAAGTGTCAGGCGATCGCCCATCAGTTGAGTTACACTCGTGCCATTCATGCGCTGATGCACAATGCTAACAATTCGCAGAACTTGAGCGATCGCTATGCCCATACAATTCGGCGTTACACCCTGTTTTCTAAAGAATTAAGCCTAAAGAATTAAGCGGCTTGTAAGGGTTTTCCAAAGGTGAGTGGTTTTGGTAAAGTTTCACCCTTTTCTAAAGCAGAATCAACCAATAGCTCTAGCACTTCTTGAGCATTTTGAATGGATTCTTCATAAGTTTCACCATGCGTACAAGGCTGCATCAAATCTGTAAATTCAGGTAGAGTGACAACAAAACAGTCGTCTTCATCTGACCATTGAATCAATACGCTATATTTAATCTTTTCCTTGTTCTTCATCTTCAATTCTCCTCAATAGTTCCAACGCTTCATTAACTTGCTTCTCAAGATAAAATTTGGCATCACTACTGTCTTTCCCCGCCATCATAATCGCTTTATTGAGCTTTGGATGAATCCATTTGCTATGACTTCCTTTTGCAGGTTGATAGAAGAATCCTGCTTTCAGCAGTAGGCTTTTTAATTCTCGAATCTTCTTTGGCATCAGTAAACACAAACCCCTAGACTTCGACCAGTTGAGGCTCGGTGTCTTCAGTCATGACCCAATCGGGCAGTGTTTCTAAGCGGGCGATCGCCTGATCGATTAACGCCACTCCATCGGTCACTGACTCAATCACCGCCAGTTTGCCGCGCAACTCCGATGCCCCTGGAAACCCTTTGGCATACCAGGTCATGTGTTTGCGGGCTTGACGAATGCCGCGATCGCCTTTGTAGTTCCACAGCATTTGTAGATGGTCGCGAGCACAGAGCAACCGCTCAATCGGCGTTGGAGATTGCCGCAATTCGCCTGTTTTAAGGAAATGATCCACCTCACCCACCAAAAAGGGATAGCCCAACGTGCCACGAGAACACATCACCCCATCGGCTCCGGTGCTTTCCAGGCACCGCACAGCGGCATCTACCGAAAAAATATCACCGTTGGCAATCACCGGAATTGTCAGGACGGCTTTGACGTTGGCAATCCACTCCCACCGAGCAGGCCCATTGTAGCCCTGGGCGCGAGTCCGACCGTGCAGGGTCAACATCTGCGCTCCGGCATCCTGCATCCGTTGAGCAAATTCCACCGCGTTAATTTCTTTGTCAGACCAACCAATGCGAGTTTTAACCGTAACAGGCACCTTCACCGCATTCACCACCGATTGCACAATTTCTCCCGCTAGTTCTGGTTCTCGCAACAGCGACGAGCCACCCCCATTCTTAGTGATTTTATTCACCGGGCAACCCATGTTGATGTCAATGGTGTCGGCTCCCTCATCCACCGCTTTTTGAGCGGCTTCTGCTAAAAAGTCAGGACGGCAATCAAACAACTGAATGCTAATCGGTCGTTCGTTGGGGTCAACCTCCATAATCTTGGGCAATGCTTTAACGTAGTGCAACCCTGTGGCGTTGACCATCTCGGTATACATCATCGAGTCTGGGGCATATCGCCGTACTAATCGCCGAAACACCAAATCTGTCACCCCTGACAAGGGCGATTGCAATACCCGACTGTTGACCTCCACTGAACCAATTTTGAGGGGAGTAGACAACCGTGCTTTTAAGTCAGGAGACAGGGAAACCATACAAACCTACGCCATGCGCGAGTGGATTAGCTTTCTATTTTATCGCTGTTGCCGATGTGGGCGATCGCCAGGGTTTGAGTCATTGCCATTCTATATAGAGGCTGTTTCCAGACTAACGCTAATTTAAGAAGTGGCATAGCCAGACCACTCCGGCGAGGGAACTAAGATACCCTCAGAAAGTCATGCCTACGTTTAGAATCAGTCCCTCTACCATGTCATCTGTGACAGAGCCACGCCATTCGCCTGCTCCCCATCTTCCACCGATCCGGCTTCTGATTGTGGAAGATGACCCTGTGATGCAACTGGGTTTGGAGCAGTTTTTTGCCGATTATCCTCAGGTTGATATTGTAGGACAGGCCGCTAACGGCTACACAGGCGTTGAGATTGCCCTGCAACAGCAACCCGATATTGTGATTATGGATATTGGCCTGCCTCAACTCGATGGCATTGCGGCAACTCAGCAAATTAAGCAAGCTAATTCTGCGATTCGAGTGGTGATGTTGACGTCTCACACCGCTGAGACAGAGATGATTGCAGCTTTGTGTAGTGGAGCGGATGCCTATTGCGTTAAAGGTGTGAGTGTCGATCAATTGCTGCTGGCGATCGCCTCTGCCCAAGAAGGAGCGGTATATCTCGACCCTCGCATTGCTCGTCAAGTGGTTGATCACCTCAAACCCTTTACCCCAAAGGCTCCTATGGGTCAGCTTTCTGAACGAGAGTTAGAGGTTTTGAAATTGATTGTGGAAGGTAAGACCAACCCTGAAATTGCTGCTGTGCTTTTTCTCAGTCCCAGTACGATCAAGGCTCATATTCGCAGCATTATGAACAAGCTAGCGGTCGATGATCGTGTCCAGGCGGCTGTAGTTGCACTGCGGGCAGGCATTGTGTAGGCGCAAGAAAAATTGTGTAGGCGCAAGAAAAAATAAAGGATAAAAAAGGAAGTCCTCATTTATCCTTTATCGTTCATCCTTGAGCCTTCGGTTTTTAGAAGCCCCACTTCCGCTTTGGTCCAATATCTAAGTGCAGGATGTGTTTGCGGTTGCCCGGATAAATGCCTAAACCACCTGGCCACGAAGGCATAAGGGCTTGTCCCAGTTGTCTACCGCTATACCCTGCTACGACAATATCAACCCCACTGCCGGTCAGATGCTGACTTTTTCTGGCACCACCTACCTTCGCATTCCAAGGGTTTGGGCGATACCACGAGGTAATTCGGAAGGGCTTGCCAATCTGCTGTCTGGCTTTCTCTAATTGATTAGCAAGTTTAATCATGTTGTCCACATGAGCCACTTGCTGTGGAATTCGTTCGCCACCGTGAGTTACCTGCCCCCAGGTAAACACTCCTCCAGCAATGACGGGTTGGTCAGTATACACAACCCCTTTGCCTCCCGGAAGTGTGATTTTTTTGCCTGTATAGCTTCCAGCTTGAGCTGGTTGAGCCGGTTGTGCCACAGGAGTTGGCACTGAGGCTGGTTGAGCCGCTGTTTTGGGTAATGGGTAGACAAGCTCATCGTTGAGTTCAACGTGGGCATGTTGATCTAAGACATACCAGGTGCTTATGCCATTGATGTAATCGTCGGAGTCAGCGATCGCAAACTTAATATGATTGTTGAAACTACCTTTGGCATCAGCGTAGGCATAGGAGTGAAGCTCAATGGTCTTGCCTTTGCTGATGTTGACCTTGTCAGTCGCAGCCAGTTTTGAGGAATCGACGGGTTGACGCTTTAGGATGGTGTCTTGATCAATTTCAAGAACCAGGGGTGAAGCTTGTTCTTCTTGAGGATAAACAACTTCCCCATCAAATTCGACTTCGATGTGAGGACTGTAGGCATACCAGGTGTTAAACCCTTGAAGACTTTGATTAAGGAGAGCAAATTTAACATGTCCATCAAAGTCTCCATCACCATCAGCATAGGCATAAGATTGAATCTCAAATTCCTTGCCCGCTTCCATTTTGCAAAGCTGTTCGGCAGCGAGTTCGCTAGATAGCTTAGGCTCCCGCTTTAAGAAGGTGTCTTTGACAATTTTTAAGACCTGCTTGGTCATAGATTAATCCTCTCTAGATGCAAGTTAGATGCCAGTGATTCAGCGCATTTCTAGTTGAGAGTTGAGTACTGTCTACACACTCATCGAGATTTGTGCTGATTGTAATGGTTCCCCAAGAGGTTTGGGTAAATCACACAGTTTTGTCACGATCGCTCACATCGCCACTATATCCTTCAGCAGAGGTTTTATCGGTAGATCTGTGTATCAAAAGTAATATCTTAAGCAATTTGACTTCTATTCTTGAACAAAACTTTACTTCTCTAAAGCAAAACCTGTGCTCAGAGAGAGTTTAGCGAATATTAATGCGATCGCTGAGAGTGAGCGTTCTACACTAGAGGTTGTGGAAACTTGTATTCATTCAAACAAAATTTGTGGTTGCTAACCGACGCCTAACCGTTCGCAGAGTTCTCATAATTACCCTATTGCTCAACTTAGCCGTGATGGGGTTGAAGGTCTTTGTCGGGCTTTTAACAGGCTCCTTAAGTCTGCTTGCAGATGCTCTACATAGTGTCACTGACAGTGCTAATAACATTTTGGGACTCGTTGCCAGCCATTTTTCTTCGCCAGAGCCTGATCGCGATCATCCCTATGGGCATCAAAAATTTGAGGCTTTAGGCGCATTGGGCATCGCTGCATTTTTGGGGATTGCTTGCTTTGAAATTTTGCAAGGCGCGATCGAACGCTTGATGCATGGTGGACAACCCGTGCGAATTCAAGGTTCTGAGTTATGGCTGCTCTTGCTTGTGTTGGGTATCAACATCTTCGTGGCGTTTTATGAACGGCATGTCGGGCAACAAGTGGATAGTCCAATTTTGTTAGCAGATGCCAAACACACGATGAGTGATATTTGGGTCACGATTAGCGTGTTGGCGGGGTTAATTGGCATCTGGTCACTCGGTTTTCAATGGTTAGATGTGGTGTTGTCCTTTCCAGTAGCACTGCTGGTTTTTTGGAGTGGATGGACGGTCTTGCGAGACAATCTGCCCTGGCTGGTGGATGAAGTGGCGATCGCCCCTGAAGCGATTCACGATGTTGTGATGCAAGTACCAGGAGTCCTCAATTGTCACAACATCGCCTCAAGAGGCTTATTAGGACGACAGGTTTTTATGGAAATGCATTTAGTGGTAGATGCAACAGATGTGAAAACGGCTCACGACATCACCGAAGCGGTTGAAGCTCATCTTGAAGAGCGATTTAGCCCAGTGCGGATTAGCATCCACGTCGAACCCCCCCACTATCAATCGAGTGAGATTAGTTACTCTACAGAAGATTAGGGATCACGAGCATGGGTATAGGTCACGGGTCATTTGCCAGAGGATCAGGTAACAAGATGACACCCTCCTTACCCTCTTACTTTCTCAGCCTTCAGTCCTTAACATTTACTCTCCCACCTGCCACCCCAATCGCGTGGGCTGTTCATAAACCTGCTTTAGCGTATTGACATCTCGTATTGATATAGCTGGGGGATTGCGAACTTGGGAAAAGTACAAGGCATCCGTTTGAACGGGGCTATGTCCCCAAATCCCTAAGGCATGCCCTAACTCATGCCGTGCTGCTGCTTGAATGTAGTCGGTTGTCTGACTAGGACGGAGCAAGATGCTGAAGCGATGCACCAACGTGGGTGGAGTAGAATCTGAACGCTGGATGTAGAGGGTATAGCGAGTTTCAGCAGAACGGGCACGCAGGGTGCCATTGTTGTGTTGGAGGGGGGGCGATCGCCGCCAAATGTTGATGTCGGCGATATCGGATGATTCCACAATCATCAGAGGGAGGTAAGCGTTCCATTCACCAACCGCTCGTGTGACGGCATCAACCCAGTCCTGATCGCGATCTCTACGGGGCAACTGAGATGCATGACCCCTAACCCCATCTAAAGCATCTGAAACGGCCTCAGCAGGTTCAATAAAGATTCGGACTGGAAACTGCGACCAGATTAAGTAACCGACCTCTGTGGGACGCACCTCTAAAAAATAGCTCCCCTGGTTAGAATCATCGCGCCATTGGGCCAGCGTGGCGGGCAATGGATAAACCTGTAGAGGAGGAAGCGAATGATTAAGAGGTGGAGGTGGCTCTTGGGCTGCAACATCTGAGTGGAGCCAACCCACTAACAAAAAAGTCAGGACAGCTAAGAAAGCCAGTCTCAACCCAAATTTTGCCAATCGAGACAACGGCTGCAAGATGACACCCAGTTAGCCTACGAAATTACCGCTCAGGACGACTGTAAGCCCCATAAATAAAATAGTGAGAACCCAGGTGACTCGATTGAGAGTAGTTTCGGCACTCTTGGTGCTGGTGAATAGCTGTGCCTGTCCTCCTAAGCCACCCAGTCCGTCGCCTTTGGGGCTATGAAGCAGCACCACAACAATCAGGCAGACGGCAGAAATTGCCCAGATAGTACGGAGGACGGTAACGATAGCCATAGGTTTTGCAAACAAGTAGAGGGTGCGTCAAGGAAAATTTGGCTCTCAACTAATAGAGCGACATCTTCCCTTTCCATTATTCAATAATTTAAGGAATTGCAGCAAATGAATTGTGCGATCGCCATCCTTGGCACGATTACAGAGACAGCCGCACTGGGGTTCGATTGGCTCGCACATCAAAGCCAACGGGTTCAAGGAGCGATCGCCCTGTCATCTCAGCAGGTTGTGGCAGCTTCAAAATCTCTAAAATCGTTGGCGCAATATCACTCAACCGTCCATCTGAGCGGAACACAACTTCCGTTCCATATCCGGGGATTTTACGCCCTTCGCCTTCTACCAAAATAAAAGGAACCGGATTGGTTGTGTGAGCTGTCCAGGGATTACCCTGTTCGTCCCACATGACTTCTGCGTTACCGTGATCTGCTGTGATCAGGGTGGTGCCTCCTGCCTTGATAATGCTGTCTAACAACCGCCCTAAGCACCGATCGACGGTCTCTAGTGCCGTCACCGTTGCTGTCATTTGCCCCGTGTGCCCCACCATATCGGGGTTGGCGTAGTTGATCACAATGAGGGAATAGATGCCTTTTTCGACAGCCGCGATCGCTACATCGGTGACTTGATCCGCAGACATGGCAGGCGCGCGATCGTATGTAGCCACCATTGGACTCATGACCAGTTCTCGGTCTTCGCCCTCAAAGGGATCCTCAATACCCCCATTAAAAAAGTAGGTGACGTGGGCATATTTCTCAGTTTCAGCCGTACGAAATTGGCGTAGCCCCTGCTGTGCAATGACTTGACCCAAAATGTTGTTGAGATTTTGAGGCTCAAAGGCAACCAACACCGATAAATTGGGATCGTATTGAGTAAAGGTGGCAAAGGTGAGGGGAGTAATGAGCGATCGCTCAAACCCTTTAAAGGCGGGATCAACAAAAACCTGGGTGAGTTGTCGGGCGCGATCGGGACGGAAGTTGAAGAAAATTACACCATCGCCCGGTTCAACTGCACCAGGAGCCAACCGAGTCGGCAAGACAAACTCATCGGTCACCCCTTCTTGATAGGAGGCTTGCAACGCTTCTACGGCTGAGAGATTGCTCCCTGCCCCATCCTGAACCATCGTTTCATACGCTTTCTGAGTGCGATCCCAGCGATGATCCCGATCCATCGTGTAATAGCGTCCACTCAAAGTGACAATTCGCCCCAGGCCAATCTTCTCGGTATACGCCTGAATACGTTGCAGAGATTCTGCCCCATCTGTTGGTTTGGTGTCGCGTCCATCGGTGACAGCGTGAATGCAAACATCGGTCAGGTGCTGGTCTTTTGCCAGATCTAGCAACCCTAGTAGGTGATTTAAGTGAGAGTGAACCCCACCCTCAGAGCACAGACCTACGAGATGCAATTTGCCGCCCGTGCGGTGCACCTCTTGACACACCTTGACGAGAGCAGAGTTACTCAGCAGAGTTCCATCCTCGACAGCATCGCTAATGCGCACTAGCTCTTGAGGAACCACCCGACCTGCCCCAATGTTGAGATGCCCTACCTCTGAATTTCCCATCTGTCCATCGGGTAGCCCAACGTCTTTGCCAGATGTGCGAATCAGAGTGTGCGGATAAGCAGCCCAAAGGCTATCAATAATTGGCGTGTTGGCGATGGCGACAGCGTTACCATCTGTGTCTTCGCGGTAACCCCATCCGTCTAGGATGACCAGCACCACTGGAGAGATCGGCGCTTGTGCCATGCAGATAGCCCTTCCGTTAAATAATTAGGTAATTTTTCAGCAATGATACCATCCAGACTTTTGACATTACCGGATGAACTGATCAAACTCATTAAATTGATAAGAAATTTGGGAATTGATGAATCATAAATTAGGTTTATGTACTCATTGAAATTCACAAATAGTCATCCGTAAAGATGCCAAATGAACAACAGCAAAATGCATCTTAGCAGGCTTTTATGCTTTTCGGGCTTTCTCTTTTTGTTTTTGTTTTTCCCGCTTTGCAGCCACTTTAGCCGCTTTTTCAGCCTCGATCGCCTCTAGCTTGACTTTCTCTTTTTCCTCGGCAATTTTATCCATGTAGTAGTGGTAATCGCCGCGATAGAGACGAAATTCTCCATCTCGAATCTCAACGATTTTATTAGCTACTTGACTGATGAAATAGCGGTCATGAGAGACGATGATCATTGTGCCGTCATAATTCTGAATTGCTTCTTCTAGCATCTCTTTTGCGGGAATGTCGAGATGGTTTGTCGGTTCATCCAGAATCAATAAATTGGCAGGACGCAAAAGCATCTTGGCTAGAGCTAACCGAGCTTTTTCGCCCCCACTCAGAGCTTCTACTTTTTTAAAGACGGTGTCTCCCGCAAACAGAAACCGCCCTAGCAAGGTACGCACCTCTTCGTTGCTCCAATCTGGCATCTCGTCATGAATCGTTTCCATGACAGTCTTTTCTAGATCTAATGCTTCTGCTTGATTTTGTTCAAAATAGCCAGGGATCACGTTATGATCCCCTAACTTTACGATCCCGTCGGTGGGCTTTTCCATCCCCATGATCAGGTGTAACAGGGTAGACTTACCCGCTCCATTAGGACCCAAAACAGCGATGCGATCGCCCCGTTCAATTAGCAGCTCAGCTCCTAAAAACAAAATCTTGTCGTTATAGGAGTGGGTCAGATCCTTGATGATCACGACCTCACGACCACTCCGGGGAGCCGGTGGAAAACGGAAATGTAGAGTCCGTAGCCCGCCTGTAGGGGCTTCAATCCGCTCAATTTTGTCGAGTTGTTTTTCGCGGCTTTTGGCTTGGGTGCTACGTGTAGCACTGGCTCGGAAGCGATCGACAAAAGCTTGCTGCTTCTCTAGTTCTTTCTGTTGTCGCTCATAGGCACTC
This sequence comes from Oculatellaceae cyanobacterium bins.114, assembly GCA_033764315.1. Lineage (GTDB taxonomy): Bacteria > Cyanobacteriota > Cyanobacteriia > Elainellales > Elainellaceae > FACHB-1407. The sequence continues at coordinate 14,471 of JANRJA010000048.1, forward strand.
AATTGTGCCAGTTGGGCTTCTTCCTTTTGCTGTAAATAGGTGGTGTAGTTTCCAAGATAGGTACTAGAAACGCCCCGTTCAGTTTCCACAATTTGAGTGCAGAGACGATCGAGAAATTCTCGGTCATGAGACACGATCACCATCGGGGTGGTTAGCCCTTTGAGATAGGTCTCCAACCACTCAATCGTTTCTAAATCGAGGTGGTTCGTCGGTTCGTCCAGCAATAGCAAATCGGGTTGTTGCAGCAAGATTTTGCCCAAACTCATTCGCATCTGCCAGCCGCCACTAAACGAATCAACCAGGCGATCGCCATCCTCTAACTCAAACCCCATTTCGGGTAAAATCTTCTCGATTCGGGCATCCAGTGAGTAACCATCCAAACCTTCAAACTGGCGTTGCAGCCGATCCATCTTGTGAATCAGGTGATCGAGGGTTTGGGGATCAGCCGATTCCATTTGGCGGTGCACCTCGCTCAGGGCTTCATGGATGCGATTGGCTTCATCAAACGCGCGCCAAAATTCTTCTCGTACAGTGCGGGTAGGATCGACCTCAAACTCCTGAGTCAGGTAGGCGATGTGCAATCCAGAGGGACGAATAATTTCACCACTGGTTGGCTCAACCTCACCGGCAATAATTTTGAGCTGAGTCGATTTGCCAGCTCCATTGACTCCGACCAAACCGATGCGATCGCCCGGTTTGACTTCCCAATTGACATCCTTCAAGACTTCGCCAGTGGGATAAATTTTGCTGATATGTTCCAGTCGGAGCATGGGGTGTAATGGGTTGTAAGGAGATAGGAGTGATCCGTCTAAACTTTAACAAATTTTAATGACCACTTTGTCTATGCCACGTCCGATTTTGTCAAATCGGGTAAAGGTTAGCCGGTTTTTGAGCGAGATCTTCCTCAACGTGGATATCAGCGTAGGTCGGTCGAAAAACTAACCCGTGATGACTGCGAACTTAATAAAATCACGCTTTTCATAGGAAAATCAGGGAAATTAAATATTTCCTTAAACAAATCAACACAAATGACTCGTTACAAGCCTTTTGGAAAATTAACCTTCTGGTTACAATGCCTCTAAGGGGTTTTACCAACGGTATAAGTTTTATCTGTATTATTGATTGTTCTTACAGATAGAGTCTCTTAGCTCTATTCACCGTATGGCTATTGGTCGATCCCGTGCTTGCGTAGATTGACTGCTTGTGCAAATGACAGCTTGCCAAGATTGACACTGTGTTGCCAGTGATATCACCTGTGATCGATCCCCTTTTGTCAGGTGCTCTTTAAAGTGCATCACCTTCTAATGTCGTATATTTCCCAACGTCATACAGAGGAGAGCCTCAGTGAGCCAATTGCTGCATGTGCTGATTGTTGAACATTCCGCTGATGATGTGGCGCGGCTCGCCCAAAAACTACAGCAAAACGGTTACAGCCCTATTATCAAGCAGGTTGATACGGCTGAAGCAATGATGGCTGCGCTGGATCAGCATCCCTGGCAAATGATCATTGCCAATCCAGAATTGCCTAACTTTAGTGCTGCGACTGCTCGCAAACTGCTGCAAGATCGCGGAATCACTATTCCTTTTCTTGTAGTATCAGACAATCTTAGTGAGGACACCGACGTGTCTAAAGTCTCAACTGACGCCCCTAATGATGCCCCAAATTCACTGAGTGCTCCTCATTCGATCAGCCTTGGGGCTGATTACGGCTCTAATGGCTCTAGTGATCCTAATATAGATAGCTTGCTTGACGAAGCCGCTCTTGAGATGCCCTTGATGCAACGGCTGCAAGAGCGAGAAGCCAACCTCGCCGCCGTGATTGAAAACACAGAAGATGCGGTTTGGTCGATTGACATTCACTATCAGGTTGTGGTTTTTAACTCTGTGTTTAAGAGCCAGTTTCAGGCGGCCTATGGCGTTGAGTTGCAACCTAACATCAATTTAGTGGCGTGTTTGCCGACGCAGTTGCAACCCACTTGGATTGAGTATTACGATCGCGCCTTGCGAGGAGAGCGGTTTGTCGTTGAGCTACACTACGACTTGCCCAATTTGCCTTCTGATATTGAGGTGTCCTTTAGCCCCATCGTCACTGCCGATCAAAGTATTACGGGAGTTGCCGTCTTTGGGAGAAACATTAGCGATCGCAAACGTGCAGAAGCGGCAATGCAGGTCGCCAAAGATCAGTTTCAAGCGGTGCTAGATGCGGTTCCAGGTTGCGTGTCCTGGTTTAGCTCTGATTTGGAATATCTGGGGATCAACCGCTATCTGGCGGCCACATTTAATGTACGCCCAGAGGATTTTGTTGGTCGAAAGCTGGGATTTATGGAATCTAGCCCCGGTTTTGCCGATTTTGTAAAGGAATTTATCATTAGCCCAGTCAAAGAAAGCTCTGTTGAGATTGCCGCTAGAGTGGGTGGCGCAGAGCGGAGCTATCTGGTGGTGGCGCAGAAATATGCCCACGATCAAGCGGCGGTTTTTGTGGGAATTGACATCACCGATCGCCGCAAATTTGAGGAAGCTCTGCGGGAAAGTCAAGAGCGTTATGCATTGGCGGTTCAAGGTGCAAATGATGGGTTGTGGGATTGGAACCTCAGAACCAACGAAATTTATTTCTCTCCTCGTTGGAAAGAAATGTTGGGCTATGACGACAAAGCGATCGGCACTACCCCTGAGGAGTGGTTTGACCGAGTTCACCCAGAAGAATTGCAATGGTTACAGGCACAACTGGCCGCCCATCTAGAGGGCTTAACCCTGCACTTTGAGATTGAGCATCGGATGTTGCACAAAGACGGCACCTATCGCTGGATTCTCAGTCGCGGTTTGGCAGTGCGCGACCAGCAACAAAAAGCCTACCGGATGGCAGGGTCACAAACTGACATTACCGAGCGCAAACGAGCCGAGGAGCAGTTGTTGCATGATGCCTTGCACGATGGACTCACCGGATTGTCAAATCGGGCTTTGTTTTTAGATCGCTTAGGGCAAGCGATCGAATGGTCTAAGCGGCAACCGAGTCATCGATTTGCGGTGCTGTTTCTCGATCTCGATCGCTTCAAAGTGGTGAATGACAGTTTAGGACATGGTTTTGGTGATCAGTTGTTGGTGGCGATCGCCCGTCGATTACAACCCTGTCTGCGAGCCGGAGACACCTTTGCGCGATTGGGTGGGGATGAGTTCACGATCTTGATGGAGGATGTCAAAGATATCAGTGACGCGACTCGGTTGGCAGAGCAGATTCATCAGGAATTGCAATCTCCCTTTAACCTCAACGGGCAAGAGGTATTCACCACCGTCAGCATTGGCATTGCCTTGAGTGATGCTGGGTGCGATCGCCCTGAAGATTGGCTGCGCAATGCGGATACGGCCATGTATCGAGCCAAAGCTTTGGGACGGGCACGACATGAGATTTTTAACAGTGCTATGCACGTCAAGGCGGTAGCCCTCTTGCAATTAGAAACTGACCTGCGGCGGGCGATCGGGGCAACCGATATCAACAGCTCCAGTCAAGAATTTCAGATGCGCTATCAGCCCATTGTCAATCTGAAAACAGGTAAAATTACCGGATTTGAATCCTTGATTCGGTGGCAGAATCCTGAACGGGGTTGGGTGTCTCCCGGTGAATTCATTCCTGTTGCCGAAGATACGGGGTTGATTATTCCCCTGGGGCAGTGGATTTTGTCTCAAGCTTGTCACCAACTCAACTCGTGGCATCATCAATTTCCATCAAAATTGCCCCTCTCAATCAGCGTCAATCTCTCGACCAAACAGTTTTCTCAACCCGATTTGATTGAACAGGTGAGCTACATTTTGCGAGAAACTCGCCTCCAGGAAGGCGATCTCAAGCTCAATCTCAAGCTAGAGATTACCGAGAGCGCCATTATGGAAAATCCTGACCAAGCGACTGCCATGCTCAAGGAGCTAAAAGCATTGGGGGTACAGCTCATGATTGATGACTTTGGCACCGGATATTCGTCCTTGAGTTATTTGCAACGCTTTCCCTTTGACGTGGTCAAAATCGACCAATCCTTTGTGGGTAGATTGGGAGCGGATGGTGAAAGTGATGAGATCGTCAGGGCGATCGTCATGCTGGCACACAATTTGGGTATGGAAATTGTGGCTGAAGGGATTGAAACAGAAACCCATTTGACCCATTTGCGATCGCTCAATGCTGAGTATGGTCAGGGTTATTTCTTTGCCAAACCCTTGACTAGTGCTGAGGTGGCGACTCTGTTGACCCAGCATCCTCATTGGGTAGAAAAGCTTGATTAGTGCTTGATTAATAGTGTTAGCGCATGACGACTGACCCACTCGATCTAAAAATTACAGGTGCAGTATTGCCGAGACGGGATGGAGTGTGGGATATCGCGATCGCCCAGACAAGAATTGTTGATATTGCCCCTGCGATCGCTACCCCGGCTCACCAAACCCTGGATGCTCACGATTATCTGTTAATCCCCGGTCTAGTGGATGCCCATTTTCACCTCGATAAAGCCCTGATTCTCAATCGTGCTCCCGCTGTTGAGGGCACCTTTCAAGAAGCCATGCGGGAGACGATGCGGCTAAAACAGTCCTTTACCGTAGCCGATATTCAAACCAGAGCACGACGGGCGATCGAAAATGCGATCGCTCTAGGTGTGACAACGATGCGGAGTCATGTCGAAGTAGACTCTGTGGCAGAACTCAGAGCCATGCAAGCTCTGCTGCCTTTACGCCAAGAATATGCCTGGGGCATGACCCTGCAACTCGCCGTTTTTGCTCAAGAAGGCATTACCCATTCTGCTGATGAAGAACCTCTCTTGCGGCAGGCAATGGCGATGGGGGGAGACGTGATTGGCTCGGCTCCCTATGTAGACTCTGAACCCGAACGCAATGTCCAAATTGTGTTTGATATTGCTCAAGACTTTAATTGTGATGTTGATTTTCATCTCGATTTTTTAGATGACAACTCTCCGTTGCTTTTGCCGTTTGTCATTCAAGAGACGATCAAACGGGGTTGGCAGGGGCGAGTTTGTTTAGGGCACATGACTAAACTGGCTGGCTTAACTCCCGATCAGTTAGCTGCCCTGGCTCCATCTATTTGTGCCGCAGGCATTTCTATTTTGGCCTTACCTGCCTCTGATATTTACATCATGGCTCGCAAAGATACTCACAATCAGCGTCGAGGTGTGGCTCCGGTGCACCAGCTAGCTGAGTTAGGGGTCAACGTGGGAGTGGCCGTGAATAATGTGCAGAATTTGTTCACTCCCTTTGGCGATGGGGATGTGCTCAAAATTTGCACCTTGCTAGCAGAGATCTTGCAGATGGGCACTACAACCAGCCATTTGCTTTGTTTAGAGATGGCAACCACCCAAGCGGCGAAAGCGATCGGCATTCACAACCATGCAGTTGCAGTGGGCAATCTTGCTAATCTGGTGCTTTTAAAGACAGCCTCGGTGACAGAGGCGATCGCCACAGCCCCTGTGGAACGAACTGTGATTAAAAACGGTCGCATTGTTGCCCAAACCAAATTAGAGCGACAGCTAATGTGTGGTTAACCTCAAGTTAGGAGAGACGCATGAAACCGTTTCGAGTACTCGTCTTAACCCTGATTGTATTCACAATCCTGCAAGCAGACGTATCCTTCAAGCTACTCTTGCTGCGCTTTACAAAATATTGTCCTAACTGTCGGTTAGTAGGGGCAGAAATTAAGAATGTTGACCTTGAAGGGGCTAATTTGAGAAATGCTGATTTGCGATGGGCAGCCTTATCTTCTGTAAATCTCAATAACGCTGACCTCAGTGGCGCAAACCTTCGTTATGCCCAATTAAACGAGGTGAGTGTTCAAAACACTAACTTTTGTCATGCTATTTTGATGGATTCTGTTCAGGGATATTGTCACCCTTGAGATGAGCCACCCCTGAGATGAGCCAGGAAAGGCTCCTACCATCGGGTGAAATTTGCCCTATTCATCGCTTCCTCTGCGGAATGAGTACGTGTTACAGCGAGGTCAAAGATCTTAGCCCTTAAAGTGGCTCTGCCCTTTACCTGACTGGAGATCGTCATGCAAAGCCCGTTCAATGATTTTCTATATCCTCGATCGCGATATCACGGCCATGTGAACCCAGATAATTTGATCTTCAACGCCAACCTGCAAGAATTTGCCCAGCGGGTTAGCTTGATTTGTTGTTTAGAGAGTGGCGGCAAAATTACACCCATTGATGCGTATAACCAGATCGAGTTGCTTTGGGAAAAGTTAAAACATAGCCGTGAACAGCTAGCGATCGACCCTTAATCTTGAGGCACAGAGCCGTGTAACGATGTCTCAGGTTGCCTTAAAACGGCTAGAGTTCAACGAAGTCGTAGAGCACAATGCCCGTATCGGGATCATTGCAAACGGTAACATAGCCCGTTTTGACCATATCTTTTAGAGTCGCTTCGACTTCAGCAAATCCACACTCGGTGTCTAAAACACCTTGAGTCACAGACAGCTTTCCACCTCTGGCTTGAGCTGCTTTCAGCAACATCACCATTAACTCTGCTGGAGAGGGTTGTGAGGATTGAGCTACAGGCTGATCACTGCTCATCTCCACTGGTTCAAAAGACCGATCATGGATTGGGGAACCTGTGAAGCGATCGCGCACGACAACTTCAATTGTGGCCTGATTGAGCGGCAAACCTGTGGGGGTCAACCCTAAACGTGCTCTGGCTCTCAGATTGTTTTCTTCAACCATGTTAGGAATTAGAGCCAAATCAATAATTTGCCCTACTCCAAATAAGCCCCACGTGAATAGCCACAAAAATCCTGTGAAGAATTTTCGGTTATAAAAGCGATGAAACCCTGCTCCGCCAAACAGCCAAATTAACCAAAATAGGTAACTCGTGCCAACATTGGTCATGGTTGGAATACTCATACCGTTCACCTAACTTTAGTTCTAACCTGTTCTGCAAATTTTGGGATAGCGGATCTGCAACAAACTTAATTGATCCTGGCGGAAACAAAATGGCAAGAGTAGAATTCCTAGCCTAAAATCTGGGTTGATTCCTTCTAAGTCGGATTTCCTTTAGTGTGAGGCGATCGCTCTATGAATGGTCTAGGTCGGGTCTGGCAAGTCAGTTTTAATCTGAGTCTATTGCTGTTGTCAGTGACGGCTATAGCTGAGGCGGCTATGGCTGAGGCGGCTATGGCTGAAACATCTGCTCAATCTACAGTCACGGATGTAGCAACACCGATTGGGGAAGTCGCAGGTGTCTCATTTGAGCCTGATGCCAGCTTACAGGTGCGGATGCCTGATCCTACCGTTGTGAGATTAGAAAATGGTTCCTCCTCTAGGAGCATTGACCTTCCTGACATTGAAGCGATCGCAGTTGTTCGAGTTCCCGGATCCTCCTCCTTTGAACCTGGATTATTTGAACCTGGGTTATCTCAACTGGATGCAAAGGTCACGGGTGCGGCCAGATCAGCGTCAACCTCAGACCCTGCTTCTACACTATCCTCTAACAGTTCAGTCTCTCCCTCTAGTGAACCCTCTGCCGGGGATGCTCCAGAGGCGACTACTCCCCCTGTTGAACCTGCGACTGAGCCGACCGTCAAACCCGATGAAACCCCACCGGATGGTGATCCCTCCGTTACAGAGCGACCTGCTGATCTAGATCCTGATCAACGACAGCAATTATTGATTGAGGGCGATCGCCTCTGGCTTCAAGGGCGACGAGAAGACGCTGAGTTTCTCTATCGCAAAGCTAAAAATCCGTTTCAGGCGATATCGGTGGGCGATCGCCCAGAGCCAGTGTATGACCCTGAGCAACTCTCTCCGGCGGGGCGGGTCTATTGGCGTGAGGCAGAAGCCGGACGTGCCACTCATCTGACTACGCGGGTGATGGTGCCTTTAGATCTGTTGACGCAGCAGTACCCTGAATTTATTCCGGGGAATATTCGCTACGCAGAGGTGTTGATTGAGCAAGACCAACCCGACGCCGCTCTCAGCGTCTTAGAACGGGCAGCAACACTCTATCCTGATGAGCCAGAGTTGATTCGAGCCAGAGTCACAGCATTGGCAGCGCAGGAGCAATATTTAGAGGCATCCATTGCGGCTCGTCAATATGCTTTGTTGAATGCAGATCAACCCGATGCTCCAGAATTTACCCAGTTAGCCGATGAGAACTTACAGGAGTTTCAATCTCGCATGCGTCGTCGCATTACGGGCAGTGCGATCGCCAATGTGCTAACGGGTGCCCTCAGCTTTGCGCTCACCGGAGGCTTCATTGGCCCTTTATCTGCTATTCAAACCAGTATTGTGTTGCTGCGGGGTGAGTCAGCAGTGGGTGAAGGGGCGGCAGAACGAATCTCACGTCGGCTTGAGTTGATTGAAGATGAAGCCGTCGTGGCTTACGTCAATGAACTCGGTCAGCGGGTAGCAAGTGTCTCTGGTCGCAGTGACTTTGACTATCGCTTTTATGTGGTTCGAGATGACGACCTGAATGCGTTTGCTCTGCCCGGAGGAAAAGTGTTTGTCAATGCGGGAGCGATTTTGGGGGCTAATTCTGAAGCAGAGCTAGCTGGGCTGTTGTCTCATGAATTGTCTCACGCGGTCTTGTCTCATGGGTTTCAACTGATGACCCAGGGCAACGCAACCGCTAATTTACTTGATATTGTGCCCTATGGTGGCATTGTTACTGACTTGGCTGTGCTGAGTTATAGCCGTGATATGGAGCGTCAAGCCGATGCCTTGGGCACACGCATGTTGGCTACGGCTGGGTTCGCGGCTGATGGATTACGCAACCTGATGGTGACTCTCCAGGAGCAAGAAGACGATTCACCCCCGTTTGCTTGGCTCTCGACTCATCCTGATACGAGCGATCGCATTCGCAGAATGGAGGTGCAAATTGAGCAGAATGGTTATAACCGCTATGCGTATGAAGGGGTAGAACGTCACCTGGAGATGCAAGAGCGAGTGCGGATGTTAATGCAAGGCCCTGAAGAGACAGGAAGTGCTGAAGAAGCTAACGAAAAATAACATCTCATCCCATTAAAAAGTCGGAGCTTTTCAAAAACTCCGACTTCTAATCATCTAAATCAATAGACTAGTTTGAGCATCAATCTGGGATCAACCAAACCGTCCGCTAACATAGTCTTGAGTTGCAACTTGGGCGGGGTTGTTAAAGATCACCTGAGTGGGTGCATATTCCACTAAGTAACCCATCTTGCCGCCTTTATCAGTGGCTTCAGCGTTGTAAAACGCCGTCATATCTGAAACGCGAGATGCTTGTTGCATGTTGTGAGTCACAATCACAATGGTGAATCGTTGCTTCAATTCATGCATCAAATCTTCTACCCGTAGGGTTGAGATGGGGTCAAGAGCTGAGCAAGGTTCATCCATTAACAACACTTCAGGCTCAATGGCGATCGCCCGGGCAATACACAGACGTTGCTGTTGACCACCCGAAATTGACAAGCCACTTTCTTTGAGTTTGTCTTTGACCTCATCCCATAGAGCAGAACCCCGCAGCGATCGCTCGACTAACTCATCCATATCGCCTTTATAGCCGTTGATTCTGGCTCCAAACGCGATATTTTCATAAATTGATTTAGGGAATGGGTTGGGCTTTTGAAACACCATCCCGATGCGACGACGCAGTTCAGTGGGGTCAACTCGCTTGTCGTACAAGTTCACGCCGTGGTAGTGAATTGTGCCTTCAACACGGGCACCTGGAATCAAGTCATTCAAACGGTTAAAACATCTGAGAACAGTGCTCTTACCGCAACCAGAGGGGCCAATAAAGGCAGTAATTTTCTTCTCGGGAATGTCCATAGAGACATCACGAACGGCCAAATTGGAACCGTAATAATAATTCGCACCTGAAACGTGGAAAGCGACCCCGGTAGTCACGGGCGCGGAAGTATTGGTCATGGGATTGTCCCTTTAGATCAAATTAGGTAGGAAATAACAGGGGATTGCAGCTTAAGAGCGATCGCGACGGCTTTGCCGTTTCCCGGAGGGATGATCTCATTTAAGCTCGTGTCGTCTGGAACTTGTTTCGCAAGAAAATTGCTCCAGCATTCATAATCAACAGCACAACCATGAGCACAATGATCGCGCCAGCCGCATTGGCATGGAATGCTTCTTGGGGGCGAGACACCCAGTTAAAAATCTGGATCGGTAACGCACTGAATGAAGATTGGAAACCTTCTAATGATAGCGAAGGGGTAAATGCAACGAAGGTTTGAGCCCCGATCACAATCAGCGGTGCTGTCTCACCAATGGCCCGCGACAGGGCCAAAATGGTACCCGTTAAAATCCCTGGAAGTGCCTGGGCTAGCACATGCTCTCGCACCACTTGCCACCGGGTAGAGCCTAACGCCATCCCCGCAAGACGTAAACTGCTGGGCACTGCTCTCAATGATTCACGAGTTGCAACGATAATGGTGGGCAACACCAAAAGAGCCAAGGTCAAACCACCCGCCAAAACACTCCGTCCTCCGGTTAGGGGCTCAAGAATGCGGACGAACACGGTTAGTCCTAACAACCCATAGATGATCGAGGGAACCGCTGCCAGGTTACCAATATTGACCTCAATGATTCGGGTCAAAAGGGTATCTTCAGCGAACTCTTCTAAAAAGATGCCCGTTCCTACCCCAATGGGGAAGGCAAAGACAGCGGTGATGATGAGGAGCCAGATGCTTCCTGCTAGAGGAGACAGAACCCCTGCATTTTCAGCTCGACGAGAGGGAAAGCTACTAATAAAGTCCCAGCTAACGCGGGGAAGACCATCCACGAGAACATCGAGAATCAAGATTGCTAACACTACGAGTCCTACAGAAGTAGCGACCCAACTCGCAATTTTGAAAATTTGATCTAACTTATAGCGACCTGCCAGGTTAGGGTTAAACCTTTGCTCAGAGCTATCTGCCAGCGGATTAGGATTAGCAGTTGTCATTCGTACTTCTCCCGGAAACGGCGAACAAACCAGAAACTAAAGATGTTTAATGCCAGAGTGATCAGGAAGAGGGTCATCCCCACCGCAAAGATGGTCAAAAACTCAATCGACCCTACAGGTGCGTCTCCGCCTGCCACCTGCACAATGAAAGAGGTCATGGTTTGAATTGAAACCCGTGGGTCAAGGGTCAGTTTTGGGTTTTGACCCGCCGCCAAAGTTACAATCATCGTTTCACCCACTGCCCGGGCTACACCCAAGATAAATGAGGCGACGATTCCAGAGAGAGCCGCAGGAAGTACAACACTTGTAACCGTTTCCCGCTTGGTTGCTCCGAGCGCATATGAGCCTTGTCGCAAGCTTTGAGGGACTGCATAAATCGCGTCTTCACTGAGGGAGGCGATCGTTGGCAAAATCGCGATTCCTAGCACCAAGCCTGCGCTCAGTCCGTTAAAAGCTCTCATTCCTGGAATGAAGATTTGCAGAATGGGAGTCACAAATAACAGGGCGAAGTAGCCAAACACCACCGTCGGCACCCCTGCCAAAATTTCTAACGCTGGCTTTAACCACTTTCTTACGCCTCTAGGAGCATATTCACTGAGGCAAACTGCCGCTAAAATACCGAGAGGTAAGGCAATGAACAGAGCAATAACAGAGGTTAAGAGAGTAGCACTAATAAGAACTATGATTCCGTATTGGGAATCAGTGAATAGAGGAGTCCATTGGAGGTCAGTTAAAAACCGCCAAATAGGAACTTCTTGGAAGAATTCAAACGTCTCGTAGATCAACGTCAGAACAATGCCAACTGTTGTGGCGATCGATAGAAAAGCAAACGCCCCAAAAATAAATTTGACGATCCGCTGTGACCACTCACTCGCCGATCGGTTGGGTTGCCAAAGTTCAGACGATTGTTGCGACGAGGGAAGAAGACCGTCAGTCATATCAACAAGCCTAATTATGTGTAATGTCAGGTCATCTTAGTTGGGGATGACCTGACGTTATTATTCATACCATTGCTATATCCCAGGGGGATTTAAGCGAATTGCATCGTCAAGCCAGATGAATTCACAACGGCTTGACAATGCCTCAAAAACTAGCTCTCTGCTTTACCAGTTTCACCAGCTTCAAAACGCTCTTTAGCTCCTGTGTAAGCATCATCCGCCAAAGGCACATAGCCTGTTTCTTCGACAAATGCTTTGTTAGCAGGGTCAAGAATGAAGTCGATGAATGCCTTCACTTCAGGACGCTCAGTAGCGGCTTGCTTGCTGACATAGATGAACAGAGAACGAGACAATGGGGTATAGGTACCATTGATTACATCTTCGGGGCTAGGAGCTACACAACCGCTACCAGAATCGACTTCGACGGCTTTCAAGCGATCTTGGTTTTCAGCATAGTAGGCGTAACCAAAGTAGCCTAAGGCGTTGACATCACCTTCTACACCCTGTACCAACACGTTGTCGTCTTCACTGGCAGTGAAGTCACCCCGGCTAGCACCCTCTTCACCATTGATTTCATCGGTGAAGTAGTCAAAGGTACCGGAGTCAGTTCCTGGCCCAAACAGAACCAAAGGAGCATCGGGGAAATCAGCACGAACTTGGTTCCAGTTGGTGACAGTACCTTGAGCACCGGGTTCCCAAATGGTTTTTAGTTCGTCGGTCGTCAAGCAGGTTGCCCAATCGTTTTCAGGATTGACAACGACGGTTAAAGCATCGTATGCCACAGGCAACTCGATGACTTCAATGCCTTTAGCAGCACAAGCTTCTAACTCTTCGTCTTTGATTTGGCGAGACGCGTTCGATACAACGGTTTCACCGTTGCAAAACTTCTCAAAACCACCCCCAGTACCGGAGGTTCCCACTGTTACGCGAACATTGGGGTTGGCAGCCATAAACTCTTCTGCCATGGCTTCACTGATTGGGAAGACGGTGCTGGAACCATCAACCAGAACGTCACCGCTGAGGTCAGACGCGGGTGACTCAGCAGCAGTGGTCTCAGTTGCAGCAGGTGATTCAGTCGTAGCGGTTTGATCTCCACCGCTAGCGCAGGCTGCTAGGCTGCCTAAAAGAACAACTAATGAAAGGGTGGACGCTAAGCGCATTGGACGGCTCTTGAACAGCATAAAAATCCTCTGAGTCTCTTGATTTTTCAGGGGTTATTTCACCAAGGTTTCCTGTTGAACAATACAACTTGAGAGTAAAGCCTAGGTTAAGAAGGCACTACTGATTTTCGTGGTGCCAGTAGTAAAAAAAGGCACCTCTCCCAATTTGGTTCTGAATGTAAGCCTGTTTATTGAAATTGAGTGTGGCTAAACCGGGTGGTGAAATTTTGGAATACCTGGATAGGACAAGAGGATGATCTAGAGAAGCTGTTTTGCTGAGATAGGGATGTCAGAATGAAATGAGAGACACGAATGCAAATCTGCAAATCCCATTGATTTCTTATGTACCACGTAGTTTATGACGGTGATTGTAATTTGTGTGTCAATTTGGTGAGGTTGCTGGAGACTTTAGATCGAGGAGAGCGATTTCAATATACCCCTATGCAAGACCAAGCTACGCTCGATCGCCTTGGTGTTACGTCTCAAGCCTGTGAGCAGGGAATGATTTTGATCAACGCTGATAAGCCCGATCAACGTTGGCAGGGAAGTGCGGCTGCTGAAGAGATTGGACGGTTGTTTCCGGCGGCAGATTTGGCGATCGCGGCCTATCGAGCAGTGCCCGGATTAAAGCCAGGGGGCGATCGCTTCTATGAATTCATCCGCGATAACCGCTATGCCTTGTTTGGTAGGCGCACTACCACCTATCAGCCAACATACCCGATTTGTGCAGGGTGCTGTGCCTCTAACTCTAGCCCCTTAGAGCCGTAAAGTTGTATAGCAGTCCCAATCCATTTGGGATTGCTATAGCAGCTAAAGAGTCGCTTACGACAAAGGCCGAACGGTGAAACCAGTAAATTTTTCCTGAGATGGGGCATCTTGATGGATGAGGAAAGATGTAGGCAGATCTAAGGTCAATGGTAGATAAACCCAACCGTATCTTTACACTTGATGACAATACCTATGCATCAAATCCTGGCGGGCTTGATGTTAACTACTGGTGTTGGATTCGCTCATTTCCTAAAGAGCCTCTGCGGATCAGTTTTGAACTGACTGTAGCGATCGCATTTGCCCTATTAGTAAATTGGGCTTTTTGGAAAAATCTCTTGGCTTTTCCTCAAGCAGGAATGCTAACCGATTGGACGATGTGGCATATCGATTCACTCTCTTCTGAGCAAAGAACTCTAATTACCATTCTTGTTCTCATTGGGTTGATTAATTGGGCTTTCTGGATAGTCATCTCTTCGCTTTTACAAAGGGCTAGGTTTCTGGCAATCCACATTCGAGAAAGGTTTCTCTATGGATGTGTTAACCCTGGTATTGTTGTTGCCTTAAAACCGCCTCTCGTTGCAGTTTTTACAGACCTGACAACCACTGATATTCCCTGTCACGTCATTAAAATTTTGCCTCAGCCACTGCGATGGACGAACCTTGAAAACCTGTCAATTGGCACGAGATTGGCAACTATTGCAGGCTATCAAGGAGATGCCCAACAAGGGCATTGGGATAATTTTCATCCTGTTGTAGTTAATTGTGTGACAAACAATCAGACTGACATCGATCGCGTTTTTCAAAACATTCCTGATTGGGAGTGGCTTGAACTTAAATTAGGTCTCGCGCAGGTTCCTAAACAACCGGGACTGTATAAGATCTCGTAAGACTGGCGATCAGCATTGGAGTGGGAGTGGAGTGAGAGTTGGGGCACAATACTGCACCCCCACAGATAGGGTGAAAAAGGTGTGGATGTTCAGAGATTAACCATCTCTCGTAACGTTTGCTACAAACCTTCTATGGCAAGCAACGTAGGTTATGCACATCTTTGGTAGTATTTCCTATCCTTTGCAACCGTCATGTTGAAGTAACTGTGACACTTCAGGCAAGGCAATCGGAATACTGCCTCAAGAAATGCAGTTACTAATGAAAGGTTTGACCATGACTGTTGATGTAGAGACTAAGGCAACTTCTGGTTTAAGGTCAGATTGTCTACCCTTTCGAGATGTTTTAGCCCAATCGGTTGCCAATATTGCCCCGACCGCATCCCCAACGGTTAACATTGCCCTGGTGTTTGCGAGTGCTGGAGGAGCTACCTGGTTTGCCTATGTAATTGCCACTGTTGGGCTGGTTTTTGTCAGTTTTAATATCAACCAATTTGCCCGCCGCTCTGCCTCCCCTGGTTCACTCTATTCCTACATTGCTAAGGGGTTAGGTTCCACCGTTGGAGTGCTCTCTGGTTGGGCACTCGTATTGGCTTATCTATTTACAGCAATGGCGGTCCTCTCTGGCTTTGCCAACTATGGAGAAGTGCTATTTCAAGCCGTTGGACTGGCTATCTCCCCCATCTTTTTGTTTGCAATCTGTGCTGGCTTAGCCTGGTATATTGCCTACAAAGATATCGAGTTATCTGCATCTCTAATGCTGGCGTTAGAGGTGGTCTCGGTGGGGCTAATCTTATTACTCGGTATTATCGTATTAGCCCATCACGGTTTTGCGATCGACACGGCTCAGTTGTCGTTGCAAGGCATGAGTGGTGAAGGATTGCGTCTGGGCTTGGTGCTTGCCATCTTTAGTTATGTGGGGTTTGAAAGTGCCACTGCATTAGGCGATGAGGCAAAGAGTCCACTCACAACTATTCCTCGCTCGGTTCTCTCTAGTACGATCTTAGCGGGTTTGTTCTTTGTCTTTATGTCTTACATTCAGGTACTGGGATTCAATGGCAGTCCTGTTCCTATGAATGAAAGTGATGCCCCTTTGAATTATTTAGCAACACAGGCGGGAGTTCCAGCTCTTGGGTTTCTCACGGTGATTTGTGCAATGGTCAGTTTCTTTGCCTGTGCCCTGGCTAGCATCAACGCAGGTAGTCGTATTTTCTTTTCAATGGCGCGTCATGGCATTTTTCACCCTTCTATTGGGCAGGCGCACAGCGATAACCAAACGCCTCACGTGGCGGTCACCATGACCACGTTATTTGTGTTTTTGGTAACGGCCTCAATGTCGATGTTTGGTGTTACGCCATTGGATATTTATTTCTTTTTAGGAACGATCGCCACCTATGGGTTTTTGTTGGCTTACATTTTGGTGTCGATCGCTGCCCCGGTGTATCTCTATCGCGAAAGAGAACTCAAGCCCCTAGATGTGGTCATCTCGGTCATTTCCGTTGTGTTTATGATCATTCCAACAGTGGGCAGCATCTACCCAGTGCCACCGACTCCGTTCAACGTCTTCCCCTATCTCTTTTTGATGTATTTGGTTGCGGGAGGGTGTTGGTTCTTGATGCTACGGCTGCATTCTCCAGAGGTAATTGAAGACATGGAGGAGGCGATCGAGGCCGTGCATACCAAGTTTAACGAGATGAAAAAGGTCTAGAAGATAAGGTCTATAGCAATCCCAAATGGGTTGTGAGAGGCGCACCCCTCCAGGGTGCGCCTCTCACAATCTGCCAATCTCACAACTGATTTAGGACTGCTATAGAAGATTGCTGATGTAAATGATTGTGTGTCTTAGCCACACAATCATTTACCCATGTCTAGACATGTGGGTTACACATCACTATCTCCGTAGAGGTGTTTCGCGAAACGCGTCTACCGCTGATCTGTAATCGTTATTGATTGAAAAAGATCACTGATATTCTGTTTTTTGCTAAACCAAGACTCGATTAGGCTGCGATAGAGCAACCTCACGGCTTCTAAAAAGTTGAATCACTCCATTGCTCACGGTTTGCACTACATCAGGGTTGCATTGGGCGAGAAAGTCTTCAGCTGTAATTGATCCCTTAAAAAATTCTTTAGCGTGCCCGATTAGTTTTCTAACTTCGCTAAAGCCAACCAGTTTCACCACATATGTGGCGATCGGGGAGTTTTTAACGTCATAAGACGAGTCTGAGTTGCGCCCTTTTTCAAGTAACTCTAGTACTTCACGTTCTAGCTCAGTGTCGGGAACATAATGGTTGGAGATTTCTGGAATAAAGTGTTCGAGTTGAGGTGTCGAGTAATCGGGGGAGGGCAACTCACCCATCATGGTTGAAATGGGAATATCACGCCCAATCCGAAACGATAGTGCCTCAATAATGGCGATCGACACCAGCTTGGCACCGAGATAGAGCTTGGCAGCTTCTAGATTTCTCCGTGTGTGTTCCATCAACGCTTGATAGGTTTCTGAGGCAGGTTCCCCTCTAAATTGTTGAAACACCACCTCAGGTTTCAAAAAATTCATAAACCCTTCCATTTTTTGAATGGAGGTACGATAGCCATGAACCGTGTAGGAGTTGGGAGTTGCCAGGTGATGGTTGGTTTCAGGTAAGAGGTTCCAGGTGTTATCTAAAAAGTGAGCTGAACTGGGAGAGGCAAAGTTTTCCACATCTCGGTTGGCGACTCGGATCGCGCGTTGAACGACCGCAACCATTTTTTCCTCACTCCAACCCAGGGCAAAATCTTGATTGACCGTGTGGAGGCGTTGATGAAGGCGATCGCACGCGCTAAGCCCCTCATCTGATTTAGAGCGAAATGGGATGGTTGCCTCAATGCAAGCAGCAACCTCAGCAATGACAGAGGCAGACAGCAGGTGTTCTAATGCTTTTGCAGCGATAATGGCACTCAAAAATTCGTTTTGCCCTGCCATTGGTGAAAGAGCCTGACTGGGTGAAAAGCCAAAAATGGCAAGAATCAGTTCAAACATGCGATCGGGTCGAAGTTCACCCTGTTCTCGAATAATCAACTGCTGTGACTCTTCTTTAACAAAAGCAGAGATGTAGCAACTGATATTGACGCTGACTCCCTGATCGACCTGCACATAGACCAGATCGTGAAACAGAGCGGCTAACACCTCAACCGCATCTTCAGCACCCCCAACTTCAAAAATATGATCGGGGGTATGGAAAAACCGCCAAGGCCCGGTCATGGTTTGAATGATCAGATTGGCAATTCTTTCTAGTTGCTTTGAGTCGGCTTTACCCTCTAGCTGATCGATCGCCCATACCAGGCTTTTCAAACAGCGTTCCCGATCTTGTTCCGCCATAAAGCCTCTTCGCTCCCCTGAATGCCTCTTATGAGTTCTATAAATACTGTATTGAATATTGAATGATGAATGGTACTTCATGGAAGGATGTTCCTGAATATACAAGCTCAAACTTTACATTTAGAAACATCTCTTAAGTTAGCAATATTAAGCGATCGCTTGAGTGAATGCCTCTAATACTAAAGCAATCTTGGGCAGAGCATGTCATCAGAATTAGACACATTTTAGATTGTGATTTAAATCATCGGTTCATATTGTGTTCAATCACTCAATTGAGGTGAAAAGATCACCTGCTAGTCGGGGTTTCAATCACGAGCCACTGCCCTGAAACACGAGATATTGATTGACATCAGATGCCCCTTAACAAAAGCTATGTCTAATCCACTGCGTCACCCATCTACTCTTCATTCGGCTACTCGTGGACGTTCTCTATGGCAGCACTTTGAAAAACCAATTACTGGTTTATTGTTTACAGTTGCTCTGATTGTGTCGTCTGAGGGATTGCCCCATCTAACAGCGCAAGGGGCAGAGGTGCCATCTCGGTTATCCCAGGCTGCTTCTGAAACGTCACCTCAACCTGTCATGCCCGACGGAGTGTATCTGTATGGCCAGTCGCCTCAAGCAGAACAGATTGGCTCAACCTATGTGGTGTTTGAGGTTAATCGCGATCGCGTTGTGGGTGCGTTTTACATGCCCTCCTCATCGTTTGACTGTTTTCAAGGTGAGCTGCGCCCCAATCAAATGGATCTAACGGTGGCAGATAGCTACGATCAAGAGAGTTATTCGTATGCGGTAGCTGTGCAACACAACGGCTCAGTAGCAGACACTCATGGAAGGGCGATCGCCGAGACAATGATCCCGGGATATCACTCGTTAGCAGTTGTCAGTGACAACGATCAAAACATTCTGGCAACCTGTAAACAACGTTTCTCAAATTAATCAATACACGGTGTGCAACTTAGAGGTCTAGATCCTCGATTTCTCATCAGCATCCGCAAAGGAGTCTGATTCCCATCACCAGAAACCGGGGATCTTGGGGAAGTCGGACATGAGGCTCACTCAGCCGATTTCGTCGATTTTTTGCTGGTTCCTGGACGGGTTGATTTTGTCGATTTAGTTGTGGTTTTGGTGGTCTTTTTAGTCGCTGTTTTTTTAGTCGTGGTCTTTTTAGCTGTGCCAGTTGCCTTAGCCGCAGTTGCTGCTTTTGTTTTCCCTGACGCTTCAGACTTAGCAGAACGGCTCGATCGCGCCTTAGTGCTTTTTGACTTAGTGCCTGCTTTCTCGGCTAATGCTTTGATTGCAACCTCCATTGCCAGATTCTCTACTGTGACCCCTTCAGGCAAAGAGGCATTGACCTTACCGTGCTTGATGTAAGGACCATAGGGACCGTTGTAGATATTGACGGGTTCGCCATCCTCTGGGTGAGCCCCCAACTCTCGCAGAGGAGTCGCTGTTTTGCCTCGCCCGCGACCTAGTTTTGGCTCTGCTAACAGTTCCAATGCTCGTTCTAGGGAGATGGTAAAGACATCGTCGTCGCCTTTGAGCGATCGATAGTCTTTTTTGACTTTGCCGTCTTCATCCTTGCCTAGATCATGAACGATATAGGGACCATATTGCCCGAGATTGGCTTGCACTTTGCGCCCGGTATCAGGGTGTAACCCCAAGGTGCGAGGCAACGCCAACAAACTGACGGCTTTTTCTAAGGTCAGATCTTGAGGATTGAGACCCTTGGGTAAAGAGGCGCGTTTAGGCTTAGGATTCTCAGTGGTCTCATCCCCCAACTGCACATAGGGACCATAGGGACCAATGCGCGAATAAATGGGTTCGCCCGTGTCGGGGTGGAAGCCGATTTTGTCGGGGCCCTCAATTTTTTGGCGCAACAACACTTCCACCTGTTCGGGGTCGAGGTCAGAGGGAGTGAGATTTTGAGGAATATTGGCTTTGACCAAATCATCGCCATTGCCAACTTCGATATAAGCCCCATAGCGACCAATTCGCACTTTGGCCTCTAACCCCTCCAGGTCGATCGCCCGTGCTTCAGTGGGGTCAATCTGGCTTTCTCGCTGTTTGACTTGATTCTCTAGACCGGAGGTGCCCAGATAAAACTCCTTAAGGTAAGGGAGCCAATCGGCTTCACCCGTCGAAATCTCATCTAGAGTCTGTTCCATGCGAGCCGTAAAACTGGTATCGACCAGATCAGGGAAGTGGTTTTCGAGTAGCCGAGTCACCGCAAAAGCAGTAAACGTGGGCACCAGGCTGTTATTGATCATCTGCACATAGCCGCGATCGATGATCGTGCCAATGATGCTGGCGTAGGTGCTGGGTCGCCCAATGCCTTCGCTTTCCAGGGTTTTGACGAGGGAAGCTTCGGTGTAGCGAGCGGGGGGTTGAGTTTCGTGGGCGATCGCTTCTAAATCCTGACAATTGGGGTGATCCCCAACCACCAGTGGCGGCAAGATCACTTCCTGACTTTCGATAGCTGCATTGGGATCATCCGATCCTTCGACGTAGGCCCGGAAGAAACCAGGGAAGTCGATGCGTTTTCCGGTGGCGCGAAATCCGGCATCTTCTACTTGAAGTTGCACCGTTACATGGGTTTGCCGTGCTTCTGCCATCTGAGTGGCAACGGTGCGCTTCCAAATCAAGTCATATAGCTGCAACTCTCGACCGCCCAATCCTGTTTCTTGGGGTGTGCGGAAGGTGCTTCCAGCAGGACGAATGGCTTCGTGTGCCTCTTGTGCGCCTTTGCTCTTAGTGGAATATCGACGCGGTTCAGGGCTGAGATAGGGTTTGCCATACATCGCCTCGACACAACTACGGGCAGCGGCGATCGCTTGTTGTGACAGGTTCACCGAGTCGGTTCGCATGTAGGTGATGTAACCCTGCTCATAGAGGCTTTGCGCTGTTCGCATCGTGTCTCGTGCCGACAGGCGCAGTTTACGGTTTGCCTCCTGTTGCAGGGTTGAGGTGGTAAACGGAGGAGAAGGCTTGCGAGTGGAAGGGCGTTCCTCCAGGTTGGTTACCGTCCAGGTGCTTTCTCCCAGGCGGTCTTGCAATGCTCTGGCTTCAGCTTCGTTGAGCAGCAAAACCTGCCGTCCTGCAATGATGTGTCCAGTGGCTTCATCAAAATCGCTGCCCGTGGCGATGCGAGTGCCTCTAAGGTTGACCAGACGGGACTCAAAGGGAACCGAGTTGTGGGCTAATACGGCTTTCAAATCCCAGTAGGCACCTTTACGAAAGGCACGCCGCTCCCGTTCTCGTCTGACAATCAGTCGTACAGCAACCGATTGCACCCGTCCAGCCGATAGCCCCCAGGCAATTTTTTTCCAGAGCAAGGGTGAAAGGGTATATCCCACCAGGCGATCGAGAATGCGGCGAGTTTCTTGGGCATGGACGAGTTGCTCATCCACAGTTCGGCAGTTCTTTAAAGCCGCTTGAATCGCTTCTTCGGTGATCTCGTGAAACACCATGCGCTTGACTGGCACTTTCGGTTGCAACACCTGGAGCAAATGCCAGCTAATACTTTCCCCTTCGCGGTCTTCGTCCGTTGCCAGGACTAATTCACTCGCTTCTTTTAGGGCATCTTTAAGGGATTTGACAATTTTCTTTTTATCCTGCGGGATAATATAGAGGGGCTCGAAGTTAGCATCAACATTCACTCCAATCTTGGCCCAATCTTCACCTTTGTGCGCTGCCGGAATATCACTAGCAGACTGAGGCAAATCACGAACATGCCCCATAGATGCTTCTACTCGGTAGCCTCTGGGTAAATAGTTGCGGATTGTCTTGGCTTTAGTCGGAGATTCAACAATAACGAGAGTTGACATGGGCTTCGGTCAGGCTTTAAGGAAACGTTGGTTACGCAATGGAGCAAGAGAACGGAGTTGGAGCAGAGCTTGACAGATTATTCTAGACTCTTGGATTCCAACCTAGCGAGGGAATTGATTCGATGCAACAGTGTAACCTCACTGATATAGCAATCCTAAGCAATCCTATGGGACGATTGAGCCGATTGACTAGGGTTAGGAAGGTTCTGTTGCCCTAGCCCAACTTGTGTTGGCTATAGATCTCTACTTATAGACCATATCGGCAGAAACAAAGATCGAATTCAGTGATTTGCAACAGAGCTAGAAGCATGGCGCGGTATGATGCACTTAGTGCAGCTTTCCCGATGGGGAGAAGCAAGCCGTCAGGAGAAACCTCAAATTTTTTGAACTCAACCATGTATTGTTGTTGTGTTTCTAAGTTTGAGCTAACTTCTAGGTTAGATAAGAAGGAATTTAAAGGGTGATTATCAAGTCTTGTTGATAATTCATTACATTTAGCCTCTGTTAAACCTAAAAGTTTTTGTTGAAACTGACCCCATTTCTTTGATTTTCTGTTCTTTGCCGACCGCTCAAGCTTCCAGACTCCTATGGACTTTGACACCCTTGCAGCTCAGTTAAATGCCGGAGACATTCTACCGGAAGGAATTGTAATTGCGACCCTGCTGTTGGTCTTGGTGGGTGATTTAATCGTTGGGCGATCGTCTGCTCGATGGACTCCCTACCTGGCGATCGCCGGATTGTTGGGGGCGTTGGTTGCGCTCTACTTCCAGTGGAATGTTGCCAATCCCATTTCTTTTCTAGGAGGCTTTAACAGCGATGCCTTCAGCGTTATCTTTCGGGGCATTATTGTTTCCTCGGCTGTTTTCACCATCTTGATGTCAGTGCGATATGTTGAGCAGTCAGGGACTTCCCTTGCTGAATTCATCACTATTCTTCTCACGGCAGCTTTGGGTGGAATGTTTCTCTCTGGTGCAGACGAATTAATCATGATTTTCGTTTCCCTAGAGACTCTGAGTATTTCCTCCTATCTCCTAACGGGTTACATGAAGCGTGATCCTCGCTCTAATGAGGCCGCTCTAAAATATCTGCTGATTGGGGCAGCAAGTTCAGCCATCTTTTTATATGGGGTTTCGCTCCTATATGGGCTATCAGGTGGTGAAACCCGTCTGAGCAGTATCACTGCAAACTTGTTTAACGAAACCCAAGACCCCTCACTGGGGATCGTGATTGCGTTAGTCTTTGTCATCGCTGGAATTGCCTTTAAGATTGCGGCTGTGCCATTTCACCAGTGGACGCCAGATGTCTATGAAGGATCTCCAACTCCAGTTGTGGCGTTTCTTTCGGTGGGTTCAAAAGCGGCAGGATTTGCTCTGGCAGTGCGGTTGTTGGTCAATGCTTTCCCGTTGGTCTCTGAACAGTGGCACTTTGTCTTGACGGCTTTGGCCATCCTGAGCATGGTGTTGGGCAATGTAGTTGCTCTGGCACAAAATAGCATGAAGCGTCTACTTGCCTATTCTTCGATTGGGCAAGCGGGCTTCTTGATGATCGGGTTAATTTTGGGCACTGATGCAGGATATTCCAGCATGGTGTTTTACCTGATGGTTTATCTGTTTATGAACCTGGGTGGTTTTACCTGTGTCATCTTGTTTACCTTGCGAACTGGAACGGATGAGATCGCTGAATACAGCGGTTTGTATCAAAAAGACCCTCTTTTGACGCTGGCACTGAGTATCTGTCTGCTGTCTTTGGGAGGCATCCCACCGTTAGCTGGATTTTTTGGAAAGCTCTATCTGTTTTGGGCGGGCTGGCAGTCGGGGGCCTATGGTCTGGTGCTGATTGGTTTGGTTACGAGTGTGATCTCCATCTATTACTACATTCGTGTGGTCAAGATGATGGTGGTCAAAGAACCAGAGGAAATGTCTGAGGCCGTAAAAAATTACCCCGAAGTTCAATGGACTCTACCAGGAATGCGTCCGTTGCAGGTCGGGCTGGTGATTGCTTTTGTGGCAACCTCTCTGGCGGGAATTTTGTCTAACCCGCTGTTTACCCTCGCCAACAGCTCTATTACTCGTACCCCAATGTTGCAACCTACTCCGGTTGCGGAAGCCCCGACTCAAAAGACGGCTCAGGCCATTGTCGAAGCTGAAGTTGAGTTGTAAGAATCAAGCTTGAGTATTGGTTTAGCAAGATCCCTGGATGCTTAAAGCGTCCAGGGGTCTTTATCTTTGTTAGGCAATCGTCCCGGTGAGGGGTGAACTGGCACTCGCAAGAGCTTTGACAGGGATGCGTCCTGCTAGGTATGCCATCCGTCCGGCTTCGGTTGCCATGCCCATTGCCTGCCCCATCAAAGCAGGATGTTGAGCCTGGGCGATCGCCGTGTTGATTAACAAAGCATCGGCTCCCATTTCCATGGCTTGTGCGGCTTCGCTAGGGGTGCCGATCCCCGCATCGACCACAACCGGTACTCCAGCATTCTCAATAATGATCTGAATATTCGCAGCGTTCTTAATTCCTTGCCCTGAGCCAATGGGGGAACCCAAAGGCATAACGGTGACACAGCCCACCTCCTCCAATCGTTTTGCGAGAAGTGGATCGGCATTGATATACGGGAGAACAGCGAATCCTTCTTTGGCTAATTGTTCTGCGGCTTGCAGGGTGCCAATGGGGTCAGGCAACAAATATTTAGCATCGGGGATCACTTCCAACTTGACAAAGTGGTTGTCTTCTTGACCCAAGAGTTTTGCCATTTCGCGCCCTAATCGCGCTACTCGAATGGCGTCTTCTGCCGTTTGACAACCTGCCGTATTAGGAAGCATCCATAATTTGCTCCAGTCCAAGGCTTCGGCTAACCCTTCGTGTCCGGGGGCATTGGTTTGTACCCGTCGCACGGCAACGGTCACAATCTGGCTCCCACTAGCAGCAATGCTCTGGCGCATCTGGTCAAAGTTGCGATATTTGCCTGTACCTGTCATCAGCCGTGACGAAAAGGAGCGTCCGGCAATCACCAGAGGGGTGTCTTGAAGAGGTTGAGTTTGAGGTTCGAGAGTTTGCACAGGATTCATTAAAGAAGCGGATTGAAATTGCATCGGAGGAGTCGATATAGCTACCGTGTGAGGCGATTTTGAGGTGGGGGCGATCGCTGAGCTTGAAGCGGTTGTGGGATGGGTCGGCTCCGCTGCTGATGGGTGATAAAAGCGACTCCAGGAAAAGGGTTTTAACAGGGGAGCGGTGTGCTGTTGCCAAACCTGGTCAGCAATCAATTGAGCCGTCACCGGAGCTAACAGAATACCATTGCGGTAGTGCCCGATCGCCAGCGTTAAATTGTCACATAAACTGTTTCCTAAGATCGGTAACTCATCGGCAGTAGCGGGTCGAAAACCCCACCAGCATTCCTGAATGGGGAAGTGGCGCAGCGTGGGATATAGGTGAATGGCAGCATTAATTAAGGTTTGTATCCCCTCCATTGTGTTGTGGGGAGTAAAGCCCACTGCTTCGCTGGTGGCTCCAATCACAATGCGACCGTCACGGCGAGGCACGATGTAAGTATCAGGGCCATATAACACCCGTTGGAGCGGCAATCCGGCTGACTCACTCAGAGGCAGGCTCACCGCTAACATTTGCCCTTTTTTGGGATAGACGGGCACAGGCAACAAGTCGGATGACCACGCCCCAGTTGCCAGAATGTAGTGGTCTGCCTGCCAATCGTGGGATGGAGTTCTAACACCCAACACTCGTCCTTGTTGTTGGTGAATCCCTGTGACGTTGACTCCCTCTTGCACGTCAACCCCTAAAATTTGAGCCGTTGCCAGCAATGCTTGTGCGAGTGCCCGGTTGTCAATCTGTCCATCTTCAGGGAACCACCACCCCCCCGCAACATCTTCTCCCAGTCCAGGTTGCGCCAAGTGAATGGCAGATTGGTTAAGCCAGTAAGCCGATGACGCCGGAGTATAGGTTGGGTTGAGAGCGGTGGTTTGGGCGGCTGTAGTCTGATAAACGGGAGCAAGAATGCCACATGACCAATAGCCCGTTGACATGCCGCTGATCTCTTCTAGTTTGGCAACCCAATCGGGATAAAGAGCACGACTCTTGATACACAGATCCAACATGGCACCAGGCTCCAAACTCTCGGCTTGGGGGGCTAACATGCCTGCTGCTGCATGGCTGGCAGCTTGCTGAAAATCGCGACTGAGAATGGTGACATTGGCTCCGCGCAACTTTAGCTCAACTGCGATCGCCAACCCAATAACGCCACCTCCGACGATTAAAATATCACTTGTGTTGCTCATGAATAGACGGCAGCGATCGCCTCAAAGAATGGCTTAGACCTATTACCAATTTAAATCGGTTTGACGATCTTGATGGGGGCTTCTGGTGAAGAGAGAGTTGAGTGCTTACCATCCGCCTCGAATGCCTCGGTTGCTAGAACCTGTTGAGTTGCCAGAAGAGGTGGCTGAGTTGGCATTACCAGACTCAGAGGCTGGTTGACCAAAAGCTGGAGCGGCTTCAACTGGATTAGAGGGTAAATTGGCAGGGGCTTGGGTTGCTTCCTCGGCCTCGGTTTGACGAGAAGCACCATTAAAGAACCCAGAGATGGGGTTGCGTTGAATCACTGGCCCAACGGCAATCAGACCAACCATGACAAGAACCACAAACCCGACGACTCGCAGGGTTCCTTGCGCCAAGGTTCCAACCATGAGCGCAAGAGCAGCGAGCACCAAAAAGAAACCCAGCACCTCAACCACTGCTCTCCCTCCTGGTACATCAACGAATTTTGAAACAAAGTTGGCAACTTACAGTGTAGCGAGGGAATGCGGCAAAACTAACCCTCAAAAGCGAGATTCTTAGGATAAAGTCACCAGCCTCCGGTAATGGGTTGTTGATTGGTCGGTCGTTGGGCGGCAGGTTGCTGGTTAGGAGAGGTTTGATAGTCGGGTTGATAGTCTTGTGGGGTAGACGCTGGAGCAGCAGTGGCTGACTGTCCATTATTAAAAGCGGCAAAAGGCTCTATGAATGGAATATTCTTCATTCCACTCCTGGCATAGAGGGGTGTCTTAGAGTCTGTTGTCGCTTCAGGGGTAACGACGACGGATGGAGACACCGTCGGACTGGCGATCGCCGTTGGACTAACCGTGACATTCACTTGAGGTGGGGGTGTTTGAGGAACAGAGTTAGCGGCTCTCGACTCCATAATCTGGTTAAACATAGAACGGGCAGCAACTAAAAACAACCCGGTCAGCACGGCAATAACAACCAGGCGAATTAATCCTTTGGTGGCTCGGCTGATCAGATATCCCGCCAAGACAAACACCATTAATAAAATGACCGCTCGAATTACAACTTCATTCACGCTGTCTCCTTTTAACCTTCTGCTGTCCACAGAGGTTGATTACCGTGTCCCCAAAAACCATCAAACTTGGTAATTTTCACATCTCCTAAAACCTGAGTTTGGCAAGCAAGCCGACGATTTTGCATGAGAGAATGGGGAGGCATTGATCTCCGTGTTGTATCGCGCCAGTTGGGTTCGGATACCGTTCCCTCAATCTGAACAGCACACGTACCACACGTACCAATGCCACGACAGTTAATCCAGCTAGACTGCCCATTGTGAAGCTCAATGCCATTTTGCAGGAGCACTTGACGCAAGTTAGCCCCATTGGAACAGTCGATGATTTTTCCCTGGGCTGCTACTTTAGGCATAGTGACTCCTGATGCAATCCATTGCAGTTTCTCTTGTTTTCTTCATCTTCCTTTAACAGTCTACGATTAGCGATCTCTCCCTGGTTCAAATTTCTTGTGTTCTTCGTTTCTTCGTTCTTTCTACCTTGCATCCATGACCCTAGACGCCTTTGAATCTCTAACCGCACCTGGTCGCCCGCTGTGGATCTATGACACTACCCTGAGAGATGGGGCACAGCGTGAGGGGTTGTCGCTTTCGATTGACGACAAATTGCGGATTGCCCGCCAACTCGACCAGATGGGGATTCCGTTTATCGAAGGGGGATGGCCCGGTGCAAACCCAAAGGATGTGCAGTTCTTTTGGCAACTCAAAGAAGAACCCCTGACCCAGGCTGAGATTGTGGCATTTTGTTCGACCCGTCGCCCCGGCAAAACTGCCGCGACTGACCCGATGCTACAACCAATTTTGGCAGCGGGAACCCGCTGGATTACTGTTTTTGGTAAATCGTGGGATTTGCATGTTACCGAGGGGCTAAAGACCACGCTGGAAGAAAATCTGGCAATGATTCAGGACACGCTCGACTATTTTCGGAGTCAAGATCGACGGGTGATCTATGACGCAGAGCATTGGTTTGACGGCTACAAACAGAATCCTGAATATGCGTTGAAGACCCTAGAAGCCGCGATCGCTGGAGGAGCCGAGTGGTTAGTACTCTGTGACACCAACGGCGGTACGTTGCCCCATGAAGTCAGTGCGATCGTCCAGGAAGTGTTTAAATTTGTTGAGGTGAGAAATCGCGCTATATCAGAAGGCGACTACCCCAAAGGGGGAACCGCTTTGCACCGCTTTTTGCATCCTCAATCTCAGCTTCCTCCCATCGGTATCCACACTCATAACGACTCTGGTACAGCGGTTGCCAATGCTCTGGCTGCTGTGATGGGGGGTGCTCGGATGGTGCAAGGCACGATCAATGGTTATGGCGAACGTTGTGGTAACGCTGATCTCTGTACGTTGATCCCCAACTTGCAACTGAAGCTCGGCTTTCAGTGTGTGCAAGAGGAACAACTGGCGAAACTCACTGACTCCAGTCGTTTGATCAGCGAAGTCGTAAACCTCGCCCCCGATGACCATGCCCCCTTTGTGGGACTCTCTGCTTTTGCTCACAAGGGAGGCATTCATGTCAGTGCGGTGGAGCGCAATCCTCTCACCTATGAGCACATTCAACCAGAGCAGATTGGTAATCGTCGCCGCATCGTCATTTCCGATCAGGCAGGGCTAAGCAACGTTTTAGCCAAAGCTCGCACCTTTGGTATTGATCTCGATAAAGAAGACCCCACCTGTCGGCAAATTTTGCAACGACTCAAAACATTGGAAAACCAGGGCTATCAGTTTGAGGCGGCAGAAGCCAGCTTCGAACTACTGATGCGCGAAGCCTTGGGGCAACGTCCACAATTTTTTGATCTCAAAGGTTTTCAAATCACCTGCAACATGGTGCCTGAGGTAAATGATGGGTGTAGTCAGGCAATGGCAACGGTGAAAGTGACAGTGGGCGATCGCGACATTTTAGAAGCCGCCGAGGGCAACGGCCCTGTCTCTGCCCTTGATTCTGCCCTCCGCAAAGCCCTAATTAACTTTTACCCGATCATTTCGACCTTCCACTTGAGCGATTATAAAGTGCGGATTTTGGATGGTACCGCTGGCACCTCCGCTAAAACACGAGTGTTGGTGGAATCGAGTAATGGATTGCAACGCTGGACAACGGTGGGGGTCTCTACCAACATTATTGAAGCGTCGTATCGAGCGGTGGTTGAGGGACTGGAGTATGGGCTGATGCTGCAAGATCAGGTGAAAGTGGCGCGCGGCGAAGCTGATACTGCAAAGGTCGTCTCTAGCAATTGATGGATGGTTTGCTCACGCCATTGAGCCTTGTCCTAATGAGGTGGAACGACTGCAAGAGGAGCCGGATACTGGAGTATCTGTATAGACAATTCGGGACAACTTGTGAGCGGTTGCCGTAATTGCGTTCGGGACACCCATTTTTGTCCGCAGGGTAACAATTTAGCTTTCTTCTTGCCTGAAGGCGCGGAATACGCTTGGAAAGCTAACGGTGAAGTTGTGCAGCGGCAGGTAACCTTGAACTCAACACAAATGGCTTTCGACCGTCCGCTCCAACGGGTTGTGTACGCCCAGCATGGGCGTGAACGAATGGGGTGAAAGTCCCCTGTCGAAGAACCAACGTCCAAATGATCACTTTATATAGATCCGAGTGACGACAACGACTAGCCTCAGGCAAGGGCGTTTCCGTGAGGAAGGGTCTAAAGGAAGCTGGCGGCAAATCTACGAGCTGACGAACAGAAACGCCATAGAAGGCTGAATCCTCCGGGGTGAGTTAGCACACCATAACAAAACCCATTGGTTCAGGAGGTACGGTAAATGGCGCGGTTGTGTAGAGACAGTTCACGGCTCTTATCTGGGGAGATCTGTTCGATAGCAGTTTGGAGAACTAAGGGAGTCGGACTGAGGGCTATCTGGAAACGGGTAGAGCAACCACCGAACCCTACGGCACTCAATCGGCACAATCAGCAGTAATGCGGGTTGGCAAATCGAACAGAAGTCAGCCGAGGTCATAGTAACTGAAAGTCCAGTGAAGGACCGAACATTACCGTATAGGTCAGAGCCTCCAACTCAGACACAGCGATGAACCCGAATGGGGAGCAGTGGATTGGCGTTGTGCCATACAGCCAGCCTTAGAGACAACAAACCTGATGGAGAGAATTGTCAAATCCCAGAACGTTTACCAGCCAAGGTTATTGTCGCCGAACAATTGTCTCAAACATTAAGGCAGACATTGAGGCAGCATTGAGACAGACATGCTACATACAGGGCTGCAAACATCGCCAGGTTAATATTTATATACCTGAAACCTAAGTGCAACGTTTAACATCTTATAGATTAGGCTACTCAATCCCTGTCTTTGTTTCCCCATGAGAATTTTGTTAGTGGATGACGATGAGATCTTCATTCAAGCTCTTGCCCAGAAATTAACCGCACAACATTATGCAGTCGATATTGCACTCGATGGTGAGATGGGCTGGAGTTATGCTCAATTCGCTGTCTATGACCTCATTGTGCTAGACATCAATTTGCCAAAACTCGATGGTATTGGCTTGTGTCAGCAATTACGCCGTAATAAATACAGCAACTCAATCTTGTTATTGACGGCTAAAGGAAATAGCTCTGATAAGGTCATGGGGCTTGATGCAGGAGCCGATGATTACGTTGTTAAACCCTGCCCCATTGAAGAAATTTGTGCTCATATTCGAGCTTTGCTCCGTCGTCAAACAACACCAAGCACCCCTATTTTAGAATGGGGTCGGCTGCGGTTAGATCCGGGCACCTGTGAAGTTGTCTATCAAGAGCAACTATTAACCCTATCTCCTAAAGAATATGGGTTGTTGGAGTTATTTTTGCGGAACCCTCAACGAGTGTTTAGCAGCAGCAGCATTTTGGAACATCTTTGGGGATTTGATGACGTCCCTGGTGAAGAAACTGTCAGAACGCATATTAAACGCCTGCGCCGCAAGCTCAAATCGGCTGGGGCAGATGATTTAATTGATACGGTATATGGCATGGGATATCGCCTCAAGCCAATCATAGAACAGCCTTCTTCTGCGGCGATCGCCACAGATCAGAACTCTAATCAAGCACGCACCGCCGCGATCGCCGTTTGGGAAAAATTTAAGCCCCCGATGCTAGAGCGTGTAGCTGTTTTAGAAGAAGCTGTTACAGCACTTAAAGTCGGATATTTGCCCGATGAGGTTCAACAAGCGGCTCTCAGAGCTGCTCATAAACTAGCCGGTTCTCTAGGCATGTTTGGTTTCCCCAATGGGACAGAGATTAGTCGAGATATTGAACGGTGGTTGCAAAGGGCAACTCAAACTAGCCACTTCATGCAACTGCAAGCCCTGGTCACACAATTACAGCAAGAACTTCAAAAACCTCCTAAACCTTCTGCGTGGGATGTAGATCTGTTGTCTGACAGTCAAGAGCAGGGGCAAGACCAAAACGGTCTCACGAACGGTCTCACTGCTCCCACGATGTCCCTCTCACCAGGGATAGCACAGCCTGGAGCAGTGACACAACCTGAGTCAGTTGTGTTAAGCCAAAAGCGATCGCCCCAAATCAACGTTTTGGCAATTGATGATGATCCTGCCATCTTAGAGACGCTGCAACAGATTTTGCTGCGATGG
This sequence comes from Oculatellaceae cyanobacterium bins.114, assembly GCA_033764315.1. GTDB lineage: Bacteria > Cyanobacteriota > Cyanobacteriia > Elainellales > Elainellaceae > FACHB-1407. Next base: position 46,241 of record JANRJA010000048.1, read on the forward strand.
GGAATTCAATGCAGTTCGTTAAGTGATCCGGGTCAACTTTGGTCAACGCTAGAAACAGTGACTCCTGATCTGCTCATTTTAGATGTCGATATTCCCAATATTAATGGCATTGACCTTTGTCGCACAATTCGCAATGACGCGACCTGGAGCCACCTACCAATCCTGTTTCTCAGCGTCTATAGAGATGCTGAAACAATTGTAAAACTGTATAGTGCTGGAGCTGATGACTATGTGGCCAAGCCTTTTACTGAACCAGAGATTGTCACCCGTATTTTTAATCGGCTAGAGCGAACCCGGATGCGACACAATGTTGCGGGGTTTGATCCTCTAACTGGGGTCGCTAATTGGCAGAGTTCTACCCAAGTTTTGAATCGTTACATTAACCTTGCTCAACAACAACAGCAACCCTTGTGTGTGGCTGTAATTAAGTTGGGTCAGATTGCGCAGGTGAACTATCAACACGGACATGAAGTGGGAGATGCGGTGCTTAAACAAGTGGCCGCTACATTGCAACAGTCCTTTTCTGAGCGAGATATCGTTGCTCGATGGGGTGGAGCAGAGTTTTTAGTTGGAATGTATGGTATCCACCAGCAAGAGGCTCTGGAACGTCTGAAGCAACTGTTACATCGAGTTCGACATGAAATAGCTCTAGTCGTGGATGTAACCCATCCACTCCAGTTGAGTTTTAGTGCTGGCGTTGCCGAAGCTCCTCAACACGGGCTTGATTTACAGAGTTTATATCAGTTAGCGAGTGCAGCGATGCAGCAAGTGGTAGATGCCAATGAACAAGGAGCGGATGAGTAATTTTCCACCGACTCAGCAACTGATTTCCATCATTGGAGACGGTTAGAACTGCTCTAGAAATGGGATTACTCTCGATTCAGGCTCTATAGGCTTCCCTCTACAAAACTTTTATCTTGCGATCGCCCTCAGAATATGGGATATTTTTTCTTATAAACTACGGTAAATTGGTAGATTTATCGTAGTTTTCTGGAGTCCATCATTCACATCCCTGTATTACAGCAACAGCAGGGGATGAATTTGGAGTATTGCTATGTCTTATAGCGGAGTTTTGGTATGACTTTTAGGCTGCGCCAAGGTCGTTTCGACTTAAAATTCTGGGCGTTGAAATCCTTGAGATCAAAGTTACTTACTTTTATCGTTTCGCTATTTGTGGGGGCGATTGCTATTCCATTTTTAGCCTCTCATTAATCTCTTCATTCATCTCTAAAGTCTGTGTTGGAACACTCCAATCATTTCATAAGGATCACTCACCATCATGTTGAGATCTCACGATCAATCGCTCCATCAATCTACTGATCAATCCACTGGCTTAGCTGAGCAATCTGCTTCTATATCTGAGAATGGCAAGCAGCAACTAGAAGCAGCATCACTCTGGCAGTCTTGGAAAACAGATTTACAAACGGTCATACAACGCGATCCAACTATTTCATCTCAACAGGCGGCTCTGTTTTATTCTCCGGGTTTTCAAGCTTTAGTGTTACACCGTTTGGCTTACAGGCTCCGATGTTGGGGTGTTCCTGTTTTACCGCGTTTGGTCTCTCAACTCAATCGGTTTTTAACGGGAATTGAAATTCACCCCGGAGCACAAATTGGCAGGGGTGTTTTTATTGCTCATGGCATGGGAGTGGTCATTGGTGAGACCGCGATTGTGGGTCAGGGCAGTGTCATCTATCAGGATGTTACGCTGGGTGGAACGGGCAAGGAAAGTGGTAAACGTCATCCCACGTTGCGAGATAATGTTGTGGTGGAAGCAGGGGCAAAGGTGCTAGGTAATATTGTGATTGGTAATCATGTGCGAATTGGGGCAGGCTCAATCGTGTTGCGAGATGTGCCCGATAACAGTGTTGTGGTTGGGGTCCCTGGTCGAGTGATTTATCGGGGCAATTCATCAGAGCAGTTAACCGAGTAACGAATTATTACCCGATCTAGAAGCTCAAGTGATTCAGATCTTATTTGAACGAGTCAAACAGTTAGAAGCCGACGTGACTCGTTTAAGATCAGAATTTGTGATTTCAACTGATCAACCGACGGAACAGGAATCACAGTCGATCGCTCAGTCAAATCATTTTATCGAAGACTTTTTAGACGGTGCGGGAATCTAACGCCATGACCCATCTTGAGAAAAAGAAAACTTCTGCGAAAGTCGATCAATTCACCGAATCAGTGATTCGAGAAATGACACGGGTCGCGTTGCAATATCAGGCGGTGAACTTAGCTCAGGGATTTCCTGATTTTGCTTGCCCACCCGAACTCAAACAAGCGGCCTATGAGGCGATCGCGCAAGATGTAAATCAGTATGCGATTACGTGGGGCGATCGCTTATTTCGACAGGCGATCGCTGAAAAAGTGCAGTGGTATCTGGGAATTACGGTTGATCCAGAGCGAGAGATTACAGTGACGTGCGGTTCCACCGAGGCAATGGCAGCGACGATGCTGGCACTGGTTGATCCAGGCGATGAGGTGATTGTTTTTGAACCCTATTACGAAAATTATGGGCCTGATGCAATTTTGGCGGGAGCCATTCCCCGCTATGTGACGCTGCATCCACCCCACTGGACGTTTGATGAAGCTGAACTGCGTCAGGCATTTAGCGATCGCACGAAAGCAATTATCGTCAACACGCCGCATAACCCAACGGGCAAAGTCTTCAGCCGCGACGAGTTGTTAGTGATTGCAGAGCTCTGTCAGCAATGGGATGTGCTAGCATTCACTGACGAAATTTATGAACACATTCTCTACGATGGGGTAGAGCACATTGCTCTAACTACCTTATCGGGAATGAGCGATCGTACTGTCACCATCAATGGACTTTCCAAAACCTACAGCGTGACTGGGTGGCGTGTTGGCTATATTCTGGCTCCCTTTGAGTTGACCAAAGCGATTCGCAAAGTCCACGATTTCTTGACTGTAGGAGCCGCGGCCCCACTACAACGAGCCGGGGTTGCCGCAATGCAATTGCCACTCAGTTACTATGAAAATCTGGCAAAAATCTATCATGAAAAACGAGACTTCATCACACAACTGCTGGATCAGGTGAATGTGCCCTACTTCTTACCCCAAGGGGCTTATTACGTGTTGGCGGATATTTCCAAATTTGGCTATGCCAGCGATGTTGAGTTCACCTACCATTTGATTCAAAACATTGGGGTAGCGGTTGTTCCTGCCTCAAGTTTCTTTAGCCGAGCTGAGTTGGGGCGATCGCTGATCCGCTTTTGTTTCAGCAAAACACCTGCAACGCTCCAGGCAGCACGAGAAAGGTTATTAAAACTCTAAGGCGGTTGCTGGCATAATTGCTAAACGCGGTATTGGCTGTTGCACGCTTGCCTGTGTTGGATTATTGCTGCCAGTTTACCTTACTTTTTGAGACACCCCAGTTACAGCACGGGTGGGAGGTTGTGCGATCGCCTCTCAGTTTGGTGGTTAAAAGGTCTTGCTACACTCAGCTTATGTTGCAGGGTAAAGCCAAGTAGTTTGCCTTGATAGTGTGCATGCAAGTTATACCCATTCAATCCATAACGGTTACAGATCAGCGGTAGGGGCGTTTCGCGAAACGCCTTTACGAGGAGATTGATGTGTAGCCTAAATTTCTAGAAATGATACCATCGCGGATTCTCAATACCATGATTTGAGATGGTAAACTTTGGCAGCCTTCTTTAGCTTCTGAGGAAAATTAATGGGTGATCTGGTTTTTACGGTGTGTTATTCGATCAGTTCAGCAAGATTCTAACAATGCTTTAGGGTTGGATAGGTATGCTGAACTCTTGTTTGGAGGGAAATATTTACCGCATTATGTGTTCTCATAACAGACTTGATATTTAAGATAATCGCTCTACCCCTCTTTACCCCTCTCCCCGTACCATGATTGTCGATCTCTCTCCCTTGTGGATTTCACTCAAGACCGCAGGACTTGCTACTGTCATTACCTTCTTTGCTGGAATTGCCGCTGCTTACTGGATGTTGGGCTACCGAGGGCGATGGAAATCGGTGATTGAGGGAATTTTTATTTCACCGTTAATTTTGCCACCAACGGTTGTGGGCTTTTTGCTGCTGCTGTTGTTTGGCAGAAATGGTCCACTAGGGCAATTCATGGCGCAGTTTGATTTCACCGTCATTTTTACCTGGTATGCCGCTGTAATCACAGCAACGGTTGTGGCATTCCCCTTAATGTACAAAACCGCACTAGGAGCCTTTGAGCAGGTTGATAGCAGTTTGCTCCAGGTTGCTCAAACACTGGGTGCATCCAGGGGGCGCATTTTTTGGCGGGTCCTTCTGCCGCTTTCTGTCCCTGGCATTTTGGCTGGAGCAACACTGGCATTTGCGCGGGCGTTAGGAGAATTTGGTGCCACACTGATGTTAGCGGGAAATATTCCCGGTCAGACGCAAACGATTCCAATGGCGATTTTTTTTGCAGTGGAAGCGGGAGTCATGAGTGAAGCCTGGTTGTGGGTGACAGTGATTATGACGATCTCGTTATCAGGCATCATTGCCGTCAATCTGTGGCAAAAACAATATGAGAATCGCGTTCGAGGGACTCAATTTGGGGCCATAGAAGCTCATGAACCTGTGAATGGTAGAGGTAAACGGGGTGAATCTCCTCAGATCGTGCCACTGGCTAAACCTCAGTTGCCGCAATTAGAACGAGGATTACTCGTTGATATTGAGAAACAACTCACTAACTTCACTCTCGACACTGCATTTACAGCTTGTCAGGAGACCTTGGGTCTGTTGGGTGGATCGGGATCGGGTAAGAGCATGACCCTGCGGTGTATTGCTGGGGTCGAGACACCCAGTAAAGGACGCATTGTTTTGAATGGTCAAACTCTGTTTGATTCAGATAAGCGCATTAACATCTCCAGTCATCAGCGAAAAGTTAGTTTAGTGTTTCAAAACTATGCGCTGTTTCCTCATATGACAGTGGCTCAAAACATTGCCTTTGGGTTACAACAGTTGCCAAAAGACAGGCGATCGCAACGGGTCAATCAACTGCTGTCACTGATGCAATTGCAGAACTTGAGCACACCTGAAGGGATTAACTTTGCTGACCGCTATCCCCATCAACTGTCGGGGGGGCAACAGCAGCGAGTTGCGTTGGCTAGGGCACTGGCAACGGAACCAGAAGCCTTATTACTAGATGAACCGTTTTCGGCACTGGATACCTATCTGCGATCGCAAGTAGAGGGTCAATTGATCGAAACGTTATCGACTTACTCAGGTGTCACGTTATTTGTCACCCACAACCTAGAGGAAGCCTATCGAGTCTGTGAAAGATTGATGGTGATGTCGGGGGGACGAGCGATCGCCTTTGACGCTAAACACCGAATTTTTGAGCATCCTCAAACGTTGAGAGTGGCACAACTGACGGGATGTAAAAACTTCTCTCGTGCCTTTGGAGTCGGCACGGATGCGATCGTGGCAAGCGATTGGGGTGTGACGCTGCAAGTCGCAGAAGCGATTCCCGATAATCTCGCAGATGTAGGAATTCGTGCCCATCAACTCAACCTGTTACCGACTCCAGAAGCTAATTTGAACAATACGTTTCCCTGTTGGTTGGCTGCAACTAGTGAAACCCCCCACCGCATGACCCTCTTCCTCAAGCTAAATAGTGAACCCGAAGGGTCACAGGACTACCATATGCAGGCAGAAATATTTAAAGAAAAGTGGCAAGCCATTAAGGATTATCCGCTGCCCTGGTATGTGCGATTAGATCCACTACGGCTGATTTTGATGGTGGGTTAAATCTTGCCAATACAGTATGCTCTGACGAAATTCACACAGTCGATTGGCTACGCCTTTTGATCCTATATTTTCGTGGTGTTTCACCCGTCCACCGTTTAAATGCTCGATGAAAGGCACTCGGTTCTGAAAAACCCAATAAAAACGCCACATCATGAATCACAACATCCGGTTTTTTGAGGTATTGGATAGCCAATTCTTTTCGAGTTTCCTCTAATAACCGTTGATAAGATGTTCCTTCAGCTTGCAGTCCTCGTTGCAAGTTGCGAACGCTCATAGTCAACTCACGGGCGATCGCCTCAATGGTGGGAACTTCGCCCTTTAACCCCTGAATCAAAGACCGCACCACCTGACTTGAGTAAGTATCTGTCTGACTCAGTTCTCTCATCATTACCTCAGCATGTTGCTCAAATACAAACAACAGAGAAGCGTTTGCAGACAAGATAGACCATTTTAAACAACTGATATTGAAGACAAGCCGATTAGTAGATTGAGCGAACAAAATAGGTGATTGAAAAATTCGCTGGTGTTCTGAAATAGTGGTTGGACGAGGATGTTGAAACCAAACAACTTCTGGACTTAATGGCTGACCAGTGAGTGTTTTTGCGGCTGTTAATAGAGCTGAAAAAGTACTTTCGATTGGGTGTCGAGGCTCTTCGATTAGATAGTTTTTCAGATGATTCACAACGGTGCAGTCACACCACACCTGCTGATTTACAACAGATACCTGTAGATTGATGCCCTGGCTAAATAGGCTCAGATAACGCGAGAGCTTTTCTAACACTTGTTCAAACGTGGGACAGTTGAATAACACATAACCCAATAGCCCGATCGCTGCTAAATTAAAGTGCTCCCCAATATGTAACCCCACGTCGTGATCTCCTGTTCGCTGCACCAACTCTCGCCACAGCGATCGCAGAGGTTCTCCGGTAATATGGCTATCGGGAGTTTCTAGCAACTGGGGATCAATGCCAATGGCATGACATAAACTGTCAACCTCAATGCCTTGAGCAGCGGCATAATGCACAATATCTCGAATTAAATTGACAGAAAAGGTAGCCTCTTTCATCTAAACCAATGGGAGAAATTAACTCTGGTGCAGACATCGTCGCAATTTATCATCTCATACCCTTTTGTCCTGTACTTAGGTTGAGATGGTATCCTTTATGTTCAGCGGCTCAACGAGATTATGTAACAGCAGCGATCGTGTGAGCGGCAAGATGTCTGAGTGTTTCAGCTATTTCGCCCTAAAAGTATAGGATTGGATGTTAGTTGTCGTGATTCAGGCTCCTGAAGGATTTACAACGGAAAGGCTTGTTTTACGTCGTCCTCGTCTCTCAGATGCAGCGGCAATTTTTGAATATGGCAGTGATCCTCACGTCGTTCACTACATGGATTATCGTCCTCGTACTAACATCAGTGAGGTGGTGCAATTGCTTGAGGGGCAGCCTGAACAGTGGAAATCAGATAGCTTTTCCTGGGTTGTGACCGTCAAACCGGAGGATCGACCGATTGGTACCCTTGCGTGTTGGTTAGAAGATCATAGGGCTAGTTTTGGTTATCTACTGCATCAGCAGTATTGGGGACAAGGGTATGCAACAGAAGCGGCGCGTGCTGTAGTGGAATGGGCCATCAGCCTACCCAACATTTATCGGGTGTGGGCAACCTGCGATGTTGAGAATCTTGCTTCAGTGAGAGTTTTGGAAAAATGTGGGCTAGCCCTTGAAGGGAAATTACGTTGTTATTCAGTTCGCCCTAACATTTCAGCCATTCCTAGAGATGCGTTGATGTATGCGAGGGTACGCGAGATAGCCTAACGCCGTTGTTCTAACCAAAGTTGTGTGAATAAATTCACGTGGCCTTCGCATTACCAGGTTGAGTGATCCACTGAACCAGTTGAAGCACTACCCCGTTGGGGTCTGTCACTTGGAAGAAGCGTTCACCCCAGGGTTCAGTCTCAATAGGAGTCGTGATCAGTACACCTTCCGCTTGCAGTCGTGCATATTCCGTGTCAATATCATCGACGACAAATGCAATAAGCAATCCATCGGCTCGATGTTCACGCATATGAATGGGTTTGAAGCTTTCTAATCCCGTCCTTAAAAAGATTAGATTGAAGCCAGCATCATCTCTAGCAAGAGATACAAAGCCATCGGCTGACATTTGCTCACTAAAACCAAAATATTTTTTAACGAATGTAGCAGATGCCACAACATCATCAACGTTCAACGAAATGGCAGAAGCGGTAATTTTCATTGTTTTTCCCTCAATAGGATGATGGATGGGCGATCGCAATTATTCATCCAGTCCATCAGTCTCGTGGTTTTCAAGGCGTTCTTCAAGTTGTCGCAAGACTGTAACAGCAGTCCTTAAAGCATGTAATGAGAGCGTTTCGCTGACTTGATTTGCCCAATCAATCTGACACTGTTGCACGTAGTCCAAGGCTTTACGACCTTTGGGTGTAATGGTCATTAATTTGGCACGACGATGGTGAGGATTGTCGGTATAGGTAATAAATCCATCGTTTGCCAGAGCATCAGCGATTTGCTGAACACTCTGTCGAGTTAGCCCCATGATTCGAGCAACATGAGCAACGGGTGTCGGCTGATGTTCTACAACGCCAAGCACCTGCCAGCGGGCACTGCTTAAGCCAACCGGATGGGTCAAGCGATCGCCCGCCTCTAACAAAAGCCCATTTAACCGAAAGACCTCAAGGATAAGTTCGGTAAAGGCACTGCCATTGGCACTCGGCTCACTCATATGACAGTATGCTACCAAATTGACAGTCTTCTGTCAATTTAATCGATCATCTAATCCAAAAGTTGATTATAAGATTGCCAAAACAATCATTTCGTCTAATTTCAAAGCTTGATAGAGGTGGTTGATAAACTCTTTGTTCTCATTAAAGAAACCAAACGTGCGCTTATCTGGTGTTGCCGTTAGCCCAATGGGGTACTCATCCACCATGAATTCAAAGAGCTCAATCGGTAGGCGATCGCTCAGAACGAGGACGCGATCGCTTTATTCCAGAGGTTCTGTCATCTATCCGAGAATAAAATGCTCAACTGGATAGCGGTTCAGGGGGTGTAATTACGACTGAAGGAGCCGATCTTGCTGCCGCCCCGTGATAAACCGCTTCAATATTGTTGCCATCGGGGTCAAGTAAAAAGGCAGCATAATATCCCAGATGGTAATGCCGTTCACCAGGCGCACCATTGTCTCGCCCGCCTGCTGCCAGTCCTGCTTGATAAAACTGCTGCACGGTTGCTTCATTGTTGGCTTGAAAGGCAAGATGAACTTTTGATGGTGTACTGTCTGTCTGATCGACAAACAACTCATCGGCAAAAAAGTAGCCGTCCCCTTCGCCATCAATATCTCGTCCTAGCGATCTCAACACCGCCTGGTAAAACCGTTTGCTGGCAGCAACATCAGCAACCCGCAGATGAACATGATCAATCAGGCGACCCCGATGAAATTCCATAGTCTTATCCTGCCTCTAAAAACAACTCATGCTCTGGTCAAATTCTGGTCAACCACTGTTCTGGTTGAGTTGCTGCTCAAGTTGCTCATCCCAAAAGGCGGCTTCTATTTTGTGTCCATCTGGATCGCGCACAAAACAGCCATAATACGGCTCACTATAGTCAGGTCTGCCACCGGGGGCACCTTCGTCTTTGCCACCTGCTGCTAATGCTGCCTCATAGAAGGCGTGGACGGCTTCTTTGGTAGGGGCGATAAAGCCAATATGAGTGCCATTGCCAACCGTTGCAGGTTGCCCGTCAAAGGGAGTCCCCACCCAAAATTCGGGATACTGTTTGCCATAGGCGATCGCTCCTGGATGCTCCATGAGACGCTTACAGCCTAACGTTGGCAACACAGCGTCATAGAAGGCGATCGCTCGTGCAAAATCATTAGTACCAATCGAAACGTGCGAGAGAATGCTGGGATTGTGATCCATATCTGAACCCCCTTATCAGTTGAGTTGGACGTGGATGTGTCAGAAAATCGATCGATGCTTTGACGCATCCTAACAAGACTTGATGAAACGATTGAATCATATCAGTACTGACGTACTAAATCAACTTGTCTTTTTTTGCCTTTTGTTAAGTTACAAGTTCACCCGATTAGAGGATCTTTCATTTCCGGTTCAACGGCATCATGGATGCTTGGTGCTTTAATCTAAACTTGTCACCCAAGAGGCAGAAGTATGATCTTTATCTTTGAGGAAAGACCATCCGACTCGTCTTTTGTAGAAACAATCTGGCGAACTCGCAGTGAGAACGCTGGTTCTTTTATTTCTCGTGCTGTGAGTCATTGGGAAATCGTCGTGACAAAACAGGGTGGCAAGACGACGCTAACACTACGAGGCCCAGAGACACACGCGACATCTGCCACTTGCCCTGCAAATGCTGAGTTTTTGGGTATCCAGTTTAAGCTGGGCACCTTTATGCCTCATCTGCCTGTCAGTCGCTTAGTGAATGGTGCAATAACCTTGCCAGAAGCAACAAGCCAATCATTCTGGCTGCATCATTCCGTATGGCAATTTCCCAATTACGATGATGCCGATACCTTTGTGGATCAGCTCGTGCGCGAGAGGTTGCTGATACGGGAACCGATTGTGGGTGCTGTATTACGTGGACAACGGCAAGAGCAATCGCTTCGCTCCATTCAACGTCATTTTATTCAAGCCACCGGGTTGACGTGTTGCAGCATTCAACAGATTGAACGGGCACGACAGGCAGCAGATTTGCTGGAACAGGGTGTATCTATTCTCGATACGGTTGAACAAACAGGCTATGCAGACCAATCTCATTTGACGCGATCGCTGAAACGCTTTATCGGGCAAACTCCGGCTCAAATTAGCCGTAAACGATAAATCCTGAACATCTGTCGTTTTTGTTCAAGACAGTTTCCTGTAGTTGACGGTAGGGTTGGGGAAGTGTCAGGTAACTTCACCAAAGCAGATCAGCAAAAGCAAAAAAATATAACCAAGGTTGTTCATAGCAAATATCATAACAAGAGCAAACACGACTATGAGAAAATTAAAACTACAAGTTCAAATGACCGTTGATGGATACGTTGCAGGCCCCAACGGTGAACTGGATTTTATGGTGTGGAATTGGGATGATGCATTAAAACAGTATGTCGAAATGATCACTGCCCCGGTTGACTGCATTGTGCTGGGACGAAAACTTGCCGAAGGGTTTATTCCTCACTGGGCGGGTGTCGCTGCAAATCCAAATGATGAGGATTTTACTGCTGGAAAGAGATTTACAGACATGCACAAAGTTGTTTTTACCAAAACATTGAACCAGGCAGAGTGGAACAATACAGTAAACTTAATCGGAAATAGCTAGATTAGTAGAAAAAGGTTGAGGGTAAACTGCGGGGTTTAGAATGCTGTCTTACGAGCAAGTTCAAAACAAACCACGAGTACTACAAAGCTTAACAGGGCTGAAAGCGAGCGAATTTGAACAGTTGTTGGTGAGCTTTGAACAAGCCTGGGATGATTATGTAGAAGAACACTACATCAAGCCAGGGCGACAACGCCGCTATGGGGGAGGACGAACTCCACAGCTGAAGCAATCGGGTGACAAATTACTATTTATTCTGGTCTACTATCGGTTGTACCCAACCCAAGCGGTACAAGGCTTTCTGTTTGGCATTGGTCAACCTCAAGCGCATGAGTGGGTGCACAAACTCGGTCGAGTGCTGAACCAAGCCTTAGGGGAGGAGAAACAGTTGCCAGAGCGAGAGCCGCATCGGTTAGAGGAAGTGCTCAACGAGTGCCCTAGCTTGGAATTTATCATTGATGGCACGGAGCGACGGATTAACCGACCTCAGGACAAAGCCCGCCGAAAGGAGTATTACAGTGGAAAAAAGAAGGGGTTTACGGTCAAA
>JANRJA010000129.1:0-5461 GCA_033764315.1 Oculatellaceae cyanobacterium bins.114
CGCGGCACGGATCACTTCCCGAAGCTGCTCTGATTGTTCAGACGGTTCCTTCATTGATCATGCTCAATGCCCTGCTTCCAACAATAACCCAGTTATCCCCACTCCACTTAAACTCAGCAAGTTTTGCCTGAGTAGTTACCTCAAAACTTAAAACTCAAAACTTAAAACTCAAAACTTAAAACTCAAAACTCAAAGTTCCTGACGAGATAGTTTGTGAATATCAGCGATCGCCGCGTAATAGCGAATCGCATAAGCCTCTTCACAAAGACCTTTGTCTGATAGAATGCTAACCACTTTGGTGCCCAATAGCGTTTGAGCAACCGCTCGACGCTCTCAACAGGAATGCAATACCAGTGCTGATCACGAGCGTGCTGCTTCGCAGATACCGTAAGGGTCGCCCAATCCTGATAATTATTGACGATCGCCACCAACACCTCTCCCCGTCTGCTCATGCTTACTGCTCGTGAATAACCCCTCTTCGATTCATCCAACAGTTCTAACCCAGCTCACTCCAGCAATGGGGTGGCACGGTAGCCTCCAACTAGAGTTTGCCCATGACTCTAGAGGAACGCACCTGAACCGCAGCTACGTTCAAGCTCCGCTCAAGGTACAGCGACCGTTTTATCCAGAGGGAACGGAGGTTTGCCATCTGGTGACATTGCACACTGCTGGGGGAGTCGTAGGGGGCGATCGCCTTTCGTTAGATATCACCCTCGATCCTCACGCTCATGCGTTGATCACGACCGCCGCCGCAGGCAAGGTCTATCGCAGCAATGGTCAGACGGCACAGCAAACCGTGCAGATTCATGTGGCAGAGTCAGCCTGTCTGGAGTGGTTGCCGCAAGAATCCATTGTGTTTGATGGCGCACACTATCAACAAAATGTGCGAATTGATCTGGCGGAGAATGCGCTGTGGATGGGTTGGGAACTGACCCGCTTGGGACGAACTGCACGAGGAGAACAGTTTTTGAGTGGGGTATGGCGATCGCACACTCAAGTGTGGCAAAACAACCAACCCATCTGGATCGATCCACAACGGGTTGAAGGGGGTTCAGAGATGTTGACCAGCCTACATGGATTAGCAAGTTGTCCGGTTGTGGGGAGCTTTGCTGTCATTGGGCGATCGCTCGACCCGGAATTGGTCGAAAAAGCCCGCTCGCTCTGGCAACCCGGTACAGGCGCGATTAATCGCGTCTCTTCCTCACCTCCTCAAATCGGAGTCACCCGCCTCACTGCTGGGTTGCTCTGTCGCTATCGCGGACACTCTACCCTCGAAGCTCGGCGTTGGTTCACTCAGGTCTGGCATTTGATGCGACAAGAGGTGTTGAACCGTCCTGGCTGTAACCCTCGCGTTTGGTAGCGATCGCCCTGCTTTAGCCCTGGTGCTACAGCTATACTAAATGAAATTCCTGGATTTTCCTTTTACGGAGGTCGAGCTGATGTCTCAACTCCAACTCTCTGCCAAACCTCAGGTTGTTTACCCCGATAGCGACGGCAAACCAATGGCGGATAACACCAAGCAGTTTCGCTGGATTGTCGTCATTCAGCAAAATTTAGAGTGGTTATTTGCAGATCATCCCACTGTTTTCACTGCTGGGGATTTGCTCTGGTATCCGGTTGAGGGTGAGTCAGGCATCTGTGCCGCACCTGACACACTCGTTGTATTTGGCAGACCCAAAGGTGATAGGGGTTCTTACAAGCAGTGGGAGGAAGACAACACTCCACCACAGGTTGTGTTTGAAATCCGCTCTCCCAGCAACTCACAAACGGAGTTGAACAAGAAACAGGTGTTTTACAACCGATATGGGGTTGAGGAATATTATCTATACGATCCTGACAACAACGATTTGAGTGGTTGGTTGCGCTCAGGTGAGAGTTTGGATGTGATTGATCCAATGACCAATTGGGTTAGTCCTCGCTTGCAGATTCGGTTTGATTTATCAGGCAAAGAGTTGCGACTCTTTCGTCCTGACAACCAACCCTTCTTGAGTTATGTCGAAATCGCACGACATCTGGAACAGCAGCAACAACGCGCTGCACAAGCAGAACAACAGCTAGCGCAGGAACGCCAACGCGCCGAACAAGCAGAACAGCGAGCTGCAAACCTGGCAGAAAGATTACGTGCAATGGGCATTGATCCAGAGCAGGTTTAAAGGGGTGTCTTAAAAGTCTAGATTGAGGTAGCATTGATCACTAAAGTTGCACCTACACGAGCAAAACCTGCCTCCGCAGGTTACAAAAAGCCTGGATTGGCTTGAGTCCGCAACGGCGGACTTAGTTCTTGTAGTCGCGGTTTTAACCGCCAAAAACTTCTCTTGAGCATCTAATAAGCATTTGAAAAGGAGCGATCGCTCCTCTCACCACACCTCTTTCAAGACATCTAAAAAAGCAAACACGGCCTGAGATAACAAACTACTTTCGAGGGTAATCACTCCAATAGTGCGTTCTAACGGAACGGGCAACCGCCTTACCTGCAACTCACCCGGAATTGGCTCTGCGGTAAGTCGTGCCATCACCGTTGCCCCCAACCCCTGGCGCACCATGCTAATAATGGTGGAATCTTCTCGCATCTCATAGGCAACCTTTAACTCATAGCCAAACTGCAACAGGTGATCGCGCACCACCTTGTTGTGTTGATAGCTGCGGTGATTCATGATCATCGGATAGCGGACTAACTGCTCCCAAGTTAAGGGAGTATTTTCATCGAGCGAACCCGGAGGCAGCAGTGCCACAAACTCATCTCGAAACAGTTCTCGCGCATCAAACTCAGGGCTAGTCGGCAAAGAGGTGAACCCAACATCCACCTGTCCCTCCCGCAAGGCTTGTTCGGCTTCGACATAGCGATCGAACTCCTCCAAAATGACACGAATCATCGGAAATTTGTGCTGAAACTGGGCCATGATCTCTGGCAAGACGTGAGTGGCAATACTGCGAACGGTAGCGACGCGCACCTGCCCGCCCTGTAAGCCCTTAGCAAGATTTGCCTTTTTGTGAATGGACTCTAACGCCTGCAAAATCTGTTGAGCATCTGGCAAAATATCTTTGCCTTCTGGAGTCAACGTGGCACCGTGTCGTCCTCGCATTAGCAAGACGATACCCAGTTCGTCTTCAAGGGTGGCGATCGCATGACTAATGGTCGATTGAGCCAGACCCAGTTCCAATGCAGCTGAGCTGAAGTTGCCATGTTCTGCCACCATAACAAACGCCTGGAGCTGAGAAATTTTTAGTTTGCTGTTCGTCAGTTCAATCATTGCGTTGTTAGTCCACCGTAAAGGGGCAACCTATTCGGCAACAAACTCTTGATATTCACTAAAACCCCATGACCAAATGCCTTGCCCCTACTGATTAATACTGATTAATACAGAAGGGAGATCAGAATATCCATCGATTTTATCGATACAACCAATTCATCTTGTACTTTGATTTTTAGATGGGCAATGTTTACGGTGAACGTATTGATCCTAAAAGCCATTGCCCAATGAATGTATCTGTGAGTTCATCGGTTGTTATTCGATCTGCAACGGTAGATGATGTTCCGACTATTTTGAAATTACTGCATCTCAAAGCTGAGTTTGATGGCTGTCCTGATGCTCTAACTGCCACAGCTCAACAACTAGAGCGTGATTTATTTGGAGAACAAGTCCTTTCCTATGTGTTGTTAGCCGAAGTGGATGGTTCTCTGGCAGGCTTTGCCACCTATCACCGCATTTATTCAACATTTATTGCAAAACCTGGAATTTGGCTCGATGACTTATACTTAAAACCCCAATTTAGAGGTCAAGGAATTGGGCGATCGCTCCTTCTAAAACTGTGTGAAATTGCCCAAGCAATGGGTTGTGGCAGAATCGATTGGACGGTTGCCGTTGACAATGATCCGGCGATCGCCTTCTACCAAAAAATGGGTGCCAATCTGATTGAAACCGTTCGGTTGTGTCGCTTAAATGAAGAGGCGATCGCCCAAAATAAGACTTTAATCAACCCTTAAGAAAGTTGGGTTTCAACTCTGCTCAACCGCTACCAGAAGATTTTGAGCGTTGAGCAGTTGAGCAGCTTATCCTAAGCGAGTCGAATGGGAGTCTAAACGCATCTTACAGTTGATGACACTCACCTAACTGACTGCATGACAAATCTCCTATGCTTTGCGATTGAAATCGCAGCTATAGGAGCAAAACCCGCCGACGCGGGTTGCAGAAAACCTTGATCCATCTAGTCCGCGCAGGCGGACTTCGATCAAATAGGCGCGAATTCGATTCGCCAGCCACAACTTAACTGAAACTACCTATGGAACGAGGAAACTCAAGATTAATAACACTCATGGATTTAATTTTTGCTCTCCTTTTATCCTTTACATTGCTGTTAATCAGTGTTTTTCAGGGATACTTTATCGCCTATCCGCTGTTCACAGCAATGGTGATATTGATGGCTGTGTTAATGCGTCGCGGTTTTTCATTTCAGAACTTATTGAAAATGGCATTTCGAGGCAGCCAGAAATCCTTTTCAGTCCTCACTATTTTGTTGTTAATTGGTATAGTGACCGCCGTTTGGATGGCAGCAGGAACGGTTCCGGCAATCGTCTACTACGGTATTCAATTAATTCAGCCGCAATACTTTATTCTGGCTACTTTTATATTGAGTAGCTTTGTTTCGTTGCTGCTGGGCACCTCATTTGGCACCGTCAGCACCATTGGCATTGCTCTGATGATCATGGCAAAAGGAAGTGGGGTCAATCCTCATTTAGTAGCGGGTGCTATTATTGCCGGAGCCTATGTGGGCGATCGCTGTTCTCCGATGTCTTCCAGTGCAAATCTGATCGCGATAGTCACCCAAACTAAGCTATATACCAATATTCAAAACATGTGGAAAACAGCTTTGTTGCCCCTGTTTATATCGGTCATTTTTTATTCTGTTTTATCATTACTAAATCCCGTTCAAATCACAGATCAAACATTTACCACTGAGTTGCGTGACATCTTCCAAATTCACTGGATTGATCTGCTTCCTGCGATCGCCATTTTATTTCTGGCAATTCTGCAAATTGAAGTGAAACTGTCTATGCTGATCAGCGTTATCACAGCCAGTGCGATCGCCCTGTTTTATCAACACTATTCTCTGTTCGATCTACTAAAATTTGCCCTGGTTGGCTTTAGCTTAGAAAACGCTACACCACTCCATACCATTCTGTTGGGGGGTGGCTTGCTCTCAATGGTCAAAGTCTCCATCGTGGTCATTATTTCGACTGCATTTGTAGGCATTTTTGCAGAAACACATGCTCTCCACAATATTGAAGGCTTTTTAGAGGGAGGCAAGCAGCGTGATGCAAAGCAGTTTGGGAGCATATCACCTTTGCAAATCAGTCCCCTCATCCCCCAACCCCTTCTCCCACGCGGGGATAAGGGGAGCCGGATTAAAGTCCCTCTCCCGATGGGAGAGGGATTTAGGGTGAGGGAGGCAAAAGTGACAT
>JANRJA010000191.1:0-85248 GCA_033764315.1 Oculatellaceae cyanobacterium bins.114
AGCATACAGTTGGCAATACTCATCGACAAAGCGAATCGTTGGTCGAGCCTCTCTTGACGCAGGCATAGGATTCCTGGCACCCTCTCAAATGGTCTATCCCTATTCTAAATTCCTCTCATTAATGTGACCAAAGAGGGTTAATTTCAAAGGTAAAGCTCATTTTATAGAATGGGCATCAATTACACAGGTCAAACCATTCAATTTAATGGGCATCAAATATCTATTGGTGTTCTCGACCCACCTTTTAAAGCCACTTTGGGTTCATTTAGAGTTAAACAACTTCAAACAATTTAGACACTTAGTGTTTGAGTACGCCGGGGAAAACCATCTCCTAACCAAAGGATTGCAAGGGGAGTTTCCTACTTACTCAGAATCAGAAAGAATTCTGGATCAAATCAAATTAGGATTTGAGGCTTCTCGATTCATTGCAGGGTTAGTTGCTATTAGAGTGATGCTGCGATTGTTACGGAGCTATGAGCCTACCACTGCCATTATTTCACTTCCATTTGTGGCTCTTCTTTTCGGTTTGTCCTATGGGATTTACAAAAAGAATTACCTTGCGGCGATCGCCTATCTTGGAATTTATTTGTTAAATGTCGTAGTTCGCCTAATCTATCTCTTCATCTACTCAGAAGGTTATCCTTTTGGTTGGGGAAGCTTTGTTGTTGGTGTTGTGTTCTTCACTGTTTTTGTAGTTCCAGTTGTTGTCTGTCTGATTGAAGGCGTAAAGGGTACGTTAGCTTACGATCGCCTGGTAAATTCTCGTGATTCCAGACAAATTAACGAAGGTTAATTGAAGGTTTCATCTCCCCGGTTGCTTGAAGTAGTCGGGGAGCTAGTTGCCAAACGGTTTTACCCATTTTTGAGCGATCGCCAAGTTAAGAACCTGTTGGGCGATCGCAAACAACACAATATTTTGCATCACCACACTGCCCCAATCGATGAGTTGATCGAGGGCGATCGCATCTACGTGCAGATCAATCTGAGCTAATCCGCGAATCACTCCAAATGCCAAAATGGCACCCGATTTTAAGTGAGAATTGTCATCTTGCCGAACAATGTAGCGGTAACTAACTCCAAACAAAAAGCCAGTGACGAGGGCGATCGCTCCCTCAAGTAAGGTCGATAGCTGAATCGTCAGCCCCCACGAGACTTTCTCTTGAAACAGGGGCACGATCAACGCCAGTACAAAAGCGGCCAGACCTGTGGCGATCGCGCCAACAGTGCCTGCTTTTAAGGATTCAATCCGTTCTAAATCTGACATTGTTAAGGTTGACTCCAATCTTCCCACTCTAAGCCTACAATCCGATTAAAATGACGTTGATTGTGAGTGATGAGAGTAAGATTGTTGGCGATCGCAACACCCGCAATCAGAAGGTCAATGTCATCTATAGGAGTTCCGTCACGGCGCAATTGAGCATAGAGGTCTGCTGAAAGGGTGACTGATTCTGGAGTGAGGGGTAAAGTAGTATTTTGAGCAGCAAATTCTAGAAATAAGGACAGTTGCCGTTGAGCATCACGGTGTTTCAACCCACTCAAAATTTCATAGTATGTAATGATGCTCAAGCTGATTTGTTGATATTCAACTAGATACGCCTCGAAGTGGGAAATGACGGTTGGATTACCTCAAAAGAAGAGAGATAGGATATCAGTATCAACCAGGGCTGGCTTCACGACTTTGCCTCTGAGAAAATGCTTGCTGACGACGCGAGGAGATGTCGTCTAAGAACTCTGTAAATGTTTCGTTGGGTAAGTCATTCCAACAACCTGCAAACTCAAGAATCGACCGAGATTGAGTGTTGACAGGTTCTACACGAAGTCTGAAAGTATGGATCAGCGCAAGCAGTTCCCTTAACCTGTTATCTGGAACGTGCTGAATCTCCTGCCAAACTTCGGTTCTTAAATCTGAACTGCTCATTCGCTGACTTCCTCAACAGATTAGGTTTATTCAGCTCCCCGGTTGCTTAAAGCAACCGGGGAGTTAAGGTGATTTAGCGAGCCTCTCCCACGATTTCGCGGAACCACTCATCTTTCCAAACTTCCTCGAAGCTGTCATCCGCCTTTGCCTCCTGGCGATATTTGGGGTTCAGCCCGATCGCCTGTTGCAAACTACCCAATGCCAGGTCAGATTTGCCTTGCAGTGCGTAAGACACGGCTTTGTTGTAATGGGCACTGGCGTAATCGGGCTTGAGCTCGAGGGCGCGATCAAAGCTGGCGATCGCTTCTCGATCCCGTCCCAGTTGCACTAGGGCTGCCCCTTTTTTGTCAATTGCTTTGTAAGAGTCGGGGTTAATCCGCAATACCTGATCAAAGGCGGCCAAGGCATCCTCATACCGTTCTAGCGTTTCCAGTGCCATGCCTTTATTGAGCCATGCAGTGGCATCATTTGGATCAACTTGGGTTGCTCGGTCAAAGGCAGCGAGGGCTTCCTCATGGCGTTGCAGAGTTCCCAGGGCAACTCCCCGGTTCACCAGTGCCTCGTGATAGTCAGACTTAAGTTCCAGGGCTTTGTCAAAGGCAACGATCGCATCTTCAGTGCGCTTCAAACGGTTCAGGGTGATGCCGCGATTGAGCCAGACTTTGTGATCACTGGGTTGTCGCTCGACCGCCTGGTCAAAGGCAGTGAGGGCTTCTTTGTAACTCTTTAACTCCCGCAGAGAGATGCCGCGATGATAGGGAATTTCAGCGTGTTCAGGGTTCAGTGCCAGGGCGCGATCGAGGGCAATAATGGCTTGTTCGTGCTGCTGCAACTCTTGCAACGCCAGACCGCGACGATACCACACGTCGGCATTATTGGGCTGCACCTTGACCACCTCTTCGTATTGGGCGATCGCCTCTTTATAGCGTCCCTCCGCAAACAGCGCATCCCCCTGATTGATGTAGCTTTGCGCTGTCATAAACAGCTTAGGATTGTTAGCGCGAATGATGTCCAGTTGCTCCATCAGCGATCGCAGTTTTTCCTGTTCCTCACTCATAAAGGATTCAGCGATGAACTGGGGTGAAATTTCTGCCAACTGCTTTAAGATCTGGTCTTTCTGCACTTGAGCATCGGTTTGAATGTGGATCAGTTGCTCAGACAAGTCAGTGGCAAGTTTGCCAAAGTTTTGAACAGCAACATCCTGTTGCTTTTGCACCCCCGATTCGAGTTCCGACAACTTCGCCGTGAACTTGGCTTCGAGTTGCTCGACTTTTTGCCGCAGCACATCTCGTTGCGATCGGGTGTCGTCCTTCAGTTCAGTGAGTTGAGCGATCACATCCGTTTCGAGCTTGCTCAATGCCTCTAATAACAGCTCTTTGCGCCCATCAGCGGTAGAGCGCAACTCTGACAATTGGTTGCCAAACTCTGCCTCTAACCGTTGCAAAGTTTGCAGGGTGACATCTTTTTGCCCTTGCACCTCAGTCTGAATCTCGGCAAACTGTCCTGTGAAATCGATCGCGACCTGTTGCAACTGCTGAATGGTGCTGTCTTTTTGCCCCTGCACATCCGCTTGAATTCCGGCAAATTGTCCTGTGAAGTCAGCCGCCGCTCGCTGCAATTGCTGAATGGTGCTGTCTTTTTGCCCCAACACTTCTGCCTGAATGCCCGAAAATTGGCTGGTGAAATCAGAGGAAACTTTTTCTAAATAGCCTAGAGTGCCCTCTTTTTGAGACTGCACCTCGGCTTGCAAGCCCGAAAACTGAGCCGTGAACTCAGTAGCAACCCGCCGCAGGTCTTGCAGAATGCTGTTCTTTTGCTGCTGAATGTCGGCTTGCAGCCCAGAGAATTGCCCAATGAACTCAGTTGCCGATCGCTGCAATTGCTGAATGGTGCTATCTTTTTGGAATCGAGCATCCGACTGTAACGTATTCAGTTGGTTTGAGAAGTCAGCGATCGCCCTCTGAAAGTCTTGCAACGCCAAATCCCGATGTCCATACAAGTCAGACTTGAGGCTCGACACCTCACCCACAAAGTCAGATTCTAGCTTCCGTAGGTAGTCTAAAATCAGATCTTTTTGTTGAATGATGCGGGTTTCAGCCCCCTGACGCACCTCGTTCAGTTGCGGCGTGATATCGGCTTCGAGTTTGTTGAAGTGCTCAAATACCTGGTCGCGCCGTTCGGTTGTGCCAGACTGAAGTTGCCACAGTTGCGCCACAAACTCATCTTTGCGAGCCGTTGCTACCACTTGCAGATCCCGGAGCTGGGCTGCCAGTTCATCTTTTTGGGCAACAGCATGCGATCGCACCTCACCCAGATAGCGGTTGAACTCGTCTTGATGGGTCGCTGCCGTCTTTTGCACCTCGGCTAAGCCTGCTCCAAACGCCACCTCTGATTGCTCCAGGTTTGCCAGGGTCAGGTCAGCTTTCTCCTGACTTGCCCGGTGCAGTGCTTCCAGTTGATCGGCAAACTCAGACTGCGAGATCCCCATTTTGTCTTTAGCTGCCGTGACTTGAGCCGTCAAATCTGCCAGAGTCTTTTCTTTGAGCTTGTTAAAGTCACCCAACAGTTTGGCGATCGCCTCCCGTTTTTCCTTCACCTCAGTTTGAAACTCGTCTGCCTCACCGCTCAACTCATCGGCAATATCTTCAGCATCCCGCAAAACTTCGTTGACGCTCTTGGTGGCTTGTTTGATCTGTGCTTCCAGATCTGACAGCTCATTCAGGTGAGCTTTGACCGCATCCGCGACTTCTCGCACCACAGCTCGTCGCAAAATTACCAGAGTGGCGATCGCTCCCCCAATTAACAGTGCCAAAGCGGCCAACAGAACATTGAATAGAATAATGGTGCGATTAAAGGCTTGTCGGGCATCGGCTTGTAACTGATCGAGTTCAGCCTGGTCAGCAGAACCAGCCTGGGCGATCGTCCACTGAAGTTTTTCGGGTGACGATGACGGCTCAGCATGGGCAACCCCGACCGACAGCAAAACAGCAGCCAGTGCAATACCGCTCTGCAACAGGTGTGCTAACAATGCTGGGTTCTTACGCTTCATTGGGGTCATCCTCATTCAGGGTAGACGTGCGATGGCTTGTCTTACTTAAGGTTAATCAAAGTTTGGTGTGGTTTGAAATCAATCCTTCATTAAAGTACTGCCATTTATTACTTATATCCCGTCTGAGTCGTCTAATTGACCTTTTTTCGGTTATCCCTACGAGGTTTAACCGAGTATATCCCTCTTCAATTTATGTTTAGTTTATGACACACGCTCGCTTTATTGAGAATCATCGATTATGGCTCCACCCATCTCCCTCCTGCCTACTTTGACGGATCAGCTGGATTGATCTTATCCATGAGCGAGGCTTCTTCCTCAATATCCAGTGAATTGCCAAACCAGAGAGATTGTTGCGGCACCCCAATGGCAATGCCTGCTCGGTCAAATGCCAGTTTCAAGCGACGCCGATATTCTCGCGCCACTTCCCATTGTTTCAAAGGTTGGGTCTTGATCCACAACGAAATCGTGGTGCCCATATAATCGAGCTTGTCTACCCCTAAAACCAGTGGTTTTTCTAAAATCACCTCACGCCAATAGGGGGCAGCACTCATCTCTTGTGCCACCTGATCAACCACGGCCAATGCCTTGTCAATGTCAGCGGTGTATGCCACATCGACTCGCAACGCCACCCGTGACCATTCTTTTGACATGTTTTGCACGATCGTGATGGCACTGTTGGGAATGGTAATCAATCGTCCCTCTTCATTGCGAAGCTGGGTGATCCGCAGGTTCATGTTCTCTACCAGCCCGGACACATCCCCCACGGTAATCACATCTCCGACCCCATATTGATCCTCCAGCAAGATAAAAAACCCGTTGATGATGTCTTTGATCAAACTCTGAGACGCAAAGGAAATGGCTAAGCCGATGATTCCGGCACCCGCTAACAGTGGCCCCACCTGCACCCCTATCACCGCCAAAATAGCGATCGCCCCACTGCCTACAAGCACAAATGCCACAACGCCTTTGAGCACCCGTGAAAAGGTAGAGAAGCGCAACGCCACCCGTTGAGAGGTTTCAGGGGCAAAACTGACGCTGCTTTGAAACACGCTAAAAAAGCGATCGATCGACACCTCTACTAGCCGCACCACTAAATAGGTGACAAAGGCGATCGCCAGCATTTTGGCAGGGGCTTGCATGGCAACCAGCAGAGCCGCTTGCAACCAACGAGAGTAGGGAAATAATCCCAAAATCAGCAACACTCCACCACCCCAAATCAACACTTGCAATAACTGCAACAAGCGGCGTTGAATATCATTCATGCCCTTGCGTTGTCGATTTTTGAGCTGCCGTTGCAACAGCGTTGTCATTGGCACTCCCGTCATGGAATCGCCGTTGACAACCTCGTCTGATGCTTGTGATATCTGTTGAGACTCGACCTTTGCCTGAGCTGATAACCGTTGTCGTTCACGCTGCAACAACCGTTGCCCGACGGTGATCAGCAAACTAGAGAACAGCATCGTGACAAAAATACCGACGGCCCAAGGCACCTGCTGTCGCAAAAAAGCGGGTTGACGCTCCTGTTTAGCCCGCAGCAAAGCCTGTTCGATAATATCCGTCAGTTCGCCTGCCCAACTCTCAAGATCCGTCGCATGAATCTCAGCATCGAGCGAGGTGACAGTCATGATCTGCTCGGTAGGCGTTTTGTCTCCTGCTTTGTAATTGGCGTAGATGACAGGCTGGCGACTACTGGGATCGATCTCAAAATAGACCTCGAGGGAATTTGCCTCAAACCCGCTAGCTACAATTTGTTGAAGTTTATCTTGAATAAAGTTGACCCGCAACGTCAGCGGATCTGCCGTCCCTGGAGATTGAGGAGTTGTCACCACTGGAGCGGCGATCGCAAACAGCCGATGCCCATCCAAACGCACTACATCACGAGCTACGGCATCTCCAGACGTTAAAAACCCGGTAAATGCGGGAAAGCTAAACTGAATTCCAGTACTCGGTGAAGCCTGAGTTGAGGGCGTATCGGACAGTTGTGCCCAACTCAAAGGAGCCGTCATAAGAACGGCCAGCAGCGCACCGCAAGCTAAAATTCTGCTTTGACTAAGCCATTTGGGACTGCGCTGACGCTTTGTTTGATCAATACCCATGCAATACCAATACGCACCACACCCATTATGGAAAATAGTGGGTCATTAATATCCTTCCTTAGAAGCATCCTAGCTTGAACAGACGGGATCGTTCTTTAGAGGGGAAGGATTAAAAGCAGATTACGATATAAGAGTTTGGATGCTACTTATAGCCGTAGCCACATTCAATGAGGCGGAGGCGAGTCAGAAAGCTTTCCCAGCATCCGGGTTTGAGCCATTGCCTTAAGCTTTCTGACCAAAGCTATATTTTGGCAATCTAGCTGACCATTCCACTGCTCTGCCCAAACGACACGATGGATCTAGCACCTGTTAAGCCCTCTTCAACTCCAGATGTGCCCTTGGTCAATCCATCAGACGGGGTTGTGCCTGCCGAAATTTCCCCATTGAAGGCTGGCTCAATCAATCCCAAAGTCTCAAAAGATGCAATTCGCACCAGTTTGAGAGCGTCTACATTGGACGGGGTCTTTGCAACAATCTTTTCCAACATTGCGGGGGGGGTTTTACTCAGCAATTTTTTAGTGGAGTTAGATGCCAGTCCGGTTGAGGTTGGCATGTTATCGTCGATTCCAATGGTGGCCAATCTGTTGCAACCCTTGGGGGCATATTTTGCCGATCGCACCACGAGTCGCCACTGGTACTGCCTGTGGATTTATGGCCCCTCCCGGTTGCTCTGGCTAGTGCTGATCCTGGCGATCTGGCTAATCCCACACCAATTCACGGCTGAGCAGTTGGTCAAACTGACCCTGGCGATCGTCTTAGCAAGCCATTTTCTAGGTGCGCTGGGCAGTGCCTCCTGGCTCAGTTGGTTAGCTGCATTAGTGCCCCGACGCTTACGCGGTCGTTATTTTGGCATCCGCAACAGTGCCGCTAGCTTGACTAATTTGATCTCTGTTCCCCTCTTTGGGCTGATTGTTTCTAACTGGCGAGGCAATTCGATTCAGGGGTATGGAGCGGTTTTAGCTCTGGGATTGTTTGCCGGAATCGTCAGTTTGGGGTTCCAATATTTCATGGTAGATGTCGATCCTCAGGCTCAAAACGCGGCTGCCCTCAAATTAGACGTCACCCAAGAAGCTGCGATTTCAGACCCCGTCACTGCTAACCCCGTCACCGCCAACCCCGTCACCGCTAACCCCGTCACCGCTAACCTCGTCACCACTAGCCCCGTCACCACTGAGACTCACTCGATTTTGCCTCCAACAGAGACATTACTCGATCGCGACAATGTTTCTCCTGGGTGGTTTCAGGACTATAATTTTTTGCGATTTTTGCTGTATTTTGGCGGCTGGATGTTTGCGGTCAACCTCAGTGCTCCCTTCTTTAACCTCTATTTGCTCGACAACCTTGCGCTTGATGTCAGCTTGGTGACGCTCTACAACAGCTTGACAGCTGGAGCAAATTTGTTGATGTTGATCATCTGGGGACGATTAGCAGACCGCGTTGGCAACCGTCCTATTCTGCTTTTGGTAGGCATTGCAGTCGCTCTGACGCCGCTGTTTTGGTTGGGTGCAAGCACAGATCATCTCTCTATCTGGCTCTGGCTGCCGTTATTACACATTCTTAGTGGTGGAACTTGGGCGGCGATTGATCTGTGCAGCAATAATATGCAGTTGGGGGTTGCCCCGATTTACAACCAGGCGACTTATTTTGCGATCGCCGCTGCCATTGCTGGAGTAAGTGGCGCATTAGGCACCACTGTGGGTGGTTATTTAGCCCAATTTGCAGATTATGGGGGTTTACCCGGTTTGTTTGCTTTGTCAAGTGTGTTGAGGTTGATTACACTCTTACCACTTGTGTTTGTTCATGAACAACGTGGGCAAACTCTGCGGCAGATGACCCGCCTATTGTTTTCAACGCAGTCGTCAGCAAAACCTGAGAAATCAAGTCAATAAAGGAATTTAGGGCGATCGCATAAACGTTGATCTATAGTTGTGTGATGTAACACACTATTTCTTTTTGTGTTGATAGGTTACGCTTACGACTATCGTCTCTTGCCAGAGCTGCACTAGCTATAGCGCATTCGCTATTCTGTCTTGGGGTAGTTATAACCCACCTATGGTGCACGATATTGTCAGCAGTGACGAGGCGAGATTGGTTAATTTTTTTGGGAATCCATCATGCTTCCAACACATTTAAACCGTATAGCTCTTATTTCCGTTCACGGTGATCCTGCTGTTGAAACCGGACGCGAAGAGGCAGGCGGGCAAAACGTTTACGTGCGTCAAGTCGGTGAAGCTCTGGCACAGCGAGGCTGGCAAGTCGATATGTTTACCCGTCGCAGCAACGTTCAGCAACCCAGAATTGTTGAACATTGTGAAGGTTGCCGAACGATTCGTCTCACAGCAGGCCCCGAAGATTTTATCGGACGGGATCATCTGTTTGACTACTTACCTGAGTTTGTCAATCAATTCCTCTTGTTTCAAAAACAAGAGGGTATTCAATATCCTTTAATTCATACAAACTATTGGCTATCTTCTTGGGTGGGCATGCAGTTGAAAAAGCATCAACCGCTAGTTCAAGTGCATACTTATCACTCTTTAGGAGCTGTTAAATATCAGGCAGTTTCAGACATTCCGGCGATCGCCAGCAAACGTCTCGCCATTGAAAAGCAGTGTTTAGAAACCGTTGATCGGGTGGTGGCAACCAGTCCTCAAGAAGAGGAACACATGCGCCGCTTTGTTTCGACTCATGGCAAGATTGACATGATCCCCTGTGGCACTGACATTAAGCGATTTGGCAGTGTTTCACGAGCAGAAGCACGACAACAGTTAGGTCTTGCAACCGATGACAAGGTTGTGTTGTATGTTGGTCGTTTTGATAAGCGCAAAGGGATTGAAACTCTGGTCAGAGCGGTGGGTCAATCCACCCTGCTAGGACAAGCCAACTTAAAACTGATCATCGCTGGAGGCAGCACGCCCGGTAAAAGTGATGGCATTGAGCGCGATCGCATTGGCGGCATCGTCAACGAATTGGGGTTAAACGACATCACCACCTATCCCGGACGGCTTGATGTAGAGCTGCCCGTCTATTATGCGGCGGCAGATGTGTGTGTTGTGCCCAGCCACTACGAACCCTTTGGACTCGTCCCCATTGAGGCAATGGCATGCCGGACGCCTACGGTTGCCAGCAACGTAGGCGGGTTGCAGTTCACCATTGTCAACGAAGTCACCGGTTTGCTCGTTCCACCTAAAGACGATGCTGCCTTTGCTCAAGCCATCGATCGCATTCTCAGTGATCCAGCTTGGCGCGACCAACTGGGGCAGACCGCTCGCCATCGGGTTGAAATCGCCTTTAGTTGGGATAGCGTTGCAGGAGGGTTAGGCAACCTTTACAACAAGCTGATAGCAGAGCAATTGGAAAAGTTAGTTGAAGACGTCCCAGTTCCTGTTAAAGCGATGGCTGAGATCGCCGCGTAATTGGCTGCACCTTTAACTCTAACGCTAAATCATTGGATGGGTATGGGCGATCGCTTATACCCATCCGATTTGTTTTCTCTGAGAAAAACCCTATGCGCGACTATTGCAGATCCCCGGTTTCTAGGATGTAACCAGGCACCTTTCAGGCACCTCTGACAAAAAACCGGGGATCTAAACCCTTAAATTGCACATCGCGCTAGAAACACTCTAGGATTGCCATAGGTCAGACCTACATATTTTCAAATCATTCCAGAGAGCATGAGTGAAGGCATTCAACCTCCTGTTAACTCCATTCATCCTACAACCCGCACTGAATGGCGCACCTGGCTAGAGCAACATCACACTCAACGGGCTGGGGTTTGGCTGATCAGCTATAAAAAAGGAACAGGTAAACCGCGTTTTGACTACGATGAAGCCGTAGAAGAAGCCCTGTGCTTTGGCTGGATTGATAGCAAACCGAACAAGCTAGATGAAGAGCGATCGCTGTTGTGGTTTGCCCCTCGAAAACCGCGAACCGGATGGTCTAAATTAAACAAAGACCGAGTTGAACGGCTTCTAACACAAGGGTTGATTGCACCTGCTGGACTGGCAAAAATCGAAGCTGCCAAACAAGATGGTTCCTGGAATGCACTAGATGCGATCGAGGCACTAGAGATACCGCCCGATTTACAGGCAGCACTGATCACCTACGCCCCTGCCCAGCAAAACTTTGAAGCTTTTCCGCGTTCAGTTAAACGTGGCATTTTAGAGTGGATCGCCTCTGCTAAGAAACCTGAAACACGCGCCAAACGCATTACTGAAACGGCTGAATTAGCGGCTCAAAATAAACGAGCTAACCAATGGCGATCGTAGAGTCACCTTGCAGAATACTCGTAGGATTGGCAAAACGGTCATTAGCTCTCAGTCTGTTCTTTAACTCTTAGTCTGTTCTTTAAATCGAGCCAACATATCATTGGCGATCGCTGTTCCTAACAAGATCAAGGCACACCCTCCCAGCATGGATGGAGTAATCGGCTCCTGCAAGACTAAAGCTCCCCATAACATGGCAAACAAAGGCACCAGATAGGTCACTGTTAATGCCTTAGTAGAACCAATATTGCGAATCAACCGAAAATAGAGGATGTAAGCAAAGGCAGTAGAAACCAACGCCAGTGCTAAAACAGTGAGCCAAACCGGAGTAGCGGGAATCATTTTGGGAGTTGTAAAAGGCACGGCAGGCAACAAAAAGGCCGCCGCACCCAGTTGACTCATAGTGGCAGTGACCAGGGGCGGCACTCCGGTCAACTGTTGTCTGGCATAGGGAGCCGCGATCGCATAGCACAATGCCGCTAACAGACTAGCCCCCGCTGCCCATAAAAACCCAGGAGTCAGAGCAATCGGTCTCCAACCAATCAAAATCACGACGCCAACAAACCCTAAGACAAAACCAAGCGATCGCCCCAGTGTTAACTTTTCTTGCAACCAGACCCAGGCAACCACTGTGCCAAACAAAGGAGCCGTTGCATTTAAGATCGAAGTAAACCCCGCTGGTAAAGATAGGGTCGCAAACGCTAACAAGACAAAGGGCAAGGCTGAGTTGATGCAGCCCACAATCAAAAGAGACAAGCTTTTACGGCGTACCTCATGCCATAAATTTAACCGCAGGAGAATGGGGAGTAGAGCCAACCCTGCAAGCAACACTCGAATCTCGATCAGCCACACCGGACCTAAAGCCGGAGCCGCTATTCGCATGAATAGGAAGGAACCACCCCACACAGCTGCTAACAGGAACAACTCAGCCATATCCAACGGTCGCATATCGAATTCCTCTTGAAGGACGTTAACCCTGACTCTATCAAGCTCGCATTTTTGAGACCATCGGTTTCTTGCGGTTTACTTGGTTTAACGTAAATTCGGGATAAGGATTTTGGCGGTTGAAACCGCAACTAAAGGAGCAAAACCGACCTGCGTCGGTTCACTCAACCCTTGATTTTCTGTAGTTTGCGAAGGCGAACTTCGCTCTGATAGCCGCGAATTTATTCGCTAGGCTCTTAAACCGAACTGACGTTGATTTACTTACTCTGAAGCACGAGGAGATCGATGTTCTCGGCTCAGAGCTGCCACACTCAAGGTTACAATCACCACACCCAACATTTGCAGTCCACTCAGCGTCTCCTGAATCGCAACCCATGCCAATACAACCGTCAGGGCTGGGTTAGTTGCAGCAACCATCGCCGTAGAGGTCGCCCCAATCAACCGGATGCCTAAATTATTCAACAAGTGTCCCGCGAATGTAAAAAGGGCAGACAGCAGCCCTCCAATCCACATGGGAGTCCAAGCGAGTTGTGCATCCTGCCCGTGCCACAGAAACAAGCTCACCCCAGATAACACTAGTGTTGTGGCAAAACTAAGCCAGGTAAAGGGTACCGGATGCAGTTTCTCAAAACTTTTTTGGGCAAAAACTGTGTATAGGGCATAGATGACACCAGCCGCCAAACCTGTGAGAATGCCAATCCATGTATTGCTTCCAGTTGTGGCACCGACATGAGACAGAGTCAGAGAGCTACCGATGAAGACAAACCCCATCACGCTCCAGCGCAGCACAGTCGGGCGATCGCCAAACCAACGCCACGCAAATAGGGCTGTAAACACCGGATAGGTAAAAAACAGCGTCATCGAAATGCCTGCCGCGATCATGCCTAGAGAGATATAGAGCGACGCCAGGTAAAGAAACATCAAAAGACCACACCCCAGCGATCGCAACAATAGCGATCGCTGTTCTATTTGACGCAACTGTCCCAGTTCTTTCCAGGTTGGAGGATACAACTTAGAGGCAATCATCCCCATCAGTGGCACCACCAACACCATGCGCATAAACATCAACAAAAACGAATGTTGCAGCGTTGGCGTCACAAATCCACCTGTTTGAAAAACGCCAAAAATCGCGTACTCATTGAATAGCACCCTGACAATGACGTTTTGAAAACAAAAAAAGAAAGAAGACAACAAAACGATCAAAAAACCAAGCACAATAGCCCATGACCTGTGAATCTAGCCTCCTCATCTTATCGATTGTTTGCAAATCAGTTTGCAGATCAGACTAGATAACCCCTACCAAGCAAGCTCAGGTAAAGCCCATTCTAAATTTACGCGATGTGCAATTGAGAGGTTTAGATCCCCGGTTGCTCGTTCAGCATCCTCAAAGCAGCCTGATTTGCGTCACAGCAACCGGGGATCTGGGGAAAGTCGCACACGGGGTTAAATTTCTAAAAACATACCGGATTGTTTAAACGGGTGGTGTAGATCATAAGCAACCCCTTACCCCAGGGATGCTGAATCCCCCTACTGTCATACACACCAGGACTTTTTGTATGCTGCTGCCCATCTCTTCAATCTTTGACATCGCTACAACAGATATCAGCACTTCTACAGAGATGGAGGCTGATACTCTCCGTTGTTCGGCGATGTTGGTGCAAGGAGACAACGGAGCAGACGTCGTCGAGTTACAACGATTGTTATTGCGCTGGTCTGTGTTCTCAAACTATCGCCAATCTGTCGTTGAAGGGCTGAGTGGTTATTTTGATGAGGCGGTGAGAACTGCGGTAGAGACCTTTCAACGAACCATGTTTTTGCAACCTAACGGGGTTGTTGGCACACTCACCTGGCGATCGCTTTACACAGGTGCCCCCATTAACATGCCAACCTTGCAACTAGGTGATCAAAACATTGAAGTCTCACGGTTGCAAAAAATTTTGATGACAACGACTGACTTGCCCTCTGACCATATCATCAGCAGCACTTATGATCAGGTGACAGAGCAAGCCGTTCGCCACGTGCAATATCAAGCAGGCTTAAGCGTCAATGGCAGAGTCGATGCAGAGACCTGGCGGGCCTTGAGTCGGGCGATCGCTTATTCTCGCATAGCGGGCAACAAAGATTGAATGAGAATTACTGCGTCTACTTAGACCTCATCTCTCTTCCAGCCTCTCTCCGTAAACATCACCAGTGAGTGTCGATTTCTAGTAAATCGGTGCTCATTTTTTATGTAATCTCCTCAGTTTTTGTGCGACATTATCAAAGATTTTGAACTGTGATCGGAATGACTAAAGTTTCGATTCAGAGAAACTGCTGAGGACGTAAAGTTTTCATGTTGTTAAAACAGAATACAGGAGCATACAAGATCAACCTCAAACCTGAGTCATCATCTCGTGATTGATTAAACTCATTTCTGTGTGGGTTCTTCTGTGTGGGATTTATTGGATAAGCGATCGCCCGTTCTTTCAATCAATGGAGCCAATGTTTACCTAATTCATCATCGGGTTTCTACACAATAGGTTAGGATTGTTTCGTGTATTCTGCCAGGAGAAACGTCGATCTTGTATTCTGAAATACAATTGTTTAGCGTTGTAAATAAAGTCAAAACCCTTTCAGAGTCAGGCACTACAGCCGTTTCACTTAGCAAGAATTAGTTCCATCATGAGATAGCCAAAAAAAATTGATCGCCTTTCGGGAACTAAAATCGATTGTAAAGAGACAATAAAGTAGAAGCTCGATTTTATGAAGTTTCTGTTGATCAGGTGCTGAAGCCAACGCTGTTTCAATCAACTTAGTTGCAATGGCTAAACCCAAATTCAACACAGCATTTACCACTTTTCCAAGTAGCAACTGACGTTGCAGATAACCCAGTCTTAACAGGTTCACTCCTTGAATAAATCAGGAGTAATGCAATCTGATATGACTACAATTTGCTGTCAATTTCAGAAATTAATCGTGCTTCTTCTAAAGGTTTAGTCGCAGGGTGACATCATTTCGCACACTCCAATTTAGTGCGAGTTGTTCAGTCCATATTGCACGGAGGAATGCCAGTGCTTTCTACAGAATTTCAAACTAATTCAGCCAACATCCTGGTTCCAACACCAGACACGTTGACCCCCCAAAATTTACTCGATTCCAGACTCTCAGCTTCTGAATCTGGCACTGCCCTGATCAGAGGACAAGATGAAGATGTTAGTCGTTGGCTGAAAGGGAGGAATGGCAAACCGTGGGGAGTAAAAACAACCAATCAGATCTCAGGGAGCAACCGCTCTGACACCTTACGCGGAAGTAGTAGCAACGACCTCGTCAACGGCGGCAATGGCAGCGATCGCCTATTTGGCAATAGCGGCAATGACACGCTCAATGGTGGATCAGGCTATGACCACCTGATGGGAGGCAGTGGCAACGACATCCTAAACGGTGGCAGAGACAAAGACACCATCACAGGTGGCAGTGGCAACGACATCTTTGTGCTGTCTCCTGGAAATGGCAGTAAAACTGTCAGAAAAACAGATGTGATCACTGACTTTACGGATGGACAGGATCGGTTCAGGTTAGACAGCGGTTTAACCTTTGCTCGCCTGAGCATTGTTCAAGGAACTGGAGATTACAGACGAGATACTGTGATTCGCGATCGCGTCACCGGGGAATATCTCGCCCGTGTTCGAGGTGTCAACAGCAACCTGATTAATAGCCAAGACTTTACAGCGTTGCCTGGAAACACACCTACACCCAGTCCAGCCCCAATTCCGGCTCCCTCTCCGAGTCCCATTCCATCGGCATCTCCCACTCCAGTGCCATCGACCACTCCAACGCCCACAACTACCTTGGGCAACTTAGCCTTTAGCACAGCCAATTACACCGTTGGCGAAGCAGGCACCAGAGCAACCATTACGGTTAATCGCACAGGTAGCACTGTTGGAGAATCGAGAGTCAACTATTCCACTGTGGCGGGTGGTACGGCGACCGCTGGAGCAGACTACACAAATACGACTGGAACGCTGGTTTTTGCGAATGGTCAAACCAGTCGCACATTCACGATTCCAATCATCAATGACACAGCCGGAGAAGGGAATGAGACCATTCGCATTACCTTGACCAGTCCAGCCAATGCTCGCCTGGGCACTCAAAATGCTGCCACGTTGAATATCACTGACAACGATACGGCTCCAGCCCCCATTCCTGCCCCTGCTCCTACGCCGACTCCTACGGGTGGTGGCGGAGGGGGTAGTGCCCTTCCATCTTCTGTTGTCAGCCAAAACGTGAAGTTTGGTTCGGGAGACAGTCAGGCAACGATCGCCGCTAGAGGAGGTGCTCGCATCACGATCGGCACACAGACGATCTACATCGGCACTCAACAAGTCACCAGCATCAACCAAAACCCCATCATTCGCAGTTTTGACAGTGCTAACCCAGCCAACAACTGGACTCGCACTGACTACGAAGTCACCGGGGCAGACGGACGCGGTTATGGCTTGTTCTGGGATGGCACCAACCTATATGGAGTCTTTAGCGTAGACGGAACCCAAGGAACGTCAAGCCAAGACTTCCGGCGAGCTAGCTCTGGAGCAACTCAAAACTGGTTGAGAAGCTATGGAGCGGGTGGAGGTGCCAAGGCAGCTGTGCTTGCCCGCATTGACCCGCGCACAGGTGCCATGTCAACGGCGGCTTATTTGACCGCCAACAACAGTGGCCGAAGCAACTCTGTGGCAGTCACCGGACTGTCGGTAGGGGCTAACGGCAACTTGGTCGTCCAAGCCAAATCCTGGTTCTCGCCCCGTCGTCCAGACGGTTCAGCGATGACTCAGGTGACTCCGGGCGGTTCACCGTTTGACTACACGCTCGAAATGACCCGCGATCTGCGAACCGTGGTCAGCACGGCTGCAGTCGGTTGGCGTTAATCTAGCAATCATCAAGACGGGTTGTGCAGGGGGGTGTACCCTCCTGTGCCCCGTCTGAAGGAACGGCTCGATACCACCTTATTGAGTTGCTATTAGGAGGAGGAAAGGCGATCGCTCAATCACCCAGTGAGATGACACCGCTGTATGAAGGCGATCGCCCCTAACCCGCCCTACGATTAGAGAGTAAACAACGAATTTGCTGGCCTGGTAGGGGGCTACCAGGCTTTTTTTATGCAATTTTAATGCACTTAAGTTCGCAAAAAAGTGCAAGGTGCATAACCGTGTTGCACACACCAATTTTGGACTGTTGTCTCAATCGATCTGATCTCTAACTCCGTCAGGTCATTGCGCCATCTGCCCACCTTTGCTGAGTCAATGTGATTCATATGAAGCAGGGTGGCTTCATCGTGATAATCCACTATCTGACGATGGTCGTTGGGGCTGAGCAACATTTGCAGCAGTCTTTCCCTAAACGGGTTGACCCGAGGCAGAACGATACATGCCACAACAAAAAACCACATAACCCATGCTCCTCTCAATACTCCTACTCGTTATGTACAAACGGAGTAAGCTGATCTACCACATCCTTGTGATATAGCTATGTCGAGAGAAATTAAAGCAATGGGTTCCTTGAGTTTAGAGGCGTAAAGCCTTAGCACGGCTCAAGAATGAGCCAAGTATTAGCTAGAATATGGGCAACATCTTGAAATCTATTAAATGAGTTAATTTCACAAAACTTTATTTCAAGTTACACGGTATCTTATACTACGCAGAGGTGTAACGAAGGAGCGTGAGTGTGATGTCGGAGGCAACATCGCCCCTGACGGCAGTGGAAGAGGCAACACCGGAGGTCAAACCAAGTCTGACCGTGCCGAGAGAGCTTTTGGGTCCACCCGGTGATTTTAATCCAACCCTGCTAATGTTTTTTACAGCGGTTGTCATGGTGATCGTCTCAACGCTGGGATATTGGCGATGGCATTGGGTTGACTGGTGCTGTTTTGTCATCAATGTAGTCGCGCTCCATCTCGTCGGAACGGTGATTCATGATGCCTCTCATAATGTTGCTCATCGCGATCGCATTATGAATGCCATTTTGGGACATGGTAGTGCCATCATGTTGGGGTTTTCGTTTCCAGTTTTTACGCGGGTTCACATGCAGCACCACGCCAATGTGAATGACCCTGACAACGACCCCGATCATTTTGTCTCGACAGGAGGACCGTTGTTTTTGATTGCAGCTCGGTTTTTCTATCATGAGATCTATTTCTTTAAGCGACGGTTGTGGCGCAAATTTGAGCTATTGGAGTGGTTCATTGCGCGGTTGATTGTTGCGACCGTGGTCTATTTTGCCGTTCAGTACGATTTTATTGGCTACATTTTTAATTTCTGGTTTTCTCCGGCCTTAGTGGTGGGGATCGCTCTGGGATTGTTTTTTGACTACCTCCCTCATCGTCCTTTTCAAGAGCGCGATCGCTGGAAAAATGCCAGAGTTTATCCCAACCCGATCCTCAATGGGTTGATCATGGGGCAAAATTATCACCTGATTCACCACTTGTGGCCCTCTATCCCCTGGTATCACTATCAAACGGCCTATTATGCGACTCAGCCCTTATTAGACTCTAAAGGCTGTCATCAATCGCTGGGAATTTTGCAAGGTAAAAGCTTTTGGAGTTTTTTATACGACATCTTTTTAGGCATTCGGTTTAACCATAAATCTCCGGTGGATGAACTGATCAATCGCAAAGATGCCGCTTCATAGGGCGACATGACCCCTGCTTGCGCCTTGCTCTGGTGAACCCATTCTTCGTACACTGAGGGGGCCGTTGCAGAAATGGTTAAATGACAGCCCCCACCACCCTGACCCACAAAACTAGATGGCAAATTCCGGTTGTACTGGCTGTCACGGTTTTTATTAATTACCTCGATCGCAATAATCTGTCTCTGGCGATTCCTCGGTTGGCTCAAGACTTTGGTTGGAGCGATCGCGAAGTCGGTGCCAAGGGTGAATTACTCCTAGCCGCTTTCTATGTGTCCTATGGTCTCTCTAATATGCTGCTCAGTCCTTTGGCAGAGCGGTTTGGGGCAAAGCGTAGCGTCATCGCTGCCATTGTGGCCTTCTCACTAGTAACCCTGTTAAGTGCACCGTTGGGCTATTCTTTTACAGCTTTGATTGTCTTACGATTGCTGTTGGGGTTGGGGGAAGGGGTGCATATTCCCATGTCGAGTGCAATTACCAGTCGCTGGTTTTTAGCGGGTGAGCGATCGCGGGCAAATGCGATTTGGGGCAGTGGTATCTTATTGGCTACGGCGATCGCCCCGTTGCTGATTATTCCTTTGATTCAGGCATTGGGTTGGCGTCCAACCTTCGCTGTGTTGGGAGTTGGCGGCATGATGATCTCGATTCCTCTAGTCTATTTTTTGGTGCCAGATCAGTTACCGAGTCCAGCATGGCAATCGGCAGTAGTCAGCCCATCTGACTCTGATGAAACTCCATCTCTAGTCAACTACCACCGCGATCCTCGGTTCTGGCTTGCTGTGCTTGGAGGGTGCCTCAATGCCTTTTGTGCGTTTGGGGTATTAAATTGGCTGCCCACCTATTTCAATCGCGCCAAGGGCATCGACTTTGAACAATTGGGTTGGCCTCTTGCACTAGTGTTTACGACCGGAATTGTCGGCATTGCACTGCTGGCCTATTTAGGAGATATCCTGCAACGCAGAACGCAACTGGCCGGGGTTGGTTTCTTGTTAGCGGGTGGAATGGTCTATCTTGCCTCTGCGACCACTCAAGTGAGCCTGCTGGTGTTCTTTTTTGCGATCGCTGTGTTTTGTCAAAGTGCCTATGGTGCCCAAGAATATGCCATTGTGCAGCGTCTCTTGCCCGCTGAGCAAGTCGGCTCAGGAACAGGACTTTATAACGGGTTATCGGTCTTGTTGGGAGGGGTTGGTGGCTCTTTGATTCCGGGATCAATTGTGGCAGCCACAGGCAGTTTTGATGCGGGCATCCTCAGCCTTGTGGTGGGGGCGTGGTTGGCAGCAGGAGTGATGTTTGGGCTAGCCCGCATGATTCGATATTGAGAGGATACGTGAGCCAATCGAGGTTCCTAACAAACGAATTGCCTTTGTCATCACCACTTGAAACCCCAACGATTCATAAAGTTTTTGGGCTCTTTGGTTATTCACATCAACACTGATAAACAGAGAGCTAGATGCAGCATTTGCATCAGCGATGCACTGTGACAACAACTGCCGACCGATCCCCTGGTTGCGATAATCGGGTGCCACAGCAAGATTGCCTATGTAAAACGACCCTGTGGGATAGTGATGTTGCAAAACATATCTGAGGATGAGACGTTGCACCAGGGTTAACCAAAATCGTTGACTCACCGTGAGCACTTCGCGGTGGTCTGCATCGTCCTTGAGTCGCTCTGCTGGAACAAATATGACAATTCCTACAACATGGTGGTCGAGTGCGGCCACTCGAATATATTGATGACTAAAGCGATTGTGCGATCGCCGAACTAACGCTGTGATGCAGCGAATAGCGTGTTTCCCAAACATTAGATCGAACAGAGATGGGGCTGACTGATAAATCAAGTCTGCAACATCGCTGACGTTGTGATCAGTCAAAGACATCGGCAAATAATCAATTGCTGAGTTGGGTAGAGCCATTTAGTGAGAAACAGATTTTAGCGTAACGGATTCATTAAATATCTAACGAAACTACACTCATGGATCAAACATGACACACTAACACCAATCACGAAGACCAGACTTATAAAACAGTTGGCAATGAGAAGCCTATTAACAGCATCGCTGTCATCGTGTGATCGAACAGCGAATGACGGTTGAGGAATGTTATTTTTTGCAGAAACTCTTCAATATCGCGTAATTTTTTTCCTGCTACTGTCCTTTGGGGCTGGGGTACTGATCTCGGCTTTAGCCTTCGAGCTGATGGATGAAGCTTATCGAGAAGGGGGATTTGACTCAACTGCCATTGGTTTTATTGGTGGTGCCACCGTTTATACGGCTGCAAACTGGTGGTTAGCCTTTCAGGGTGCCCAGCATCGCAAGCGATCGGGCGAACAGCAAATTTCAGAGAGCGAGCAAAGCGGTAGTGGACTGGCAATTGCCATTGGTGCTTTGTTAGATGGTATTCCCGAATCGATCGTGATTGGAGTCAGTCTGATCAGTGGGGGAGCCGTGAGTTGGGTTACAGTTGCTGCCGTCTTTTTGTCTAATATCCCAGAGGGGTTATCTAGTGCAGCAGGGATGAAGCAAGCCAAGCGTTCTTTGAGATATATCTTTGGGGTGTGGGGAGCGATCGCCCTTTCATCAGGGGTTGCCGCTCTAGTTGGATACACCATCTTTAGTCACTTTTCTAATGAAGTGATTGCGGCGACAACAGCCGTTGCAGCCGGTGCAATTTTAGCAATGTTAACAGACACCATGATTCCAGAGGCGTTTGAGCGAGCACACAATTTTGCTGGGTTAATTACCGTCTTCGGTTTTCTGGTGGCTTTTTGCTTGACCAAACTCAGCGGATGAGGGTTAGTACCTGATCAGATTAGTGTCTAAACCATTGTCTAACTCTTTGTCAACAACCAAGCGATCGCCCATCCCAGACTAAAGGCCATCCCCGTTAGCCCTATCTCTCGATATCCCATGTTTAGCTGCGATCGTTGCCAGATTGGCAGGGCTTGCTGACTCTGCTCTGCCTCCTTTAGTGCCTGTTTAAGCAATTGATTTTCTCGCTGTAAACTCGCTGCAAAAAATTGATAGTCTTGCGTGCTCAAATTCTTACCTTCCGCCCATACCTGTGCTTCTTGCAATGCCTGTCCTTTTAACAACTGAGACTCATCCTCACCGTTGGAGGCTCCCCAAGCACTCAGCAAATCAGCATAGGGTCGCAATGTCATCAGTTGTCGCTCGACCCACTCTGGGTTAAATACTGCCTCATAAATGCGGTTATAGACCTGCAAAAACCCCGATCGTTTTACCACCAACCCCGACAGCAACAACTCTCGCTGTTCAGGGGAGTCATCGACCGCAACTTTGCCCTTGCGCAAAATCTGTTGATAGAGGCTGAGCAAGCGACTAGCACGTTGTTCGTTCACTAAAAGGCGATCGCGAATTGTCCGTAAATGAGGGGGTTCATCTTGAGACACCCAGTTCTCAATTAAACAAGACTCAATGATCTCGGCCACCTGTTCGGCGATCGCCTTTGGCTCTGACAACAACTTTCGCATCAACGTCTGCATCTGAAAATCAAACTCAGAGGCGGTGACAGAAGACTCAAAGCTACAATTCTGATTTTGCTCAATGAATTGACAAATCTTTTGCGTTAAAAAAGGCTGTCCTTCAGTCCATGCCAAGATCTCTTTGAGCACAGTAGCTGGATCATCCACTTTGCCCACCAATCCCCGTTCTAGGGGTTGCACCTCAGTCAAACAAAAGCCATTCAGCTGAATTGCATGACCAATATTAAAGGGCGTGCGGGTTTTGTCAGCAATCAAATCAGTCGGAGTGGCCACCCCCAACAGCGCAAAGGTAAGGCGGTGCTGTTCATGGCAAGAGCGAATTAGAGCAAAAAAATCGTCGGTATCAAACGGCAAATTGAGCGTGCTATCAATTTCGTCAAAAAAGATCACAATTGGTTTTGCTACCAAATCTGGCAATACATCGGTCAAAAATTCGCCCAGTCGCCCCACCGCAGAAAAGTCTTGCCGTTCTGCTAGCCATAGCCGCAAGTTGAACTGGTTAGAGATCTGAAAACTGCGAACCAACCGCATCATGATGTCGGCATACCACTGATCGACCGTGCTCTCTCGATTGCCAATCCCTGATAAGTCCACCGTGGCACACCCGATGCCCTCCATCTCCAGTCGTTTTGACACCTGAACCCGCAAGCTCGATTTACCCATTTGGCGGCAATTCAACACATAGCAAAATTTCCCCGCTTTGAGAGATGCATAGAGTTCATTATCCGCTTGCCTTTCCACATAACTAGGGGCATCAACAGGCAACCGACCCCCGACTTGATATTGGTAGGTTGAGCTTGATGACATAACTCCTATCCATCCGTGCTGTATGCTGTGAAAAGCTGACCCATATAAATCGTTAACGACTTAAGTTAAGACTCATGCCAGAGAAGGATAGCGATCGCCCCATATCCTTTGAAGTTGCTCTCAAGGTGGCTGATGCAGCCGTGTTTGCCAAGACCTCCAGGCATCTTAAAACCATTGAAGTAACTGTCTTACAAGGAGTGTGGCTGGGATATAAGTACGATCAGATCGCCGAAGAAAATGGGTATACACCCGAATATATTAAACACGATGTCGGCCCTACATTATGGCAGTTACTTTCCTCTAGCCTGGGGGAAAAAGTCAGTAAGACTAATCTAATCGCTGTTTTGGTTCGTAAGGCAACTACAGAGGATGACAAACAGGCTGAGCCGCCGTCGAGCAGCATCCGATTGGCAGAGTTAGAGTCGCCCGTGGGATTGGTTCCCCTGGACTCAAAGTTTTACATCGATCGCCCTCCCATTGAAACCCATTGTTACGAAGAAATTACCCATCCTGGTGCTCTCATTCGCATCAAAGCACCTAGTCAAATGGGCAAAACCTCACTCATGGTGCGCATTCTGGCTCACGCCAGACAACAGCCTTTTGCCTCAGACCCAACAAAAGCTGTCTCAACCGTTGTCCTCAGTTTACAGCAGGCAGATAGTGCCGTATTTGCAGACATTGATCGGTTTTTGCGGTGGTTTTGTGCCGCTATTACCCGCAAGCTACAAATTTCGCATCGAGTTGATGATTTTTGGAGTGCTACCTTTGGCAGCAAGAGCAACTGCACTGCCTACTTTGAAGACTGTGTACTGTCTGTCATCAACGGCCCGTTGATCATTGCACTCGATCAAGTGGATGAGATGTTTTCCCATCCTGAAATTGCAGATGACTTTTTTGCGCTGCTCCGGTCTTGGTATGAAGAATCGGCCTATGGAGACAGTGGCAATTTGCTGTGGCAACATCTCCGGTTGGTGATTGTGCACTCAACCGAGGTTTATCTGCCACTGGATATTAATAAATCTCCATTTAATGTGGGAGTGGCGATCGAACTCAAAGAATTTACCGCAGAACAAGTGTCTGATCTAGCCCAACGCCACGGTCTGACACTGTCTCAGCCTGATCTAACGGCGTTAATGCAACTCATCTCCGGGCATCCCTTTTTGCTACGACGAGCGTTTTATCACCTGGCCCAACAAGAGCTAACCCTGAGTCAGCTTTTAGAAACGGCTGCCACTCATGCTGGTATTTATCGAGATCATTTACATCGACATCTGCGAAATCTGCAAGAACATCCGCCTTTAGCAACTGCATTTGAAAAAGTAATTCAAACCTCAGAGCCAGTTGAGTTAGAGCAAATCCTGGCATTTAAGTTACACAGCATGGGGTTAGTTTCGTTACGGGGTAACCATGTCGTGCCCAGTTGCGAACTATATCGACATTATTTTAGAGTGCATTTAGCGATCGCCCCTTAAGCAGTAATGATTTGAGCTGCAATGATGTGATCAGCAAAAAAAATGGTGTCTTGAAGCCTGTACTTCTCAGGGAGTTCAAAACACCATTCCATTGCCGTCGCCACAACGGTTCTTTTGCAGTCCTAAATCCTGGATTAGATGTAGTGATGTCCTATTCATTAGAACTGTCATTAAGAGTGAAATATTTGCATTGAAGTCTCTACTTAAACTCTCTACAAATACTTCAGTCTTACTCAATTTAGTCAAATGCTGGAGTCAACGTTTTTCGATAAAAAACACCTCGGTAACACAGAGAAGTTACACCAGAAACGGTGGTTTTAGGTGCGACAAAAGCAACACTCATTTTGATGCCACGGTAGATGCACAAAGGCTGAAGGTTAGACACCTGAGTTGGCTCAGAGTCAGGATAGTTATACGTTTGACCACGATAGGTGAGTTGCATGTTGAATGACTCCTGATGTCGATGTGAGGGTGAGTGAGATTAGAATACGTCCCGGTTTTTGTAGAAGTGAGGCATTTACACAATCGCTGTAGATTGTCTGCACGATATGTCTGCACAATCAATTGTTAAACACCACAGGTTGCACATGAACTGTAAAGCGGCTTTTACGATGCCTGAAAACGCCAATTAATGGCACGAGGAGCAACATAGGGTTGCTCAACTCTGGGCTGATCATTGTTGTAGGTTACTCCTGGAGCTTGAAAACGCCAGTGAATGGCACGAGGAGCAACATAGGGCAATACAGGAGAGTCAGTAGATTCAATGATTTGAGCGCGATAAATGAGTTGCATGATTCAAAATCCTCTTGAAGTGACAATTGATTGAAATGATGAGGTGAATAATTTTTAGTTAAACAGTGGAGTCAGTGTTCTCAGGTAAGAGATACCGCGATAGCTCAGAGATGCCACACTGGGAATAGTGGTCTTGGGCGCAGCAGGGGCAACACTAGTTTTGACACCACGATAGATCCGCAAAGGTTGAAGGGTAGAAACTTGAACTGGTTCAGAGTAAGGATAGCTGTAGGTCTGACCACGATAGATAAGTTGCATCTTGAATTACTCCTGATATAAGTGTGAGGACGTTAGTCTGAGTAGCGTAGCCGAGGAGAAAAAGAGAAAAGAATTCATGGATTAGAGTGCATTGCCCCTTGCGCCGCAATTTGGGTGAGTTGGGCAACACTTTGTGAGAGTTTGACCGTTCCCCAGGTCACTGTGAACAGGCTAAAGATCAGTAACATCGCGATGACACTGCTACTGACCAAAGCTAATCCTTTTCCTGCGGTGCTAGAGGATGAAGCAATTGCTTCTGTTGGCTCTAACGTTTCTTCTCGGATGATGGTTGTCCACTCAGAAGAGTTAGTAGGCCAGCAATTGAGAGAGGAGTCGGAGTAGCGTTCCATAGCGGGTTGGGGTGGTTGACTTCGATACTCTATTTATAAGAGTTGCCTCTCTTCTTTTCGATATGGAAAAGTTAAGGACTTTCACCCCAAAAAGTTAAGTCGAGAGTCGCAGAGCCTTCCTAACTTTTTTCAATGGACTCCTGCAATTAGCCCAAAAATACAGCGGTTGCGACTTGTATAAGCCACACATGCTCATCCACTCATCCACACTGCATATTTTGGGTTTACTCATCCAAAAATCGCTGTAACTTTCGGGGCAAGTGAGCAACGAAGCAATCAACCTTTCAGAACTTTTGTCAGTCAAGCAGGCCAAATCTCTAATCTATCCCCTGAACACATCACCCCTCAAGTGGTTAGCTTGACGAGTGCTATAGATGGCTTTAGAAAGTTGGTGCAAATCCGGTGAGGGGTTGTTGAGCAAAGTCCCAGAACACAGAAGATTCAGAGGGCGATCGCAGCACGAGTTGATGGGTGGGTTCCACGGTGCCAATCACCTCGCACACCAAGTCTCGCTGACGAAAGTGGGCTTGCACTTCACTCACGCGATCGCCCCGAACACTCAACAAAAATCCGTAGCTAGGAAAGCTAACCAACCAGCGATCGAGGGCTAACCCTGCCGGACAAGGCACTTGATCCACATTCAGCACTGCGCCACAGTTGGAGGTTTCTAACAACATCAGCAACGTCCCGACAATACCACCCATACTGATGTCTTTTCCCGCATTACACAAACCAGATTCAGCCAAGTCTGGCAACAGAGCAAGGTCAGCCCGCAGTTGTGTGGGTTCGGCTCTCGTAGCAGCATCCCAGAAGG
This sequence comes from Oculatellaceae cyanobacterium bins.114, assembly GCA_033764315.1. Lineage (GTDB taxonomy): Bacteria > Cyanobacteriota > Cyanobacteriia > Elainellales > Elainellaceae > FACHB-1407. The sequence continues at coordinate 26,923 of JANRJA010000191.1, forward strand.
GATATTTGGGGTGAGGTTTACCGCGAAAGTCGATCGCCACCATCAAGGCATCACCGGGTTGGGCGTTGAAGCTGGTGATCAATTGCTTGGCTCGTCCTAAAATTGCCACCGACAGGGCAGTATAAGGGCTATGGCAATTGGTATGTCCCCCGACGATGGGCACGTTATAGGTTTGTGCTGCCGCTATCATGCCCTGCCAGATCGGTTTTGTTGCCTCAGCAGAAGTGCTCCAAAGGGCATCAACAACCGCGATCGGGCGACCTCCCATCGCGTAAATGTCGCTGATGTTGACTAGCACTCCACACCATCCAGCAAACCAGGGTTCTGACTCCACCAACAACGGCAGCATACCCTCCGCTGCAAATAAGAGATAGCCATCCCCATCAGGAATTGCAGCACAGTCATCCCCCAGTTGAATGGCATCTGTCCCAATCTTTAAACGATTTAAATTCAAACTATGTGATGCCGTTTGAATGTCTTGTTTGTGGAGGATGCCGAGAGATTGTCGCAACTGCTTAGTCAGAGCTGATAGCGTCATAGTTTTCGCTGTTCTAAATCTCGCTATTCTAAATAATCTCGCTATTCTAAATAAATAGGTGGTTTAGATCCCCAGTTTTTTGTTGGAGCCAGATTAAAGGGGTCTGCTTGCATCACCCAAAACCGGGGATCTGGAATCGTTACATATGGGGTAGTTGTTGCTTTGTCTGTTGAGCAAAAACCGGACTTGGGGGAATCATCCCCCAAACCCCCAACTGAGAGACAAAATTTGTCCCTCAGACTCCCTCGATACGAGATGGTAAAGAGGCAGTATGGCGCGCTTCGCATCTATAGCCAGTTCGGGTGCTTGCTTCGCTCTATCTTGCCCCTTGCCCGCTGTCTCTCCCTTGACTTTCATCCTTCAGTACAAACACGATTAATCGCGTCTCTGCCTGCCCCTTGCTCCTTTAAGAGGCTTCTTTGGCAGAGAAAGGCAGTATGGGGCGTGGTTCAGCAGTAGGTGGATAATACTCTAAATCAGCTTCCATCAGGTGATGGGGGCGATCGCACACGCTGATTTCGTCAAGCGATCGCCAATGCCACCGTTGAAAAAAGCGAACATTTTGTAGTTGCACCGTTGCCAAAAATTGATGACACCCCCAAGTGTTAGCCGTGGTGACAGCTTTATAAATTAACCCTTTACCAATTTGTCCGACCCGGCGATAGTCAGGGTGAACCCCCAACCGTCCACCATACCAAAGCCCTGGTTCTGGTTCATAAATTCGCACGACCCCCACAACCATAGTAGTAAAGGGTGTGTCATGGGCGATCGCCACAATGGGATAGGCATACTGGTCAATTTCGTCCATGTCGCTGTCGCCAAACAATCCCTGCTCTTGGCAAAAAATTGATCGGCGCAAAGCGAAGTAGGCATGGATATCACTGGGAGAAACGGCGAGCTTAAACGTGTAACGCTGCGAGATCATGGCTAGTTTTTGAGGAATTGGACTCAAAAGTGGACAAAGCAGAACAAGCACCACACTTTGCACAACCCGCTTTGATATCAGCAGACGCCATGCCTGAGTGACGGAGGCGATCGCCGACGTGTTGATACAAAGCAAACATAAAATCACTGGTGGGAGCAGGATGTTGCGCCAGTGGAGTGTTAGTAATCGGCACAAAGGGCACCACAAAGGGATAAACACCCAATTCAATCAGGCGATCGCACATCTCCGTCAACGTTTCGAGTGAGTCCCCTAACCCTGCCAACAAATAAGTGCTAACCTGCCCCCACCCAAATACCTCAACAGCCGCCTCAAATGCCTGCAAATAGGTGTCTACAGACACCGTCGCTTTCCCTGGCATAATGCGGGCACGTACTGCTGGATCAACCGCTTCCAGGTGCATGCCTAAACTGTCAATCCCAGCCGCTTTCATTCGGGCAAACCAGGCAAAATCATCAGGGGGTTCACATTGCGCCTGTATCGGCAAATTCACCCGCGCTTTGATGGCTTTGGCACATTCTGTCAAATACGCCGCTCCGCGATCGCTCGTATTGGGGGTGCCTGTCGTCATAATCATATGTTTCACCCCATCCAACCGCACCGCAGCCTCTGCCACTTCTGCCAGTTGTGCTGGAGTCTTGCGGGCGATCGTCCGATCGGCATCCAGTGACTTCTCAATGGCACAAAACTGACAGGCCGTTGCCGCATCCCGGTACCGCATACAGGTTTGCAACACCGTTGTTGCCAACACATCGTGACTATGCAACAGGGCAATCTTCCAGTAGGGAATGCCATCAGCGGTCGTCAGGTTATAAAACTGCGGTTGCTGCGGAAACTGAATCGGTGCGATCGCCTCTCCTGCCCGTTCAAGCATCACCTGATCCGTCGTCGAAAGCATCGCGGTATAAGGCGATTGAGCCGCTGTATCCGTAAAGACAGGCACCATCACCGTTGTTCCATCCACTGTCACCGCTTTATGATCCGATGGGCCTGCGCCACCTCGCCGACCAGATGCGCCCACCTCTTCCACTAATCGGAGTCCGTGCGATTGTAATTCTGTGATGATGCGTTGTTTGTCCATGTGAATTGTTAGGAATGTGAGATATCGCTCGATCTCCGACTTCTATGATGAAAACTTGAATGGGTTTAGCTAAAACGAATTCAGAAGTCGGAGATCTGGTCTAGGTGATCGAACTACAGATTGTGGGTCGGGGAGGGAGATGGCATCTGCCCTTCAGGGTTTAACTGATATTCAACTGATGCAACCATTCCGTTTTGTGGAGCGTCACCACCCGTGTTAATCAGGTGCGATCGCGCCTCCATATTCAGGTGCAGTTGCAGCAAATCGGGTCGTGCATAGTGCCCCACCGAATCCATCATGCGTTTGCGTTTGGTAATCAGTGAAAAGTCGAGATCAGCGATCGCCATACCTTCACCGTCAGTAATTGCAGCACAGAGATGATTGCCTTCTGGGCCAATAATGGCAGTGTTACACCCACCTGTTAGCACCCGTTGCAATTTCTCATCTGGGGTAATTTGCTGTACCTGTTCTGGAGACAGCCACGCAGTAGCATTGACCACAAAACACCCTGCTTCCAGGGCATGATGGCGAATGGTCACTTCAATCTGATCGGCAAAAATTTGCCCCACCATCGAACCCGGAAATTGAGAACAGTGGATCTGCTCGTGTTGCGCCATGAGAGTAAATCGGGCCAGCGGGTTGTAATGTTCCCAACAAGCCAGTGCACCCAACTTGCCCACAGCGGTATCAAGCACCTTCAACCCCGATCCGTCTCCCTGTCCCCAGACCATCCGTTCGTGATAGGTTGGTGTAATCTTGCGGCGACGCATCAACAATGTGCCATCCGCGTCAAACACGAGTTGAGTATTGTAGAGCGACCCGTTATCTCGCTCATTCACCCCCAACACAACAACCACTCCATACGAGCGGGCCGCTCGACCCACCGCATCTGTGACTGGCCCTGGAACCGTCACCGCTTCTTCATATAGCCGCATGTGCTCTTTCCCCATCAGCACTGGAGGCTGCACAAACGAAAAATAGGGGTAATAAGGTACTACAGTTTCAGGAAAAACCACCAACTGTGCCCCTGCCTGTGCAGCTTGGGCGATCGCCTGCAACACTTTTTCCACCGTGCCATCTCGGCTAAACAATACCGGACTCAACTGCACTGCTGCTGCCCGAACCGTACGTGCGTAATCCATAAGAGGAAAAAAGAAGAGAGAAAAAAGAAGAAAGAAAGAGAGAGAAAAGAAGAAAGAAAAAAGAAGGAACAGAACTTAGAGAATACAGAAAACAAAGAAAGGCATGATGTGTTGAATCACTCACAGGAAGCTCAGTTTATTCTTCTTTTTTCCTTCTTCTCTCTTCATTCTTTTAGACCGTCCAGGTGTCCAAAATAAAAGCGTTATCTTTGCGATGCATTAAAATCACATCCAACACATCTAACGGGCTGATGGGGCGAATTCCAGGGATTAAGGATGGTTCACCATGACCATACAATGCTTGCAGTGCAAAGCGGCAGGCATACACTTTGCCACCTTCAGCCATAAACTTGCTGAGTTGATTGTTGAAGTTTTGGTGTCCTGGAAAAGCTTCATCGCCAATCTTAGGAAAGCCACGTTGTACACCCAAAGTGACACCGGGTCCATACAGCAACACAGATGTCTCAAACCCTTTACGCAGAAGGCGTAAAGCTTGCAATAAGTTAACCAGACCAATCGAGCCTTCAAAGGCAACGGTGTGGAAGGTTACGAGTGCTTTTTCCCCCGGATCAGCTTTGACATCGGGGAAGACTTTTTCTTCATAATCTACAAAAAAGTCACCAACTTGGTGAGCGGGGGTAGTTACTTCGGGCATGAATATCTTCCTTAGTAATAAAAAATGAGAACTGACAACTCTAGAGCAAGGTTAACCCGGTGTCATTTCATGGAGTTATTGAGCAGGTTAAGAGGTGCTCTCAGCGGTTTTTGTATCTGTCATTACGAAAGGCATAAGTCTGTCACTATGGCTAGTCAGTCAAGCCCTTATATTCCTAGGGGCATCCATTTCTTCAGATCACCTATCGATTTAAACAGGTTAATTCTCTATGGCAGTCCTAAATCATTTGTGAGATGGGCAGGTTGTGAGCCTCTCATAACCCATTTGGGATTGCTATAGTTGACCGCTAAGAGCTACTGGTTTTCTCACGCTTACAACAACCCTGCACTTAATTTGGGAAGAAACAGAGATCTGTGTACACAGTAGCCTCAAACAGTAGGGAGCTAAACCGTTCAAAATCCCTTTTTTAAGATTGCTCTAAGTCTATTGCTACTCGTTCTACCAGTAGTCCTACTTGACGACTAGGAACGTTCTTAAACGTTAGAAATTTTTAGCTAAAACTCATCTTCAAATATTCTAGCTTGGTTAAAATCATCCTAAACTTCTCATCTAGTAGTTAGACCCAGAAACGTAGATTGTATATAAAGTTATGTTGGCAAACACTACAAAGCGAACACGATGAACAACAGATATTCATATATTGGTGGCAAGCAAGGCTCTTGGCGAGTAGTAGATATCCGGAGTATTTTTGGGGCAAATTTAGATTGGGTTGAAAGAGTCGATGTGGTAAATGAAGCTGTCCCAGAACCGCCATTTGATAGTTCTTGGGTTCTCCAAAGTTTTACCAGCAATGTTCGCTATGCCATGCGTCATGAAGTCAACACGCTTAAAACAGTGCAACCTGGGTTAAATCGCTCAGAAGCAGTTTCAGGCGTGCTGATTCCGATTAAAAAATCTGCTCAGTGGTGGGATATGGCACAAGACGAGCGACGAGCCATTTTTGAGGAAGAATCTCACCACACCGCGGTTGGTTTAGAATATCTTCCAGAAGTGGCGCGTCGGCTAATGCACTGTCGCGATCTAGGAGAACCATTTGATTTTCTCACCTGGTTTGAATTTGCCCCAGAACACACTAAAGCTTTTGACGAATTGCTTGTGCGGATGCGAGCCAGCAAAGAATGGAACTATGTAGAGCGTGAGGTTGAGGTTCGTTTAGAGCGAGATGTATAGATGCTCATTGTCTGGGTGTGGTTGACTGGCAACACCATGATGGAAACCTCTCTTGGCATCTTTAAAGGAGTGGTAGATGCGATCGCCAATCAACTTATCCAACTAAAGATCCATAAGACTTGTACAATTTTTTTATTTCTATATTTTTTTACTGGGTTCTTTCCCCAACACTGGAGCTTACCATCATGGTTCAAGAACTGCCCCCATCCGCCTTGGCAAGAGTTCAGCAACTAAAACTTGACGCAGACCTTGCAAATGAGCATGCCCAAGTGATTCTCAAGTTGATGGAACAGGTTTTGGAAGTCACCCCAGATGAACCCTTTGACAACATGGGTAGTGCTTTTGAATCTGGAGATTATGGTTATTTCAAATTAGCGTTTAGAAAAGATCAAGGAGACTCTGATGCAGAAAATGCTCTATGGATCGAGTACATTCGAGTCCGCCATGATCCAGCCTTTAGACCCCAACTAAAAACTGTTTTAGAACGGGTGGGTGCCCCACTCAAGGTTCAGGAAGCAGCCTCATCCAATATCGAAAAAATTCAACAGTTGAAACTTGACTCAGAGTTTGCCAACGAGCATGCCCAAGTGATTCTCAAGTTAATGGAACAGGTTTTAGAAGTCACCCCAGATGAACCATTCGATAAAATAGGGGCTGCCTTTCAATCTGGAGATCATGGCTATTTCAAACTGGCGTTTAGAAAAGATCAAGGAGACTCTGACGCAGAAAATGCTCTGTGGGTCGAATACGTTCGAGTTCGCCATGATCCAGCCTTTAAACCCCAACTAAAGACTATTTTGGAGCATGTCGGTGGCTTAACCGCTTAAAGTTCAGAGGCTTCTGAGAACAAGCCAGAGATCAGTAAACCCAGTACTACCGGCGATAGGACGGATCATCTCGGTCGAGCAACCGGATCAATGCAGGCCACTCTAGTTGCCCTAAATCCTCAATATCTTGCTGCACAGCTGCATGTTCACACACCTCATCGCTTAGAGTAATGAGCGGGGTTCCTGTGGATTGTGCAGTAATTTGCACTTCGCAGGCACGATTGAGATAGAACATGAGGATAAACGCTTCTGGAACGGTGCGCCCAGCCGTTAACAGCCCATGATTTCTAAGAATCATCACTTTCCTGTCTCCCAAATCGGAGACTAGCCGCTCTCGTTCATCTAGATCCAGGGCAACTCCTTCATAATCGTGATATGCCACTCGGTTATGGAACTGCAATGCAAATTGGGAAATGGGCAATAAACCACACTCCAATGCCGATACGGCCATTCCATATTTTGTATGGGTATGTAGCACACAGTGCAGGTCTTCGCGGGCAGCATGAATGGCACTGTGAATCACAAAGCCAGCCGGATTAACCGCCCACTCACTCTCACCCACAATATTTCCGTAGAGATCAATCTTCACCAAACTTGAGGCTGTGATTTCGTGAAACATCATGCCATAGGGATTGATCAAGAAGTGATGGTCTGGCCCAGGAATGCGGACTGAAATATGGGTATAAATTAAATCTGACATTTGAAACTTATCGATTAAACGATAGGCGGCTGCCAGTTGAATGCGCAACTCTCGCTCACTCAGATTTAGATCCGCTTTGGGAGCATAGGATTGCAGGTCAAAATCAATTTTTTGCACCATCGGTTTCAATGCCTTCACAACATTAAAGATTACGGTATGGCGTTGCTTAATTCAACAATGTTCCAACAATTAACTGTCAACAGTTAACAGTTCTGTGTTTGGAAACACAGTTCTTGATCTGAAATCCCTGGTAAGACTACTAACGAGAATGGTCATACCATTTATTTATAGGGTGCCTATTATGACAGCCGCATTAAACCAATCATTGAGTGATCTAAATATTTATAGTCGTCGAGACAAGCCGTCGTGGAATGCGATCGCCCTAATCTACATCATTGGCGGTTATGGCAGCGGTCTTGCCTTAATTCTGCTTCCTTCAGGGTGGTTGAATGGATTGGGAGTATTGTTGCTCTCTCATACGCTGTTTTTGTCGGCTGTAATGACTCACGAGTTCATGCACAGCACCATCTTTGCTCAGCAAAAGTGGAACGAACTGGGCGGCAATGTGATGATCTGGATGAATGGGGGGTGTTATGCCCGGTTTCGAGATTTAACCCGTTGGCACATCGCCCACCATATTGAGCGGGCTGACTTTCCGCCTGTTAACTTGGCTGAGTTTTTGCAAACGTTTCCAGCGGTGATTTGTAGGATCATTTATGGGCTGGAGTGGCTCTACTTTCCAGCGATCGCCTTTTTGATGCAGTGGCGTGCCTTAACCCGTCCTTTTTGGAGTGGCAAACGACAGGACGAACGATGGCGCACTAGTATGGTTTTGCTGATTCGGGGAAGTTTGTTTGCGCTATTGGCATGGGTGTCTCTCAAGGCATTGTTGCTCTACTTCTTGTCGTATATCGGCATGCATTTTTTAATGCAAATCATGAATGCCTTTTTCCATACCTACGAGCCGTTTAGTGCAAATATGACGATCACTCAGCGTGATTGGATCTATGAGCAAGCCAATTCGTTTTCTTGTCTAGTCTCCCAAAATTATGGGTGGCTTAATCTGTTAGTGCTCAACTTTGGCTATCACAACGCCCACCACGCGGTGATGCGGTGTCCGTGGCACAGTTTGCCAGAACTCGATCAAGACTTAATTCCTCATCAACCCAATGCCCCATCTCATCGATTTTCAGTGTGGCAAATGTTAGGCAACTATCACACCTATCGACTGGCTCGACTACAAGGAGGTCATGGTCAGGTGATCGATGAGGCAGGAAACTACAATCTTGCCAATTTTCGGGGTGATGTCGGGGTGGGGTTTATGGTTTTACCCGTTTAGAGGAGATTCCTCAATTCCCCTGCAACAAAGAGACTTCCCTTACTCATTGCTAATTTTTTTATGCTAGATACAACGATTTCAACGGATACAACTGCGGTCACAATTCCAGCTCGCAGAGGCAAGGCAACCGCTCTCAAGCAGGGGCAAGTGATCCGAGTGGTCAATACTTACGGGCAACAGGTAGTCGATACCTGGGCATTTAACGCCGATGATCTGAGCGAGTTTATGTCAATGGAGCACACGCGTACCTTTTTAGGACGCATTATTCCCAGAGTGGGCGATCGCTTTGTCACCAATCATCGGCGTCCAATTTTGACCGTGGTTGAAGACACCTCACCCGGCATTCATGACACACTACTAGCTGCATGCGATCGCTATCGCTATGAGCTGTTAGGATTTCCCAATCACGATAACTGCACCGACAATTTAGCCGCTGCACTGGCAGAGTTGGGGTTAACGTCTGCCCACACCCCCAGCCCGCTGAACTTATTTATGAACATTCCAGTATCACAAACTTACGAAATTTCCTTTTTGCCCCCCGTCAGCAAAGCCGGAGATGCGATCGCACTCCGGGCAGAGATGGATTGCATTGTGGCATTTTCATCTTGTCCTCAAGATGTGGTGCCGATCAATGGCGTTGATTGTAAACCTACAGACGCTCACTTTATTGTTTCCGATTCATAACCTTTGTACACACGCTGTGGAAACATCTTGAATGGGCACCCTAAATGGGCAAACAGCAAGGAATAATGATACATCCACCCTCGGCTCGTTGTGCCTTCAACGTTTGTGCAGCGGCTTTGCAGGCTTTAAACCGCTGAGGAGCCAGTCGCAGGGCAGTGCTTAAATTGTGATCTGTCAAAATACGCTTTATATAATCTGAGCAAGATTCGTCTCCGTGCAACACTCCGTGAGGGCAAGAAAACCCTTTCCGAGGTGAAATATGAGTTCGGTAGACATTGAGAGAGGCGATCGCGGCTTGGGTAGCAAACGATTCAAATGTATTGGCAGTCATGAGTTAAAGCAGGGGTAGAAACCACACCTCAACTTGTATCTCAAACCACACCTGAAGGACTCTATCAAGAGGTTTAATTAAAGGGAATGGCTCATTCATTGCTCATCATTTGTAGATGACGGGTAAATACCTTGCCATCGGCGTTGTGCTGCCGTGCCGTTTGTTCCGCTAAGGAACCATCCCCCGAACAGATCGACTCAACCAACTGCTCGTGCTCTGCCGTAATGACAGATAAGTCAGGAAACAGGGTATCGGTGTAGGCAATACAAAGGTGAATTTGTTGCTCAATTAATTTGTATTGAGCTTGTAATCGACTGTGATCCGATAACTGCACAATCGTCTTATGGAGTTGAAAATCTGCATCCGTAATCTTCTTTAAATCTCCACCCTGTACGGCTTGGGTCAAGGCAGCTAATGCATGTTTCAGCATCTCGATCTTTTCATCTGTCAATGTCTCCGCAACTAAGCGAGATGCAAGACTCTCTAACGCCGTTCGTAGTGTATGCAATTCCCAAATGTCATTCAAACTTAGGGTTGTAACTGTCCACCCTTTATGCAGGACTTGTGTGATCAACCCTTCATAAGTCAGTTGTTGCAATGCCGATCGAATCGTGCCTCGGCTTAATTTAAATTGATCGGCTAAGTTGGTTTCTTTAAGGCGAAAGCCAGGTGGATAATGTCCTTTGAGAATTTGCTCGCGCAGCACATCAGCAACCTGACAATCTAAGCTTTGCGGAACGATGCTTTGCGGAACAATGCTTGGTGGAACGATACCTGGTGAAACGGTATTTAAGCTTGGTTTTTGATCTTTCATAAATTTACAATATTCAGTTAACCGTTAACTGTCAACAGTTTACATTTTTGTGCTCATTAACACAGTTATTCAAATAACCCCCTTGTTAAATAAATGAAAAATTGGATGTAGGGTGACCTGTGAATAAGCCTGCGATTCACGTTGTTGTCGATGAGCCAGATATGTATGACTACAAAGCTCTTCTGGCTGAACTTGCACCGGAGGTAACACTGACCCTGTGTGAAGACCCAGCGGCTCCTCCTGCGGCGATCGCAGATGCCGAAATCTTGCTGACTTGGCGACCACATCCCCATGTGTTGCAAGGAATGCCCAAACTAAAGTGGATTCATTCCACGGGTGCCGGAGTAGAAGCCATTTTGCAATCAGACTATTTTTCCCCCACGGTGACATTAACCCGCACCGGAAAAATGGCAGGTCGTTTGATGGCGGAATATGTGCTCGGTTTCATTTTAGCAACCACCTTTCGCCTGCCATTTGTGGCAGCTAATCAGCAACACCATCGGTGGCAACCATTTAAGATTCATCCAGTACAAGGCAAATCTTGCACCATTTTGGGAATGGGAGAAATTGGGCAGGAAATCGCTGCCCTGTGTCAGGCGATCGCCCTCAATGTAACGGGTATCAATCGCACTGGAAGCTCAACTATAGAGAGCATTCCCACCTATTCTATAGAATTCCTCGATCAGGTATTACCTGTCACTGACATTTTAGTGGTGGTGGTTCCCCTGACTCCTGAAACTGAGGGAATGCTGGATGCCCGTCGATTAAACTTGCTGCCCGATCAAGCACTAATTATCAACGTCAGTCGTGGGCCTGTCATCGTAGAAGCCGATTTAATTCAAGTCCTGAAAGAGCGATCGCTCACGGCGGTGTTGGATGTGTTTAATCAAGAACCACTTCCCCCTGATTCTCCTTTTTGGGACATGGACAACGTAATTGTTACACCGCATATTGCGGGTCCCTATGATCCAGAGTTTTGTACACAAGTATTTCTCGACAATTTGGAACGCTATCGGTTAGGACAAAAGATGAATTACGTCGTTGATTATGCCAAAGGCTATTGAGTTTTGATTGGCTAAGACCCACTCTCTACAGGTAAATCTGCTATGTTGACGCAAGAGAAAATACAACCCTCGGGTACAACTGTCGAAGCGTTTTTACAGAACTGGCGGCCTCAACGCATTGAAACAGCTTCTTCGTTTCCAGCACAGATGTATACGTCAGAATATGTGTATCAACTGGAACAAGAACGAGTGTTTGGTAAACGCTGGCTTTATGTTGGAGATATTAGTCAACTTCCAGAGCCAGGTTCCTATTTCACCCTTGAGATTGCTCAACAACCCCTCTTGATCGTTAAAAATTTAGATGGACAACTGCGGGGATTTTTTAATGTCTGCCCCCACCGGGCAGGTCCTATTGCCCTTGATGCAGGTCAGTGTCATCGGTTTACGTGCCTCTATCACGCCTGGACATTTGACCTAAACGGTGAGTTAAAAGCCATGCCCCACATGGCCGATGCAGAAGCCCTCAACCCCGGCGAGTTTGGGCTTAAACCCATTCAAGTAGATACATGGGGTCCGTTTATTTTTATCAATCTTGACCCCCATGCAGAACCGCTAACTGAACAGTTGAGTCACTTAATTGAGCACTTTGATCGCTTTAATTTTTCTAAGCTTGCAAAGGTTAAAAGAATTGATTACGAAGCTAATGCAAACTGGAAATTGTACGTTGAGAATAGCTCTGAGAGTTATCACGTTGCAATGGTTCACCCCTCTCTGGATTTGTTTAAAGCACTCGATCGCTTTGAAGCAGATGTTCAACAACACTACTACACCGAGTATTTTCCCTTCTTAGAAAACAGTGATGAGTTGCAAAAAGGATTTGCTCCGGGCCTATATATTGACGGGCTAAATGAGTGGGAAATGCAAGGAACTTCAGTGACTGTGTTGTATCCCAATTTGATCCTGGTTACGTCTCCTAACTTTGTGCTGGCACGGATGGTAAATCCTCAAGGATTATCTAAAACCCATGTGCGGTTTGAGTGGTTTGTACCAAACACAGACGTAGCAAAATCTGATGCTAATGTCGCAGCAGTTGTCCAAATTTATGATCAGGTCGTTCGTGAGGATTTAGTCATGCTCGATCACGTTCAACAACGGGTGCGATCGCTCAGTTATACCCCCGGTCGGCTTTCTCCAGAGCTAGAAGTAGGCGTACATCGCTTTCAACATGCTTTGATGGAGTACATTCGCTAAGCGAGCAAGACGGTTTGTATCAATAAACACCGAACTAAGATAGTATTCCTGATTTAAGTATCTTCATTACTCACATTCAAATTTGCTTCTCTGTCTAAGTTTCAGGATACTAAGTGTTGAATAACTTGGATCGGCGATCGCCAACACCCTGTATCCAATAACACGCTACTTGAATAAGTACCCATATTCATCTGTATCTCAAGGAGTCTTACCCTAATGATTAGTCGTCTGCGAGGAATGCGCTGGCTTCCTAAAACCCTCAGTCTTGTTTTTCTGATGCTGTTGACGTGCTTTGTTGCCGTCGCTTGTAGTTCTTCTTCCACTTCAGATAGCGGATTTCCAGCGGAACTCACCTTTGCCACTGAAGATGATTACCCACCCTTTGACTTCCAACAAGATGGCAAGCACGTAGGGTACAACCAGGACATGCTTGATCTCGTTGCTGCTAATGCACCCTTCACCATCAAACAGGAAATTATTCCCTGGCAGGGCGTTTTAGCAGGTATTGCTTCTGGCAAATATGCCGCCAGTAATGCAGTGGCATCCGTGTTAGAAGAGCGTCTGGATGCGGTCAATTTCACTATGCCCACCACCGAATTAACCAACTATTTCTTGAAGCGTAAAGGCGATGACTCGATTAAAGCGATCGCCGACTTTGCAGGTAAGAACATCGGTGTACAGCAAGGTGGAGCAACAGCCGTCATGGTGGATGAAATCATTCGCCCTGAGTTGGCAAAAACTGGGCAAGACGTGGGCAATGTCGCAGAATATGGAGCGTTTGCAGAAGCCTATCAAGATCTAGAAAACAAACGGATTGATATTGTGATCAACAACGTTGTAGCGTTGTCACAACTCGTTAAAGAGAAAGGCGATATTTACGAAATTGGGACTCAGATTGGTCCAACCATTTACGCTGGATGGACTGTTAGTAAGAACAATCCGCAATTGCTGGAGTTTCTTAATACAGAACTCGGTAAGCTCAAAGCCAGCGGCAAGATGAAGGAACTACAAGAGAAATGGTTAGGTATTGCATTTGACCTCCCCGATGAACCTCAACTGCCTGGAGGCGTACCCATTCCCGCATCATAACTTGTCCTATTGCCTCCCCTTCTCCTCAATCAGGAGGAGGGGTTGGGTCATCAGGAGATTTTTTTCCTAATCAGGTTTGGAGATTAACGTGACAGAACTGCTTCTGTTTCTGCAAAGTGCCCTTATTACCCTGTTGGTTTCTGTAGCAGGATGTTTAATTGGAATTCCACTAGGGTTGGCGATCGCCGTTGGCCGGGTGAGAAAAATTCTCGTCCTAACACCGTTTTTGGCAGTCTATGTCAGTTTTATTCGCAGTTTGCCACTAGTGCTGTTTGTTATGTTGTTTTATTTTGGTTTACCGATTCTCGGTGTTAACCTCAACCCCTATGTCGCTGGTGTTTTGGCTCTGGCATTGAACAATGCTGCTTTCTCTAGCGAGATTTGGCGAGGGGCGATCGTTGACTTTTCGGTAGAGCAGGTAGATGCGGCTAGAGCCTTTGGCATGACCCAACAGCAGACTTTTTGGCGCGTTATGTTGCCACAAGTCTGGCGAGCCAGCATTCCCCCTATCACAAGCGAAGTCACCTTACTGCTTAAAGCCAGTCCTGCTGTTGGCATTATCGGCATTAATGAGCTGACTCGCCGTGCCAGTGCTTTAGCTGCCAGCAATTATGAACCCTTGAGAATGTTGCTCACAGCCACTCTCTTATACATGATTGTGATTCTGGCAATCACTCAAGTCGGTCGTCGTGTCGAACACCACTTCCATAGCCAATACGAACTTGTATAGCCATGAATTTCCGGTTTGAAGTCATTTGGGAACAACTCCCTGCCTTTGGAGAAGGACTCTGGAACACAATCTGGATTTGTGTATTGGGAATGATCCTATCCATGATCACAGGAATTCTATTCCTGCTACCACTACTATCGCGCCGTGCCATTTTGCGAGTTCCTGCAAAGATCTTTGTAGAGGCAGGACGGGCTATCCCAATTCTGATGCTGATCTACCTGGTGTTTTATGGGCTGCCTGTGTTTGGGATTACCCTCACTAGTTGGACAACGGCAATTTTGTCTCTAGTGCTATACAACACGGCTTACATTGCAGAAATCTTGCATTCTGCCTGGGTCAATCTTCCCAATGGACAAATTGAAGCAGGTCGCGCCTTTGGATATAACGGATTCAAGTTATTACGTCGAATTGTATTACCGCAAATTTTAATCTCTGCATCTCCTGTATTAGGTAATCAATTTATTCAAGTCATTAAAGACTCTGCATTCCTTGCTGTGATTACAGTTCCAGAGTTAACTCAAGCAGCTAGACGAGTTCAGGCAGATTATTTTGTACCCTTTGAGTCTTTTATTTTCGCGGCATTGTTGTATTGGGTGTTATGTCTAGTGGTTGAAGCTGGTGTTAAGCAAGTTGAACAGATGAGGGCTGTATATGCTAGAGCTTGAGCGAAATACAGAGACAGTACCGGCTGTCCGACTAATGCAGTTGTCTAAGAAATATGGCAAGCATGAAGTGCTAAAAGAGATTGATCTAACCGTTGTTTCAGGAGAAACAGTCTGTCTTTTGGGACCAAGTGGATCAGGTAAATCAACTCTGTTACGCTGCATCAACTTTCTAGAAACAACTGATTTCGGTGAAATTCATCTACACGGCACCTATGTCGCTTGTGGACGCATGGCAGGGCGATCGGCGTTGCCAGAGGCAGAACTGGCAAAGTTACGCACCCGTGTCAGCATGGTGTTTCAACACTTCAATCTATGGCCTCATATGACGGTCTTAGGAAACATTATCGAAGCTCCAATTCATGTACAAAAACGTCCTCGAGCTGAGGTGATTACAGAGGCAGAAGCTCTGCTCGATAAAGTTGGCTTGCTCAATAAACGAGATGTTTATCCCTCTCGCTTATCCGGTGGACAAAAGCAACGGGTGGGCATCGCCCGTGCCTTGGCAATGAAGTCAGAGGTGATTTTATTAGATGAACCCACCAGTTCCCTTGATCCAGAATTAGTGGGAGAAGTGTTATCGGTCATTCAACAACTGGCTCAAGAAGGGATGACCATGATTATTGCCACCCACGAAATGGACTTTGCTCATGAGGTTGCTAATCGGATCGTCTTCTTAGATGGTGGACGTATTATCGAAGAAGCCGATCCAAAAACCTTCTTTAAACATCCTTCGACAGAACGTGCAAAACAATTTTTAGAGCGATACGTAAGACATTGAGTATCACCTTAGTTTCAAAATTTAAATCTAGTCCTTCTTAAGAGGGTATTGCTGAATACAGGTATGATTCACGGACGTTGATCTTGACAGCAGAGGCGTTTCACAAAACATCCTGACGAAATTCATACATTCGATCAATAACCTCTAAAAGAGCGACAGATCTAGTTTAGAAATTTGCTTAGTTTTA
Source organism: Oculatellaceae cyanobacterium bins.114 (assembly GCA_033764315.1). Classification (GTDB taxonomy): domain Bacteria; phylum Cyanobacteriota; class Cyanobacteriia; order Elainellales; family Elainellaceae; genus FACHB-1407. Next base: position 42,872 of record JANRJA010000191.1, read on the forward strand.
CAGTGTTAGGAGTTAGGGTTATGAGTGAAACACTGAGCGTGCCTCAGATTGAAGGAACTGTTCTTTTAGATGAAATTGTGCAACCAGGAGAACCTTGGGGAAAAGTTATTAGTAAAGGGCAGATCCTCAGAATCATTGATTTAGAAGGGTGTCAGGCTGTCGATTTTCTCTGTTACAATGCTGCCAATTCAGCTGAACGGTATAACGCAGCTGACACCATGAAGATTCAGGGAAATATTTGTCTGCACAAAGGCACAAAGTTATATTCTGGTTTGGGGAACGTGTTGTTCACCGTTTTAGAAGACACCTGCGGTAACCATGACACGATCGCCGGATGTTGTAGTGCCGAGAGTAACTTTGTGCGTTATGGCAAATTAAATACTCCCAACTGTCGCGATAACTTTCTCAAAATTTTGGGAGAGTTTGGTTTGGGAATGAAAGATATTGTCTCAAATGTCAACTTTTTTATGAATGTGCCAGTTCTATCAGACGGCAGTATGGCCGTGTCTGATGGAGTGTCAAGCCCCGGTGATTATGTTGATCTGCTAGCAGAAATGGATGTGTTAGCGGTTATCTCCAACTGCCCTCAGATTTACAACCCCGCGAATGGATTTAACCCAACTCCTATTCGTGTCATCATTTGGCAACCTTAACACCTACCTGTTACAGACGCGATGAATCGCGTCTCTTCTACACCCTACACAGACGTGATGAATCGCGTCTCTGCCACCCCTCTTAATTATGAAAACTGTTAACTTCACTCGCATGGATCAAGGGACTGCTGCCGATTGGCAATTGTTAGATCAAGCCGACCATGCTCTGATGCCAATGATTGTTGAAAATGTGTTGGGTTTGTTGAAAAACTTACAAGGATTTGAAACCGCCTTTCAAATCGATCGCTTTCAACATTCACTGCAAACGGCAACTCGTGCTTATCGGGATGGGGCAGATGAAGAAGCGGTTGTAGTGGCATTATTACATGACATAGGCGACACCCTCGCCATTGACAATCACTCTGAATTGGCCGCTGCTATTCTGCGCCCTTACGTATCTGAAAACCATTATTGGCTGGTCAAACATCACGGTTTATTCCAGGGTTATTATTACTTCCAGTTTTATGGGCGCGATCGCAACGAGCGAGATCGATTTCGAGCTCATCCAGCCTACCAAATGACTGTTGATTTCTGTGAGAACTGGGATCAGCGATCGTTTGATCCAGACTACGATACACTGCCTCTTGAGTTCTTTGAACCGATGGTGCGTCGTATTTTTGCCCATCCATCTCAGCGAGCGGTTTAGAATATCTAGTTGCCACAATAGACAATTAAATCAATCTCAAGAGCGCATTGATCCGCTAACCCTGTGACCCCCACTGTCGTACGGCAAGGCAGGCGATCGCGCGTCAAATAAGACGTATAAACAGCATTAACCGCCTCGTAATCTCGAAAGTCTATCAAAAAAATCCGCGCCATCACGACTCGATCAAATCCTGTACCTGCCTCAGTCAAAATCGTCTTCAAATTTTCCATCACACTTTTTGTCTGCTCTGCAATGGACAAACGATTGTTTCCACTCCATGAAATATCTTCAGCAGGATAGAGACAATCACTAGCCACTTGCCCACTCACAAATAAAAAGTCACCTGCTCGAACTGCATGAGAGAACGGTAAATTAACAGAATCTAGATCATGGCGTAGCGAAATATGTTGAAACATAGAGAGATACTATAGTAGTCCTAAATAGTAGTCTTAAAGCAGTTGTGAGATGGGTGGGGTGTGAGAGTAGTCCTAATTATTTTCAACAGTCTTATGAATTCAGGTTTATTATCTTGGTACAAGTGTGGATGAACTAATAATTAGTTCTATTGTGATGCTGGCAGCGATCGCTCAAAGTTTTACAGGATTTGGCTTTTCTTTAGTAGCAATAGCCTTATTACCCAGTGTCATCAGCATCAAACTTGCAGTCCCATTTGTAGCATTATTTTCAGCTATCAGCAATGGTACGTTGTGGTTCTATCATCGACATCATTTTGATCACATTGTTGTTCTTCAATTATCTATCGCGGCTATTATGGCAATGCCACTTGGCATTGTCGTATTACACTATATTTCTGACAAAACAGCCCTTCAGAGCTTAGGAATTTTACTGATTAGTTATGTTATTTACAACTACTTCCACTTCAAATTACCCAATCTAAAATCTCCTCAATGGGTCTATATTTTTGGTGGTTTATCAGGTTTTTTAACGGGAGCCTATAACACAGGAGGACCACCCGCTGTCATTTATGGAACTTGCAAACACTGGACTCCAGAAGAGTTTAAGGGGAACTTGCCCTGCTTTTTCTTGATCAGCTCTACGGTTGCGATCGCGGGTCATGCATTTCAAGGCAATTTAAGCGTCACTATTTGGACGCTGGCTCTCGTTTCAATCCCTGGATTTTTGCTTGGCTTGGCGATCGGAACTCTGATATCCAATCACCTAAAACCATCTCTATTTAAACATGTTGTTTTAGGGCTATTACTACTCATGGGTCTCCGTTTAATCAGCCGATAGAGTTTTCTCAAACCCTAACAAAACCATCTCGATCGAGGCAAGATGTACCCATGAGTAGTGACCCATCACCAGTACCAAACTCAAACCACTTTTGTCACATCTGGAAATTCTGTTCTGACTGCTTTTGCAATTAGCGTCGTGAAGTCATTTAACATCAGTTCACCCTTTTCTGAATTTGCTTTTTTGGCAGACGACAACACTCCACTAGAAGGAACCCAGTGGGTGTGGGTCGGGAAGTGGTCATAGCAAGGAAAATCAGCCGGAGGTTCGTCAGGAATGAGCTGAGGTTTTACTTTATCAGGATGCATCGCCATCATGCAGGAGGTTTCCATAATGGCGGCGTGTTCCAGTGCCCAACTGGTAAAGTCTTTACCAAAGACAGTATCTACCGTTTCTGGATCAATGAAATCCCAATAATCTAAGCGCATGATGCGCGTATTGGCGTCGCCCCGTTCTCGCATGAATAGTTCAATGCCTTCTGTCAAAAACCAGGTATTTTCAAAATGCCCATTAAGCACCACAATATGCCGCGCTCCGTGACGGTTGAATTCGCGCAACAGATCACACATCATTAGGCTGAGGGTATGCCCATCCAGGCTGGTGGTTCCTGGAAAGTGATTGCCCCCACCCGATCGCGGCATAGACTTGTAGCCATAACTAATCGGATGCGCCACCATCGCGCCCAACTTACGGGCAGCCAACGCGCTCACCCCTTGTGACATATACATATCTGTGCCTAGAGGCAAATGGGGACCATGTTGTTCAATAGAGCCAACCGGGATAAAGATGACATTGCCCTGCTGAACGCGATCGCGATACTCCATCCACGACAAACATTCCATCAACACATCGGCATGATTATCAACAAAGTGATCCATGATGTACCTAATTACCTTTTTTGATTGAGCAGCAGTGGAATCAGTAAAAACTCCACGCCAATTAACAACAACGCAGAAATCGCAAACACAATAGTTCCGATCGCATTTAAAGATGGACTCAGGTTTGCACCGAGAAATGTGTAAATTGCAACGGGTAAAGTTTGTTCAAAACCAGAGACAAACCAGGCAATCACAAACTCATCAAACGAAAAAGTGAACGCCAGCAGCCACGCTCCAGCAATACCTGGAATTGCCCAGGGTAAGACAATGCGATATAACGCCTGCCATTCTGTTGCCCCTAGATTCCAAGCTGCTGCTTCCAGATCACGGGGCATCTGCGCCAATCGTAAAGTAATCAGGGCGATCGCCGTTGGAATCAGAATCACCACATGGGTAATCAAAACGCTGTATAACTGTCCTTGCAGATTGACGCGAGATAACAAACCGAGAAAAGCAACTCCCAGAATTAAAGGCGGTACCAGAATCGGAATCAGAAATAATAGCGAAAGCAAACTCTTGCCAGGAAAGGTAAAGCGATTCAGCACATAGGCCGCAAAAAAGCCCATCACGGTGGCGATCGTTGCTGCTAGAGGAGACACGATCAAGCTATTTTTTAGCGACAGCAGCAAGCGTCCATCGCTAAATAACTCTTGATACCAACTCCAGGTCCAACCTGTCCAGGGAATGGTGGCGAAGCGAGAATTTTCAAAGGAAAAGGCAATCAGAGTGAAGATGGGCAGCAATAGAAATACAAACACCAACCCCAGATAAATCCAGCTTGCGATCGCCAATCCATAGTCAGCGGGTTGTTTTGCCTGAGTCGTCATGGTCACTGCTCCGATTCTGACAGTTTAAATCCGGCAATCAAAATTATCATCATAATCAAAATCAAAATCGTTGCCAGTGCAGACGTGCGGGGCAGGTTGGTGGATGCCGCATATTCATTCAGAATCATGCTGGAAAAGAGGGGGAATTTTCCCAGGATAGATTGCCCCGTCCCTCCTCCCAAAATAATGCCTGATAACACATCTCCTAAACTGATAATCAAACCAAAGATGGCACTGTAGATGATCCCCAATCGACTGAGCGGCAGAATCACTCGACAAAAAGTTTGCCATCGGGTTGCCCCCAAATTACGAGCAGCTTCGATCAAACTGCGATCGCTATTTCGCAACACCAAATACAGGATCAAGATCATAATTGGCGCGAGATAGTGCAGCAGTCCTAAGCGAGTGCCCCATTGTGTAAAAATAATCTGCAAGGGCGTATCGATCCAGTGCAGTTTTAAGAGCAATGTGTTCAGCAATCCATTCGTGTTAATGATCGTTTGCCATGCGTAGAGTCGTAGAATATAACTCGTCCAAAAAGGGGCGATCGCTAACACCAAAAAAAATCGTTGATAGCGTTCTGGAACAACAAACGCCAACACCATCGCGAATGGATAACAGACTAAAATTCCCAGTGCTGTTGTTGTCACTGCGACCCAAAAGGATTGCAGAATGGCAAAGGCATAGCGCGATCGCGTCAAGAACTGACTAAAGATATCACTATAGTTTTCAAGGGAGAAGCCGGGGACAGCGCGATAATTTTCCGTTGTCCAAAAGCCAATCCAGATCAGGAACAACAACGGCAACAAAAAAAATACCGCATCGTAAATCACTGCCGGAGCCAGACCAATATATTTCAACAGGCTGGCTTGACTAGGCAGCTTCAGGGGTGGCGATCGCGTTTCAGAAATTGGGTTGGTCATGACAGTTGCCCACTCATCCGTTCACCCAACAATCCGCTATCCTCCGTCCTCCAGGACAAATTCACCTGACTGTTAATCGGAATTTGCAAACTGTGATCAAAGGATTCCTGTCGAATCACTTTAATTTCATACCCCGTCTCGGTTTCCAGGACATAGATCACCTGAGAACCCATAAACTCCCGTCCTCGCAAGGTGGCTTTAAGGCTGTTTTCTGTAGTTGATGGAGACTGAGTCAGGGCAATTCGATCGGCAGGGATAATCACTGTGACGCGATCGCCCACTTGATGAGATAACTCCTGTATAGGGGTTTCAAAAATTCCTTGCGGGCAACGAACCGTCACCGTCTGGGAACTGACTCGCATCACATCCCCATCTAACAAATTGTTGTTGCCCACAAATTCTGCAACAAAATGAGTTGCCGGACGGGTATAAATGTCGGCGGGAGACCCCACCTGCTCAATCTTGCCCCGATTCATCACCACCACCCGATCCGCCATCGAAAACGCTTCATTTTGGTTATGGGTGACGTAAATGAACGAGATGCCCAATGCCTGCTGCAAACGTTTTAATTCCCCTTGCATCCTCACCCGTAGATGCGGATCGAGGGCACTCATCGGCTCATCCAGCAGCAGAATTTTGGGTTCCGTGATCAGAGCGCGGGCGATCGCCACCCGCTGTTTTTGCCCACCGCTGATTTGGCTGATCCGCCGATCAAGCAACCCATCCAGATGCAAAAGGGAGGCGATCGCCTGAATCCGTTGCTGCACCTCAGCTTTGCGGTGAGGCACCAGCGTTAAGCCAAAGGCAATATTCTGGCGCACGTTCAGGTGGGGAAATAGGGCAAAACTTTGCCACACCATTGGCGTATTGCGTTGATGCACCGGCAAATGGGTAATATCCTTACCCCGCAAACGAATTTCCCCAGTCGTAGTGCCTTCCAACCCTGCCATGACCCGTAGCAGCGTGGTTTTGCCACAGCCACTGGGGCCCATAATGGCGACAAATTCTCCGGCGGTGACACTGAGATTAATCTCATGCAACACCGACAGCGCACCATATTGCTTAGAAATATGGCGCAATTCTAGATCATGTGCAGGCAGGGCTGAAGCAGGAGATGGCAGGGGCTGCTCTATAGCCGCGATCGCCTGACCAGCCCCCGCCTGTTGTGGGTGAGAGTCAAAGAGCGGCATCAGCTTGTCTTAAATTCGTTATAAAGGTCTTGCCAAACTTTTTCGGGTTGATTGACAGGCAATTGACGGGCACGACTGCGCTCAATCTGAACTTCAACCACGAGTTTGTCAGGAGTGTCGGGATCAGGCACATAGCCCAATAGTTGCTTCTCTGCATCGCTCATGAAATCTACCGCTTTCAAGTTGGGCGCAATGCCTTTATAGGCTTTTGCATTGGCTAGACGGGCTTGCGTTTCGGGCAGAGACATATACTTGACCCATTCCAACGCCAATGCTTTGTTCTGGCTAGCCGAACAGACGGTAGCCCCCTCACTCCAACGAATTGAGCCTTCTTTAGGCACCACTGCGGCAAAGTTGTCATGTCCATCGGCGATCGCATTTTGAATCAACCAGTCACCCACTGGCCCCGCAATGATACTTTCGTTGATAAAGGCGTTCGTGATGTCTTGAATATTGGGAGTAATTAACGCTACGTTAGGCTTTACCTTAATCAGCCAATCCTTCACCTGCTGCAACTGGTCGTCGGTCAGTTCGTAGGGATTGGGATTATCCGGGAACAGAGCAAGGCTGGCGTTACCCATGTTGGGCAGATACCAGTCAAAAAATGCCACCTTGCCTTTCAAGTCTTCCCGCGTCAAAAACTCCCAACTGGTGACTTCTTCTGGCTTAATATACTTGGTGTTGAAAGCAATGCCATAGTTGCCGTAGCGCGTGCCCACCGCCATGACGTTGCCGTCTTGAATGAAGCCGGGAAAGTCTTGATAAGCGGGAATGAAGTTTTTAATTTCGGGGAAGTCGTCGGCGTTGAGAGCCTCAACTGCCCCCAGTTCCACCAGTTTCTTCACGTATTCGCCATCAGAAATAATGCCGTCAAATGTACCGGGGGGCGATTGGTTGAAGAATTGCAGCATTTGTTCGCCGCCCACGTAGGTCTTGAACTCGACCTTGGCTCCTGTCTGCTCCTGAAACTTGCCGATCACCTCTGGTTCGTCATAGCCCGACCAGGAGAGAATCCGTAATGTCCCGCCACTCGCCGTAGGGCTAGCAGGAGCCTCTGCCGCAGGACTGCTCTCGGCGGGCGTCGGTTGAGAGGTGCATCCAATCAAGCGGGTGGTCGCTGCTGCCAGAGATGCGGTTGAGGCAAACTGAATAAATTTGCGTCGGCTAAGAGAACTGATAAATTTTGTCCGTCGTTGATTCATAAGACTCACTCAATCACTCAATAAACAGTAGGTGGGCAATGCCCACAATAGATTCAATCCTTAACTTGTGAATTGGGTGGGCAATACCCACCTACAAGACTCTACGAAATTTTATCGGGCTATAGGGAACCGCTAAAGCGATTGATTGCCAAAGGCTGAGCCATTGCGGTTTGATACATTTTTTCCATTGCTGGACGTAATTTTTCGGCGTATTGAGTAATCTCGGCAAAACGCGATCGATACTCTGGCAAATACTCCTTGAGTTCAGCTAATACTTCGTGTTCGTTGATAGTTAGAATCTGTGCATCTTTTACCACCTGTTGACCGTTAATAAACACACTGCGAATCGACTGCCCATGTTCTGCATAAACGAGATGGATTGGCAATCGATTACGAGGCGTGAAGCTAAGCGAGTTCAAATCGTAGAGAACAAAATCAGCTTTCATGCCAGGGGCGATCGCCCCAATTTCTTGTTCTAACATTGCAGATTTAGCACCGCCATAAGTTGCCCATTTCAGCACATCCGCCGCTCTGGGATAGTGCTCATAGCGATGATCTGTGACGGAATGCAACATACCTGCTGTCTTAATCACATCAAACATGTTGAAAGAGTCATTAGAACTCATCCCATCAGACCCCAGTGCAATATTTACCCCTGCTGCCTTCAGTTCCCGAATAGGGGCAATGCCACTACACAGCCTGAAATTGCTAACTACGTTATGAATCACAGTTGCGCCTGCTTCGGCAATCAGGTCAATGTCTCCAGGCGTTAACCAAACCCCGTGGGCGATCGCCGTGCGGTGGGTGAGAATGCCATGCCGTTTAGCGTAGCTCACCACGGTTTCACCATACAACTCTGGTCCAGTTACTGCCTGAGTTTTGGTTTCCACTAAGTGGGTGTGAATGGGTATGTTGTATTCCTCAGATAATGCGCTAATGCGGTGCATTAGCTCAGGGGTGACCCGTTGTGAGGCAGAAGGAGCCAACACCAAGGTGACTAATCCCTCTCGTCCGTGCCATTTGCTGTGCAATCGGCGGAACAAATCGACCCAATCATCATCAGACATCCCTTGCGCTGACTCAAATTCTTGCTTCACGTCATTGGGCAAGATCTCATCTAGATAGGGAATGGTGTGATGCAGCGGTTTATTAATGCAATGGAGCGATAAGCTCACTCGCAACCCCAGATCGACGTAGGCTTGAGCCACCGCATCAAAAATTTCTGGTGTGGTGTAAGGCAATTCCAGTAAGTCATCCTGGATCGTAGTGGCTCCAGACTTGACCATCTCCATTGCCCCAATCAGGGTTCTCAGATAACACAAACGGGGACTCAGATGCTTTGTCACTCTTGGAGAGTAACTGTATAACATCCACAGTTCCAAAGGCAGTGCCTCATAGCTGCCCTTGTCCAAAATTTCCATTGAGTGGGCATGGGCATTGACAAATCCTGGAATGAGTAATTGATCGGTTGCATCAATCACTAACATCCCAGATTCAACTAAGTCGATTTCAGGGGCAACCTGAGTGATGCGATCGCCCTCAACCAACACATCCGCACAACAGGGTTCCAGATCAAGAGAGCGATCGGAATTGAGAGTAAAGGGCAAAATCGTTGCGTTCTTAATCAGAAGACTGACGTGAGACATAGATGTTGTCTCAATTGATGATTCAAAAGGTTGGATTAAGCATAAATTCAGTCATTCTTAGAAAATGTCATACAAGATACATATCGATTTTTTCTCTGCTATATCCACAAACACATCTTAAATCAATTGCTTAATTGACAAGTCAGATTCGATTTAATTTACGGTTTGCTTCATTTTTTGCTACATTATTGTTTTAATCACAATCCAAGCAATTCACTGTAACCGATTCATTAAGTGCTTTGCTAGTACATATCTTTTACATACTTAACGAACATCAAATCAAGTTTAGATGAACGTATATTGATACTCGACTTTCAATAACTTCAGTACGACCAGAGCTGCATCACTGCTTAGGCCAGGAATAGGGAACGATCGTTCAAAAAAAATAAGAAGTTCATCATGAGTACCAAAGCAAACATCAACCACAATTAATATCTCGTTCTAAAGCATGTTGAAGAATTAGCTTGAATCACACCCATAATTTTACTGAAAGATGAGTTGAAATAGACTTGAATCTGCGAATATCGTAATCTCAAAGAAAGGAATTGCGATTGTATTAAAGATTACTTTTTCTTCCAATTAAATTCTGGTAATCCTATTTGAGACAAGAATAGAACTTAAAAAGTAATATACAGCAACAGTCAAAACAGTTGATTCAAGAAGGGGGGCTTTGCTCAAGCCAAAGGGTGTAAAACCCTTGCACCCCTCCTAATCAATGCTTCAGTTGCCATAGCTTGTTGCTTTTCTACGGAGTGGTTGAGAGAGTGTGACGTGAGTGTTTTTTGCACTCCAATTTGCCGTTCTTGCCCTTTCTAGTAACACCTCTATTCTTGAATAGACCTTCTTAATAAGACAGAGATATTTATTGTGCAAGATCCAGTTCTTCTAAATGACTGGCACATTGTTGCTAGAGCCGAGGATGTTCCTCCAATGCACCTTTTGCAGGTTTATCTTCTAGGTCATCGATTGGTGTTATGGCGATGTGAGGATCAAATCAAGGTATGGCAAGATCAGTGCCCCCATCGGGGTATTCCCCTTTCATCAGGGTGGGTTCAAGATCAAAACACATTGGTCTGTCCTTATCACGGCATGGTATTTGATGGAGAAGGGCATTGTCTTCATGTTCCCGCTAGTCCGGCGATCGCTACTTTCCCCAAAACTTCTCAGGTTCGTTCCTTTTTAGCCAAAGAACAATATGGGTATATCTGGGTGACTTTGGGAAAACCAGTACACGATATTCCCTACTTTGCAGAATGGGATCAACCGGGTTTCTTTCACTTCTTATGCGGTGCTTATACCATCAACACGAGTGCCCCGCGAGTTATTGAAAACTTTACTGATGTCGCTCACCTTCCCTTTGTGCATGAAGGGTTGTTGGGCGATCGCGCTCATCCTGAAATTTCTGAATATCAATTAACGACAGATCACAATGGACTGACAGCACACAATATTGAGTTTTATCAACCTGATCCAGAAGGAACAGGCGAAGCAAAGTCAGTGTCCTATATCTACAAAATTTTGCGTCCGTTAATTGCTTATTTCTGCAAAGGATCGGATGAATTTCAGTTCTCCATTTTTCTAGCTGTCACACCCGTTGAAGAACTAAAAAGTATTGCCTGGTTGGGTGTTTCTAGAAACTATGCTCCCGATGCTAAAGCAGAAGATTTACGAGCGTTTCAAGATCATTTAATGTCGCAAGATATTCCCATGTTAGAGTCTCAGCATCCACAACGATTGCCACTTGATCTGCAAGCAGAATTTCACTTTCCTGCTGACCAGTTGGCGATCGCTTATCGTAAATGGTTAAAACAACTGGGATTAGTATTTGGGACTTGCTAGTTTACATCCAGCATTGGGCCTATCTAATCAAACCAGTAGTGGCATGTAACCCGCTATAGCAATCCTAAATCATTTGTGAGATTAGGAGGTTGTGAGAGTCGCAACCCATTTGGGATTGCTATATAAACGCGATCAAACAAAACCATCACGCCAACCAACCCTGGGCGATCGCTTGATAGAGTGCCTGATAGCGAGTACGAGCTTTGAGCTTGGTCAACACGTTGTTAATGTGAAATTTCACTGTACTCTCACTAATCAAAATCGTATTCGCAATATCGCGATCGCGCAGTCCCTGAGCCAACAAGGATAAAATCTCTTGTTCTCGATCTGACAAGATGGGCACCTCCGGCATGGTTGGTTCAATTCCCCAACGTTTGCCTTGCAACACACTGGCTAACGCCTCACGCAATTGAGCCGGAGTCAGATTTAAGTTGAGACTGGCATGAACTCCCTTGGGTAACGCCTGATGAAGCGTATTAACCCACAACACCAATTGAGCCGTAGATAGCAACTCAATATTTTCTGTCAAGAGAGGAATTTTTGTATCTGGGGTGCTATAAACCGTCAAGCCTGCTAAATAGGCAAGATGAGTAAACGCCAGTTGCAAAACAGGCGATCGGCATTGCACCCGAATGCCCATACCAACCGGGCAACTACCATATGGCAATTTCAGCAGAACTTGAATTACTTTTTGATGGGTTCCTTGTTGGGTTTGCAACACTCCCCCCAGACAAGAGGCTGCAAAGATAAGTTCGCCAAAGGCAGAGTGAAGCCAATCATGCGTTGGCATAGATTCTTCTGGTGCAGAAATAATGGCTTCCATTGCCACTGCATCAGCACTATAAGTGAGCCGACAGTAAATGCAATTTAACTGCTGCAACACCTCTGCCGCCCGCAAAAAGACATGGCTGACCGAGATGGGCAAGGCTTGCTCTGTGCCAACTAATGTGAGTCGCACAGCCCGCAACACTGTTGCAATTTGATCTGACAAAGAAGGATTGGGATTGGATAAAACTGGAGTCGCCTGCCAAGATTGCTTTTCTTGTTGATAACGCAAGGCAATATCAAGTGCGACTGAAACCGTGGTACAGAGACTCCGTAACACCTCTAAAAATTCTGGAGCCATCGAATTTTGGCTAAACAAAGCCAACACCCCAACCACCCGATCGTCAATCTCTAAGGGATATCCGGCAAAGCCCCGAATATGGTTAGCGATCGCCCACTCTCGGTCTTTGACCCACGACTCTTCAGGCAAGTTGTTGCTGAGAAACGACACCCGATTTTGGGCAATCTTGCCAACTTTAAATGCCCCCATTGGCACTTTACCAAAAAAGCCATCCGTGTGGGTATACATCCCCGATGAGGCAACCAGACGCAATGCAGTGCGATCAGGTTCGACCAGCCAGATGCGGGCAAAAGCACAGTCAAATTGAGCCACTAGCCCTTCGGTGACATGACGAGCGATCGCCTCTGGGTCTAAACAGCCACCCAAACGCTGAGCAATTTCATTTCCCCGTTGCAGATCAAATAGAAGTCGCGTTGAATCCAGTAGTTCAAGAATCGGTTCAGCCACGCCAGAATTACCAGAGCCTTTCGTTATTCAGACGCAGATACCCAATTTGCTCTGTATCTAGGACTACATTTCCGTTGAGTTATCAGGAGATAAAAGCTTATACCATCCCTAGAAATGGGGACGACCCATCAATCTCTTGGTCAAAGCATCTGTCAGAGCATTTCGCAAAACGCCCTTGCCGCTCAAAGGTCTAATAACCCTCGACTATTCCAGATCCCCAGTTTCAAGGGATGGAACTAAGCACCTTTCAGGCAGCTTCAATAAGAAACCGGGGATCTAAACCCCTATCAGGTCGGGTTAAGGTCAAGAAACCTAACGGAGCAACTGGCGTTGGGTTTCACCTCGTTCAACCCAACCTGTTAACTGTGCATTTTCAAAAAGAATCAGTCTAAAGCTAGAAACTGTCAAAAAATAAAGCCAACACAAACAGTTTTAAACTGCGTTGTATCGGCTTATCTAAAAGTTGTAATTAATTTTTGGAAAACAAAATCAGGTAGACGGTTTTACTTGTTTTGCCATATCCATAAACCGATTTAAGCTTGGCCCCGGACGACGACGACTGTTGCCCGATGTAGTCGTCAAAAAGTTGGGGGCAAAAGTCGGAGGAGCCGCAGGAGCCGAAGCTGCTGGAGCTTTACCATTTGAAGACTCAGTCTTAACAGGTTCAGCCACAACGGGTTGTGGAGTTGCTACTGCTTTCACAGGTTCTGCTTTGACAGGCTCTGGCTTAGCCGCAGGAGCAGATGCTTTTATCTCTGGCTTAGGACTTGAATCTTCTAATTCAAGAAAATATTCAGACTTTTTACCAATTCCAACTAACCCCAACACACCTTTTATGAATCCACCTAAAAATGCAAAAATGCCACCGATTAATTTTTGGATAACGCCCATTGTTGCGATCGCTCCTAACTGTTCTCAAATATCAGTTTAAACGCCTTTAACCCTATGGTAGAGACGAAATTTAGCCCCAAATCAACATCCTCGATTGACGCACCAATTATGAGATTTCCTAAGAGCACTCACAAGATTAGTTCAAGTTATTTTACAAAAGTTTATGAGAAGAACTAAATAAGTACAATTACTCATTTTCGGAGTTAGTCAGCCCCATAACAACTTTAATAAAAAGGTAAAGAACCCGCCTCAAATAAGTTGAAGTGCCTTTGATCAAATCAACCAAAGAATTGGCACAAACCGTTGCTCTGTTTTACATGAGTTGACGCTTACTTTAATACTACTTCGTTGTTGAAAGTCTGGAGCAAGATGACATCGCTACCGAGGTTGCATGAGTGCTTGAAATTCAGGATTTTGACGAATTCCATCAAAGCAGATGTCGGTCTGTGCCATCACGCGATAAAGATTAGGACTCAACACCAGTGCCCGATGCAGGTTTTTAAGGGCTAGCTCAGATTCACCTTGCACTGCAAACGAGCAGGCTTTGCCATACCAAGCATTGGCATTATCGGGTTGATATTTCAAAGATTTCTCAAAACTCATGATTGCCTCTGAATGGCGATCGAGCTTTGATAACACCATGCCCCGATAGCTCCAGGCATAGTGGCAACTGGGTTTAATAGCTAAAGCTGTATCGAGGCTGGTGAGGGCATCGTTATAGCGACGGCTCGATGACAGTGCCACTCCTCGGCTATACCACACTCGGTAGTTATTGGGCTTTAGCTCTACAGCCTGATCAAAGCTGGCGATCGCCTCTGCATAGCGATATAGACAGCTATAGGCATGTCCCAGGTTATACCAGGCTTTTGAGTCGGTTGAGTCAAGTTTTAAAGCTCTGTTAAAACTGGCAACCGCTTCTTCATAGCGACCTAACTTGGCCTGAGCAATCCCTTTTCCATGCCATGCCAGGGCGTACTTGGTGTTAATTCTAATGGCTCGATCAAAACTGGCGATCGCTTCCTCATGAAACCCCAACTCATAGAGAGAAAAACCTCTCTGGGCCCAAGCTTCGTAGTGTTCAGGCTGGTCTTTAAGAAACTTGTCAAAGCGTGAGATCGCTCCTTCAAAGCGTCCCACTCCATACAAGGCATTTCCCTGGCTAAACCAGGTCTGACTGTCATAATTTTGACTCATGGCACCTGTGAGTCTAAAGGTAGATCCTGAAATAAATAATGAGACAACAGGCTTAATGAAAGCGATGCGATGGTTAGGCCCCAGTGATAGACCCTATCAACGATCGACTGTCATTACGCCACACTCCCTCAAGAGATAGTCATAAAAAATAATCTATGTAGGAGTGCTTAGAGATACATTGTAGTCTTCTCTCGACCCGTAGTGCCACCCTTGTCAAACCCATAAATCTATGATAGCAGAAAAAGAATAAACCTCTCATCTGCATTTAATCAATCTGTATTCAAATATTCTGCCCAACCCTATAGTTTGAAAAGATATCACAGTGGAAAATAGATCAGAACTGTCTCTTGTTTTAATTATTACTCAATGATTAATGATCAATCTACCCATCGCATTGAGCGCGACTCTATGGGAGAACGCCAGATTCCTTCAACGGTTTACTATGGCATTCAAACTTTGCGCGCGATCGAAAATTTTCCCATTAGCGGGCTAAAGCCGTTACCGATGTATGTTGATGCGGGGATTTTGATTAAAAAGGCAACCGCGATCGCCAATGGTGAATTGGGTTGCATTCCTCCAGAGATTAGTCAGGCAATCGTGCAGGCGGCCGATGAGATATTGCGGGGCAACCTGCGCGATCAGTTTGTGGTAGATGTCTATCAAGCTGGAGCAGGCACCTCTCACCACATGAACTTGAATGAAGTGTTGGCAAACCGTGCTCTAGAGATCTTGGGAGATGAAAAAGGCAACTATCAGCGCGTCAGCCCCAATGACCATGTCAACTATGGGCAATCGACCAATGATGTGATTCCTACGGCAATCCGGATTGGCGGCTTGTTGGCGTTAGAGCACAGCTTGTATCCTGCTTTGTCAGAGGCGATCGCGGCACTTGACACCAAAGCGGAGGAATACCAGGATGTCGTCCGGTCGGGTAGAACGCATCTGCAAGATGCAGTTCCCGTGCGGATGGGTGAAACCTTTCGGGCTTGGGCGCAGATTTTGACCGACCACCTGAGCCGCCTGGAAACCGCTGCTGAAGATCTGACCGTGTTGGGGTTGGGGGGCAGTGCCGCAGGCACCGGGTTAAACACCCACCCTAACTATCGCTATCGGGTGGCGGAGTTGTTGTCTGAGTTAATTGACCAACCCCTCAAACCTGCACCACACCTGATGGCCGCAATGCAAAGCATGGCTCCCTTTGTCAATGTCTCAGGGGGACTCCGCAATCTTGCGCAAGATTTGGTGAAGATGTCTCATGACTTGCGGTTAATGGATTCAGGGCCAATGACCGGGTTAAAGGAAATTCAATTGCCCCCCGTGCAACCCGGTTCCTCGATCATGCCTGGAAAGTACAATCCCGTGATTGCTGAGATGACCTCGATGGTGTGTTTTCAGGTGATGGGCTATGACACGGCGATCGCCCTGGCGGCTCAAGCAGGACAGTTAGAACTGAATGTGATGATGCCGCTGATTGCCTATAACCTGATTCAAAGCATCACCATTTTGGGGAACACCGTCGGTACGTTAGCAGAGAAGTGTTTAAAGGGGATCACCGTCAGGCGCGATCGCTGCCTGGAATACGCCGAAAAGAGCCTCTCTCTGGTAACGGCACTGAATACTCACATCGGTTACTTAAATGCCGCTACAGTCGCCAAGGAATCGCTGGAAACCGGAAAATCGTTGCGGCAGATTGTCTTAGAAAAAGGGTTAATGACCGAAGCTGAGTTGTCGCAGGTGCTTGACCTGGAAAGCATGAGTGCAATGCCTGAGAATTAAGATCAATTTGATTTGAAAGCAGTGAAAATGCTACCCCTCCCAACCTCCCCTTGGCAAGGGGAGGTGCCGTAGGCGGTGGGGTCAAGTGCAAGGTTCACGGTTTAGACTGGTATGGGACAGAGGACAGGAGGCAAAGCCACCGAATCTACGTTTCCAGGCGGAACTTGAGAAGGCGAGCTTTGCTCTGGTAGCCGCGAATTGATTCGCTGGGCTGCTTAAACCGAACTGACGTTAACTTAAGGGGCGATCGCTACATTCGCTGGGCTAGCGAAGTCAGCGACCATCGACGGCTCAAGAAAATAGTGAGCAACAGCAAGAAGTTCAGGAGGGTTAGAGGACTCAGACTGGCTATCTTTAGAGGTCGCCAGCAGACCAAGAGTAAACATGTAACGCCCTGATTGAGACCCTTCATTTTGCCAGGAAAGAATTTGTGCCTGTATTTTCGGTAATTCGGCAATCAACTTAAGGGTGTTCAACGATGGCGTTAGGGGTTGCTCATGAGCAACGACGGTTTGAATCTTACCTGCTTTCTCTGGGGTGACATGTTGAACAATGAACTGTAGGGTGTAGGCTTTGTCCGATAGAACGGTTTGCAGGAAAAGCTGCCAATCAGGCAACTGACGAACCTGATCCAGCACGTTTTCGAGATGGGCCGCCAGGATACGAGAAACGGGGATATTGTCGGACGTTTTGAGGGTAGCAATATTCTGGTTGGGCTTGAGATATTCAAAAATGTCGGTTAGTGCCAGAGAGAGGTGTTCAATCTTGAGCAGAGGCAGGTTGAGGTTATCGGTCGTGCTTAATGCATCGGCGGTTTGGGGTTGGGCAGCAAAGATGCTAAGGCTGAAAATATAACGCCCCTTGGCTTTGAGGGGTTTTTTGTCGCTGTGCCAGTTGAGAATTTCATTGGTGATGTTGTCTTGAAGTGAGTCAGTACGCTGAGACATGGTTTGCTGCGAATTGGACTCGCCCGACGCAGCGGGGATGGCAAAGCGGGGGCTGAGGAAAACGGGCAGGGAGGAAAGCAGATCATCCTCCAGACCTGGATCGCCTAAGACCAGAGCAAAGGCATACTGGCAGGAAATACGGATGTCGTAGGGGCGATCGCTCTGCTCAGGTAAGAGGGTGTTGAATAGCAACTCAATGTGGCGGCGCAAAGGACGAATCAGGGGCAGGTTTGAGGCAGGTTCAGATGGGGTTCGGAGGGTGGCGATGTTCCAGCGATGGGGATTGGTCAACAGTGGAGAGAGGCGATCGCCAAACCGAACTTCTGGAGTTTGGAAGACAAAGGCAGGATTTGTCATCATCCCAGGCACCAACCCTTTATTGCGGGTGAGCCAGATCGACCCCCAGGCATTTTGCTGATTGATAATGTCTAAGCTAGGCAAGATCAGCTTGCGATCGGGAATATCTGATTCACCAAACTTTTGCACCAGGCTTGTGTCAGCCAGAGGCGTGAACTCGTAGAGTTGGGAGGTGATGGGCGTACTGGAGGTACGACGGGCTTGTTCGCCTTCTGGGGAAATGGTCTCCTGGTACTCCGGCAGTTGAATTTGCGGGAAGCGGTTAGTGGCGATCGGAGTTACACCCTGTTGGTCAACCTGCACCAGTTGAGATTGGCTATCCGCTTCGGACAGCGGTTGAGCGGTCAGGGTCGGCAGAGCACGGATCGTCACCTGTCGCTCAGACGTGTCAGGATTTTGCATCTCCACAATCTTTTCTTCGATGCTGTAATCGGCTGAGCGAGATTCATGCAACCGTACAATTTCCAACCAAGCAGACCATTGAGTTGCTACCTGGTTTACCAATTTCACCAAGGCTTCCACCGCTTTTCTGACTTTGTTAGCAGTGTCCTGATTCGTCAATTCTTCAGTTGTCAGTTGTTGCAAGTCAGGGAGTAATTGCGGGTACACCACACTAAAGCGCACCAAAGCGTCAAATAGCGTTTCTTGCTGCGAATCCTCCACAGTGCCACGGATTACCTGAGCCTCTGCCTCGGCTTCTGACACGTTGTAAAGGATGCGAGTTTCGATGGCATCTTGAGCGATATCAGGATGCTCATAAACCAGTTCATATTGCCATTCCCGCACTTGCTCTAACCGAGCCACACTATCCGGATCGGCATTAGCCTGCTGCAAAATGAGGGAGGGTGACAGAGGAAAAGTCCGCAGCGGAACCGGAATCCGAACCCGACCTAAGTAATTGGGAATGCTGGTGTTGGCATGGGTGAGAATGACTCCCTGATGAGCGTTTAGAGTTTGCTCACCCAGTTGGGTTTTAAGATCGGTTAGGAACTCAGACTGGACGACCCACTGTTGACCCACCAGGGGTTGCAGGGCTTCCAGAATAGAATCGGACAAACCTGCCGTTCGTAGGGCTTCTATAACCCCAGTTGTCATCTGGTAGTCATCCTGCCCATCGTTCTCTTCGAGGGGCAACACAAACCGCAGCCAGGATGATACTTGATGGGCTTCGTCGATGTTGTACTCCAGTTCGTTTGCCTGATACATCAGCGGCAGTTCAAAACCTTCTTCAAACCGTTCTGGAGTTTTGGTGTTAAAGAAGAAGGTGAGGTGAGCCGGATAGTCAGCACGGGGATCGAGCGGAATCTTGGCAGGAGACAAGGTAAAGTCGGGGGTGGAGGGGGAAGCAGAGGAGTTAGCAGGGGTAATGACAATCGGTTTCCCAGCTAGACGGGGCACTACAGATTGGGGTACCTGCCGCCGCCAGGGTTGCTGATTAGCAACTGCCACCTCCACGTTGTATTGAATGATGGTTTCAATGTCATAGGCTTCTGCTAGATTGACCCGCAGTTCTCGCAAGAGAGTATCTGCCGCTGCCTGCAACCGCTTAAATTTGGTGGTGTCCGCTGCACCTGAAGGTGTGAGAGAGAGGATGTTTGTGACCTGTTGACTGATGGCGATCGCCAATGTCTCTTTCTGATCCAGAATGGCTTTAACCGAATCATTCAGATTCAGGCGAGACAGGGCAGGAATAACACTTTCGGGACGCAAAAAGGCTTCCACAGCCGCCAAAAAATCGCGTGCCAGACGATTCAAATCCACTGTGTCAAATCGTTGTTCTGTGGTGGACTCCTTCGACTCATTCAACCCACTGCCTGAATCATAGGCGGGAATTTTCACGTTGCCAGCCATCAGCGTATTCGCCAGCGGAGCCGCTGTAAAGAAGAAGGGTACGGCCTCTTTGATGTCGTAACGCAAACCCATTTCTCCCACATGCACTGCCCAGAGACTTTGAGTGCTCTGATCAACCGACTCTGTAGCCGTGGCACTAGAGGGGCGATCGCCACTGGTCGCCAATCGCAAACCCGGAAAAGCAGATTGGAAGCGGGTCGCAAAGGCTTCTAAAGAAGTCGTGCGATCGTGTTCTGAGGCACTAGTCGCCGCCATTCGGGGCTTAAACAAAGCAGTTGAAGTTTGCACCGTGAGCATCGATTGCACCGTTGGGTGAATCAACTCAGCTTGGCGGCGAATGTCTACCTGAACCGTAACTGGGGTAATTAATTCCTTGGCATAGCGCAGCTTGTTGTTGCTATCGGTGAGGGGCAAGGTCAGAGTGTAGTGAGCCTGCTGAGGAGGAGGGATCAGGCGTTGGTTGGGATTGAGTAGCCCTTCAATGAAGGCGATCGCCTCTGCTACTTGAACGAAGGTAAACCGTTGTCCCAAGTGTGAGTCGATCCAATCCAGCGATTGCCGCAGCAGACGCACTTCGACCTGCATCCGCTGATTCAGGGTCAGGGCTAGATTACGGTTACTCCCCGACCTCTGGTTCAGAAGAAAGGTGTGCAGTTGGGTGGCTGCCTCCGGATCAAACTGATTCTGAATAGCCTCCACCGTCCGTAGGCGAGCCAGCAGCGAATTTTCAAGGGAAGCTAGATTGGTCTCAGCTGCATTAATCTCGACCTCCTGGCTCTTAAGCCAGCGACGACCTGCATCCACCATCAGAGAGAGCACCCTAAACACCTGTTCCATCCGCACCTTGAGACTGTATAAGGTTTCGTGGGGGCGGGTTTTGGGATTCGTGAGGAAGCCTTGAACCGCCTCAAGGAGAGGCTTAAGGCTTGTGCGGGTCGATGCATCCCAAATAGAACCAAAGTGGAGTTTATCGGTAGTCGCTTCGGAGATGAGCAGGGATGCCAGAGAGAACAGCGGGCTAGAGTCAGAAAGCAGGTTGACATCAGCGTTCAACAGACCATCAACCTGTTGATTGGCGATCGCCACATCCACAGCGGTCAATGGCACCCCTATCTCAAAACTGAGAGCAGCAGTGGCTCCAACTAGAGAGCCATTGGAATTAGTGATGGCGTTGCTCTGAGTAAAACGTACCCGCTGGGGAATCTCCAGGGTTTGCGCGGAAGTGAGTTTTTTAGTTTGATTTTGCAGGGCGATCGCCACCACTGTCAGTTGATCGGCTTCTAGAGTGATGTAGGGAGAGATGGAAGGATTTTCGCTCAAAGCCTTGATCTTTTGCTGCACTCCCTCTAGGCTGTCCTTCGCTCGCCAGGGATAGTCTACTCCAATTGCAAGCCGCACATTCGCCAAAAGCAGCCCCTCTTCGGTTGCCAGTTGGGCGATCGTGCGTCCTGTTTTGGCGGGCAAAGTGATTAATCCTAATGTATCAGTGGCTGTCACAGCATAACCATTGATGATTTTTTTGGTGTTCAACAGGTTAGGCACATCCTTAAATTCCTCCCACAACTGTTGAATCTTGGCATCTACCTCAACCATTTTTGGGGTTTTCAAATTACTGCTAGATAGAGCCGCCATGCCTCTAGCGGTAGCAACATCTTCTAGAAGGGTTTCTGCTCGCACAAGGGCGATCGCCAGGGTAGACAGGCTGTGAGTTGAGAGAACCTCCCACTCTACCGGAATCACAATCTCTGTACCAGCGGGCCAGAGGGGAGCAACGGTGCGATTGGTCTGAGCCAGATCGACAACCGTGGTGTTATAGAGGGTCGCAACACCTGCCAGGGTTTCCTGTGAGGTAACGGGGTGAGTGACTGGCTTTACTTCATCTAGAGCAGACAGGTAAGCCTGAGCGCGATCAACAAATTGAGTAAAGAAAGCAGTCCATGTGGTAGTTGAACTGGTTGGCTCGGATGGGAAGCGGTAGGGAATATACAGCTCTGCTGGAGTAGCCCCCGAATTCAGATGCAAGTCTCGATTGCGCTGAACCAACCCTTCCAGGCTGAGGGCATCGGCAGAGAGTCGCACCTGCTCTGTATGGAAGGGGAGGTGTTGAGCCACCAACTGCACTTTTTGGAGGATGATATCGAGGCGATCGCCCTTCTGCCAGGTGTAATTGAACGTCAACGGCCACGCTACATCCGTTACCCACAGCGATGACTGGTCAAGCAGCCTAGTCATCACCTGGTCTGGGGTGAGGTTAGCCACCTGAGCCAGATCAGCCAGGGTATCGCCAAATCGGATGGAGTAAGCTAGCGAATTGGTGAGGGAAACGACTCGTCCAGTCTGCAACAGGTGAGGATAATTGCCAATAGCCCGCAACAACCGCTCCCTAAAGTTCGTTCGTTTTGTATTAGCGTCTGCACCAGACAACGGAGGTAGACTGCGCATTTCTTCGAGAGCTTCCGCAAGTGGATTGTTAGGAACAGCGTGATTCAAGACCGCCTCCAGTCGTGCCCCCAAATCGATTACCTCGTTTAGACTGAGAGGCTGCTTTAGGGTGAGCGTCAGGGGAATGTGGAGTACATCTCCGGGGGCAAACAGATTGACAAGCCCCTGGTTAGGCGAACCTAGCGTTTCTACGGGGACGTTATAGGTCTGAGCTAAAGCCGTCAGGGTGTCGTTTTGACGGAGGGTGTGGAACGTCCACAGCAACGAAGTTTGAACGGCGAAAGTAACATCGGATTGATGCAGCTGATAGGAAACTTTTTCAAAGGTGGTGCGATCGCCCCGAATCTTTTGACGCACCTCTTCTGGATCGGCTCCCTCTGCTACCTGATAGGGGGTCTGATCCAACACCAACTCCAGTTCCAGGTCAACCGTGTTCGCTACCGATCCGGGTTTAAAGCTATAGCTTTCCGACACCGATGGCCACTGGTTGATGCCCACTACTTCATCGAAATAGCGAACCTCTAACGTGTCTGGCAGAACGGGCTTATCCGTCAGCCGATTGCCAAACAAATCTTGCCAGTAAAATTCCACACTGACCGCTGCATCTGCTGCAATGCCTCGATAGGGATTCAGGGCACCCTGTTGAGCAGCAACGGGATTCGCCAGAGAGGATACCGGAATCACCCGCTCATAAATCCACCAATTATCATCCTTTGTGGTGGTGGGGTCATCGGCGATCGGGCCGAGGGGCAACCCCTCAGGGCTGGTGGCAAACCGGGAGTTGTTACTCGGCTTCGCGGCATCCTTCACCTGATAGCCCAGCAATTGGTACAGGTTTGCCAGATCATCCTCTCCCGATTTATCTTTGGGGTCAAACGGAATTCTCTCTCGCTCCACGCGAAACCCGATATTTCCGGCTGGAATGTTCAAAACGTTGACCCGCTGGGGACTCTCGATATAAAAATCCACCTCATCGTCGTTGCCGATGTTCCCTGGCAAGGCGTCTGGTTTAACCGCCACACAATTTTGGAATGGATAGACTTGCTGCCCATCTCCTGCTTGAATCAGGAGCACCAGACTTGCCTCCGAGCCGTTTTTAAATAACGCCTCTGACAATTCTGCTGATGCACTATTAACGTTGAGGTAAAAGCCTCCATCCTGGAGGGCTGTACTTTCCAAAATCATTTGCAGGAAGCGATTCACTTTATCCGCCTGCAAGGATGCAACATAGCCCGAATTGGTTTTATTCAACGCCAGGTTGGTCTTCAGCAGCAACACCTGAGACGCCGACAAACTGGTTAATACGCTGTCTACAGAGGCTCCGTTGGGCAGGCTGTTTCCACTCCCGGTGTATTGAGTGGCATAGAGCAGATGCAAGGTGGGAGTAGCATCCGATTCTAAAATGGCGTCGAGCAGCCGCTTGCCCGGTTCATCCGTGCCCACCATCAGGTAGGTATGGGGGAGGGGCACTCCCGTATCCGGCTGACGGATCTGGCGGATGGTTAAGGGCACACGGGTCATCCACTGACCTGCCACCACTGGGTCTTGGGCGATCGCCACTGGTTTTCCAGCCTGGGAGGTGGTGTTCGCTCGGAGGCTCAAGTTCATGCCATTAGGAAAGCTTTGCAGGGCAGCCTGCAAATCGGTGGGAAGCTCCAACAGATAGTCACCTTTTCCAGAGGTGCCAGGGGACCAGATGCTCTGATTGCGAACCGAGTAGCGAGGCGGAACGGCGTTGTAGAAAGGGATCAGGGCGGCTCGTCGCACCTGTTGGGTAATTCGAGTTGACTTCGCTTGCTGAAGCAAATTCAAGGTTGTGGAAGCATTCGCATCTGTGTAGCGGAGTGAGGCACTGGGTTGACTGATGTTGGTGCCATCGTAATCCGTGAACTGCACCCAGGTGAGGTCATCAGGCTTTTGAAACACCAACGTCTCCAACTGGCTGGCCTGAGTTACAGAGAACTGTTGACCCGTAGCCACATACAGACCTTGGGTCAGCAAACTAGCTGGATTGCTGGTGCTGTTCGTTTCGGTGGGGGTGGGAGTGGGAGTGGGAGTGGGAGTGGGAATCCGTAACCCATGCAGCAAGAAGCGAGAGATCGTCCCTGCCATGTGGTTAAAGGAGGGCGTGGTATTTAACCCATTCAGCAGATCTATTAAAGATGTGGTGTAACCCAGGCGAGAAGTTGTCTGAGTCTCAATTTCAGCCTCCACATAGTCGATCGCACTTTGTAGACCCAAGCGGATCAGCAACAGGAAGTAGTCTGCAAAAATCAACTCAGCAATGGAGAGTGACGCACTAATCGTATTCTCAGTAGATGAAATAGCCCGTGGCTCGGCACTATTGCCATGACCCGCCAGAAAATAGCGCGTGTAATTACGAATCTGCTGGAGGTAGGTTGGTTTGTGTTTGGGTTGGTCAAATCGGGTGGTGCTTTCAGCCGTACCACTTCCCAATTTCATGATCAATTGCGGCAGCATGGGGAAGAGAGAACCACTCAGCATCTCTTGGCCGATGAGGCGATCGCTGATGTCAAAGACAAAATTGTCCTTCAAGAAAGTTCCTAGATCGGTCAAGAAGGAGGGAATGTTGGCTTGGGACTCAAAGTGGTCGATGAATGACTGATAGAGATCCTCCAGGCTATCCAGAGACAATCGTGCCGTTTCTGGGTTAAATCGGGTCTGGTTGGGGGTATAGGCGTGGATCGCCCAAATCAGTAACGCCTTGGCCAACACATCAAAGTCAGTGTCGATGTCATGAGGGGCATTGGCAATGGCTTCGGGCTGATCTTCGCCTTTAGGGATAAAGTTTTCGATAAACAGCAGAGCAATACCATAGCTTTCATACTTTATTGGGTCTGTTGTTGCTGCGCCTGCCGTTGTTGTGCTGGTTGCCGTGGCATTGGTCGTCGCATTGAGGTTTTCTCTGCGGGTTAGAGCCACTTGCAGGTACAGGTTGATGATGGGTTTTGTGGGGGTGCCACCCGATTCAGGCTTCGGTTCAGACGATTGGGATTGTTTAGCCCATTTCGTCATGTCCAGGGTGAGGGATGCCCAGGAGAGCGATCGCACCCCTTCCTCAATCAGTCCTACCAAATTAGTAACGCGGATGGGCGGTGAGGCAACTGGAGCAATTGGGGTAGTGAGGGGGTGGGTAGGAGTTGCAGCAGTTGCCCTAGCAGGAACAGTCACCGTTCCCCGTTGCAGAGGCATCGCCACCTGGGGTTGGCGAGAGCGATCGAGGGCAGGCATGGCTCCTGCGGCAGCGACCTGCTTTAAACGCCAGGGGGTTGGGCTGGCGGAACCCAAAATGAACTCCTGCCGAATCTTCAGGCTGAAGCTGAAATGGATCCGAATAAAGACAATCTTGATCGAAGCTCGCACGGATACTTCTGCTTCCAGGGCTAACAGAATGGGCTGGTAGCATTCCACCACAAACAGGATCGCCACCCGCACAATCACCTCTACCTCTACCGTGATGACGGAGAAATCGACAATGCCGTAGAGCCGACCAACGATCGCCACTCCCCCCTGAATCTTGTAGTAGACATCTTTGGCAACGGTGGGATCGGAGGGTTTGAACCAGGCAATCACTCCCTGCAAAATGCCGTGTACTGAAATGCTGAGTTCTGCCCGCAATACCCCTTTGTTAAAGGTGCGTCCCAACCCCACCCTGAGTCCCAAGCCAAACTCCAGCACCGGGTCAAAACTGCCATTTGTGATTTGGGGAACGCTGGTGGCAGTTGCCGCACTGAGTTTGTAGAAGTAGAACCCACCTGCTCCAGTAAAGACCAGTGCCTCGATCGCAAAGGAACGCTCAAAATTGCCCTGCCAGGGAAAGCCAAAATCAACCCCAAAATCACCATTGGTGTAGATGTCCACTACTACCGCTGGCAAGGTGACAGAAACGGCTCCAAACTGCAACTGGCGCATGGCACTAGGCAACACCAGTTCGACATGGTAGACCCCAATAGTGTCGCTGATCCGACGATAGAGAATCTCAAAAATCAGCCCTGCAAAAATCTGTGCCTGCGGCCCAGATAAGCCAATCCGTACCCCATAGATCAGCGGGTCGTTGAAGATGAAGCTCATGTCGAGAAAGCCCATCACCGAGAACTGCGCCCCGATCAGGATGCCGCTCTCAGCATTGAAAATGATGGTTTCTCCGGTATAGGTCAGGGGTCGAGTTGGATCAACGCTGACGGGTGCTGGAGGTAGAGCTGCCTGCAACGCTGTGATGGGGTTTTGTCGTCGCTGAGCCGGGGGCAGAGGCAACAGGGATTGTCGCATCACATTCATCACCTGGGTGATGGTGCGTGCTTGAGCCACCACCTCTGGAGCAAAGGAAACCCGCTGCCCGATCGCCAAAAACTGCAAATCAAAAATGGGGGGAGCTGTACCGGGAACCGCTGGGGGACTCTCGTTAACGGGGTCCCAGGAGGATTGTTGGGCAGGTTGCCCCGGAATGACTAAGTCGAGGGTAAGTCGAACTCCAGCGCGGGCAGTCGTCCCCCCTGCGTAGGTCAAACCGAGGTTTGAGATTTTGAAGAGGGGGGAAAAGTCTATTGTTTCGGCATAGCCCACCGAAAAGGTCTTCTGAGTAAAGTTAATTTCAAACTTAAACTTGTTTAAGAAGAGTGCTCTATTGCCTAAAACATCCCACGGGGGATCTAACTGAAAATCGGTAAAGTTGGGGTCAAACAGGCTAATCACACTCGCCAAAATCTCCCCAAATGTGATTTGTGAGTCGGCACCACTCAAAGCCAAATCAATACTTGGTTCTTGCCCCTCAGGAATCACACCTGCTGTCAGCGTTAGGATGCGATCGCCCACTTTCTGCGGCAACGTGCTTCCCGGTTTGGGAGTAGTGGTTGACGTGGAGTTATATTGTCCACGCAGATAAAAGCGACCCAACATCAAAACAAAATCGACAGCATCCGTTCCTTGTCGAGTCGCCCCTGACGAACTCGAACTAAATTGGTAGCACACTCCCAGTTGCAAGCTCTCAAACAGAGGGATCGGAACCGATACAACACCCGTAACCCGCCCAACCAGAGTAGATGTCGCTGTCGTGGTGCTACTCTTGTCACCTATGCTACCTGCGCCAACCGTGCTACCTGCGCCAACCGTGCTACCTGTGCCAGCACTCGCCAGGAACTTTTGGTTAGCAATTTCCACCGAGGCTTGCACTTTCAGGGTTTCTCCGGCTCCCAACGGAAAATCCCAGGTCAGGGCACCTGCAAAGCGATATTGGGTCTCGGTTTGGACCTTACCAGGTCGATTTTGACGAGTCTGAGTATAGGAAAACTCCATTGCGAGGGTTAACGCGCCTAGTCCAATGCTGGCAAGCTGCTCAGGAGAAAACCCAAAGTCTTCAAGCATCCGCTCTAGGTTGATGTTGCTGGCACTGGCAGTAAACGTCCAGAAGCTCCACATCTCTGCTGGGCGGGTGAGAGCCGTGCTAGAGCGGGTGGGATTGGGGCGAGTCGCGGGCAGACTTCGAGTTGTCGAGGGGTTACGCGCTGCATTCACCTGAGCCAGACTCAACTGGGAGAAGCGATGCTCTACCGTTACCGAAAATTCACCCCCAAACAGGCTAAACAGCCCTCTAAAGGCAAAGTAGTTTTGCTGAGACAGGGCTAGGGCTGACTTTTGGGCTGGGTTTTGTCCCTGCGCTGAGTTTGATCTTTGGGGTGAGGAATTCGGGCGACCATTGTTGTTTGCAGGAACTTCCTGCTTAATCGTCTCCATCACCAACTCAAGCTGACGGATGGCAAAGGTGGGAGGTCCCTCATCATCATCATCATCCTTCAGCTTTAGGGTCAACACATTGGAGACAGTGCACTCAAACCGATAGCTGCCATAATCTGGGCGAAGTTGCAACCGCAATTTGTCGATGCTCAGGTCTGCAATCATGGCAGGGGCTTCCAGGTCGGGGATGTATTCCCGCAAGAGAGAAACCACCCGCAAGCGATCGCCCGGTTTCATATATCCAGAGATGATCGTAACGCCGCGATCGCTCCTTCTGGGTCCTCCTCCCGGTGTCGTCGTTGGCTGACTCCTTTGCCCCTGGCGCGCAGGACGGGTCGTCGATGTTGTGCCCCTGGGGGTTTGGCTGGAGGTGTGGTTAATGTCTAAAAACAGGGTGACGACTTCATCAGCGGCACGCATTTCCGTAATGACACCAAACGTAACTGTCGTTTTGGGTGGGTTTGAGGAGGGGGGCATAGAACAACCTGAATGCAGCAGCGGAAAAGAGAGGTGGGGGCGATCGCTAGGAACCTGGATGGCTCAACAATTAACGCCGAAGAGTAACGCTAAGGAGTCTTGTTGGTTTCTGCATCCGTTTTTGCGTCAGTTTCCCCAGGCAGCTGCTTCTCATCCGAGGTTATCTTTTTCGCTTTCTCTAAGTTACTCACCTTCACATACAGCCCTTTTAGAGACAGGTTGCCAAAGAGTTTTCCTTCACCCGCATCGGTATCCCATGCAGCAGAAATGCCCACACTGTAAAGTGTGTCTGGTGGAGCCGCTGAACCTGGAGATGGAGATGGATTTGGAGATGGAGACGGAGTTATAGCTGAAGTCGGTTTTGGAGGAATCTTCAGGTAAAATTCTTCGATCGTGATATCGGCATCTAAAATCAGGGCAATGACAGGACCAATAACGGGGAGTTCTTTCAACTCTGCTTTGACATTACCTTCGTTATCAAACAAAACACTTGGATCAGCTCCCAGTTCTTCCAGAATCAGCTTTATATTTTGCCCAAGTTCACCCAACGGAACGGGTCCCGGCAACTCACATTCCAGCCCATATTCAGCAATTTTGTTAATGGGTGTTGTTGGCTGCAAGCCAATCTCGGTCTTCGTTAATTCAGAGGTCTTTAGCTCAAACACCACACCCAAATAAATGTCGGGTGTTATGGCGGTGGCTTTTGGAGTAGTAGCTGGAGGACTATTAGGTTTATTGCCAACTATCTGACCAGTCATTGTAAAACGCTCCTTAAGAAATAAGAAATGAGAATTGGGCAGTGAAAATGTGAAATCTAATACCAATCAAATATGAGGATGCGCTAAATTAAGCACCCCCCTGTAGTCCCCCTTGGTAAGGGCGACAGCCGGGGGTCCAATAAGACACATCTTCAGATAAAAAGTTGATCTAGGTTTCATTGGGGTCTTTGTTGTCTGAGTTATCCTGAGTCGGGTCGATTCCATACAACCAGTTGAATGCGTAGCGGGGACTGAGATGGCAGCAAATTCACCTCCCCTTCAGCGACGTAGCCATCCTCATCCCTTGTGACTTCCACAGGTAAGTTCTCCAGGGTTCCAGGAGCACTGGTTGAGTCAAATTCAATAGGCAAATTGAGGGCATAAAGCTGGTTCAATGCAGCAATGAATTCGCGGATGGTTTGAGTTGTAGACAACCCTTCTTCGTCGGTCATGGCGATCGCCCATTCAATCGGAAAATTGAGGGCATAAAGCTGGTTCAATGCAGCCATAAATTCGCGGATGCTTTGGGCTATAGCAAGCTTCTCTTCGTCAGTCATGGCGATCGCCCCCTTTTGAAATACAGTTTCATCATTGATTTGCCTTTTATCGTCATTCCTGTGTCATTACTGGCTTTAACGGGTTGTCCGTGTGGCGGGTTGTTGGGTTGCATCCGGGGGTGGCGGATCTTTGGCATAGGCGGCATACCAGCCGATCGCCTCTGATTTGCCGCGTAAGCTGGGGTCACTGCTCAACTTGGGATTACCAAAGAGAATCAGTTCCGTTTGCCCAGTAGGAGGCAGCGACAAAACCAATATTTTCAACGCCAGATTTCGCATTTTGAGCAAATAGCCGCGAATCGTATCTTTAGAGGGGCGATCGACGACAAATTCCAAACTCTTAAACGACAGCTTCAACACACTCTGAATCGGGAAACCCAACACATCGCCGCCAATTCCCGGCAACTGTAACCCCACAAACACCTGAGGATTGGTCTGCTGACCATCGGTATTAGGAGTCCAGGCAACCAACACCTTGACCTGCAACTGCGCCGACCCTGACAACGCTCCCAAACTGCCCAGATTCAAGTCATAGATAAATCCATAGCCTGCCGTCGGCATGCCACCCGTCAGGGGATTTTTCACGGCCATAAACCCCTTAGGCTGGGTATCAGGGCCAATTTGCACAAAGCTTGCTAACTGCAGGGGGAACATGGCATAGAGGCTGTTAGGTCGAGGTTTTGCCTGTTTCAAGTCATAAATCAACTGCCCCGCATCAAAGGTAAAGTTAGGGTTGGGTGGAACCTCTTCCGCTTCCGCCGGATCGGTCGTCTTAGCCTCTTCTGAGGTTGTTTCAGGGGGATTGGTCGTCTCAGAATCTGCCTTCTTAGGGTCGGGTGAGTCTTGCAAAAAGGTCATCGTGATCTGGACATTGGAAAAAGGCAGCACCTGTTGATTGTCCTGGAGATTGTTTAGTTCCGTTTCCATCACTTGCAGGGTTTTTTCCAGTTCCTCTTGTCGTTTCTCGCGTTGCGCTTCCGGTTGAAACAGATCGTTAGCAACAGTGTCTCGCTGATCAGAGTTGCTTAACAACGCTGCTCGGTTGAGCGCGATACTAGAGCCAAATCCGATCGCATCAAATTTGTCTAAAAATCGGAAGTTAAACTGTCCCCATAGGGTAAATCGTCCAGTAATTGTTTTGGGGTCAGTTTCTTTGGGAGGATCAGTCTTTTTGGAGGGGTCAGTTTCTTTGGGAGGGTCAGTCTTTTTGGGAGGATCAGTCGAAAAGTTGGCTTTGACAATGTTGATGCTGTCGAGTACGTGGCTATCAAGCGTCGCAAAGTAACTCTCGCCACTGAAACTGAAGGTGTACTTGGGTTTGCCATCCTGGTTTTCGGCAGTGCCCTTAAAAGTCAGCAGATTGCGTCCGGTACGACTGTTGAGCAAGCGCGTTCCCTCGTTAAACAGTTGGTCTACGGTCAGACTCACTTCACTCGAAAACGCCTTTAAATAGGAGTTTTGGAACAGCACCCGCAGCATCGACACTTGAAAGGCATAGCCCGATGGCCCAACCGCAGGAATGGCATCATCTCGATAGTCGATCAGGGCAAACAGCGATGATTTCTCTGCTTTTAGGACATTTCTGGGTTTCTGTCCTTCTGCGGTGATCGTTTCAGATAAAACCTGGGTCGTTTCGATCACGACATATTGGGCAAAGAAATCCTCTTCTTTGATCCCGACTGCCAGTGCCCGCAACTCCTCTGGGATTTCACTGGGGGGAACTTTCACATTCAGGGCAATGATGCCCGACCAGGCTCCCAATCTAGTTGCCTGTGCCAAATACTCATAGTTTTCGCGATCGCGGGGTGTGGCATCCTTAGAGCCTCGCTGTTGCACCTCCTCAAACAACTCTATGAGATCAGCCCCAATGGCTGGATTGCTGTTGAAGTGCTCCTTAAATGACCAGGTGGTTTCATCTGCTAACAATTCGAGCAGCGGTTTTTCAAAAAACTTGAAAATTAAAACCGTATCCTCACGCCATTGACTTGGGTTGAAATCAAATGTCCAATCCTGAATAACAAGCTGATTATCGGTCAGGTATTTGGTCAGAGTATTGTAATCAGAAATCACCAGAAACATCTGATTTGATTGAAACGCATCTCTCAGGGGCAATCGCTGCGGCAAATTGGTCAGCCGAACATCCTTGCCTGCCGTATCTTTCGCCAGCAGCAAGCTTTCCAACATTTCGTAATCGCTGGAATAGGTCGTCAAAAACCCCTGAGGTGTAACTCCTATCACGTCTGATACACCCGTCGGACCCAATAGCGTGTCATCCTGTTGGCTGAGGTCAATAATGCGCGATCGCCGCTCTGGGTTAATGTATTGCTGCTCCAGTTGTTGATAAGGTCTGACAGGATTGGGCAACCGTTGGTCTTTCCAGAGTTGACGATAGTAATCCTCGGTCTGGATACCACCGTAGGGCAACAGCGGAAACCCCCACGGCTGACCACTCTCTTGATTAAACGGTTCAATGTCGGGCAACCCTGTCACAGGCACTTCCAAAAAACTCAAAAGGTTATCGGTAGAATCCTGGTTTTGATCGGTGACCGTAGAGGCTCCATACAACAATGACAGGTCTGGCTGAGCGTAGTAAATGGCAGGCTTGAACGAGGATTCTCCAGCTTGGCTCACCGTTTTTTGACGCACAAAGGCCCAGGCTGTCCGGGCTTCGTCTGTAAATCGGGATGAGGCTTTGGTCTGGTTGAATGAACTGTTTGTTGAAGAATCGGTTTTTGGAGAAAAGTTAAATACAAAGGCAGGTTGCTTGGGTCTAAAGCAGAGCAGATTCACAGAGGGAGGATCAAGCTTGATGAATTCTACTCCTGATAAACCACAAAGCAGATTATCCAGATCTGTGATCGGATAGGGTGGAAGTGTTTTAGCACTGGTTGATTTAGGATTTTCTGTTTTGGAATCTGTTGTTTCAGAATCTGTTGTTTTGGAATCTTTTGTTTCAGAATCTGTTGTTCCAGCACTGGTTGTTTCAGTGCTTTTTGTCTCAGGATTTTCTACTTCAGTGCTGATTGATTTAACACTTGTTGTTTCAATGCCTGTTGTTTTAGTATCTGTAGTTTCAGCACTTCCTTCTTCAGCATTCGTTATTTCAGGACTGATAACTTCAGGATTTTCTGCTTCAACATTTTCTGCTTCAGGATTTGTTGTTTCAGTACTTGTTGATTCAGTTATTACAGCTTCAGGATTTACGGCTTTAGCTTTTGTTACTTCTGTTACTTCAGTATTAGTTGCTTCAGTACTTGTTAATTTAGCGTTGTCCTCAGTCTTCTCAGAGTCATATCGGGGCACCGACATGGCAAATTCACCAGAGGGCACCAAATAGAAGGAATTACTGGAGGAAGAGGGTTGGGCGATCGCCCGTTCTTCAAACACCAAGCGGGTTCCATCTTGCGGAGTGAGGTGAATGGAATACCCTAGATTGGTGCGATAGTTAGATGGAAAATCCGTTGGGGTGACCTGGTCTGCTGGAGGACGGAATGCAAAATAAGTTCGGCTCTCTTGCAATGGATAGAGAGGATCAAGGGTGACATCAAAGGTCAGATCTGTGGTGTAATGCGACAGAGCTTCAGCGTCTTCTCCCATCAGGGGATAGCGGTGCGAGGTGATGGAAAACCGCTCCTGGTCGTTGAAATCTGCTAGGGGTGGGGCAGGGTCTAGAAAGAAGATCCGCAACGCCACATCCAGACATTTCAACTCCTCATAGGTTTGTTGTTCCTCAGGTTGTGGGCGTTTTAAAGTCAGGCCAAATTGCAAGCATCCCGCCTGATCTCCAATGAAGGGTAGGGCGATCGCCCGCTTTGGCTCTTCCGTGGAGGATGGAGCGATCGCTTCACCTTCTTTTACCTCACCCTCTTTTACCCCAACCTCTTTTAAGCGATGGGTTCCATAGTCCGTCAACAATACAAATGGCTGTGAGGAGAATTCCGCTTCATCTTCATGAGCCTGGAATAAAAATCCTGTCTCTGTCAACAGCACCTCAACCCCACGAGCGATCGCCAACCCATAGTTACGCCAGTCTAAAACGCTGTATTGGTCGATAGTAGGAGGGTCTGGTTTGGGGGCAACGGACAGATACACAAATCGCCAACTGGACAACGCTTCTCCTGGATTCTCAACCCATAAAAACCGGGTTTGCGAAAAGGTGGGTTCCGCCAACAATTTATAGACCCGATTTGCCAATGCCTGATCCAGTGAAACCTCACTTCCGCCTAACATCAGGTAAAGCCCCTCATGATTTTCCCAAGATTCCTTTAAGGATAAGGTTTCAGCAATAGCTAGAGCTGCGGCTGTGAGCGGCTTGTAGTGTAGAAAAGCAATCTGAACCAGCTTCGTATCCCAGGTGGGCTGATCCAGCTTATAAAAGTGGCTGTTGACAGGACGAGTCAATTGAAGGGGTGAGTCTGGTGAAGTTGTCATGGTGGTGAGCACTGCGGGGGGAAACAGAGTCGAACTCAAGGCAATGAAACGATCTCCTCAAACCAGGTTTAGAGGAAGATGCGATCGCCCTTCACCACAGGCAAGTCATAAGGATCCCACCCAATGGCGGTAGCCTGGGCATTGCTCAAATTGACAAATCGATAACTCGGGGCATCGTCAATCCCCTCATGGATCAGGCGACTGATGCGGGGTGTTCCCATTTGCAAGGTCAGGGTTTGACCCGGTAGCCCCATAGGGACGCTGGCATAGCGTTCCAGCACTTGCCGCAGAGTTGTTCCAACGGGCACATACTCCGGCTGTCCCTGCACAAACACCGCAATTTCTGGAATCACCGTCGCCCGTCCCCGAAAGAACACGCTCAGGTAGTCGTTTGTACTCTCCAACCGACCAGTACTCAGCAAGCGTTGGGTTGCCTGGTTTAAGTCAACCAGGCTTTTAGCTCCAATCAGAGCCGTCGTCCGTTCGCCATTGGGCAATCCCTCATTCCCAGCGACCTGGCGAGGATACACCAATCGTCCGTAAGGCATTCGGTATCCCACCCGGAACAGGTCGATGCCACCCCCAAAGCCTAACTCCTGGTTGGGCTGTGTTGTCAAAGACAGTGCCGAAAGGAAGGCATCCAATCCCAGGAAAGGAATGGGCCCATTCCTTCGATAACTGTTGAGGTGGTAGTAGGTGGTGCCACTACCGACAAAACCACTGCTGGCACTGGGACTGGCGGGATGGACAAACTGATAAGTCTGGTAATCGACCCGCAGGCGCATTCCCCCATGCAGGTCGATGATATTCTTATCTGGCTCAAAGCCGTAGTAGTAATACAGCAGTTGATCTAGCGGGAGGGGCAACCGTTCGGCAATCCGGGCTTTCACCAGGGTGAGGGCACCGGGGTAGAGCGATCGCTCCTCTACCTTTTCCAAAAACGTTTGGTAGTTTGCCTTCAGTTCCCCTGGGGATAAACTGCCGGGGTTCAGCGTCAGGATATAGCTTTCAGTGTCGGAATCGTGTTTTAGGGAAAACGTACCGAATGAAATGTCTTCAGGGGAGCTAAACAGGTTGGGAAGGGTCGTTGTCTGTGAGGAGCTAGAAGGGGAAGAGTTACCCCCCAGGTAGAGCAAGGGGCGATCGCCAACCACCGTAAAAAAGTAATCTTCAGGATGGCGAAAGGTACTCGCAAAAATGGTTCCAGCCTCTGCCTTCAGTTTGTCTAACAGCAGATCTAGAATCTGATTAGGGGTAAAGGGTGGCTTCACCACGGGGAAGGGTGGAATGGTGAACGTCAGGGACGGCTTTACCGCAGACCAGGAAAAGGAGCCGGAAATATAGGCTAAAAAGCCCAGGCTGGTAAGCTCCAGAGCCACTGTTGCGGTCAACTCGCTGTCTAACGTCACCGAGTTGATCAAAGGTGCCCCGGTTTCAGGATCGCGGATGAGACCCAGAGGGAGTCGGAAAGGAAGTTGGAAGGCGATCGCATCGTGCAACACCATTCCCCGTCTCGGATCCTGGTTATAGAGAGCTAGAGGTTGATCCAGCCATCTGCCATTCAGCACGACCCGCTGTTTATCATCTATTAGCTTAAACCCAAGCACTGGGGGCGTTAAGCGCAACTTAAAGTCTGTATTGAAATCAAAAGGCCGCCCATCGCGTAGACGAGGCAGCATCACCTCTGTCATATCGGTTGTGGAATTAAGCTGCCAGATAGAACCCTCTAGAGTGCGCTGGCTCTGCAATTCTATCTGCGAGAACACCAGCGTATTCAGCCCCTCTAATCTGAGGTTGACCTCTGTGGAACCGCTAGCTGGAGTCACCAACGACAAATTTACGCCATTCCCATTCACACTTCCATACATGCCAAAGGTCAGCGCATTCCCCCAAAGCAACCCTTCCACCGAACCCGAAGCCAGCACCCAATCGATAGGGGGATCAATCGAATTTGGTAATGGTCTTCGCAACACCATTTGAATAGCCGTGAACTGTAACTGATCTGCCACTGACCAGTTCCCAGCATCCCTCAGGCTTAATTCCAGGTGATTGCTTCCCACCTGCTCCATTTTCAACGTTGCCAAAAAGGGCAGGTTTAGGGGAGCGGGGGCATTTTTTAGCCGAAATTGCCCTTTAATTTCCAGGATGGGGTAATACTGCTGATAGATTTCCTCAGGGGGCAAGGCTCGACTAAAAATCGCAACCCGATACAGGTCACCCTGCCAAGGACGATTGTGTTTATCATTAGCTCTGCTTTCCGGTGAGTAAGATACCTCGTTCCCTAAGCCCAGAGCATAGGCAGCGTCATTCTGAGGCCAGTCAAGATTACCCCCAACGGCACGATCCTCCTTCAGGAAACCATTCACATAAAATTTTGCATTCTGTTCGCGGTTGTTCTCTTTCTGCGGCTCAAAGGTATAGGTTAGACAGACCAGATTGTTGGATACAAGACTCGGCTCAGTTTCCAGGGAAGGCTCTCCGTTAGCATTCGTTTCCTGGGTGCGAAAGCGGACAATGTAGCGATCGCGCCTAGTCGTTGGATTTCCATTTCCCTTATCCAGTGACAGGGCAAAACAGCGATTTGAAATATCTTTGGAAAGGGTGACAATTCGAGCGGGTGCATCAGGGAACGTCATCTGCTTAGACCGTAGCCAGGCAACGATGCTGACTTTCTGACTGGTTCGGCAGGCATCAATGACTCGTTTTGCGGAGCTGACGGCTGCCACTGCCCCAGCACTGGGACTTCTAGCCGCGATGCCACTTGAAACCAGGGCATTTTCATTGAAGGAAAGATATCCTGTGTCCCATCTCACCGTTGTTGGAGCCGTTTGTACCCGCAAATCAATGGGCTGCTCTGCCCCTGAGCAGTCATAGACGACCGATCCCTGGCCTTCATCAAAACTATAGAGAGCTTGTAAGCCTTCAGTACTGGTTGTTGAAGGCTTAAGCCGTAAGGAGGTTACATCCAGGAAGCCCCAATTGCCAATGGCGATCGCTGGCAGAGCTGGGGGTGCAATGCTAAACGCTAAACGACCATCCTCTCCCAACCCCACAGTTAAGGGAATCTCAGCATCTAGTACGACGGCTGTTACACTCCCTTGAACCCGAAGGCTATTCTCACCAATTCCTTGGGTAAACGTTAGAGCCAAGTCTTTAAAGTAAGAAAAATTTTCAGCGTGAAGGTCAAGCGCAGAGTAAGGGCTACAGGCAAATTTTTCAGGGGCGAGGATGGTAATCGAAAGTTGATTAGCTTGATAGGTTAGGGTAGCGTTTTGAAAAGCATCGGCGGGGGATGCAGGCAAATCACACAAAACCAGGCTACCGATATATTGCTTTGGCCTTACAGGATTCACAGGCTCCTGATCTAGGCTTTGCAAGGTTCTGATAACTGACTCTAAGGGTTGACTTGTAAAACGTGCATCGGAATTAAGAAAAAAGAATCGAATCCCAGTGGTGGTTAACTCATATCTGATAAAACTAGCCGATCTTGCGGGGTCTGAAGATACGAGAGTAATGCGACCATAACCGAGCATAAAACTTAAGGGGGGCTAAAGGAAATTGTTTCAGATCAAGCTCGAACTATTTATTAGCAAATCGTTAATCTCATTAAGGCAAAAAAATAATTCACAACCTTCTACAAGTCTGCCGATTTATTATATTTACTTGATAAATAAAGATTTACTCTTAATAGATTGAGATTAAAACAAAGCTGGAAATCAGAGAAAACAAAGAAACTATTAATAAAGAATGAAAGGTTTTCTTTTTGAAATTTAGCCTGGATGAATCTTGATGTATTTAAAGTAATGTATTTAAAATCCACCCACATAATAATAGAAACTGGGTCAGGAGCATGTCAAGTAAAAAAAAATATTTTTATTCAAATAAATGTAAATTAATAGGGGAAAATATCTAAACAGAATTGATTTTTTTGCATAAAAGGTGTACTTTTCACTTGTTCCTCAACTGCATATTTCCTTTTTCCTGTCAATAAAGTAAGATGACTCCCAACCAATCCCCAGTTAAATCAGACAGGGTAAGGACAGAGTGCTTTAAGGAGAAGCATTTCACACTCTTTACCAGTCAATAGGTAAAAAGCTAGGATTACCTCCAATTAATGTCATATAGCAGTCCTAAATCAGTTGTGAGATGAGCTGGTTATGAGGAGTACGCCTCTCACAACCCATTTGGGATTGCTATATTTATCTTGAGTATTTATCCTGAACATGATTTGAATCAGCATCAGATTTAAGTCGATATCAGATCAACTTTATTGAGTTAAATAGTTGCAATCCTGCCTACTCCTCCTGCCTCAAAAATCAGCATCGACTATTGACCAATGACCTGTAACTAAAAGCCATGCTAGCCTCTGACAAAATCACGATTTTTGATACAACTCTCCGCGATGGCGAGTTAGCACCTGGTGTCAGTATGACCTTAGAGCAAAAATCAGCGATCGCTGAGGTACTAGATGGAATGGGAGTGGATGTGATTGAAGTGGGATATCCAGGTCACTTCGAGAAAGATTTTGAGGAGATGATACATCTTTCTAAAGTGATCCAACATGCCCAAATTTGTGGATTGGCTGGTTCAAAAACAGATGAAATTATGAGAGTCTTTGAAGCACTTCAATTGGCTCAAAATCCTCGAATTCATATTTACACCCCAGTCAACTTAAAGGGACAATCTCACGTTACTGAAGAGCAAGTTTTAGAGGCGATCGCTCAAAGCGTTTCTCTAGCTCGCAACCACTGTGATGATGTCGAGTGGGGAGCTTTTGATGCCCCTCGCAGTGATATTAACTTCCTCTGTCGCGCCGTTGAGACGGCCATTCAACAGGGGGCAACTACTATCAATATTCCTGACTCAATGGGGTTGCTTTCACCCCACAGTTTTTCTGAATTACTGACGACCATCTTTAACCAAGTTCCTAACATTGATCAATCCATTGTAGCTGTACATTGTCATGACGATTTAGGAAAAGCCGTTGATAACTCAATAGCAGCATTAGAGTGTGGTGCTCGCCAAATTGAATGCTCGATTAATGGACTGGGAGCACGGCACGGAAATGCAGATTTAGCCGTGGTGATCACTCGTATCCTAAATCACACTGACTTTACGGTTCAGACTAATCCAGCCCGGTTGCAAGAAGCCTCTGCTCTAGTGTCGGCTATTACTAAAATTGATAAAGAAAAACCAAAATCGTGAACTTCTGGAGTAATTCGCACCAATATTAGAGTGTTCTTCCATGATTGAAGTATTCTTTTACGAAACAAGAGGCGCACTATGTATAGTCAAGATGGCACCTACTCACAACTGACTTTTTACTATGTTGATGGTCAGACCGAATCGTTTAATGTCTACACCCCCATTGAAGAAGACGGCACGCAGCAGACGACTCAGTTAGAGTTTCGGCATTTGCTGAGAAAAGATTGGTGGATTGTGCATTTGCCAGAACAGACTGTCTTTATTAATGTGGATAAAGTGGTCAAGGTAGAAATGAAACCCCCCATTCCTGAACTGCGGGGTGAAGATGTGTTCTCTAATGCTGAGCGGGTTACAGCCTTAAACCGAGCACGAGGTTAATCAAACAAGAGGAATTGATAATGATGCCAACTGTCAGTCTAATTCGGGCAGAGTCTTACGAGCGCACCCAACTACGAGCCTCACTCGAAACCTTGTTAGAGCCGATGGGTGGCATCGGAGCTTTGGTAAAACCGGGCGATCGCGTCTTGTTGAAACCCAACCTGTTGACTGGGTCACGCCCCACTAAAGAGTGCACCACTCGTCCAGAGTTGGTCTATTGCGTCGCGCAACTGGTGCAATCGGTGGGCGGCAAACCGTTTTTGTCTGATAGCCCTGCCTTTGGCAGCGCACGAGGGGTGGCGATCGCCAACGGTTATCTACCCATGCTTGAGGAGTTGGGGGTTCCCATTGTGGAGCCAAGCGGCAAACGCTACCAGACCGTTAGCGAGGAATTTAATCACCTGTTGCTGTCAAAAGAGGCGATCGAAGCCGATGTGGTAATTAACTTGCCTAAGGTCAAATCGCATCTGCAATTGACTCTGACTCTTGGAGTTAAAAACTTGTTTGGTTGCGTTCCTGGCAAGATGAAAGCCTGGTGGCACATGGAAGCAGGCAAAGATAGTGCCCGTTTTGGCACAATGTTGGTGGAAACGGCACGGGCGATCGCCCCTGACTTGACCATCATGGATGGCATTATCGGGCACGAAGGCAATGGCCCTAGTGGCGGCGAACCTCGTTTCTTAGGCGTTTTAGGAGCCTCTACCGATGTGTTTGCCCTCGATCGCGCCTTTGTTGACATTCTCCAGGCTGACCCGACGGCCATCCCGACGATTGCTGCTTCTCAACGGTTGGGGTTGTGTCCAGCGATCGCGGATATCCACTTTCCCCACAGCTCCCCAAGTGAGCTCGCCATCTCTGATTGGAAACTCCCCGAAAAGCTCGTGCCCATCGACTTTGGCTTACCTCGTGTACTTAAATCTACCTTCCGACACCTCTACATTCGGTTTATCAAAGAACCGAGAGCACTCTACGGCAGGTAGTTTTATGGTTCGCCGTTTACTATGGTTCGCCAGCAAGGCGCAAAATCTCAGCATAAAGCTGTGAACTGATTCTAAACCGTGCCTGAATCATTAAAGCATCTACTGTTGGCTTGATTTTTGAGACGAAACCTTTATTTTTTGCCTCTAGAAGGACACCCACTAAACCAGTAATATTTAATCCTTCATTAACTGCGATCTTCCTACCTAATTGCTCATCAATTAGCAGCAGTTCTGCTCCTACCTCAAGTGCCAAAGCAATTGCTTCAGATTCTCCTGCATCAAGCTTTTCGCCTCGAAGCCTTTCTACAGTTGTCGTATCGTTAACTACTTGAATCGTGATCCACGGTTGATTGGATACAGATGCCGCTTGGGTATAAATTGTTGCAACTTTTGCAATCTCATCAGCAACAGCTTGAGGGATTGCAATGCTTTCATAGACCTGCTGTAACAGTGCTAATTGACCAATAGCAGCCAAATTACTGATGGGTGATGTATTACTAACAACAGTCATAACCGACCCAGACGTTGAAGGGTTGCGACATCATCCCTCAGGTCATCCAAATCATAATGAACACAGATATTGCGACTGTCGATCAAGTGTTGAAATTGGATCAAGTTCATGTCTAGAAGATGACTGGCTGTCCCAATGCTGATTTTCTTCTGCTGAAATAGCATCAGCACAACTTCCTGCAAGAATTCCTCCTCTGATAGTCCAGAGGCTTCAAGAATTTTGTCTGGAATAACAACACTCATAAAAGTTTTACTTGAAGCAGATTTGATGTCTATGACTACAGGATAAACGATCTCACTATGTCAGTTAATCGTTGAATGCGATCGCGATCGCTCAAGACTAACAATTCTTGTTGAACATTTAATGGTAGAACCATTGCATTCGCAACTTGCCAACTGAGCGATCGAGAGTTGCTTAAAGAAGCAACTTGTTCTGCATAAAAGCTAGGATATGCAACTCGCTGCTGATATTGCGCGTTACGTTCTGCATAGTCAGCGAATAGCAACTTCAATTGCTCAATTTGTTCGGTACTAACGGCTTCAGTTGGTGGCTCATAACGCTCAACCTCAGCCCACTGAATGCCGTCATTATCAAAAATTCGGAGTATTTTGATTAATCCTTCACCTGCTGCGTTAAGACGATAAGTCCAACGGTTATCAGATGAGTTGCCCCCATCGTCAGTCAATCCAGCAACATGGATTAAGGTCGCAATAGACTGAGGAGTCGAATTGCTACTTACCGCGATCGCCCAATCAGCTTGCTCCCATACCTCTGGAGCAATTCTGCGATACTGTTGATACTGACGCTGGGTTAATGGCAGACTAATATCTATAATTGGAAAGACGACTTCAGCGCATGGCAACAGGGGTATCACACCTCGTTCAAACCCATCAAGCGTTAGATATGCATTAGTTGTCAACCCCTCCCCTTCTAACAACACTGGAGCAGTTGTGGGGTAAGGGATATCATCTAAACTCGTAACAGGTTGAAACTCAAAAGTGTAGGCAGGCAGGTCAGAATTCGTTTCAGTGGCATCACCCCAATCGAATGTGGAGACAATAACTCGATAGTTACCATTGGGCAATTCAATCCACTGAGCTGCAGCAATTCTCATTATGGCGAAGAGCTGTTCAATCTTCTGAAATGTCGGTATTGTAAGGACATCTAAATCACCCAAGAGAGCCAGAACCGTTGAAAAAACGGGGATTATTTGACACGATAGTGGGTTCTTTTCGCCAAG
>JANRJA010000193.1:0-113118 GCA_033764315.1 Oculatellaceae cyanobacterium bins.114
CCCGTTGTCAGGTGTCCCTTTCGCAACGTTAATTCAAACTCATTGCTTTTCAAAATTAATTCCGCAACGTCTGTCTGATTTAACAGGGTCAGTAATTCACGGAGTTCATCAAAATTCAATTCCACAGTTTTTATAACCCGGTTCAAATAAAATTTAGGTGTGAAGGGTTTTGCCCAGAGGGTGGATCATCGGGCAACGGCACTGCTGTCAGCCACCGTTGCACGTCCGATAAACCTTGTGCAGCACGACTCATAAACCATCCAAAAGCACTGGCGGCAACGACGCTGACACGAGTAATGAATATCACTCTCGCCCCAAGTAAGTATCCGTACGAGTGTCGATTTTAATCCGTTCTCCTACAGAAATGAAGAGTGGCACCATCACCTGCGCCCCTGTCTCTAAAATCGCTGGTTTAGTACCTCCGGTCGCCGTGTCTCCCTTGACACCAGGATCGGTTTGAGTAATTTCTAAAACCACGGAGTTGGGCAATTCTACTTCAAGGATTTGCTCTTCCCAGCGCACCACGCTGGCTTCCATGCCCTCTTTCAAATATTTGACGCGATCGCCAATTTGAGTTGCGGAGAGGCGGCTTTCCTCGTAGGTTTCCATGTCCATAAAGACATAGTCATCCCCTTCTTTATAGGTATGTTGCATGACGCTTTTCTCAAGCGTTGCCTGGGGCACAGTCTCAGCCGCTCGGAAGGTACGTTCAACTACGTTACCGTTCTGCACGTTCTTCAGTTTGGTCCGCACAAAGGCAGCCCCTTTACCCGGCTTGACATGCAGAAACTCTACTACCCGCCACACGGAACCATCTAACACAATGCTGACACCGGGACGAAAGTCGTTACTGGAAATCATGAATCTATGCTGTCTCAGGAGAACAATCGGCAATTCATTTTACCGCTTGTTGGGGCTATGGGATGTGGGAAGATTAAACATGAGAATTTTGTCGATGACATCGTCACGGTATTTTTCTGACTGTTGCTCTCCAGGAAATCCAATGATTGACGCCCTCAAACGCTGGCTCCGAGCAGGAATGGTTTCCGTGCTGCTCCTACTAGCATTGACATTAAATGTTGCTTTAGAAAGTAGCCCTGCCGCTGCAAGTTCTATTAGTACTGATATTCTCATTAGCCGATTGCCAGCGGGTAATCCGATTAGTGATGGCAAAGCTTTGTTGAGATATGCTCTGCCCATCGACAATGGTGCAGTGCGAAAGTTACAGGTCTCGTTAGAAGAGATTTCAACGACTTTACGCGTGAGTCGAAAACGATTAAGTAGCATTAATGGCAATTTAACTCAGGCCGAACGAATTCTGTCTCGTAAAGCAGAGTTGTTAGCCAGTGTTCCAAGCGATCGCCAACCCCAGGCTGAAACCTTAATTACTGAACTTGGAGAGGGAATTGCCACCATTCGAGCCGATA
The DNA here is from genome assembly GCA_033764315.1 of Oculatellaceae cyanobacterium bins.114. Classification (GTDB taxonomy): domain Bacteria; phylum Cyanobacteriota; class Cyanobacteriia; order Elainellales; family Elainellaceae; genus FACHB-1407. Next base: position 1,428 of record JANRJA010000193.1, read on the forward strand.
TCGAGGCTCAGAACAGAGACGCAATTTGGGCAAAACGATCAGAATTATTAGACAAAATTGGTGAACTAGAAGAATTGATGGTGACTGGCTTTCCCTATGAAGTGCCAGCCGAGTATAGTAATCTGCCTCAATTGAAAGGACGTGCCACGATTGAATTTAAGACCAGCAAAGGAGCGATCGAGGCGATCGTTGATGGCTACAGTGCCCCGGTGACGGCTGGAAACTTTGTCGATTTGGTCAAGCGCGGTTTCTATGATGGGTTGCCGTTTACCCGCGCAGAAGAATCTTACGTGCTGCAAGTGGGCGATCCCCCTGGTCCTGACGTTGGATTTATCGACCCTGACACCGGCAAATATCGAGCTGTTCCCCTAGAGGTGTTAGTCAAGGGTGACAAAGAACCCACCTATGGCATCACCTTAGAAGATGCTGGACGCTTCTTAGAGCAGCCTGTGTTGCCCTTCTCAGCCTATGGCGCATTAGCGTTAGCTCGGCCATCGAGCGATCCTAATGGCGGTTCCTCACAGTTCTTCTTCTTCTTGTTTGAGCCAGAGTTGACTCCCGCAGGGGCTAACTTGCTCGATGGTCGCTACTCCATTTTTGGATATGTGACTCAAGGCAAAGACGTGTTAGAGAAGCTGAAAGCAGGGGATCTGATCGAGTCGGCTCAGGTTCTTGATGGCTTAGAGAATTTGGTAGAGCCAACGGCTTAAAACGTGACTGATTCATCGGACTTGCGAATGTCTGACTTGGGGGAACAAGGGCTGCTAAAACGATTGCAGAGCTTTTGTCCCCCTGAGTTTGTGGGCGATGATGCTGCCCTGCTAACCGTGTCACCGGGGCGATCGCTCGTCGTGACAACTGATGTGTTGGTGGATGGCGTACATTTTAGCGATCGCACAACTTCCGCGCTGGATGTGGGTTGGCGAGCCGCCGCCGCCAATCTCTCCGATCTGGCAGCAATGGGAGCAACTCCATTAGGCATTACGGTTGGCTTGAGCATTCCGGGTGATCTTTCAGTTATTTGGATTGAGCAGCTCTATCAAGGATTGGTTGCCTGTTTACAGCCCTATCAAACCCCAATTGTGGGTGGCGATATTTGCCGTTCTCAGGTGGTTACAGTCGCTATTACAGCTTTGGGACAGGTTGATCCTAGTCAAGTCATTCGCCGCAACGGTGCCCACCCTGGAGATGCCATTTTGGTGACGGGGGTGCATGGAGCCTCTAGAGCCGGACTGGAGTTATTGCTGCATCCCCAACAAGGGCAAGAGTTAACGGAGAGCGATTACCCCAAGAGGGGAACTGCTTCGCATCGCACCACATTAATTCAGGCTCATCAACGCCCCATTCCTCGACTAGACGTGATTCCCCTGTTGCATACTGCCTTTGCTGCTAAGGGAAATGAAGCCCCGTTTAGAGTCGGAGGCATGGACAGCAGCGATGGTTTAGCGGATGCTGTCTTGCAGATTTGCCGCGCTAGTGGAGTGGGTGCCTGTCTTGAACGCCACCAAATTCCCATGCCTGCTGCATTTCAGTCGTGGTTATCACCAGAGCAAGCGATCGAATGGGCATTGTATGGGGGCGAAGACTTTGAACTGGTGCTCTGTCTACCAACAGCGATCGCCCACTCAGTTCAGGCAAAACTCGGTTCTCCAGCCGCGATCGTCGGCACGATTACCGCCGATCCTCAGGTCGTCCTGCACGACTCCACGGGACTATACTCAAACGAGGTGCTCACTCTCAATCGAGGGTTTCAACACTTCTCGTAAAGGTTATGGCTAATATCACATACGACACGTTGTTCAACACGATCGCCACACTCGTGATGCACCATTCTCCTAGTGGTGCAGAGACAGAAATTGACCGATTCCTCATGCACCGCTTCCAGGAGCTAGGGGTTGAGGCATGGCAGGATGACGCTGGCAACGCGATCGCCAAACTTCCAGGACGTGATCCCAGTCGAGCGATCGCCATCACCGCTCACAAAGATGAAATTGGAGGCATTGTCAAGCGAGTTGCCACCGAGGGCAAGGTCGAAGTTCGCAGATTAGGGGGTGCGTTTCCCTGGGTCTATGGCGAAGGCGTAGTGGATTTATTGGGAGATCACCAGACGATCAGCGGCATTCTTAGTTTTGGCTCTCGTCACGTGTCTCACGAGTCTCCTCAAAAGATTCAACAAGACGACAAAGCCGTCCGGTGGGAAGATGCCTGGGTTGAAACCAAACTTACCACCGACGAGTTAGAGACGGTGGGGATTCGCCCCGGCACCCGTGTGGTCGTGGGCAAACACCGCAAACAACCCTTTCGCCTCAAAGATCACATTGCCAGTTACACGCTGGACAACAAAGCCTCAATCGCCATCTTGTTGGCACTCGCCGAGCACGTCAAACAACCTGCTGTGGATGTCTATCTGGTGGCATCAGCCAAAGAAGAAGTCGGCGCGATCGGGGCATTGTATTTCACCAAAAATCAACAGTTGGATGCCTTGATCGCTTTAGAAATTTGCCCCCTTTCAGAGGAATATCCGATTCAGGATGGAGTTGCACCCGTCCTCTTGTCTCAAGATGGCTACGGGGTATATGACGAAGGTCTAAACTCCACCTTGCGTCAGATTGCCCATCGACTCCAAATTCCGCTACAACTAGCAACGATTAGCGGATTTGGCAGTGACGGCTCGATCGCCATGAAAAATGGTCATGTCGGGCGGGCAGCTTGTTTGAGCTTTCCCACCCAAAACACCCACGGCTATGAGATTGCTCATTTGGGGGCGATCGCCCATTGCATCGATATCCTTAAAGCCTATTGTGAAGCGGTCGATGAGTAAATGGGTGGATAGGTGGATGGGTAGATGAAATATTTGTAACTCCAGTAATCCCCCAGCCATCCCCACGCTCTCCTGATGTAACGACCTGTGAATCCTGCCCGGTTGATCCCCATGATTCCTTAAAATGAGCCTAGAGCACTCAAATTCAACTGGCTAACTATGACCACTACTGTTGCTGATGTAATGACCCACGATCCGATCGTGGTGCAGCCAGAGACCTCCCTCAAAGATGCGATTCAAATCCTGGCAGAAAAACGAATTAGCGGTCTTCCGGTGGTTGACTCTAACAGCAAATTAGTTGGGGTCATTTCAGAGACTGACCTGATGTGGCAAGAGACAGGTGTGACTCCCCCGGCATACATCATGCTGCTCGACAGCGTTATTTATCTGGAAAACCCCAATAAATATGACCGTGACTTACACAAAGCTCTGGGACAAACCGTAGGTGAAGTCATGACCAAAGAGGTTGTCACGGTGAAACCCAATCGACCGTTGCGAGAAGCGGCTCAATTGATGCACGAACGCAGCATTAACCGATTACCTGTCTTAGACGAAACCGACAAAGTGATTGGTATTGTGACTCGTGGCGACATTGTTCGCTTTATGGCAGCCCATCAAGGCTAGGTCAATTAGAGCAAGACAGCTCTCTTGCACAACGCGATGTGCCTTTTTAATTATAGATTTTGGAAAGAATAATAATATGACTGTTACGCCTGACTCTGTTCAACAATTATTGAATTCAGAAGATTATGGGCAACGGTTGAGTGCTATCAATCAGTTGCGTCAGCTTGAACCTGCGATCGCCTTTGAGCTAGTTCAAACCGTTGTGAGTGACTCCAATGCCCGAGTTCGTTATGCGGCCATTAGTCAATTAGCAACCTTAGGACAACAAGATCTCCACAAATCACTGACAGTCTTGCGCGATCGCCTCTTAAACGATCCAGAAGCTGATGTCCAGGCAGCCGCCGCCGACTCAATTGGGGCACTGCAACTGACAGAAGCCTTTGAAGATTTGCAAACGCTATATCAAACCTCGTCAGAATGGTTGGTGCAATTCAGTATTATTGCGGCTCTAGGCGAGTTAGGAGATCCCCGTTCGTTTGAGCTATTGCAATCAGCTTTAGAGTCTAGCAATGAATTGATCCGCACAGTGGCCGTAGGCTCCTTAGGAGAATTGGGTGACAGTCGTGCTCTGCCACTCTTGATCCCCTATGCGTCGGATCAAGATTCCCAGATTCGCTATCGAGTCGCACAAGCATTAGGTCGCTTAAAGCACCCTCAGGCTCTAGCAGTGCTGGAGGTGTTAGCCAAAGATGAAGTTGAAACGGTAGCCCGTGAAGCTAAAGTTCATCTTCAGTCTGCATGAAGACCCTTACTACCACTCCAAAGGAATTTCAGCGTAAATCCAGTAATGGGCAATGCCAATTACCGATGATGGAAGTAATTGATGATGCCCTCTTCAGCTTTGATTATTGGCAAAAACATGTGGTACTCCCACCCTTCTCCAGCAGGGCGATCTCTCTTGGCAATGTAATCTTGTCGGAGTCCGCTTTTACCGTCTGCTCCGGAGTAGTGTTCTACGGTTTGAAAAACGGCCACTCTAGCGCACGCATAACTGAGGAAGTACAGGCACAACACGCTGAGTAGGGGAGGAAATAGTTTTTTGACCTCTTGCATAATCATTGAGTAAATCGTGAAAATACCGAGCCTGAGTGAGCAAATCTCAACTGGCGATCGCTCTCGTACCGTAAAGACAGTAGAGTGCTGCTGAAAAGTTCCCAATTTTTTGCTGTGATTCAATAATCCCTTGTGAACCTCACAGCACGCAGCTTCGACTCACGTTTCGTAGCCCAAAAACGCAGCTTTGATGAAAGACGCGATCGTCCTCACAAAGCTTTTGTATTCACAGACACAACTTTAAAGACTGCGTAAACGTTGACCAGAGAGGGTGACAAACCCACTGGCTCTCTAAGTATGATTGTTGACATAGAGACGCTGAAAAAAGTTTCGCGTTTCAGTGAATCTACTACTCCATGCACGTCTCTCTAACCGTTCAAATGGTGTGTCTGGTAAATGCTCTAATTTGTTCCCCCACGTCTCGCCCCATCTACCTTTACTAAGCGAGCCAACCACACCTCAGTGCGATCGCGAGTTTCCACAGAGAGCGATTAAATTACAAATTTTTCATTGATTAGCTGAGTCAGGCTTCATTCTTGGGTGGCTTTTGTTCACCCGATTGGTACTGCTTGCATCTCCATCCTCTCTACCCCTTTGCCTAATTGAACGTCAGTTCGGTTTAAGAGCCTAGCGAATAAATTCGCGGCTATCAGAGCGAAGTTCGCCTTCGCGAACTACGGAAAATCAAGGGTTGAGTGAACCGACGCAGGTCGGTTTTGCTCCTGTAGTTGCGGTTTCAACCGCCAAAATCCTTATCCCGAATTCACGTTAATTGACTTCTTGCAACTTGCTAGAGAGCTTTGCAGGTCAGTTTTTGCTGGCAACTGATTGATTTTTGCAAGACCCATATTCCTTCCTTCCTCACTCAACACTCAAATTCTTAGGAGAATGGCGATGACAACGACTCTTCAAAAATATTTGACCATTGCAACCGCAGCTACAGCAGCAACTGCTGCACTCGGAGGTCTCGCTGGCTCTGCTGAGGCGGCCACCTTTGGCACAAGTGGCATTCAGTTTGACCAAGACACTGACGTTAACTTTACATTTCAAGTTTCCCACGGGGCATATAAGTCAACCTTAAGCATCTATGAAGTGGTTAGTGGAGCAGTTGCAGAAAATAGTGCTTTTGTTCTGTTTTCTGAGACTAGAGGAACAGACAACAATTGCGCCAATGAGTGCAAAGGAACCTTTGGTAATGCTGTCACTTCTCAGACTGGCTCTCAAACCGTCTCCTACAAGTTTCTAGGTGGAAAGACATACACTTTGGGACTGGACAGCGGAAGGGCAGGAAGAGTGTACTCAACCAATACATTGAACTTGTTCAACAATACCAACACCCAACAGGCGGTGTTTGGGCCTAATGTAGCGGAAGAGCTAGATGGCTCGACAACAAACAACTTTGCCCTCGCCTCACAACGGACACAAGCAGATCCTTATGTAGCAGGAGGAGTTGACGTCGGGTTTGACGATCGCGGCAATCGCAACGACACTGACTTTCAAGACTTTGTTGTAACCGCACAGGCAATCCGTCCTGAGATCAAAGAAGAGCCAGAATCTGTACCAGAGCCTGCTACTTTGGCAGGGTTGGGCTTGGCTGCAAGCACTTTGGTGTTGTCTCGTCGGCGCAAGAAGGCTTAATTCTTTCAGTCATCAGAAACCAGCAGCTATCCCTCTTGCTCATCAAGGGGGATAGGTTTTTCCTATAGATGGCAGCGATCGCTTCGTGCTACAATAGTCATAGTCCAGTGGGAATACTGGAGTTTGTAAGGTAAGCATCTACATCGTTTGACTTACTACCGCTATCACCAGATAGCAATTACATTCCAGGCGACCTCTGATCTCCCCTTTTGGGTTATCAAGAGTAGCTCCTATCCACTTGCAAGCAGTGAGGTTCTATTGAGTGATTGCTATCTCTCTGCGCCCAACGGGACGCAGGTGGGGCACCGTCAGCTTCGCCTCCACTCTTCATCTTTCTCCTGTTTTAGATTTGCTCTTGGCCGATGTTCCGCTGCGATGGCAGCCTGAGATCCGGCTCGGTTTGCAAGAAGCTTTGGTGAATGCTGCTAAGCACGGCAACAATCTGGATCCTAGAAAAAAGGTCTTGGTTGAGTTCTTTATTGTCGAAGGGCAGCATTGGTGGATTATTGCTGATCAGGGGGCTGGTTTTTCCCCCTCATGTTCCTGTACGCTCGATTGCACCCAAAAACATGTGCAAGAAGTAGACGAGTGTGGACGAGGGCTTTATATCTTACACCAGGTTTTTGATCAGGTTCATTGGAACGAAGATGGCACTGAGTTAAGGCTCTGCAAAGAGGTCAAACAGTCGGCTCGGTTGCCACTTCTGTAATCAGCCTCGGAAACTGAACTCAGTAAATGAATTCACGGCTATTGGAACGCAGTCTGTGGCTTGATGGCTTGGCTGAGCTTTGCTGAACGTCTAAGCCTTGCCGAAGTCTGCGATTTCAATCGCCCCTCCCCTGACCGTCAGATGCACCCGCGATCGTGTTGTTCATGCCACGCCTGTAGTGCTACCCGATGAATGTCTCGCCAGGGTAGATTGAGCTGTCGCGCTAAAGCTGCACAGTCTTCATATTCAGGTTGGACGTTAGCGATCGCGCCTTGATACCAGGCGACTTTGACTCGAATTTCTCCATAAGAGGTGTGCACGAGCTGAATGGCACGTTGCAAAGTACTTCGCTGTTGCATCGTGCGACGAATGCCCAATGTGGTCGTTTCTCGGAAGATCAGCGTCTCACACGCTTCAACTTGCGCTGGGTGACAAACCACGCTCAACAAAATTCCAGGACGTGATTTTTTCATGGCGATCGCCTGGGTAAATACATCCACGGCTCCCGCCGCAAACAAAGCTTCTATAACGTAACCGATCGCTTGCGGATTGAGATCATCAATCTGAGTTTCTAGCACTGCGATCGTTTCTTGTTGAGCCGCTGTCTCAGAGCTAGGAATTAACCGATGCTCTGTCCCTCGTTGATGCACTTCTACCGGGATTCCTTCTTCTTTTTTCTCTCTTCCTTCTTCCTTCTTCTCTTTTTCCTCTTCTTTTTTCCCTCTTCCCTCTCCCTCGCCAACCCACAATCGCACCATGTTGGGAATGGGTAAATTGCGAGACCCTGCGCCTAATCCTACTTTTTGCAGGGTCATCGAAGGCGGAGCACCAAAGCTAGTCGCCAGGGTAGTGGCGATCGCAGCCCCAGTAGGGGTGACTAATTCTCGCTGAATGCCGTTGCTATAAATAGGCACCTGGCGCATTTCCCAGAGTTTGAGCACGGCTGGGCTAGGAACGGGCAATTGCCCATGCGCCGCCCGAATCGTTCCTCCACCAGTGGGCATGGCAGAGCAATACAACTGTTCGATCCCTAGCCACTCTAGCCCCAGGCAAGTACCGACAATATCAACAATGGCGTCAGTAGCCCCCACCTCATGAAAGTGAACTTGATCAGGGGATATGCCATGCACGGCTCCTTCTGCTTCGGCTAACCGTCGAAACACGGCTAAGCTCCAGGTCTCCGCTTGAGGGGGTAAGTCGGCTGCGCGAATCAGTTGCTCAATCTCAGGTAAGTGACGACTGTGAGAATGCTCAAGGTTGACCTCAGGTTGAGCATCGATAGCCGCATGAGGGTGAAGGTGTTGCGAGTGATGTGGGTGAGAGTGCTGGATAGAGTCGGTCTTGGTAGGATAGTGAGGATGGGCGAATGTTGTATGTGGATCGACCCCATCTTCCGTGGAAATACGGTGCTTTGGCTCAGCTAGCAGATCAACATGAACTTTGGTGGCTTGCTGCCCGTTGCGATGAACCTGTTCTGCCCATAGGTGATATTCGTGAGAGATGCCTAACGGCTTTAATTTCTCTATCAAATATTCCAGGGGCACCCCAGCATGAACTAACGCCCCAAGGCACATATCTCCAGCAAGACCCGTCGGACATTCTAGATAGGCGAGCTTTGTCATGACTGATGAAAGAAAGGCGATCGCTGGCTATTGATTGAGGATTCTACTGAGGAAAAACTGTTATGGCAACAATTTACACAATCCATCCGGATACGCCTCAGACTCGTGAGATAGAACATGTTAGAGGTGCGCTACGTGAGGGTGCTGTGATGCTTTATCCCACTGATACAGTCTATGCGATCGGCTGTGATCTTAACTCAAAGACCGCAGTAGAGCGGGTTAGACAGATTAAACAATTGTCTAATGATAAACCTTTAACATTTCTCTGCTCATCGTTATCTAACATTGCCCACTATGCGGCAGTCACAGACAGTGCTTATCGGACGATGCGTCGGTTAATTCCGGGTCCTTTTACGTTTTTGTTGCCTGCTACCAAGTTGGTGCCCCGGTTGGTGATGAACCCCAAACGTAAAACAACAGGCATTCGGGTGCCTGACCACGCTATTTGTCAAGCTCTATTAAATGCGTTAGAGAATCCAATTATCTCAACCTCGGCAAATCCGATCGATGATATGGAGTCGGAAATTCGTAAGAGTGACCGGGTCTCTAAGGCAGAACTGTTTGATTGTTTTGAAAAACGGGTGGATGTGATGATTGATGATGGGTTAGATCTGACGTATCACGTCTCCACAATCTTAGATTTAACGACAGACGAACCAACGATGATTCGTCGAGGGTTAGGGTGGGAAGCGATTCCACCGTGGGTTGTAGAGGTGGGGGCAGGCTAAGTCGCAGCGGTGATTCAAACAGCAGGTCAAAAAAGCACAAACGCACTGGTTTTTGACGGGTTTTCTGGAGTGAGGATAGAACTGATCGCCGATCCAGATGCTAGACTGTCCACCAAACCCAGTGGACAGCGTGAATCTTGCAGCAGTCAGCATATGCAGGTGCAGGGAATGGTGAAGGGTGATGAAATGGGAGTTAGAGGCGATCGCTGGCAGCACCTATGTCTATCTAGCCTGATGATAAATAAAGCGATTGGCAAACCACCTGAGAAACTGCCATAGCAACGGAGAGAGTTCACCGTAGTCCTTAAACATTGAGGTGTAGACAGTTATGACAGTCAGGGAAGGAAACACACGACAGCCTAAGAGGGCAACTCTCAAGCCCATGAGTTACCCCAGCAGATATGCTCTGTCACACCGCAGAGGTTCATATTTATGCCATTGACCTCATCTTTGGTTTCCTCTGTTTCCTCCCAGGCTGTGTCTACCTCTACCCTGTGCTCTACCCACCATGAACGTCGAACCCTTAAATCCGCCCGGACCACCAAGCCATAGTGACCATAGTGCCTCCGCTGCCAATTCAGCAGAGTCGTGTGCTGCCACGACTGAGGCTCAGACAGTCATTCAAGTAGAGAAGTTGACCCAATTTTTGTTGGGTGAATTTCGCACAGAGTTGCCCGATAGCACCGCTAGTATGACGGTGGTGGCACAACGCCTTGCCGCAGAAGTTATTCGGATTTGTATTAAGAGCGATCGCATTCAAACATCAGGGCAAGTTCAAACCTGGCAAATTACGCTAGCCAAGCATCGACAGCAAAAATGTTTGTCTTACTACAAACTCGGTTCTCGCCGAGGTCGAGTTGACTTACATAGCAGCCTGAGTGCAATGGTTTATCGTCATGTTGCCTCTAGTCGGGCACAGCTTGGGTTTCAAGCCCGTTACAACCTGATCGAAGACTTCTTACAAAGCTTCTATATTGAGGTAATGAAAGCCTTTCGTCGGGAAAATGGATTGCCCGACAGCTACACTCCCAAAACTCGGTTAGAGCTAGCGGAATATATGGCGTTTACGGAGCACTATGCCAAACGCCGCATCACATTGCCGGGTCGTCGCAGTCAACAGTTAATTGTGTTGCGGGCACAAGGATTTGCCCGTCGCCAACCGGTTGAAACTGCGATGGATATCGAGATGGCAATGGAGTCTGCCAAGAGCGAAGAAGCCGAAATTCAAAATCGGTCGCCTTTGGCTCAACAAGTCCGCGAACAAATGGTAACGGATGCCGTTGACCCATCAGAGTCAGTGTTGCGCGATCGCGTCATTAATGAACTGATGCAGTATTTAGAATCACAGGGTCAGTCAGATTGCGTCGATTATTTAACCCTCAAACTGCAAGACTTGTCAGTCCCTGAGATTGACGAGATTTTGGGACTTACCGCTCGCCAGCGTGATTATTTGCAACAGCGATTTAAATATCACGTTGAAAAGTTTGCCCGTTCGCATCGCTGGCAGTTGGTGCACCAATGGCTTGGTGCAGATGTTGATCAAAATTTGGGGATGCCCCAACAACAGTGGGAAGCCTTTTTAGGGCAACTCTCACCCGATCAGCAACGATTGTTAGACCTGAAGGGATTGCAAGCCAGCGATCGCCCAACTGCTCAACGCACCGATGAAGAGATTGCCAAAGTCCTCAATTGCACCCCAAAACAGGTGCAAAAACGATGGGTCAAGTTATTGGAACTGGCATGGCAGTTTCGCAATAAAGCATAGGGGTCAGTCGTGAGTCATGAGTGATTCATGATGGGTGATGAGTGAAGTGATTCACGAAATTGGCTGAAACTGTTTTCCATCTCTTATGCTGAGATATTCGTCATTCCCTTAACGGGTGAGGCGATCGCCCATTTCGCGAGAGGACCCATGCTGGAACTCTTAAACGCACAATTTTGGGCTAATGGTTTTATTCCTCAAGGGTGCTTTTATTTGTCGGAGCCGACCCTAATCGGGTTTCATATCCTTTCAGATACGCTAACGGCACTGGCTTATTACTCTATTTCACTCCTATTGATTTTTCTGACGATGTGGCAGACACGGCTCTGGCTTGTGGACAACAGTTGCGATCGCATCGTTATGACATGGTCTTATCTGACTATCGGCTACCCGGTTTTATGGCTTACAAAACTCTCGATTTGTTGCGCCAATCTGGACAAGAAATCCCCCTAATTTTAGTAACAGGAACCTTAGGTGAAGAGGCGGCTGTCGAGTGTATTAAAGCGGGAATGACCGATTATGGGTTGAAAGACCGTTTGTTTCGGTTGCCTACGATGTTAGAGCGATCGCCCAGAGAATTCGAGTTATGTCGTCAACAACAGGCTGCCAATGAGCGAATCCGTCAACAAGCCCAACCCGAACAACTGCTCAACCAGATTAATCGAGCACTCAACTCAAGCTTAGACGTTGATGACATCTTGCAAAAGATTGTGGGCTTGGCAGGAGAATGCTTTCATGTCGATCGGGTAGAGCTTACCTCGTTTGATGCTGAGTATTTCAAAGTGGTCTGTGAATGGCGATCGAATGAGCACCCACCTACCCTACAGGAAACTAATACCGATTTAATTTTTGGTGGTCCTCTAAAAGTAATGATTTTTGAGTCAGGATATGCCGCGCAGAGCGCGGTATATCCTGACTTGTTTAGGACTACCTAATTTTTGATTATGGCAGATAGCTGGGGATAAGGGCGTTTCGCGAAATGCCCTGACGAACTCATGCGCAGCGAAGCCAATTCAAATGAGTAATAAGTATCTCGCTAAAGCTATAAATGCAAAAATTAGTTAATTCCTTTGAACTATTCAACGCAATCTTGGTGTATTAATTATCTTTGAGTATGTTTATAGCTGAACATGATCAGCATCCTGAAATTGTGAGGGGTGGAGTCTTTCCCTAAGTCGTCATGATGCACAACAAGAAGGTTCGTTTTGGCAGAATGCTATTAATAGCAGGTGTGGCTTTAACCTGTTTTGTCATTTTTGAAACTCACCAAAAGATGTTAGGAATAGCACCAGAGACGATAGAGCCGCGATCGCCTCTAGTCGAGACTCCAACTCAGGGGATCTCTCCACAGCGACCTCAAGCCCTAACCCCAACTCAGCAACCCTCATCTGCCCTGGCTATCGACCAGGGGGCTACCAATATTGCTCCGACTCAGGTTGATCCCAGTCAGTTAGCCACAAATGACTGGGTGGGGGCTTCGTTTCCAGTCGAAAACTTTCAAACCTATACCTCGCCTTTTGGCTATCGCCGTTCCCCAACAGGAGGCTATACCCAAGAGTTTCACTATGGGTTGGACATGGCAGCCCCCGAAGGCAGTTACATTCGCAACTGGTGGGGAGGCACAGTTGTGGAAGTCTCAGACGATAGTAATTGCGGTACATCAGTTGTCATTGAATCGGGCAACTGGTTACATATTTATTGCCACATGCAAGGGCATGTCTCCTCTGATCGCAATGGGCGGTTTATGATTGACCGCGAAGGGGGCATTCAGGTGTGGGAAGGGCAAGAGGTGATTGCTGGACAGCGCATTGGGCGAGTTGGCATGACCGGACGAACCACAGGCCCTCATTTGCACTGGGGCTTGAAATATGATGAGAACTGGGTTGACCCCGCATTGGTGCTGCGAGCGATGTATTCTGGTCAACAAAATGCGGCTCGACCAGGTATAAATCCGGTGCAGTAATAGCGGTGCTCAAAGCGTCAGCTCGACAGGATGAGAATTCATCCCAAAAACTTTGGGGATTGCGATTGTATGAAAAGCGTGTACTTGTTGGGGAATCGACACTATGGAGCCAACCAGCCGAGCCTATCCGATGCGGGTGTTTGTAAAACATAGGGCAAAAGAACACATTAAGTCACTCACCTATGACATGCGTGGCGACTACTCCACCGGGGAAACGGCTTCGCATCGTCCTCTATATTCTCCGTTTGATGAACGGTTGTTTGAAGACATTGCAGCAACGCTCCTATCGCCCAACCGTCCTGAATTTCGCCATCAATGCAAGTCTCGCCAAGAAGCAGCCGCGATCGAATCACAAATCGCAGCAGAACTTGTAGATATCTATACTCAAATCAAGTTAAAACAGCGTGATCCATTGATTCAAATGCTTAATGCATTGCTATAGCTCGGGTTTGTAGTTGCAAGGGTGACAATAAATTGAGTTCCTTTGCCTAATTCACTAGAATAGGTAATCGACCCGCCATGCAAATCAACACACTGTTTGACGATCGCCAATCCTAGACCAGTTCCACTAATTGAGCCAACATTGCTGCCCCGGTGAAATGCAGTAAATAGTTGGGCTTGATCTTGTGGTGCAATCCCAATTCCACAATCTTGAATACACAAAGTGACTCGTTCAGGTGTGCAAGTTACCTCTAGATGAACGGTGCTTCCTTCGGGTGAATACTTGATGGCATTAGACAAAAGATTGGTCAAAATGTGACGCAACAAGTATTTATCAACCTCTAAATCGGTGCAATGCCCTTGAATTGCTAGCCCCAACACATGCTGGCTGCCAATGCTAGCTTGCAACTCTGCTACTAAATCGCGGCAAAATTGCCCTACATCAAAAGGGGCTGGATTAAATGATAATTTTCCAGCTTCTGCTCGACCGATCGTCAACACATCACTGAGCAAGTGGCTCATGTGACGAATAGCACTTTTAATGCGGTTCAAGCGAATTTGTTGAATCTCTTGAGACCACTGAGATCCGTAATATTCTAATAGCTCAGTCGAACATAAAATCGTGCTCAAGGGAGTGCGAAACTCATGAGACACCATTGAAATAAATTTAGACTTGAGCTTATTTAACTCTTTCTCTTGCTCTAAAGCTTGAACAGTTTTGTTCTCAATTTCTTTGTATTGAGTGATATCACGGGCAATGCTACATACAACAGATTGGGATGGAATAGGAACCACAACCCAAGAAAACCAGCGACAAACTCCTTCTTTGCTAAGGCAACGAGCCTCAAATGCTTCCCTTAAAGGTTCTGTTGTGAGGGTTTGAAACACTCTGCTCAGAGTGGCTTGATCGTGCGGATGAACGTAGTCATAAATTGCCTTGCCATCTAATTTCGCATGACCAACCCCAAAAAACGATTCCCATTTTGGGTTCACTAACTTCAAGGAACCGTCGAAGTCAGCGATCGCCATCAAGTCAGAGCAACTCTCAAACAGCACTTTCAGGTCAACGTCGCTGATCTCCATTCAGGTATGTGCGCAAAGCAGAGTAATTATAGACAGTAGTTTAAAGTAACCCGTAGTCTAGACAAAACCGATCAGCAACCCCTCAATTAGATACGATCCTTTGCATTTTGCAGAAAACCAGCCACGTTTTCAATCGTCTTAGATACTACTATTTCGTCATCGTATAAAACAAGCTACCAAACCTGATTTGCCTTAGTCTGATATAGCTGTACTAATCGATTCCCTGCCTCTCAGGACACTCATATCCTGACTCAAAGCCATAGTCCTCCCAGGAGAACTAACCCAGAGAACTAAACGGATGATGCTTAGGCTACCTAGTCGCTTTTAACATCTCCTCTGCTAAGCCAAACGACAAAGTCATACCTGCACCGCTTAAAGCATTCACCACTGTCACCCCTGCTTGAGGATGGGCAATCCACTCCGTTTGCCCTGGCAATTTAGCGTAAATGCCATGCCAAGTTTCAGCAATTTCCAGCGAGGGGGCTTTGGCAAAACCATGCAAATAATCCAAGATGTATTGGTTAATCTCAGCTCTATCAAAGGGATCATGAGTTGAGCCATATTCGTGAGAATCTCCAATCACCAGTTCACCACTCGCATTTTGAGACATCATGACGTGAATCCCCCATTGTGGAAAATGGGGTGTTTCTGTTTCAATGCGGGTCTTCAGCGCAGGCAGAGATGGGCAATCAGCAAAGGATGAATAATGCGTCAGGGTCAAACCACCACAAAGAGAAGGCCCCAATCGCCAACTATCGGGTTGGGGGGCAGTTCGCATCATTTGTAGTTTCACCTTCGTCATGCCGCTAGAGGCATAAAGGTCAGGATAGAGAGTCTCAAAGTCGGCACCGCTACACACGAAAATGCGATCGCTCGTCCAAATTTCACCCCCCGCAGTCACCTTAGGAGCATCGATCTCAGTAACGACGGTTCCAAAGTGAAATTGCACCCCATACGTGTCTGCTAAAAAGGGCGGCAATTTCCGAATGGCTTCTCTGGGGTCAACCGTCATCTCTGTGGCACTCCACAAGGCTCCTAACAAACCGTCAGTCACCACAGCAGGACTCTTGTCAGCAACCTCGCTTGCTGTCAGCAACCGGACTGAGCCATCTCCAGTGATGTTTGCTTCTACTGCGTTTGCTTTTACTGCATTTGCCTCTACAAACTCTTCTAAAACCGCCATCTCATCAGGACGATACGCGAGGTGTAATGACCCACAAGCTTCGATCGCAAATCTAGCTTGGGCGGCGACCTCACACCAACTCGCACGGGCAGTTAAGGCGCGATCGCGGAGTTTGCCTACAGGTTGTCCAATCGGCCAAATCATGCCAAAATTCCGAATCGACGCCCCAACAGCATAGGTATTGCGTTCAAACACAATCACGTTTAAGCCTTGTTTAGCAGCGGCATAGGCATGGGCTAAGCCTACAATTCCGGCACCAACAACAATCACATCAGCCTGGTTCATAGAAAAAACAAGCGGCAGAGAGTAGCAGATAAAGAAAGTGGAAACGGATAAAGACGAAACGGCATTGACCTTAATTCAAGCGTCGCTGGCGCAAGACTAGAATCAACTGATTGTACTGCACGGTTTTTACCGTCGCTGTGCACAGCACAACATCGGATGCATCGCAGTTTAAGTACCACCGTAGTTGACCATCAAGTGACCATCAAACAGCGTGCATTTGTCTTGCTGCTGCTCACTGCCATGACCTGGGTCAGTCATCTGGGAACTTATCCAATCTCTCAAGGGTCAATCCTTGAACTGAGATCTAAATTTTCTCGATCATCTTCCTGATCATGCGATGACAGTTTTATATGAAGCCTTATCGAGAGCTAGTTCTTATGCCTGTCTCAGAAATGGGGATTAAGGTTCAAAACCATCCACGAGGGGGCGATCGCAACTAAGCCAGATACCCAAGGACTCAAATCTAACCATCATCCTTATAATTTTTTTAAGGATTAAATTCCTCTCTTTTCAAGCAATTCAGAGGTTTAGTGTATTCTTGGGCTTTGACTTCAGACCTCGTTTATGCCTATAATCTCTTTTTTCAAAGCATTAAGACTTTTATGAAGGAGTAAATTTTATACTAGTCACCTAAACGTCACCTAAGCCAACAGAAAAATTTATACCTAAAGTTGCATTTCCTTACGGTCTAAATTCGATATTTCTTAAAGTAGAGAATCAGAGTGCTTCCATATTGAAACACCTTTATTACCCTATGGTACGCTAGAGGTTTACTAATTCTCTAATTTCACCCAGTGCGATTATATACCTTCTTGACTCAGTGAATTTAATTCTCAAAGGTTAGAGATCATTATTTTACGGAGGGCAGAAGCTTTCATCATCAAAGCAAAATCAGCTTTTAGAATTTGGAGCTTTGTTAACTGACCTGTTTAGATAGGTTCACAAGTTCAGATTGGTCAAATTTAGGCTACCTAAGTTAAGGCAATTCGTTACGCTCTCACTAATTTGCCGGAATTCATCAACCCACGATTGATGATTCACATATCAGAGCACAATGGCTCATCTTCTTAAGCAAGATAGAAACCGTTAGCTCGATTGAACTACTATCCAACGCGGCTTACAGCTTAAGCCCTGTGATATTAGTTCCATTCCGCATTTTTTGAAGTGTTACTCATAGCGCAGACCTTAGTATCACGCTTTTGTAGCTCAAGTTGGCGATCGCACTTCAGTTTGCATCTCCATTTCAATCGTTGCTTCGTTGGTTATTCACCCATTCGTTTTAGAAAGCGTTCGTCACTGTGAGTAGCGTAATGACCGGAAACAAGTTAGTGGATGGCACCCAATCTCAGCCCTCAACCAGTAGTAGTTTAAGTCGCTCTCAACGCGATGTTCCACGGGCACAGGAAGCTATCTACAATTATCTTCTGGAAATCGTTAAAGAATGGTCTCCAGAAGACGTGTTAGCAGAATTCAAACACTTGTTTATTCATCACGTCAATACGATTAGTTCTCACACCGTACCGCTGCTGTATGAAATCGTATTTGCTAACCAAGAACAGGAATTTAGAAATACACTCAAGCGATCGTGCTACATCCTCATCAACAACTGGGATATCACACGCAGTCACCGATCAATCCAACAACTGATTCAACTCTTTAATGATCCCATTCTGAGTCGGAACACGATGTCTCCGACCTCACAACGTCTAAGAAGTTGGATCAGAGCCTTTATTAAAAGCAAAGATTTTCAAGAACTTCAATTATTTGCAGCCCGCTACGAAGAGCGAGAACACATTCATTGGAGTCAACGTTATGCCTCCTACCTGCTCGTACCACAATACATTGATCTCAAAAATCCGATTGAGCAACGGCAAGCCGCTAGAACTCTATCCAAACAATTAAAAGATAAATTTAAGTTTGATTTAGCCATGTATACGGCTCGATCTGAAACTACTTCTCCAGCCAAATCAACCTATAAAAACCCAACGGCATTAGGTGATGAAGCACTCCGTTTAGTTAAATTAATTGTGGCAAAACGGGGCATGTTTAGTTACAACAATTTTGCCAACATCTTTATCAACCAAACTCAACATTTGCCCTACTCTGACTTTAAGAAAAGCCTGCAAAAATATTTAATTTTTTCAGTAGAGCATCATGACTACGCCAAGGCACTAAAAACGCAACTCGCAGAAAAATTAGCTGTTTTATACACCAATCGTGACCACCAAGTCATAGATGATGCTTTGCTATTAAGAACCTGCAATCGTGTCATTGATTATTTAACAACTGAAAATCAGGCTGAACCAGCTTCACTCTTTATCCTATTGCTTTCACACGGCAATCCTTTAACCTTAGTTATCGTTCTTCTTAAAATCGTTTTAATTTGTAAATATTCTCGTACTCACCTAGAGTCTCGCATTGCCAATTTGGTTTCTTACTATCAAGAATGTCCTGAAGAAGAGTGCAAATGGGTGATTAACTTTTTCGAGATTTTTAGGGTGATTATGGCAATTTATACTGAAAACATTGAATTTAATTTAGTAAATATGAATCCCTCTGAAAAAAATTTGTCATCAGAGGTGAAATTAAACCAGGCAATCGATGCTTATCGCATTTTTTCCCAACCTACACAGCGGCTCAAGTCAGAACAATCAAGCTCAGAGCCAGATGAAGTTGAGCCTGGTTTGTCTGAATTTGATGGAACTGACTCTAGTTCCTCAATGTCTACTTCAGGCTAACTAGCAGCTCTTGGCTTAAATTCAGTAACCATTTTTGGAAATTCAAAGCATTGTGATTAAAATAGAACATACGCACTAGTCTACTGAGTCAACCGCTATGAGTATTTTTCAACGCCTATGGGATGGTTTTGGCTTTGGTGAATCAGATGAGTCTGACTATGAATATGAGTATGTCGAAGCAGAATCGCCTCAAACTGAGTGGCAATCTGGTCAGTCAAACGGCAGACCACCCTCTGCTCCCAATGTCATTGGGATGGCAAGCCGCAATGTAGGACAAACTGAAATGATTGTAGTTGAGCCTCGCTCGTTTGAAGATATTCCTCAGGTTGTCACTGCCCTTAAACAGCGCAAATCTGTCATTCTTAACTTAGGCTTGCTAGATGCAGACGCTGCACAACGCTGTGTTGACTTTGTGGCAGGCGGGGTATTTGCTATGGATGGGCATCAAGAGCGTATTGGAGAAACCATCTTTTTGTTTACTCCAGGTTTTATTCAAATCAGCAATTACTCAGGCACAGAACAACTAACTGATCTGCCCCATAGAACGCCCCACCCGGTTGCTGTTCCTCCTTCAGCATGGTCAATCGAAAATACTCGCCTAGCCCAATAACCACTAGCCTAAGCACGATTAGTCCAATCAGTAACAGTGCTTTGCGTGACCAACAGCCTCACTTACCGGATGGTAGATAGAGTACGGGGTACCAACTTCGACGCAAAATCTCGGCGGCAAAACTGGGAGATGACCAGCTGAGCAGCCTCCCTAAACTTTCAGAGGAAACCGCGATCGCACTAATGTCATCTTCTTGAGCAGCTAATAACATCTGCGCGACTGAATGACCTTTACGAAGCTGCGTTGTAACCGATAATTCGGCTCCCTCCAAAGCAGATCGGGCAACTGCTAATTTTTCTTCAGCCTTCTTTAATTCGTACTCCTCTAGCTCTTTAGAGCGGCTCACATCATCCACAACCCAACATAGCAGGCAATGTTCTATCCCTTGTGATGGATGCTGCCCAGCATATTGCTTAATTTGGTCAACTAAATAGTCAGAGTTAGCACTTCCGTCATAGGGCAACAACAGATGACGAAAGAGATGACGACACCTTAATTGCAATTCTTCACGGGTGTAAGTAGACATGAGTTGAGGTCGGAAGATAAAGGTAGGAATTGCCCGCTGCTGACAGATCTCCATAGTCGTGCTGCCAAATAGCTTCTCACCCAACAAAGTGTTAGTTGTCATCCCTAACATCAGTAGCTCTGTTTGATAAGCTTTGCTAACCGCTAAGATTTGTTCGGTGATCCGCCCCCACCTCACTTCAACTTTGACCTCTACACCTGATGGCACCTGATGCAAGGCAGCAGCAAGGCGATCGCGGGCTTGCTGTTCTTGGGCTGCATTCGGTCGAGGCACTTCTCGCTCATCCGACATAGTCATCACATGCAGAAACACGATTTGTGTCAACCCGCTAGCAGCTAAATCAGGAACGAAATTAACCAGCCTTTGCAAACCATCTGAAAAATCGGTGCAGATCAGGCAACGTTGAAACATGTATAGATCGAAGAGGGTAAGACTATCAATACTGAAGCTAATGAGTTTACTCTATCTACTTATCATAACTGCTTAGCATAGAACGGCTTTCCCATACAGAGCTTGAACCTCCTGCGACAGCTAGATCAAGAACAGGAGTTTAAGCTTTGTTGATTCCGATCCAAGTCAAAATGATTTAAGGTTTGCCTACTCGCTTCCCTGTGCGAATCAAACATAAAAAGATGAAGCGAAGCTCAAAATTGTTTTGTCATTGCGGTCAACCTGCCAAGCTGCTTATAGAAAATGATGTAGAGAGATTTACTAAAATCAGCGTTTCAATCACAAGATAAACCAATACAGAACAGATAAATAGATAGGTAAAGATATCAAGCTAAAACTGTTTCAAAGACGGTCACAGACAAGCAATAGAGTCGATTTGAGCCTTGGGTGGACGTCCCTGCACCCCCAGCCCCTCTCCTTCTTGTCAATCCGGTGCAGACAAAGAAGAAATTTGGCAAGAGATGGAGATCGCCTACGCCAGCAAGGCTAAATGTGAGCCTTTTTCAACAAATCTCGGATGAGGTTGTCTTTAATCATTAACTGCTGGGCAGCCTCCATCAATTGGTAAATAACTTGATTGTGGTCTAAATCCTGAAACTCAAATTGCAGACGCTGAAACTCAAACTGCTGCTCCATCGTTAACTCAAATGCTTTCGGATCCATAAGTTCCTCTCTATTAGCTAAGGGATTGCATCGGTGTAGTGCTGACCAAGTTACGGATAATGTTGTCTTTGAGCATAAGTAGGCGTGAAGCTTGCACGAGCAAATTTAAAGCTTGCTCATGACTCAGTCCCTTGACTTCATCTTGCATACGCCGCATCTCAAACTGCTGTTCTAATGTCAGCTCAAATGCTTTAGGTTCCATAAGGTACTCCTTACTGAGTGAAATGTCTAGGTTGACGAGCTTGAAGATCGGCAAGTGTCGAAACATTTGAGATCTTGATTGGCTAGTGATCCCTTGTTTGTTTTTAGGATTTCCCCAAAACTGGTAGAAAAACACTAGTTAGCATATTAAAAAAGATAACAATTGTTTGACAAACTGCCCATCCCCTTTGTGTGTACTCCGTTGGTTAGAAGATTCAGCCGTCGATCAATTCGTCCGGTAGATTTCCAGTATTTTGGCAAGTTACAAATTGTAAATATGTTCAAAATGGACTAAATATGTGTTATCGGACACAAGCTTTATATAAAATTCTCTTTTTGATGAAATTGCAACCCTAAAATCATGCGCTAGACTTGAAATTGGTAACTGATGCAAAGCATTTCCTCTTTGGGGGTTAATTGCTTTGAGCGACTACCACCTGTCCGAGACATCATTTCTGTGGAAGTGGGTCATTGCCCCACTTTTTTTGTTTTTTTAGCCGCTTATAAAGCATCTGTCTCTACTTAATTGGCCTTGGAGAAGATGACTCATCCACTGATTCCTCAAATAGTTGATTTAGCCGCTCCTGTGGCAGAAAACCTTGGTCTAGAGGTCGTTGGTGCAATATTCCACACCCATCAAAATCCACCGATTTTGCGCGTAGACATCCGCAACCCTCATCAAGACACCGGTTTAGATGACTGTGAACGTATGAGCCATGCCCTAGAAGCAGCCCTAGATACAGTCGATATCATTCCAGATACTTATGTGCTTGAGGTTTCAAGCCCTGGAATTGATCGATTGCTCACAACTGATCGAGAATTTATCTCCTTTAAGGGTTTCTCAGTTACGGTCACAGCCAATGAACCCTACCAAGGACAAAAAGTATGGACGGGTCAACTCATTCGTCGCGATGAAGAGACGGTTCACTTAAATCAAAAGGGGCGATCGCTCGCAATTCCACGGCAGATTATCAACTCTGTGCAATTAAGCGATCGCCCCAAAGGGTAAACTGCTTTGCATCGCCACCCCTAAGGAATCTGTAAGCATTGCTGCTTAACTAAATAACTCCACACGGCCCATCTCATTTCCAATCCGACAACTTAAGATTTTCAGAGGTTACTTCTATGTCAATGGTCACTCTACCCGGACTGCAAGACATGATTGACAGCATTAGCCGCGAACGCAATCTTCCTAAACATGCAGTTCAAGCGGCATTGCGTGAGGCATTACTCAAAGGGTACGAACGATATCGCCGCACCAATCGTCCTGACGTCACTAACTTTGACGAAGACTATTTCAGCAATTTCGAGGTAGAGCTTGATGTTGAGGACGAAGGCTTTCGAGTCCTTGCAACCAAAACCATCGTAGAAGGCGTGACTAACCCTGATCACCAAATTGCCTTAGAAGAGGTTCAAGAAGTAGCAGCTGAAGCCCAGTTGGGCGATACAGTTGTGCTAGATGTTACCCCCGACCAAGGCGAATTTGGACGGATGGCAGCCATTCAAACCAAACAGGTTTTGGCACAAAAGCTGCGAGATCAGCAACGGAAGTTAGTTCAGGAAGAGTTTCAAGAGCTAGAAGGCACGGTGCTACAAGCCAGAGTGCTGCGCTTTGAGCGTCAGTCTGTGATTATGGCAGTCAACAGTGGCTTTGGTCAGCCTGAGGTAGAGGCTGAGCTATTAAAACGTGACCAGTTGCCCAACGATAACTATCGCGCCAATGCCACATTTAAAGTGTTTTTGAAAAAAGTGTCTGAAGGATCTCATCGTGGTCCTCAATTATTGGTTTCTAGAGCAGATGCGGGTTTAGTGGTCGATTTGTTTGCTAGCGAAGTTCCAGAGATTGAAGATGAGGTTGTTCGGATAGTTGCTGTAGCGCGCGAAGCCAACCCCCCCTCACGATCAGTCGGTCCTCGTACCAAAATTGCCGTTGATACGTTAGAGCGGGATGTAGACCCTGTAGGTGCTTGTATTGGAGCACGGGGATCACGCATTCAAGTTGTTGTCAACGAATTGCGGGGTGAGAAAATTGATGTCATCCGCTGGTCGCCTGATCCGGCTACTTATATTTCCAACGCTCTCAGCCCTGCTCGAGTCGATGAAGTGCGTCTAGTTAACCCTGAAGAGCGACAAGCTCATGTGTTGGTAGCTGAAGATCAACTGAGTTTGGCAATTGGCAAAGAGGGACAAAATGTTCGCTTAGCCGCTCGCTTGACCGGATGGAAAATCGATATCAAAGATTCTGCTAAATATGACTACGATGCTGAAAACCGCAAGATTGCGGCCTTAGCAGAAGAACAACGACTCGCCAGAGAAGCGGCTCAAGCTGAGGAGGAGTATGATGATGAGTACGATGATGAACTCGACGAAGAATTTGAGGAAGACTTTGACGACGAAGAAACAACCGATGTCCCTGATCCTGAAGAACTCGCTGTAGCAGATGGATTTGGCGCGGAGATCAGTGATGCACTAAAACGCCCAGAGTAACCCTAAAAGGTTTTCGATCCATCATGAATGCAGCCCCACAATTTTTATGATTGTTTTTTGGCTAGGTGGATTAGAAAAATTGAACTTATCATTTTCTCGTGGAAGTAAACTATCGCCGCTGTGTTAGTTGCCGTAAAGTCGCTCCTAAGGCGTCGTTTTGGCGAATTGTTAAAGTACATCCTGCTCAAAACATCTGTTTAGACGAAGGGATGGGTCGTTCTGTCTACCTCTGTCCACAGGCAAGTTGTCTGCAAACTGCTCAAAAAAAAGATCGATTGGGGCGATCGCTCAAAGCACCTATCCCCGAGTCAATTTATCAAATACTGTGGCAGCGATTATCAGGAGTCGCTACGATAGAGGAAGCTGGCTTAAAGTAGCCACAATGTTGTCTCAGAGAAGTTAACATTCAATAAGCTGTTGCTTGCACTTACCTATTAGAATGATCGGAATTACCCCAAGAATCACCCTGTATAGGCTGATGGCGATATACTTCCCTCAGCAGAGGTGTGTCTCAGTTATATTCTGGTAATTAATAATAGATTCATCTAAAACAGGATTTAGGGCAGGTTCAGTGCAAAAATAAGGTATCTATACCGAATGAAGATACAGCGATCGCTGTGATCGAAAACTGCCCTCAGTTTTCTAAACCCCTTCAGTTTTCTTAACCTTTGCGTAAGACAATATTTGTGTATGACAATAGAAGCAAGCTGTTTCGTAAGTAACAGTTTGTTAGACTCCTGAGCAAACAATAGCTGCACTTTTTACAACTTCAACGTTATAAATGATTGTGGCAGTTAGATCTTGCATGACCAACAGCGGTTGGCAACTGTATCTCCTTCGTTCAATGTTTGTTAAATGTAGTCTCGTCAAAACAGTAGGTCATCTTATGTGTTAAGTATTCAGCGTCAAGAGGAAAGAGTGGATGAACAACGGCAAAGTAAGAATTTACGAATTATCAAAGGAATTAAATTTGGACAATAGAGATATTTTGGCAGTCTGTGACCAGCTCAGCATCAACGTCAAGAGTCACAGCAGCACAATATCAGACGCTGAAGCTGCTCGCATTCGCTCTGCTGCTGAAAAGTACACCCCTAGTCATTCCTCCGCTAGCAAAGCCAGTATGCCGACTCACTCCACAAACAACTCTTCACGGCAAACTGGTCCTCAACCTCCTATCAAAAAGCAGCAAATTTTAGAGGTTCGTCGGCACCGCCCTACAACAGAGCCGCCTAAACGCCCTGAAGTTCAATCAGCACCTCCCACTCCACCGCCTAATCAAGCTCAAGCACCAACGGGGCAACCTCCAAGATCCCCCGTTCGTCCTGTCACACCTAACCGCCCTACTAAGGCTCCTGTGGCTGATGATCTGCCTTCAAACAGCACCTCCTCATTTGAAGACCCTGTTGATACTCCTCCAACACCTCTCTCAGACCTGCCTCAACAACAAGAGCAAGTCGTAGCCGCTCAAACACCCGCCTTGGCTGAGCCACCTACTACCGATGAGCCAGAGTTTGTTGAAACGGAGTTGACGGAGGCGGCTGAGGCGGAAGCAGAACCACAAGTTGTGGAAGCAGAATCTGAAGCCGAAATTGAGGAATCGATTCCCTTAGAACTGACCGCACCACCTGCACGTCCTGTTCCTAAGTCTGCAGGTAACAGTCAATCGTCTATGGTAAACCGACCAGTTCTGAAGCGACGTTCAGAACAAGGAGATGTATCTGGTGGCGTCAATGTACCTGGTGGCAACAGTGCACCCAGTGGTGTATCGCGAGCACCAGTCAGAGCTGATCGTTCTGAAAGACCCGAAAGACCTGACACTAGCCGTCCTAGACCTTCAGTAGTCACAACGACAGCAGAGGGTGGTGAAGCAACTGGCGTCGTCATGCCCAAACGGGTAATCGAGCTGCGCCACAAACCAGTGCGTCCAGGCACTCCTAGAGAAGAAGGAGGCAGTGACTCATCAGGTTCAACTCCAGCATTTGCTCCAGCGGGCGGTGCAGCCGATGAGCTCAAGCGTCCGACCTTGCCTCGCCCTCCTAAGCGGGGTAAAGCCTGGGATGAAGAGGAAGAAGAGCAAGAAGCTACACCCAAAGCGGGCAAGGTTGGAGCAAAAGCCAAGCGACGTACTCAGTTGCTGGATGACGAAGACATTGAGCTAGATGATGTGCTTAATGCTGATGGTGATGATGACCAAGGGCCTGTTCAGGTGAGCCTGTCATTGGCACGTCCCCCACGACCCAAAAGCAGCAAACCGGCTCAAGTCAAGCAACCGTCAGCCGTCACTCAGAAGGGTCGCAAATCGAGTAGTTCTAATGAAAGGAATTTCCGGCGCGATCGCCGTGAGCCTGAAGTTAAAGAACGTCCTACCAAGGTGTCGCTCACAGGCAGCCTTTCACTGCACGATCTGGCAGAGATCTTAGTGGTTCCTGAGACTGAGATCATTAAAACTCTCTTCTTTAAAGGAATTGCGGCTAACATCAACCAGATTCTGGATATTCCTACAGCAGCAATGGTGGCTCAGGAATTTGACATTGAGGTTGAAACGGTTGAAGCCGAGGCAGAAGCCAAGAAAGTAACAGAAATGTTAGATGCTGAGGATTTAGAAAGCCTCCAGCGTCGTCCACCTGTGGTGACCATCATGGGTCACGTTGACCACGGTAAAACAACTCTGTTGGACTCCATTCGCAAAACAAAAGTTGCTCAAGGGGAAGCAGGCGGCATTACCCAGCACATTGGAGCCTATCACGTTGATGTTGAACATGATGGTAGAACTGAACAAGTCGTATTCCTAGACACTCCAGGGCACGAAGCTTTTACGGCTATGCGAGCGCGGGGAGCGAGGGTGACAGACATCGCCGTTTTAGTCGTAGCGGCTGACGACGGTGTACGTCCTCAAACCATTGAGGCGGTCAGTCACGCTAAGGCAGCTGAAGTTCCCATTGTGGTTGCTATCAATAAGGTTGATAAGGAAGAAGCCCAACCCGACCGTGTTAAGCAAGAATTGACAGAATTCGGCTTAGTCGCTGAAGAATGGGGGGGCGACACTATCATGGTTCCGGTGAGCGCACTCACTGGAGAAAACCTTGAGACGTTGCTGGAGATGTTACTCCTGGTTGCAGAGGTAGAAGACCTGCATGCTAACCCTGATCGCCTAGCGCGAGGCACGATTATCGAAGCCAATCTAGACAAAGCTAGAGGCCCTGTTGCTACGTTCCTCATCCAAAATGGAACGTTGAGAGTTGGAGATGTTTTAGTAGCGGGTTCGGTGTTTGGTAAAGTTCGAGCCATGATTGATGACCGAGGACAACGCGTTAAAGAAGCAACTCCTTCTTTTGCAGTTGAGGTTCTGGGTCTAAGTGATGTACCCGCTGCGGGTGATGAGTTTGAAGTCTATGCCGATGAAAAAGAAGCACGGGCGATCGCAAATACCCGCAGTGATCAACAACGTCTATCTCGCTTGCAACAAGCGATGGCATCTCGTCGGGTGAGCTTAAATACCCTCTCTGCACAAGCTCAAGAGGGAGATCTAAAAGAACTTAACCTGATTCTTAAGGGAGATGTTCAAGGTTCAGTCGAGGCTATCCTCGCAGCTTTACAACAACTGCCTCAGAAAGAAGTACAAGTTCGGGTCTTATTGGCAGCACCTGGAGAAATCACTGAAACTGACGTTGATTTAGCAGCAGCCAGTAACGCAGTTATCATTGGCTTCAATACCACTTTTGCCAGCGGTGCCCGACAAGCGGCTGATGAAGTGGGAGTTGATGTCCGCGACTACAACATCATCTACAAGTTGTTAGAGGATGTTCAAGGGGCGATGGAGGGTCTACTAGAACCAGAACTCGTCGAAGAGCCTCTGGGTCAGGTCGAAGTTCGAGCGACTTTCTCATTGGGTCGTGGAACGGTGGCTGGTTGTTATGTCCTTTCAGGCAAGGCCATTCGTAACTGTAGAATTCGGGTACGACGGGGCAATGAAGTTGTTTACGAAGGCAACCTCGACTCTCTAAAACGGATGAAAGAAGATACCAAAGAGGTCAATGCTGGCTTTGAATGTGGCATCCGGATTGACGGCTTCAACAGTTGGGCAGAAGGAGACATTATTGAAACCTTCCGTTTGGTCACGAAGCGTCGCACCTTAACCGCCTAATCACTCTCGACTAAAGAAACCGAATAAACGTTGGAGCATAGGGGATAATCTTCGGGTTATCCCCTCCGATTTGGTTAGTCCGAATAATCCACAATGCAGCTCCATGTTTCAACATAATGCTGCTGATTTCATCGTGGGCTCGACGAGGCAACATGGTTCGCCAAGTAATAAAGCTTGCCAAGAGAGTCTTAAATAATCCAGAGCTTAAACCAGTCCCCGCTAGGGTCTCAGCATTTTTTTGCCAATCTCGGCGAGTAATGCCAAAAGGGATGAGATAGCTTTTTAGCGATCGCCCCAAACTAAGTAATTGTCGAAATCGAGTCGTTTGAGGATGGTGAGGATGATCTCGTAACCAGTCTTGAATTTTAGGATTCGCAGCAATTTGCTGCTCTAGCCGCTCAATCGTTACATAAAGAGCTTGGTTAGAATCTTGAACGCATGATTTGGCGGGAGTGACGATCGCGGCACCCGTTCCATCTCCTACTCGATATCGCGCCATCATGATATCCAACTGATTCATAAATTCCGTCAGGGGCGAGAGTCGAATGCCATCAAAGTCATAATCTCTCGTAATGACGTCGGATTTAATGAGGACGTCTGAAACGGGTCGGTTGCCGAGCCACCCTCGTTGCAAATCTCCCAGATAGTTCTCCCAAGCGATCGCCCCTGAGATGATGCCATCAGGATTTTGAGCATAAACCTGGCGATACTCAATTTGAAATTGCAATTCATTTGCCAACGGCTCTCGAATCACACGAGCAATGCCATAGGAAAAATGACCCGTTACGATTCCCAGGGGAGGAGATTCTCCTTGTTCTCCACCAATGCCACCATAGAGGTGAATCACGATCGCCCGATCCCCTTCCTGCCATTTGTGTTGAGCCTCATCGGGTTGCGTTGCCACTGGATCGAGCAAGGCTCGCTTGACAGTTCCCTTATCCGATCGAGTCCTTTTCCAATTGTGCCGTCTGATATAAGCTAGCCCTTTGCTTCCCAAGACCACTTCATCAGGCTGTAGCTGCATGGCAATGCGAGGCACAATCGCTTGTACAACAAAAATCCCCTCATCGTTTTTAGCTCCATAGATGTACCAACCCTCTGCATTCAAGGGAGACATCTCTAAACCATGATTTGTAGACCGTGCTAAACCACTGCGATCGGGCACAACTTGAGGAATACAAATAACTTCTCGAAACCCATCAAATTGGCGCGATCGCACATTAAAATGACGAACCTCAAAATAATCAGGGAAGCGACCTCCAATCGGTCTAATAACGCTAACCAATCCATAAAACCGTCCTGTTATTTGAACAGGCTCTTTAGCAATTGATAGACGATAATTGTGATTTTTTCCTGTTATTGACAAGTCTGTTGTTTCAACAACAACAGGTTCTCTGAGTTTGACAATTACATCATCCTGGGGTCGTGCTCCCGCTAGTGACTCTAATGGCCCAACAAGAAGGCGATAATTTAAGCGATGAGGATGAACATTCCCCATCTTTTCTCCTGTTCGAGTTGTTGGAGTAAAGGCTACGTTTCGTGTAGTAATGCGAACATAGTTTTCTGTTTTAGCGAGTGCCAACCACTGCAATGGCAGAGTTTTACCTACTAAATGTTGATATGGTTTAGGGGCACAGTAAATCTCAATCCATACAAAATCTTCTGATTGAAATGGTTGCTTAGCTGGCAAAATTAAACGCCCAATCCAGTTAGAAATAGGGCGATAAACGGTTGGAACAACAGCTTGCCCAATGGGATAAAAGCCGGTTTGATTAAAGAGTTCTTGACTATAAAAAGAATAATTTGAGGGTTGGCTTGTTGAGATTTTAAATCGATATTTTTTGTAAATAAATAATGCCAGAATACCGAACAACACAAGTAGGATGAATAGGGTCAAAAGACCATTTTTGCTTTCAAAAGGAAATTGAATTCCAAATAGGAGATGACTCCAATAAGAGAAGTTCTTTGTATTGCCTAGATTGGTCTTGATTAAGCTCTCAAATATTAACTGGGATAAGCTCACATTTAGAGAATTAGGAGGATCGACGAGGAGATTTAAGGGAACGACGACGGTTGCGCCCAGCAGTAGTGGCCTGCTTTCGACTATCTTCACCATCTTTACGCCACTTTTGCAGTCGATTTTGGGCGCGTTTGAGAGGACTTTCATGATCGTCATCTGAAGGAGGGGGCGGTGGGGCTTGCGCTTTGGCTTTCACATAGGCTGAGATAAAACCACCTGCAAACCCAGCGATCGCCCCCAAACCAATGCTAAACATGGCAGAATATCCCATTAAGAAAAAACAGGCTAAGAAAATTAGCCATAGTTGTAATCCTAAAGTGACTCCATCGTTAAACATCGATTTGATTAATCTGTGATTACTCTCAGTTGTGGCTCAAGTGGCTGGGTTGTGTCCAGCGTCGCAACAAAAGGTTGCTCAGTTTCAGTAAACGGTTCTAGATATTGCGTTGGTAATAAATCAGCCGTAGCATCGGCGATATCCCCTGTCCGCTGTTTTAAGCGATCGCTTAACACCTCTAAAGGAGCCGAGCAATAAATCAGTTGAATCGGTAGATTGTTTGCCTGGGCTTGGGCGATCGCCTCTTGCCGCAAGGCTTGACGATCATATTTAGCATCTAGAATGACGGTATAACCCTCTTTTGCCAGTGTGATCCCCAAATCTAACAAGCGATGATAGGTCTTTTCAGTCATTTCAGGCGTATATAACTGGTCATCCCCACGTTGCTGCAACGGAATGCCGCCCAAATGTTTTCGTACAGCATCCGAACGAACGTGAATGCCATTCACCTGTTTGGCTAACTGACGAGCTGTAGTCGTTTTGCCAGAACCAGACAATCCTGACATCAAAAACAGTCGCCCCTGACGAGGTTGAACATATTGCCAAGCTAATCGGTAATAGAGCGCAGCCGTTTCACTGGCAGCTTGTTTTTCAGCATCTGGAATACTGGGAATATCCAGCAAGAAAGACGTTACTTTTGCCCGCACATAACTTTGACGATTGACATAGAGGGGCAAAATTTGTAACCCTTCCCAGTCACCCGTCTGTTCAACATAGGTATTGAGAAAGACGGTCGTGAGATCGGGTCGCTGACGTGCTTCTAAATCCATCACGATATAGGCAACGTCATACATCACATCAACAAAGCGGAAGGGTTCATTGAACTCAATGCAATCAAACAAAAATAGCTTGCCATGCCACAGACAAATATTCCGCAGGTGAATATCTCCGTGACACTCTCGAATCCAGTTATGACGAACGCGATCGCTAAATAGCGCCTGCCGCTCTGCAAAGAAACGATCGGTATAAGTCCGAGTTTTATCAAATTGCTCTTGCGTTTGAGGCCCCCCGATATAAGCCTCGGTCTGATCATAATTCTGATCGAAGGCTTCCCGAATTTTGGGGATCGTGCCAAAAGTGCGAATGTAATCATTGGCCTCAGCTGTGCTGTGAAACTGGGCGATCGCCACCGCTAACTCTTGCAACAACGACTCCGTTAACTCCCCCCGATCATACAAACTTGTCAGCAAGGTCTCTTGAGGAAATTGACGCATCTGCACGGCATATTCCACCACCTCACCTTCACCCTCTAGATGACACTGATCTCCATCTTGGGTAATCGGCAGAACCTGTAAATACAATTCTGCGGCTCCCCGCCGATTGAGGCGCAATTCCTCGTGACAAAAATGTTGCCGCTGCTCCAGCGATGAATAATTCAAAAACCCAAAGTCAACTGGTTTTTTGACTTTATATGCCAACTCCCCTGTTAAAAGAACGTAGGACACATGCGTCTGAATCAGTTGTATAGGCAACTGTACCGGATGTGGATAAAACTCCGGTTGCAACATCTGTTGAATCAGGGAAGGTAACGATGAATCGGTCATAGGTGAGTTGAAAACTATTTTCTGTCAGTCCAGACCCATCATCGCTTAATTAGGCCCGCTTAGAACCATCGTCATTCAGAGTCACTATTTAACAAAGTTTGCACAAACTGATAAAGCTCAAACTCCGGTCGCCCTTCGAGTTGCCAATCTTTGAGATCAATCAAACCTCTCGACAACTCCAAAGCCCGTTTCTTGTAAACGGTGTTGGCAGTTAATAAATCAATAAATACTTCTTGCTCAATTTGTAAACGACTGGCCTCTTCCGCTAACGGTGATGCGTAAGTCACTGCATCCGCCTCATATTTCAGCAAGAAGATCAACGCCTGACTTAATTCCTGTAACTGCCGTTGCAACTTACGAGTATCGAGATCAAGGCGATCGAACCCAACCTGACCCTCAATTCGTAGCTCAACAATTGGGGCATCACTGGGATTGAGCCGTTTCAATCGAATTGCTTCTTGCACCTGGTCGATCGCCGCCTGTTCCACCTCTTCTAAACTCTCATGACCTCGCAAGACACAAACCAAGCGCACCAGCGATCGCTGATAATAATCTCGCTTTAACTCTGCTTTTAGCCCCGTCTTACCTATCTCAATCAGATAAGCTCCCCGCTCATATCGGCTCTCCTCAATGCTATTCGCCTCAAGAGAACCAGGGTTAAAAATCCAACCTTCAACCACATAATTTTTGTGAATATGCCCTAGTGCCAGATAATCCACGCCAGCCATCTGCAATGGGCGCACTTCGTCATAGCGTAAAGCCCCTGCATAGCGAGCAATTTGCCCCTCTAAACCATGATGAAACATCAAAACAGTACGGTCAGGGCCGGGGGGCAACAATTGAATGGCTGTCGCAATCTGCTCGATCGCTTTCGGTGCTGTTGCCCCATACCAATAGGATCCCAGAACCCTAACGCCGCAAGCCAGATCGATATAGCCTCCCCGTTTGGTTGCAGCGTCCCAGGATTCATACAATGGCTCTCCAGCAGCAACATCCCCTGGCTCAAGCAATATCAAAAAGCCCCAATCTGCCAAATACCGCAGCCAACTAGCTTTAGTACCATAGGGTCGGTTATCGTGATTCCCTTCAATCGCCAATACAGGAATGTTGGCTTCCCGCAACATCTCAAAACAGATTTGGGCCTGGTTTAGAATAGCGGGCTGAATATTACGATGCTCAAACAAGTCACCGGCAATTAAGACAAAATCGACTTGAGCCGCGATCGCATATCGTTGCAATACGTCTTGAAACGCATAAAAAAAATCTTTCGTTCGCTCTTTGTTGTCATAGCGATCGAAGCCTAAATGAATATCAGCTATGTGCAAAAAACGAGCCACAGAATTTTTAGTGAATGAGCTTAAATCGAAACAGCCGATGTTGAGTTCGCCAACTCTGCCAATCGCTCTTGTTGGTCTTCGGAAATGCACGATTGAATTAGAGTTTCCATATCTCCTTCTAAAACTGGAGATAGAGCAAAGTTTTGACCTAACCGATGATCAGTTAAACGATTATCTTTGTAATTATAAGTACGAATTTTCTCAGAGCGATCGCCCGTACCCACTTGCGACCGCCTCATTGAAGTGACCGCTTCATGCTGTTCTCGCAACTTAATTTCATACAACTTTGCCCGAAGAATTTGCATTGCTCGCTCTCGGTTTTGTAGCTGCGATCGCTCCTCAGTACAAAAAATTCGGATACCCGTTGGTTTGTGAAATAAATCAACGGCAGTTTCAACCTTGTTGACGTTCTGCCCACCCGCTCCACCAGAACGTGCTGTAGTTAACTCAATGTCTTTGGGATCAATTTCAACTTCAACTTCATCTACCTCCGGCATAACTGCCACTGTTGCAGTAGATGTATGAACTCGCCCTCCAGCTTCAGTCACCGGAACCCGTTGCACCCGGTGAACACCCGCCTCAAACTTGAGCTTACTGTAAACTTGCTCCCCTTGAATCTCAAGAATCGCCTGTTTAAACCCACCCATCTCTGCCAATGATTCGCTCACCAACTTAACTCGCCACCCTTGACCTTCAGCATAGCGAGAATACATCCGCAAGAGATCACCAGCCCAAATACTCGCCTCATCTCCACCTGCTCCCGCTCGAATCTCCAACATGATGTTCTTGTCATCATTGGGATCACGGGGGAGCAGCAAGATCTTAAGGCGAGTCTCCAGAGAATCTAAAGTTGCCTCCAATTCATCAACTTCTAGAGTTGCCATCTCACGCAACTCCGAATCACCACCAGCTTCCTTGAGAATCTGCCGCGCCCCAACCAGGTCATCCTGAGCTTTTCTCCAGTTCTCAAAAGTGATAACCGTTTCTTCTAGGGCAGAACGAGCTTTTGCAACCCGCTGAAACTCACCCGGGTTAGTAGCCACATCTGGATCTGCTAATCGCCGAGTCAGTTCGTTGAATGTTTGCTCAACAGACTTTAGTTTTTCTAAAAGGTATGCTTCAGCCATGAGAACAGTTTCAACCGTCAGAAGAGGTCAGGAACACGAACAGATTAGCGGCTCGGCCAATTTAGCTTGGAGCCACTTACCGTGAGTCCTTACCGCTTCTTAGATTGCTTTGACTTTGTCTCAGTGCCTTGGTCACCACCCTCCATCATGCCGTACTTCCGCAAGAAACGTTCAACACGACCTTCGGTGTCAATGATTTTCTGCGTTCCAGTAAAGAATGGGTGGTTACCAGACCACACATCAACATGAAGCTCAGGCTTAGTGGACCCAACAGTCATCACCAACTCACCGTTGCAATAGACCTTAGACTCTGGATACCACTTTGGATGAATATCAGATTTTGCCATGATTCAAGAATTTAGAAAGGGATGGTCTTTTATTCTAACTTTTATCGCTTCGAGTATTGAGGAGCCTTGCGGGCTTTGTGTAAACCGTACTTCTTCCGTTCTTTAGCACGAGGATCGCGAGTCAGGTAGCCTTCAATTTTGAGCGGCTTACGGTTATCAGGATCAAGTTGACAGAGAGCACGAGCAACTCCCAAGCGAATGGAATCGGCTTGCCCAGTCAAACCACCGCCATGAGCATTGACTAAAATATCGTACTCATTCTCAAGGCCAAGCGTTTCTAGAGGAGCCTTCGCCACAGCTAGATAGGTAGGGTTGAACTGAAGATACAACTCTCCAGGCTTACCATTAATGATCAACTGGCCGCTTCCTGGAACCAAACGAACTCTCGCAATAGCCGACTTGCGACGACCTGTACCCCAATACATGACTCGACCCATTTTTTCAGTAGCCTGCATTAATCATCTCCTCCGGGAATAGTATTGATTTTTAGCAATTCGGGTTGTTGAGCTTGATGAGGATGCTCAGAACCAGCATAAACTTTGAGCTTTGTAAACAGCTGCCGACCAAGGGTATTTTTAGGCAACATCCCTTTGACAGCTTGTTCGATGATGCGCTCTGGCAGACGAGCTTGCAACTTTGCGAAGCTCTCGGTCTTCATTCCACCAGGTCGCCCAGAGTGACGTCGATACACCTTTTGACCTCGTTTTTTGCCAGTTACATCCACTTTTTCAGCGTTAATAACAATGACAAAATCACCCGTATCTAGGTGAGGAGTGTAAGTTGGCTTGTTTTTACCGCGCAAGATCATGGCGATCGCGCTAGCTAGACGCCCCAAACGTTGATTTTCAGCATCTACAACATACCAGCTGTGCTGAATGGTCTGTTGAGAAGGGAGGTAGGTTTTGTTCATAGTAGCTTTTAGGAATTACAAAACTAAAATCTTGAAGAGGTAAAAGTTCAGGTGAGACAATATTGAGCTTCAGTAACTGATTGAAAGAGAAATTGCGGTTGAGTATCAAACCAAACTTCAGTGGAGAACGGGAAGTCAGCATATCCTACGCGCAGCAAACATAGTCCTTGTGGAGGAGCAGCATATCTGACCTGGTCTCGTCGTTGCTGTGTCCAAAGCTCTGTGAAATCAGCGGGCGATCGCCATCCCCGTCCTACCTCAACCAAAAGCCCAATTAATAAGCGCATCATGCCGTAGAGAAATCCACTGGCCTGAACTTCAATACTAATAAACGACCCCTGGCTCTTACACTCTGCCACCTGCACTTCAACCCATGAATGAGAACGTCCCGAGTTAGCCCGATGAAACGCAGCTAAATGATGACGTCCTAATAAAGGAGTTAAAGCTTCTTGCATTAAAGATGGATCAAGAGATGCATGATAATAATGCCAAGCAAAAGGACGTACAAACAGGTTAGGACGAGCCTCGGTAAAAATGATGTAACGATATCGTCGCCACAACGCCGAAAAACGAGCATGCCAACTTTGATGAACGACAGCGGACGCTCGGATC
The DNA here is from genome assembly GCA_033764315.1 of Oculatellaceae cyanobacterium bins.114. Classification (GTDB taxonomy): domain Bacteria; phylum Cyanobacteriota; class Cyanobacteriia; order Elainellales; family Elainellaceae; genus FACHB-1407. Next base: position 37,393 of record JANRJA010000193.1, read on the forward strand.
ACAATGTCACTCGGCAAGCGATGGTTAAGGATATCAGTCCAGCGATAAGCCGGAATCCATCCAGGAGCATCAAAATGAGCAACCTGTGCTGCCGCGTGGACCCCTGCATCTGTCCTACCCGCACCATGCAAAGTTACGGGGCGTTTAACAACAGCCTGCAAGGCTTTTTCTATCTCTTCTTGAACAGTACGATGTTGGGGTTGTCGCTGCCAACCATGAAAATGAGTGCCCAGGTACTGAATAACCAGGGCAACTCTTTGGAGTTTTTCTGAATCATGATCAACATTAATCTCAGAAGAACTCATTAACTGTGGAAAAACAGCAGACATGTAAACTAAAAATTCCCAATCATGTCAATTCAATAATCGCCATCTCAGAGTTATCTCCTCGACGACTTACAGTACGCAAAACCCGAGTATAACCGCCTTGGCGATCGCCATACCGTTCCTTCGCCTGCTCAAAAAGAGCATGAACCAAATCTTTGTCATAGATGTATCCTAAAGCCTGACGACGGGCTGCAAGAGAACCATCTTTTGCCAAAGAAATCATTTTTTCGACTTCAGAGCGAACAGCCTTAGCACGCACCTTAGTCGTTGTAATTCGACCATGACGAATCAGCTCTGTAGTCAGTGCTCGCAGAAGAGCGCGGCGCTGATCGGCAGGCTTACCAAGTTGAGGAACACGACAACGATGACGCATAAGAAAACAGTACGACGAAGGACAGTAAAAGATAAAAAGTGATTAAACTCCCAGCATTATAGTTTAGCTGGTTTTAGCAGACTTCTCATGAGGAAGAGTGATCCCCAGACGATTTTGCAAAGCTTCAATAACTTCTTCGGCAGACTTTGCCCCAAAATTCTTGATCTCCAACAAATCTTCTTGGGTGTAATCCAAAAGGTCTGCAACGGAGTTAATCTGCGCCCGCTTCAAACAGTTGTAAGCTCGGACGGAGAGCTGCAATTCTTCAATTGGAATTTGATTTGTTGGATCCTCATCATCATCAAGCACATCTTTCATCTGCTCAAATGTGATGTCTTTCAAAGGATTGAACAAATCAACCAGAATATTAGCAGCTTGGCTCAAAGCTTCTTGAGGAGTGACGCTTCCATCAGTCCAAACTTCCATAATCAAGCGATCTCTCTCAAGAGAACCCCCAACTCTGGCATCCTCAACGGTATAGTTCACCTTGCGAACAGGCATAAAGACAGAGTCAATTTGCAGAAAATCAAGGGCTGAGGTTTCATCGCGCCCTCGCTCAATGGCTCGATACCCAACTCCCTTCTCAATCCGAAACTCCATCTCAAAAATTGCTCCCGCCGCAACCGTAGCAACATATTGGTCAGGATCAATAACCTCAACTTCTGCTGGCAGCTCAAAATACTCCGAAGTCACTGTTGCTGGCCCTTCAACCCGCAAACGACCAATTTGAGGCTGCGAGGAGTAACTCTTCAAAACCACCTCTTTCATATTCAGCAAAATGTCTAAGACATCTTCCCGCACACCTGGAATCGTCATGAACTCATGAGTTACCCCAGCAATCCTTACAGCCGTAACGGCTGCACCCTCTAAATTAGACAACAAAACTCGCCGCAGTGCGTTGCCAACTGTTGTTCCTTGACCCCGCTCAAGAGGCTCTAACACAAAGCGGCTGTACAAGCCCTGTGTACTACTTGTATCAGACTCCACACATTCAACCTGAAACTGTGCCATCTACCAACCTCCCTACTCTTTAAGCACTAGTTAGAAAGCACAACTGGCTCTACCAACTTTTCGCGAGTTAGATACTCGAACATAAACAACCTATCTTCTCGATAACCACTTGGGGAACTCGGCTAATGTATCGATGTCACCTGAAAATCTCAGCTATCAATATCAATAATCAAATCCCAGACTCTTCAAACTCTACGACGCTTAGGAGGACGACAACCGTTATGTGGGATAGGAGTCACATCCCGAATCAATGTAATTTCCAAACCAGCCCCTTGCAGAGCACGAATAGCCGTCTCACGACCAGAGCCAGGCCCACTGACCATCACCTCAATCTGGCGCATTCCTTGATCAGTAGCTCGCCGAGCCGCATTTTCAGCTGCTGTCTGTGCCGCAAAGGGGGTACCCTTTTTTGCGCCCTTAAAGCCACTAGAACCAGATGATGCCCATGAAATGGCCTCACCATTAGTGTCTGTAATCGTAACGATCGTGTTGTTGAAGGTAGACTGAATATGAGCTACGCCGCTTGGTACATGCCGCTTTTGCTTCTTTGCTCCAGTTTTTTTAGTCGGTTGTCGTGCCATGTTGATATCTCTAATACTGAAATTGAACTAACTCAATGAGGGAAGTTGTAGAGCCACACCTAAATGGCTTTGCACCTTAAATAAATCGCACAAACCACAACCAATATCCAATTACATCTCAAACTTTGACTATTTTCTTTCAAAATTTCAAAAGGCATAATGAAGGGATATTGATTGAAAAGCCACTACTGCTTTTATTTCTTACTTGGGGCTTTCTTCTTACCAGCAACAGTACGGCGTCCACCCCGACGGGTTCTAGCATTTGTTCTGGTTCGTTGACCTCTGACTGGCAATCCTGCACGATGGCGACGCCCACGATAGGTACCAATATCCATTAACCGCTTGATACTGATAGCCTCTAGACGTCTCAGATCACCCTCGACCTGATAGTCATTTTCAATAACCTCACGCAAAGAAGCAACATCAGGATCAGTTAGATCCTTAACACGAGTGTCTGGATTAACCCCAGTTGCAGCTAAGATTTCTTTTGCTCTAGTCGGCCCAATTCCGTATATGTAGGTAAGACCTATCTCGACACGTTTGTCACGTGGGAGGTCTACTCCAGCAATCCGTGCCACGTTAAAAATCTCCTTAACTCAAATTTTTGCAAGCTGTTGAGCTTAGTAAATGTCTAGGCAAACGCTCATGTTTCAATCTAGACTTGGGGCCAAATCACTACCCTTGGCGTTGTTTATGCTTCGGATTAGAACAAATAACCATGACACGGCCACGACGGCGAATGACACGGCACTTCTCGCAAATTTTACGAACAGACGCTCGAACCTTCATGTTGCACAAATCAAAGTATTACAAACGTAACATTATACCCTTTTTATAGGTTTTTATCAAGGAAAGAGCCATCAGATAAAATAAATTGACCAAAAGTCAAAAAGTTGAATTTATATGACCAAACGAACAAATTTACTTTTTACGAAGCCGATAAGTAATTCTACCTTTGGTTAGATCGTAGGGAGTCAGTTCGACTTTAACCCGATCACCCGGCAGAATCTTGATATAGTTACGCCGAATTTTTCCAGAAATATGAGCTAGAACATTAAAACCGTTATCTAGATCGACTCGGAACATAGCGTTTGGCAGCGAGTCTGTCACTGTGCCTTCCATCTCAATCAAATCTTGCTTAGACAATGAGTATGCCCTCAAAAACAACACAAAAAATAAGCTTTAGAACAGAAGAAAGATAGTCTAATTCCTTATCTAACGGTTTGACCATCTTTCATTCCAAGACTAACAAATCTTTACTAAATTGGCTTTAATATGAACCCTGCCTTAAGAGAATATTTGACTTTTAATAGTGAGAACCTACTGTTGGATTAGGCGTTTCAACTCTGAGGTCACAGTATCAATCGGTTGATTACCGTTGACAGAGACTAGTTGCTGACGACTACGATAGGCATCAATCAAAGGTGCCGTCTGGGTTCGATATACGTCAAGACGTCTGCGAATTACCTCTTCGTTATCATCTTTACGCCCCCTCTCTAGAAGTCGCGCGACTAAAACCTCATCAGGAACATCTATATTTACGACAGCATCACAAGATTGATGAATTTCAACAAGCAATTCATCTAGGAAAGCAACCTGAGTCACATTTCGAGGAAAACCATCCAAAATCCATCCCATTTGAGCATCTGGTTGGTTGAGGCGACCCTGGATCATTCCTAGCAGAAGTTGATCAGGCACCAATTCTCCACGATCCATATAATCTTGAGCTTTAAGTCCTAAATCAGTTTTTTCAGCTACTGCACCCCTCAAGATATCGCCAGTAGAAATATGCGGGATAGAAAAGCTTTTTGCCAGAAGAGTTGCTTGAGTACCTTTCCCGGCACCAGGAGGCCCTAAAAAAATCAAACGTACCACTATTGCTTCACCATCCCCTCATATCGTTGGGAAATCACATAAGTTTGAATTTGCTTAGCAGTATCGATTGCAACACCTACCAAAATGAGCAGAGATGTCGCGCCCAATCCTTGAAATGTTCTGACCTGAGTTGCGCTCTCAACAGCAGTTGGAACAATCGCTACTAATCCCAAGAAAATAGCTCCCAAAAAGATCAATCGATTTAAGACGCGCTCAATATACTCACTAGTCGCTTTACCAGGACGAATACCGGGAATACTAGCACCCATCTTTTTCAAGTTTTGGGACATATCAACAGGATTTACCGTTATTGAGGCGTAGAAGTAACTAAAGAACAAGATCAAAACCAAATATAAAATCACATGAACCCAGTGCCCAGGACTAAGATACTGAACAATTGCACCTAAAGACTGATTAGGAACAAATTGAGCAAGGGAAGCTGGCAAAAATAAGACCGCAGAAGCAAAGATGATGGGCATCACACCACCTTGATTGAGACGAAGCGGTAAGTAACTACTCTTTTCTAGATACATCCGACGACCCACTTGACGGCGAGCAGAAATAATTGGAATGCGACGAGTTCCTTCCTGAACAAAGACAATTCCAACGATCATGACCAGGAAAACCAAAAGCAGGATAATAACCCCACCGACAAGATTGCGATCGCCTCCCTGAGCAAGTTCAATAGTTTGACCTAAAGAATTTGGCAACGTTGAAACAATACTTACAAAAATCAGCAAAGAAGCCCCATTTCCGATACCACGCTCTGTGATTAGTTCTCCAACCCACATCACAAACATGGAACCGGCCGTCAGAGCGATTACAGTCTCTACAATAAACAAAGGACCAGGGACTTCAGCGTAACGGCTTACTAAAATGGCAATACCAACGCTCTGTAAGATAGCCCAACCTAACGCCACAAACCGCGTAATCTGGGAAATCTTTCGTCGTCCTGCCTCACCCTCATTTTTCTGAAGATCTTCTAAGCTAGGGAGTGCTGCCGTCAGTAACTGCAAAATAATAGAAGCATTAATATAGGGAAGAATGCCAAGAGCAAAAATTCCTAGAGCCGAGATACCACCACCCGTAAGAATATCAACAAGCCCGATTAAGTTACCTAACCCGCTTCCTTGGATTCCTTGCTGGAACGCCTCTCGATCAATGCCAGGAATGGGAATGAAAACTCCTAAGCGAACCAGAATCAGCATTCCAATAGTGACAAATAATCGACCTCTCAAACCAGCGGCCTGAGCCATTTGAATAAACGTTTCTTGCGCCGTTGGAGCTTTGTCTCGATTGACAACCATGAAGGGATACCTCTCCTACAAAACCTATCGAAGGCGTTGACACGTAAGCCGCGTCAAGGAATCAATCAACTACAGTGCAAGTGCCGCCAGCCTCTTCAATCTTAGTGCGAGCTGACGCTGTGAATGCAGCAGCCTCAACTTGAAGAGGAACTGCTAGCTCACCATCACCCAATATTTTTAAAGGACCGTCATCAGATGTGATAAGACCAACCTCAATCAATGCTGTCAAGCTGACTTGAGTATTAGCCGGAAGACTAGCGAGATCAGCCACATTGATCGTAGTGTACTGCTGGCGGTTAATTACCGTAAAGTGCTTCAATTTTGGAATACGGCGGTACAGCGGTAATTGACCTCCTTCAAAACCAGGACGGGTACTATGACCTGAGCGCGATTTTTGACCTCGCATGCCGAAGCCACAACTCGCCCCTTGCCCAGCAGAAATGCCACGCCCAACACGGCGGCGACGTTTTTGAGAACCTTCTTTTGGTAAAGCGTCTGTAAGTCTCATGTTTGTTACCAACTATTAATGCATTCTCTAGGCATACAAATTTTCAACAGGAATGCCTCGTTCTTCAGCCACTTCAGAGAAAGTTCGAAGCGATGCTAAAGCGTTAGCAGCCGCTCTGGCATTATTTAAGGGGTTACCCGATCCTAGCTGCTTTGCCAGTACATTACGAACACCTGCCAATTCAAGAACAGTCCGAACTGCTCCTCCTGCAATTACACCAGTACCAGGCGCAGCAGGTCTCATGATTACTTTTGCACCTCCACCCATACCATCTACAGGATGAGGAATTGAGTTGGATTTGGTTAGGGGAACATCTACAAGATGCTTCTTACCATCTGCGACTCCTTTGCGAACAGCACCAATCACATCACTGGCTTTACCGACACCCACACCGACCTGACCTCTTTCATTGCCAACAATGACAATAGCCCTGAAGCTGAGCTTTTTCCCACCTTTCACAACTTTAGTGACGCGGCGAATCTGCACAACCCTTTCTTGCCAATCCGTTTCTTTCTCACGAGCACGGCTGCTTTTACGATTTTTAGCCATCTCTCCAATCCTGCTTGCTAGTCATCATCGCTCAACATAACTTTGCTCAACCCGATCCTTACTGTAGCAATGGGTTTTAAAAATCGAGCCCAACCTCACGGGCAGCATCTGCTAAAGCCTTGACCCGACCATGATATAGATTTCCACCCCGATCAAAAACAACCTGTTTAATCCCTTGCTTAAGCGATCGCTCTGCAATAAGTTTGCCAATCTGAGCTGAAGCTTCGCAATTTGAGCTAGTTTCAAGTTGCTCTCTTAACTCTGGCTCCAAGGTTGAAGCAGAAACCAAAGTGTGATGACGTGAATCATCAATAACCTGAGCATAAATATGTTGATTAGACCGAAAAACAGCTAACCGGGGACGCTCTGTAGTTCCTGAAACACTGCGTCGAATACGACCGTGACGACGACGAGTTGATTCCTTGCGACTCAGTTTCATTGCTATTTCTTCCCTGCCTTACCAGCTTTACGTCTAACGACTTCACCTGAATACCGGATTCCCTTTCCTTTATAAGGCTCAGGTGGACGAACCGCGCGAATTTTAGCTGCTGTATTACCAACAATCTCTTTATCGATGCCACTGACAATAACATTTGTATTATTTTCAACAGCAAATTGAATTCCATCGGGCGGTTCGATTTGAATAGGATGGCTGTAACCTACGCTTAAGGTTAAGTTACGACCTTGCACCTGGGCGCGGTAGCCTACCCCTTGGATTTCCAAGCGACGCTGAAACCCTTGAGAGACTCCCTCAACCATATTGGCAACTAAAGTACGGCAAAGACCGTGACGTTGGCGTGCCGGACGAGACTCATTCCGCCGATTGACTTGCAGGTTCTCCCCATCTTGAACCACTTCCACCTCAGGAGGTAGGGTGCGAGATAGCTCACCTTTTGGTCCTTTAACGGCAACATATTGACCGTCAATAGTAACGGTTACTTTTGTAGGAACACTGATAGGACGCTTACCGATACGAGACATGATTCACTCCTAAAAAGCAGGTGCTACCAGACGTAACAGAGTACTTCGCCCCCAAGCCCTTGGCGACGAGCATCTCGGTCAGTCATAATGCCACTGGAAGTCGAAATAATAGCAATACCAATACCACCGAGCACTCTGGGCAGTTCTTTGCGATTGGAATAAACCCGCAGACCAGGCTTACTGACGCGCCTGAGTGCATTGATAATGGGACGACGATTCTTCCCTTTATATTTGAGGGCAATCACCAAAATACGCTTTGGTCCTTCACCGGCTTCAGAAAAATCGGTAATAAAACCTTCGTCCTGTAATACTTTCGCAATGCTACGAGTCATTTTAGTTGACGGAACCTCCGTCGTTTGGTGTCGCGCTAAGTTGGCATTGCGAATGCGCGTCAACATGTCTGCAATCGTGTCGTTAACCGCCATAGTTTCCTCTTTGTCACACTGCCTCAGTTATCCCGGAAAGGCATTCCCAGCTCTTTGAGCAGGGCACGACCTTCTTCATCGGTATTCGCAGTTGTAATAATTGAAATGTCCATACCTCGAATCTGGTCAACCTTGTCATACTCAACCTCTGGAAAAATCAGTTGTTCGCGAACTCCCAATGTATAGTTACCACGCCCATCAAAGCTTTTAGGGCTGACACCGCGAAAGTCACGAATACGAGGGAGGGCAAGATTAATCAATCGGTCAAGAAACGCATACATTCGGTCAGCTCGAAGAGTGACCATAATGCCAACGGGCATACCCTTGCGGATTTTGAAACCAGCGATCGCCTTTTTAGCACGAGTTACAACTGGCTTTTGTCCCGTAACAAGCGCAATCTCACTCAGGGAAGCCTCTAACGCTTTAGCGTTTTGAGCAGCCTCTCCTAACCCTCGATTGACAGTCACTTTGATCACTTTTGGAACTTGATGGACATTCGTATATTTGAACTGATCCATCAATTTTGGAACTACTTTATCTTGGTAAAGTGCCTTGAACTTTTGTGTCATAAGATCTTTCCTATTAAATTCCCTGGACTTGGTCAGGGACACAAGCTTGAATAATCACAGTCAATCAATAATCTCCCCAGTTTTTTTGAGCATGCGCACTTTACGCCCATCGGCATTCAGGGTGTAGCAAATTCGGCTAGCCGTCTTCTGCTTAGTCGAATAAAGCATGACATTAGAGCTATGAATCGGAGATTCGCTTGTCGTAATTTGACCAGACTCGCCCTCCTGTTGAGGCTTGACGTGCTTGGTTTTGATGTTGACTCCTTTGACAATCACTTTGCTCATTTTTGGGAAGGTCTGTAGTACCTCACCGACTTTCCCTTTATCTGAGCCTGCGATGACCTGAACTGTGTCACCCTTTTTAACGTGCATTCTGTAACGAGTAGGAGCAGAATTTGCCATCACAGCACCTCCGGAGCTAAGGAGACAATTTTGGTAAAGTTTTTGTCTCGCAATTCACGAGCCACGGGACCAAAAACGCGGGTTCCCCTAGGATTACCCTCAGCATTGATAATTACAGCTGCATTGTCGTCAAAGCGAATGCTCATACCGCTATCACGTCTCAGCCCTTTCCTGGTCCGAACAACAACTGCTCGCACAACATCAGATTTCTTAACTGCCATATTAGGCAGGGCATCTTTGACAACGGCGATAATCACATCGCCGACCCCGGCATAACGGCGGTTTCCACCTAGTACACGAATACACATGAGCTTACGAGCACCGCTGTTGTCTGCCACGTTGAGATAAGTTTCTTGCTGAATCATGGTTTTCTCCTAGCTGCTCAAGCCTCTGGTGTATTGTTGAGAATATCAATCACTGTCCAGCGTTTTGTGCGGCTGAGTGGACGGGTTTCTTGAATACGAACGCGATCGCCCACCTTGCACTTATTTTCTTCGTCATGAACTTTATATCGCTTTGTGCGAACCATAATCTTGCGGTACTTAGGATGAGGAGCACGGTTCTCAACTGCGACAACAACTGTTTTTTGCATTTTGTCGCTTACTACAACACCCACTCTTTCTTTGACTGCCATTGTCTACTCCTCTGCCGCTGGGGAATTTGAAGTTGCCGTCAACTGCCTTTCCCGCTCTAGTGTCAGCAGTTGGGCGAGTCGATGACGAGTATGTTTGAACTGATGATTCTTTTCGAGGCGACGAGTGGCTTGCTGAAATCGCAAATCGAACAATTGCTTTCGGGCTGTTGCGATCTGCTCTTGAAGCTCTTGATCACTTAAATCTCGAATTTCTGAAATTTTAGGTAGAGCCATGACTTACGACTCCTCCATTTGGCGAGCAACAAATTTAGTTTTAATAGGCAATTTATAAGACGCTAAACGCATTGCCTCACGAGCGATCGTTTCGGAAACACCAGCAATCTCAAACAAAACGCGACCTGGTTTCACGACTGCAACCCAAAATTCAGGGTTTCCTTTACCAGAACCCATACGGGTCTCAGCAGGACGCATAGTCACAGGTTTGTCTGGGAAAATGCGAATCCAAATTTTGCCACCCCGACGAATATAACGGGTCATTGCACGACGACTCGCTTCAATTTGACGTGATGTAATCCAGCAAGGCTCTAAAGCCTGTAGTGCAAAGTCTCCAAATTCCAGGTTATTGCCTCGAGTCGCTTGACCTGTCATTCGCCCGCGTTGCTGCTTTCGAAATTTAGTTCTTCTAGGACTTAACATGACTTACTCCCTTACCCTTCGTTTGACCGATCTTCAAACTGCTGCCGACGACGCTGTTGTTGCCGACGACGGGGCTGGACATTGCCTGCCGTTGGTGCGGGTTCTTCCTGTCCTGGAATAATTTCACCCTTAAAAATCCAAACCTTGATACCCAAAACCCCATAAATGGTCTGAGCGGTGCGATAGGTGTAATCGATATCTGCACGTAAAGTGTGGAGTGGGACTTTGCCCTCACGCGTCGCCTCAGTACGAGCAATCTCAGCACCATTCAAACGTCCACTAATTTGAATCTTGATGCCTTGAACACCCGCTCGCTGAGCCCGTTGAATCGCCTGCCGGACAACCCGACGGAACGAAACTCGGCGTTCTAGCTGTTGCACAATGTACTCCGCTATAAGAGCAGCATCTGCATCAACACGGGCAACCTCAACCACATTCATACGAATTTGGCGATCAGTTCCACCCAAAACCTTTTGCAAACCAGCTTTTAGCTCTTCAATACCCTGTCCACCACGACCCACAACTACACCAGGGCGAGCTGTATGTACCTCAAGGTCAATTTGATCTGCTTTGCGTTCAATCCTAATTTCTGAAATGCTGGGGCTTTCCAAGCTTTTCAGTTTCAAAGGATTTCTATCAAAAAAACTACGAATGATGTAGTCTTCCTGTAATAGTTTTGGATAACGCCCAGAATCAGCAAACCACCGAGAACGGTGTTCCTGTGTAATACCAAGGCGGAAGCCAACTGGATGAATCTTCTGTCCCACAACAATAAACCCTCAAAAAAGCAATACTTGTCTCAGCTCAATCTAAAGTTAAGGAAAAATATATTACTCATCACTGTCCGCACCAGGAGCAACCGCGATTGTAATGTGGCAAGTCGGCTTGCGGATTTGATAAGCTCGCCCCTGAGCACGTGGGCGATACCGCTTCAGCACCGGGCCTTGGTCTGCATATGCCTGACTCACTACCAACTCAGCAGGTGTATAACCCTCATTATGTTCAGCATTAGCAACTGCCGAACGTAAGACCTTTAAAATCGGTTCACAAGCGCGATAAGGCATAAATTCTAGAATAATTAAAGCTTCTCGATAGGAGCGCCCACGGATTTGATCTAAAACCCGACGCACCTTAAAGGGTGACATTCGGATGTAACGAGCAATAGCTTTAACTTCTTGACCAGTAGTAGTTGGCATAACTTTCTCCTCTAGCTCTTAGCGATTAGTAAACTGGCATTTGCTGACCAACCACCAGTAGCCAATATCTCAACCTTTAACCTTTTAGCGACGAGCCTTTTTATCACTTTTAGCGTGACCCCGGAATGTCCGAGTTGGGGCAAATTCTCCCAGCTTATGACCCACCATCTGTTCCGTTACATACACAGGAACATGCTGGCGACCATTATGAACGGCAATCGTGTGTCCAATCATTTGAGGTAGTACGGTAGATGCCCGTGACCACGTTTTAATGACTTGCTTTTCACCTTTTACATTGAGGGCTTCAACCTTCTTCATTAGATGATCAGCTACAAAAGGACCTTTTTTTAATGAACGAGACATACGTCAGGTAACCTCTAATCAGCTTCAGATTTTTCACAGTGGGCTTTAGTTTAAGCCAACCAAGATGTTAAGCATCCCGTCCGCCACGACCTCGCTTAGAACTACGACGACGACGACGAACAATCATCGCGTTACTCAGCTTTTTCTTCTTACGAGTTTTATAACCTAGAGCAGGTTTACCCCAGGGCGTCACTGGACCTGAACGTCCAATAGGGGCACGCCCCTCACCACCACCATGAGGGTGATCGACGGGGTTCATCACACTACCTCGCACTTCAGGTCTACGCCCTAACCAACGCTTGCGGCCTGCTTTGCCAAGGCTAACGTTCCTGGCATCAGTATTACCAACTTGCCCAATCGTTGCGTAGCATTCTCGTCGAATAAGACGGACTTCAGTTGAAGGCAAGCGAAGAGTGACAAAATTTCCATCTTTAGCCACTACTTGAGCAGACGCACCTGCGGCCCGGACGATTTGCCCACCTTTGCCTGGGTAAAGCTCCACATTATGAACAAGCGTACCTAAAGGCATATTGCCCAAAGGCAAAGCATTACCGATTTCAAAAGGAGCATTTGAACCAGCAATTATGGTTGCGCCTACTGCCAGAGTTGCAGGGTGGAGAATATACCGTTTTTCACCATCTTCATATTGCACCAATGCAATACGAGCATTGCGATTGGGATCATACTCAACCGTCATGACTTGAGCCGGGATATTGCGTTTATCTCGACGAAAATCGATGATTCGATACAATCGCTTGCTACCACCACCACGATGACGGCAGGTAATCACACCTCGGTTGTTGCGACCCTTGGCACGATGAATTGAATGGGTCAGTGATTTTTCTGGTTTACTACGAGTAATTTCAGAAAAATCAGGATCAGTTCGTTGGCGGGTGCCAGGGGTGTAGGGACGATAATCTCGAATACCCATAATTTAAGCTCTCGGCAGTTTCAAATAGCAAAGAATATCTTTAGCAAAGCAAGGATTAGACGTCTGGGAAGAGAGTAATGGAATCTCCAGGTGCAAGAGTCACGATCGCCCGCTTGTACAGTGCTTTGTACCCCAAAAAACGACCCACTCTCCGCTGCTTCCGAGGAGGATTATAAGTATTGACATCAATTACTTTGACATCAAATAATTCCTCAATCGCAGCTCTAATCTCCAACTTGGATGCCTTTGGAGAAACCTCAAAGGTGTATTTATTCTCCTCTAGTAGGCGTGTCGCTTTTTCATTGACCAAAGGACGACGCACGAGATCCGCCAAATCACGAGTCTTAATTTCAGCCATCGCTATAAACCTCCTGAATGGTTGTAATTGCAGAAGCGGTTGCTACAATCTTGTCCGCCGCCAACAAGTCATAAACATTAAGGTTACTGGCTGAGATTAGCTTGAGATTACTGACATTACGAGCTGAGAGATAAACATTCTCGTCGCGATCGGAGACAATCAACAGCACCTTTTCGCCAACAGCAACTCCCCACCGAGTCATCGCTTGAAGCAACTCCTTGGTCTTGGGACGAGGCAATTGACTGGCAAACTCTTCAACAATAACAAGATCATCAACCCGACTTTGAAATGCAGTTCGCAATGCCAGACGACGTTCCTTACGGTTCATCTTGACTGAGAAATCTCTAGGTTTGGGCCCAAAGATAACACCACCCCCTCTCCACAAAGGAGAACGGTTTGAACCTGCACGAGCACGACCTGTTCCTTTTTGTCGCCAAGGCTTACGCCCACCCCCTCTAACTTCAGAACGAGTCTTAGTGGAGACCGTCCCTTGCCGAGCATTATTCATTTGACGCACTAACGCCCGATGAACAACATGAGCTGCATTTTCTTCTTTTGCAACTCGCAATTCTAAAGAAGCCGTTCCTGCTTCTTCACCTTGCCAATTTCTAATAACGCAATCAACCATATGTATCTCTACTCAATCCACGAAGTTTGGGGTATTTGGGCTTTTAAAGAACCTATTTTCCCTATTCCTATGTCTTACTTTGCTCGTCCAACAGTTTTAGCAGGCACGATATTGAGCAGAGCACCTGGTTTACCGGGGACTGCACCTTGAATGAGTAGAAGGTTGCGTTCAGCATCTACCCTCACCACTTTCAACTTGCGAATCGTCACTCGACTTCCGCCAAGCCGACCTGCCATTCTTTTACCGGGATATACCCGACCCGGAGTCGTTCCCGCTCCTGTAGAACCAGGCAAGCGGTGGTTCTTAGAACCGTGTGCCATAGGTCCTCGTTTGAAATTGTGGCGTTTCTGATAACCAGCAAAGCCACGACCGATGCTGGTTCCAATTACATCTACAATTTGACCTGATGCAAAGGCATCAGCCTTGATTTGCTGACCTAGCTCAAATCCATCCACACTCTCAAGACGGTATTCTTGCAAATGGCGCAGAGGCGAAGCTTGCGATTTTGCCAAATGACCCAACTCAGGCTTACTTAAAGCTTTTGTTGACGCTTCACCGTAACCCACTTGAACCGCAGAATAACCATCTGTCTGAGGAGTTTTGATTTGAGTGACAGTGCATGGACCCGCATGAATGACGGTTACAGGAATTGCCCTACCTGATTCGTCAAACACTTGAGTCATTCCGAGTTTTGTGCCGAGAATGCCAACGGACACGATCACAGTCTCCCTTACTTTACACATCAAAAATGAGCAAGGTTGCGATTACCCTAGAAGGGAAAGTGCTTCGCATCGCCTCAACAACCTGCATCTCACAAACTTCAGCAAACACAATCAAGCTAAAAATGCACAAATAAATTGTGCAAATCAACTTTCAACCGTTCTGCAATCCCTTTAGGTAACAGTTTGCGTAAAGTTTCTCTTTACGTCATTACCTGTAGCTGTGCCAGGACTTGGACAGATTTTCTACCCAGTATCCTAATAGCTTCTAAACTTAATCTCGAATTGAGCTTGGTTTAGAAACTCAGAATTAATTTGGCAGCGATTAAACAGTATAAACAATTAACACTAAATCGTCCAGTATTTTCTAAATCTACTTAGAGCGTCAAGAAAAATAGTGGATGGTGTTAACTGCCGCTTTGTTATGGTAGCGCACTTTGCTGGCAGTTGCGGAAGATTTTTGGACAGAGATCCTTTGAGGGTATTCTAGTAAAACAACATATTTATATTTGCTTGCAGGACAACTAAGATAGATTTTGCCGTGAGATTTTGGGAGAGGGCAGAGTTTGAGTCAGTTTGGTGTTGACTCAACCTGTTGCCAAACAAGTCGAGAAGTCTGTTTTGTAAGTACTCCCTTCTCTAGGTAACGTTTTATAGATAGGGTTTGGAAACAAAACCTGGGGATTGTAGGGGCAAAGCCCCCAATCAGGGGTTCCCCCTTGTACCCCCAATCCCGCACCCCATTTATAGTGTCTATAGTGGCTGTGCTTAGCATGAGGCGATCGCCCATAACAGAACGGATTGCTTACCTTTAATTCATTGAAAAAAATCTATGGATCAAACCAGTTTCTCGTTTAGCCGATCGATCCAGGTTAGCCCTACATTTAATATGGTTAGTAACTTTCATATTTTTGTTGAACAACGTCTGTCACGCTCCAGGTTCATCTCAGGTAGTAGGACAATCTTTTTATGGCACTGATTATCACTGGCAAACAATTTATTCGTGACTTAGAGAGCACAGGAGCGTTAGGGGTGTACGTTCCTCTAGAGGGTGGTCACGAGGGGCGTTATCAACGACGTTTGCGAGCAGCAGGTTATGGAATGTTGCACATCAGTGCTCGTGGTTTAGGTGATCTTTCTTCCTACCTATTAGAGGTTCATGGGGTTCGTCCACCTCATTTAGGCAAGAAGGATATCGGTCAAGGTGCAGCGGTAGGGGCAAGATATTATTTGCCACCAATGGCACTTTATCAACTAGAGCAGTTGCCCTCTACTTCTAAAGGGTTAGTGATTTGGTTACTTGAGGGCATTATCTTATCTCGACAAGAGTTAGAATTCTTAGCCAATTTGCCCAAGCTGCAATCCCGCATTAAGGTTGTTGTTGAGTTAGGTGGGGAACGGAGCTTTAAATGGCAACCCTTACAAAGCGTTTTAGCAGTGGCTTAAACCATCTTAATCTCAGTCAGGGACATGGGCAGGGTTAAGACGACTTGTGAAGTGTGGGCTTTTAAAGTAGTACATGCCTCCTTAATCTCTTGTCTCATCTCTAGATATAGAGTTTATCAAGAGCAATCCGTCCTGAACCCTCCTATCTCTGGGATCACCCCAAAATCAACCTGATCCCCAATTCTTAACTCAGGATCTGAGATTTAGTTTTTTTAATCAACTAAATCTCAGATCCTTCATTCTATTTCTCCAGTTAACCTACTAACATGTAAGGGTGACTAACTTGTACTACCCCTTACGATCCCTAAGGGAGGGTAACTGGTTCAAACTGATTTGCGGAGCTAGTTTTCAGCACCTCCCTGCCGTTCGGAATCTCACTTTAGCGTATGCATTGGCTGGCGTTGACTGTATTGACGTAGCTGCGGATGCTGCTGTCATTTCATCTGCTCGCGAGGCGTTGAGTGTTGCAGATGGGCTGCGGGATGCTGCTCAAGCACGAGGGTATGACGCTCAAGGAGCACCTTGGTTAATGGTCAGTCTTAATGATGGAGAAGATCCTCATTTTCGCAAGGCTGAGTTTGATGCGGGGCAATGTCCTGTTGACTGCCCTCGTCCCTGTGAAACGATTTGTCCGGCACAAGCGATCGCCTTTGAGCACGATAGTCGCAATGACATTGATGAGCATCGCTCAGGGGTGATTGATAGTCGTTGTTATGGGTGTGGTCGTTGTTTATTAGTCTGCCCATTTGAGCGCATTACGACCCGTTCTTATGTTTCAAGCCCAACCGCGATCGCCTCGACCGTGCTGCAAGGCATTGATGCCGTTGAGATTCATACGCAAGTTGGTCGCTTAACTGATTTTGAGCGATTGTGGGGTGCGATCGCCCCTCATGTCTCACAACTCCAGCTAGTTGCGGTGAGTTGTCCAGATGGGGATGGATTAATTGATTATCTCAAGTCAATCTATCAGCTGATTTCACCAATTGCATGTCCTGTAATCTGGCAGACCGACGGTAGACCCATGAGCGGTGATATTGGGGATGGTGCCACCCATGCGGCTGTGAGATTAGGGCAAAAAGTATTGGCAGCAAACTTGCCAGGATATGTGCAATTAGCAGGTGGAACCAATCGTTATACGGTTAAAAAATTGAGGGCACTTGGATTGCTAAATTCAAAAGCACTGCACCACAAACCAACAATTGCTCAGAATTCATCACATCACCCTCCTATAGCGCGATCGCCCCATAGAGAGAACGACTTCACATCGCCCCACTACATTTCTGGCGTTGCCTATGGTAGCTATGCCCGTGCACTGTTGTCACCCGTTTTAGAGCAGCTCGAACCATCTCATTTCGACCCTAGTTTCAACCGCTTTAACGATATTAACGACCTCATTGGCGACTTTTCTTCCTCCCATCCTCTGGGTCAATTTAACCCCCACTTGGAATGTCACCCCCCTCTGCTGTGGCAAGCAGTTGAGCTAGCTCACTCTCTTGTATCCCAACTTAAATCTCCTAAACATCAGGAGCAGGTCATGTCAACCTAACTTTTCATCGTCAGCGTTCTATTCAGTTCACATTCCCTAAACGCTGCCACACCACCAGTTGTTCATCATTTAGATTTAGACGTTTTTATTCCTCATGACATTTAACGGCAATACCTTCTTTGAAAAACCAGAGAATAGTGATGCTTCGGCAGATGAGTCAAACACTGCCCCAATTTATATCACCGATGATCTCAATCAGTTATTAGACATTTTGCCTGAAGAGATTCGTCTGCGTTTAAACGAGCATCCCCAAAAAAACCAGCTGATTGAAGTTGTTTTAGATTTGGGACGACGACCCGAAGCTCGATTTCCTCAGCAAGCTGAGTATCTCTCTGAGATGCCTGTTTCGTCGGGTGACCTGCGCTATTGTGTCGATCGCATTGGTCACTTCAGTGGTGACAATCGAGCAGGCATTGAGAAAACCCTACATCGCATCAGTGCCATTCGCAATCGCATGGGTGAAGTCATTGGACTAACGTGTCGGGTGGGACGTGCCGTATATGGCACGATTGGCATGATCCGCGATCTGGTGGAAACGGGCAAATCAATTTTGATGTTGGGTCGCCCAGGCGTGGGTAAAACCACTGCACTCCGTGAAATTGCGCGAGTGCTGGCTGATGAGCTAGACAAACGAGTGGTGATTATTGACACCTCTAATGAAATTGCTGGGGATGGAGACATTCCTCATCCAGCGATTGGACGAGCAAGGCGCATGCAAGTTGCGCGACCTGAATTGCAACATCAAGTCATGATCGAGGCGGTGGAAAACCACATGCCTGAAGTCATTGTGATTGATGAAATTGGCACCGAGCTCGAAGCCCTGGCAGCTCGCACGATTGCTGAACGAGGTGTGCAACTGGTAGGCACAGCACATGGTAATCGCATTGAAAACTTGATGAAAAACCCCACTCTGTCTGATTTGGTGGGGGGAATTCAATCAGTTACGCTGGGCGATGAAGAAGCCCGACGCCGGGGGAGCCAAAAGAGCGTTTTAGAACGTAAAGCCCCACCCACCTTTGATATCGCCGTTGAAATGTTAGAGCGGCACAAGTGGGTGGTCCATGAAAACGTGTCAGACACAGTTGATCTGCTGTTGCGAGGACGACAACCCAATCCACAACTGAGAACAGTTGACAGTGCTGGGCATGTCTCCATCAGCCATGAAGCACCGACTCCCCCCAATCGAAGTTTTGCCAATAGTGAAACGCGTGCGGCTTCGCCATTATCGCAAGGGTCACGCAATGCACATGAACCGAATCGGGGGGGTGGGTGGCGCATGTCTGGGAAAATATCCTCTCTGCCTTCTTCTGCCTATACCCGCAATGATTTAGGAGGCAGGCTTCCCGATGAGCCACTATCGTTGGCTCCTTATCAACCGCCAGAGAGACAAAACTTTGATCGGCTCTTAAACGAATCCTTTGAGAACCCTTTTTCTCAAGACGATTTGGAACCATTTGCTGACATTCCCTCGACTGGACCTAACGGAGAAGACCTGCCTTTGCATGTCTACCCCTATGCGGTTAGTCGGCACATGGTCGATCAAATTATTCGTACGATGAATTTGCCAATTGTATTGACCAAAGATGTAGACAGTGCTGACACCGTTTTGGCGTTGCGATCGCACATCAAGAATCACTCTAAACTGCGACATATGGCAAAAAGCCGACAGCTCTCCATCTACACCATTAAAGCGAACAACATGCCCCAGATTATCCGGGCACTGCAACGGATGTTGCACATCGACACGCGCGCGCAGGAAGAACCCGTTAATCTCAGTTTGTTTTCACAGAGCGGTGAGGAAGATGAGTTAGAAGCCTTAGAGGAAGCCCGCCTAGCCGTTGAACAAATCGTCATTCCTAAAGGGCAACCTGTGGAGTTGCTGCCTCGCTCTGCCAAGGTACGGAAGATGCAACATGAGTTGGTAGAACATTATCGCCTCAAGTCAACAAGCTTTGGCGAAGAACCCAATCGCCGTCTGCGGATCTATCCTGCATAGGCCAGGATCAGGAACGTACTAGCTTACGGATCAACTAATTCTCGGACAAGTTTGGCAAGCCGTTCGGCACTATCGGCGATCGCCAATTTTCCAGCGGCATCGGTCATGGTTTGTAACCGATCGGGCGATCGCAGCAACTTCAGCACTTTGTCCTGTAGCTTGGTTGCCGTCAAGTCTGCCTGCCG
Source organism: Oculatellaceae cyanobacterium bins.114 (assembly GCA_033764315.1). Taxonomy (GTDB): domain Bacteria; phylum Cyanobacteriota; class Cyanobacteriia; order Elainellales; family Elainellaceae; genus FACHB-1407. The sequence goes on from JANRJA010000193.1 coordinate 56,959, forward strand.
ATAGACACAGGCAGCTCCGGCTGCGGCAAAAATGGCAGCGTTGTACGTCTGATGATCATCTGCCGCAAAGGGATAGGGAATCAAAATCGAGGGTGTCTGAGTCACTGCAATTTCGGTGAGGCTGCCTGCTCCAGCCCGACTAATCACCAAATCGGCTCGCTGAAATAGACCTGCCATATTGTTATAGAACGGCAATGCTAGATAACGAGGATGGCTCAAGCTTTTCACATCCGGGTCATTTTCTCCGGTTAAATGCACCACCCAAATGCCCTCTTCTAGCCAGACAGGTGCTGCTTGCCGCACTAATTGATTGACAGCAACTGCCCCCTGACTGCCCCCTACTATGACCAACAATGGACCCTGCTCAGGAATCGGCAGATCTGCCAATGCCGCACCTTGACCCTGGTCACGAAATTGTGAGCGAACTGGAGTGCCAACACAAACATTTCGGGCACTTCTCAAGTAAGGAGCCGCTGCCTCAAAGCCCAACGCCACCACACTACACCAGGGACTGAGCCAGCGAGTCACTTTGCCTGGAAATGCATTAGACTCATGCAAAATAGTGGGCAACCCCAGCGATCGCGCCGCTAAAATGGCTGGTGCTGCAATATAGCCTCCGGTCGTCAACACCCCCTGAAATTGCCCTTGCTTTAACAACTGTCGGACTTCAAAAATTGCCCCAATCAATCGGCTAACAATGCGCAACGTGCCCAAACCAAACCGTTGTTGAAACCCCTCAACCGCAATCGTGTGGAAGGGATATTGTTTAGGCACTAATCGGGTTTCGAGTCGATCGGGCACCCCTAACCATTCAATCTGATAATCCGGTAGTTGCTCAGCAGTGGCGATCGCCGGAAACAAGTGTCCTCCCGTTCCACTCGCTGCAATCAATAATTTCATCTGCTCTTCCCCGTTCCCTGTTGTCCTGCTGTTGCCATCAGAGGATCTGACCTCAAGCCGTATGGCTTCACCATGTGGATGTTGGCACTCAAAAGATAATTCAGGTTAACCTATTATTCACGGTTGGTCATGTCTGCCTTGATGCAAGATTACCCCATGCCTGATTTAACTATGTTTTGATTTCACTGTTTTGATTTCACTATGTTTAATGTACAGGGTAGCGATCGCGATCAGCGCACCTGAGCCACCTTACTTAAAGATCTGCTAAAGGTATTGTGGATTAAATGAAACCCTTGATTTAGCAATCAAGGACATGACTTTTGGCTCGTCAATCTCGACCCGGTCTGGAAAGTTCTCGCTCAAATGCAGTGCTCTTACAAAAGCTCGACGTTATTTAATTCCATTCCTAATTTCTTGCGCTAATCTCGGTTCATTGCTAGGGTTATCGCCTGCTTCAATTCTCTATCCTCTCAACCCCAACTCATAGACATGCTTCGATCGATCACCTCCGTCCTGTCGTCACTCCTGTTTGGCATTGCCCTAACGAGTGGAACAATGGCTTATGCCCAAACAGAAAGCCCTGAAACTCCTCCTGAGGTTACAACTGCTGTCACCCAAATTGATGCAGCCGCTAATCAGCGTGACCTACATGGAGTCATGCGGTTCTTTAGCCCAAACTTTAGGCACGCCGATGGGTTAAACCGTAGTCGTTTAGAAGACGCTCTGCAAAACCTTTGGGAGCGATATCCCCAAATCGCTTATCAGACTGAGGTCAACAGCTGGCAGCGAGAAGGAGAGGCGATCGTCTTTGAAACCACAACCACCATTACAGGAACTCAACTCATCAACGGGCAAAACTTTTCCCTCAACTCAACCGTGCGATCGCGCCAACGCCTAGAAAACGGGCAAATTGTTCAACAAGAAGTGTTATCAGAGCAAAATCAGTTGAGCAGTGGTGAAAACCCGCCCACCGTCGAGATTCAACTCCCAGAGCAGGTGGTGATTGGGCGTACCTACAACTTTGATGCGATCGTGCAAGAACCTCTAGGGACTCGCCTCCTGTTAGGCACCGCGATTGAAGAACCAATTAATACCAGTCAGTATTTCACCACAGCCCCAATCGACTTAGAATTGTTGTCTGCGGGCGGGTTGTTTAAGGTTGGTCGTGCCCCTGCTTTACCGGATAGTCGCTGGATTTCAGCCGTGATTATTCGAGAAGATGGCATCACTCTTGAAACTCGTCGCGTGCGGGTTGTGGGTCATGAATAGGGCGATCGCTTGCAACACCTCTATGCTTGACCTAAAAAAATACACTTATATCATCAGACTCGTAAGACGATAAGATCTAAAAAGTTTTTGTAGCATTCCATCATTGGCGGCTACCTCTACAGTCGTGTTTAGCGATTAGACCTATGCCTACTATTCCCTTGACCCTTTTGCTATATGTCATTCTCGGTGGAACCTATCTCGTTGTTTTGCCAGCCCTGACTTTCTTTTATCTAAAAGGGCGGTGGTATACTGCCAGTTCTGTAGAGCGTCTGTTGATGTACTTTCTAGTATTTTTCCTATTCCCTGGTCTGGCACTCCTGTCTCCTTTTCTCAACTTCCGCCCCCAGCGACGGCAATTGCCTTCCTAGTGCCGATTGTAAAACTAAAGCTCAGGGAACTCCTTAAAGGAGTTCTGAAAGATAGGTTTCAGTACATTTAAATGGTCTTGAATGCGGCGCATTGACGTAATTGGCATTGGCATTGGCATTTTTGTAGCCGGTGGAGCTGTCTACTGGATCTTTCAAGCCGCTGGGCTAGATAGCATTAATGCCGGAATTTGGAGTCAAGTGATTTTGGTTGGGGGATTGGTGGTTTGGTTGCTTACCTACGTGTTTCGGGCAGTGACCCAAACCATGACCTATAATCAGCAACTCAAAGACTATGAAGACGCTGTGCTACAAAAACGGCTCGAAGAAATGACTCCTGAAGAAATAGCCCTACTTCAAACTGAGGTAGAACAAGCAAAGCAGGCCATTGAACAAGCAAAGGATGAAGGATGATTTCTGTTTCTGACTGCCTGGATAAACTGCGCGATCGCGGTCAGTGTGCGCTAATTCCCTTCATCACAGCGGGTGATCCTGACTTAGACACAACGGCTCAGGCTCTACAGATTCTCGATCGCAGTGGAGCGGACGTGATCGAGTTAGGGGTTCCCTACTCTGATCCCCTAGCTGATGGCCCTGTCATTCAAGCAGCTGCCACTCGTGCTCTACAACGCGGCACCAAACTAGAGCAGGTGCTAGAGATGTTGCATTCCATTCGACCTCAGTTAGCCGCACCGATTATTCTCTTTACGTATTACAATCCCATTCTCAATCGTGGCATTGAGGCGTTCCTCGAAGACATCGTTGCCGCTGGGGTCAGTGGGTTAGTGGTGCCCGATCTGCCCCTCGAAGAAATTGATGGGTTGCTGCGTCATGCGGCAAAAGCGGGCGTCGAGGTGATCTTGCTGGTGGCTCCTACCAGTTCAAAACAACGCATTGAGGCGATCGCCACCCAATCTCAGGGGTTTATTTATCTCGTCAGTGTCACCGGAGTAACAGGTATACGCACTCAAATTGGGGATCGAGTGCAGCAGCTCTTGATGGAGCTACGCAGTGTCACTGACAAACCGATTGGGGTCGGGTTTGGCATTTCACAGCCTGAACAGGCACGACAAGTCATGGACTGGGGAGCCGATGCGGTGATTGTCGGTAGTGCTTTTGTCAAGCGGCTAGCCGAAGGCAGCCCAGCAGAAGGGCTGAAAGCACTTGAAACCTTTTGCCGCAATCTCAAGGCAGCCCTCTCAGATTAATGTAAACCTTGTTTATGAGCGCATCAAGCTCAGAGGACTCACGCATAGAGGCGAAGCATCCGTAGACTGCCTCGCCTCTAACCAAACTCTTGGATTGCTCTGGAATCGCTTTAGTTTAAGAAGGGTTGTTCAGCAAGGGTATCTAACCCAACTGATCTCAGTAGCGTGGTCCACTGAGTGGCAATTTCAGGATTACGGGGTTGAGTTTGGCGCAGATTTGCCATACTGTTTAACGCGTCATACCAGATTCCGGCTTGAGCATAAACCCTGGGGCGATCGCCTTCTGCGGTTGCTGCCAACTGACTCGTTAAGGTGGTAGGAGGCGCAATCCGCTGAATCCACCCTTCCGAAAAAATATCCCCAGAGCGATCGTCAGGATCACATATCAGCGAGAAATACCAATGGTAATCTTTGCCAATTTCAAGATCAGGCGCGTTTGCTTGATCCTTCAGTGAAAACGCCATAATTCCAGGGTCGCCACTGAGTTGAAACGTGCTGCGATAGACCTCATTGTCCTCCGCATCTAACAGCACAAACTCTGCTAGTGGACTGGCTGTTGGAGGGACATTCCAATAAAAGGTAGGACGGGCTTCTAACGTAGTCCCAAAATTTGTACTCGGAATCAAAGCAATCAGTGGTGGCTCACCTCGGAGGCAATTGCCACGAGTGCCGCCCCCTTCTCGTCGTCCTGGGGCTCCCCGATCCGGTGGGACATACTCTTGAGCGAGTGCCGCCAAGGGGAAGCCACCGCTCAACAATACAATCGATAACAGCAGATGCAAGGCAATCTGGAGATTGCGAGAAAAACGATGAGACATGACGATTTCAAGAGGGCGAATGGTTCAACGAGCTTAAACCGATCTAAAACTACTGTCCCAAATTGATGGTCTGATTGCTCTGGCTCAGATTGACGCGCTCAATGGGGGTTTCGCGAGTAATGTGAACCAAACCTACTGAATTCAATAAATTAACCCATTGAGAAGCAGGAACCGGACCACCTGTTTGAGAACGGAGTGTTGCAAGACTACTGATGGCATCGTACCAGATTCCTTGTTGTGCATAGATACTTGGGCGTTGCTCTAAGCTTGCCTGCTGTAACTCCGACTGCAAAGTTGCACTGGGTTCAATGCGTTGGATCCAACTATCTACTACAACATCAGCTGAGCGATCGCTCATTTCGCAAACTAACGCAAAACTCCAGTGATAATTTTTACCGACCTCTAACGCCGGTAGATTGGCATTGGCAGGCAAACTGAGACTGATAACCCCTGACGTTCTGGTTGTCTGGAAGGTTGCTTTATATAACTCGTTGTCTGATTCATCACTCAAAATAAATTCAGCCGCAACCGCATTCTCAGCGTAGAACTGTGGTACGTAAACAAAAAAGGAGGGGTAATCGGTCGAGGTATAACCAAAATTTTGGTCAGGCACCAGAGCGGTCAAGCGATCGTTAGATGAGATGGTAGTATCGCTGCGCCAGCATCCACGAGTACCCCCTCCTTCTCGGCGACCAGGTAAGCCGATATCTGCTGGAGGGTTGTAAGTCTGGGCGATCGCAGCCAGTGGCAAACCACCCAACAGCGTTCCTGCGATGAGTGCGACGTGTAAGGCTACACGATAGGGAGGCATTAAAGGAGGGATAAGTCGAGACATACTAAGTTGATCCTTGGTGATTGATGTAGATCTGCGAAAGGGAAAGCGTTTATAGCACCTGAAGAATTGGTTAAAACGGGGTGCAGGGGCTTGCGTTCAAGATTCGCCTGAGTTCACGCCGAAGTCCAAACGGTGGAACCCTTAACCCTTGCATCAACGGTCTTGAAAGTTGCTATATGAGTCTGATCACTCATCATGGTGGTGATTTAGGATGACGCAGGTGGTGCTCACTCAGCCCCAATGGATTTAATGCTGATGGGCGATCGCTCTAAAACAACGCTTAGGCAATGGCATAAAAAGTAACCAGGATGAACACAAATTAGTAGATGTCCCTACGGATCTATAGATTCACTGAGTTTGCTTTTGTTTCCGCTTCAAATGAGGAACTTTCTAGCTCATTTTCAAGCATGTAATGAGAAATCTGAATTGAGGTAGCTGGCATGTGGGATATCACCCGATAAACATTCACCAATTGTTGTTTGCCTTTCAGGGCCATCGGTCCCCAGGACTCAACTTGAAAGGCGTTTTGTAAGTAATCTAGCGTCTCTTGCGCAATCAACACTCGGCACACATCGGTTTGCCTATCTTTGGCACAGCTCTCTAAACGAGAGGCCGTATTGACACTATCGCCAATCACCCCATATTCCATTCGATCTTTGCCACCGAGACTGCCCACAACAATCTCACCGGTAAAGATACCCACTCGCATTTGCACAGGTTTTAAGCCCCGTTGTTGCCAAGCTTGATTGAGTTGATGGAGGCGATCGCCCATCGCTAACGCACACGCCACCGCTTGATAAGCATCTTGAGCAATTTCTGCATCATTGACCCGTGGAATCGGCACCCCAAACACAGCAAGTAAGCCGTCTCCTGTAAATTTATTGACAATGCCGTGCTGTCGTTGAATCTCTTGCGTCATAGCCTCCAGATATTCATTGAGCCAATCCAGCAGGGCTTCAGGTGACATCTGTTCTGAAACCGTGCTGAAGTCTTTAATATCGGTAAACAACATGGTGGCAACCAATTTTTGCCCCGGCAATTTGCCCGATTGTAAGAGGCGATCGCGAGCTGCCCAGAGCGCATTCGCAATTTCTGGAGAGGTATTTTGCCCCAACAGGGTCATGACCATTTGTTGTTGACGCTGAGACTGTTGGGCTCGATAGGTCAACATCGTTCCTGCTGAAGCCAGCATTCCCACCATCGGAGCGACCAAAGGCACCCACCCCTGACACATCAAGATGGCAAAACATGTCCCTGATAACAACAACGATAACCGCAGAATGCCAAAACCCAGATTAATGGGATGACGCACATGCCATACAAGAGCACTCCCGGCGATCGCCCATGAAACGATCCACAAACTCTCTGCCCACTCTGCCCAAAACCACATCAAAGGACGTTGATCCATCGACGCACTGAGAATCTGACTGACATTTTGAGCATGGATCGCCACCCCAGCCATTTGGTGGTTTCGTTCTGCACTGGCACTAAAAGGGGTATAAAATAGATCCTTGCCGCTGACAGCGGTGGTACCAATCAAAATAATTTTGTCTCTCACCCAGCTTGGGTCAAAGTCGTTGTGCAACACCTGAGTCAAGGTAATCTGTCGGGCAATGTTTTGGCTAGAGCGGTAGTTGAGTAAGACCTGATAGCCGCGATCATCATTGTGCTGATATCCTCCCGAATCGATTTCAAGCGGCACAAACACAGCATGTCCCAGTTGCATATAGTCAGGATTCACTAAGCTCGGCTGGGGTTTGATGCCACTCGCTCGCAAATATTGGGTAGCCAATCGTAAGGAAAACGAAAAATAAAGTTCGTTATCCATGCTCGCAAACATGAGGTTGCGGCGGATAATCCCATCTGGATCAATCGGCAGATCATTAAAACCAATGCGATCATAGGGAATATCTGGTGGAGGTGGCACACTGCGATCGCCCCCGTCGCTTAATTTGGTAATGACTACAATATTGGAGTCTTGCAGGCGAGCCCTCAACAACTCATGTCCTGGAGGTTGTGGTAGATCGCGATGAAGGTCAAGCCCAATTACCTGAGGATGGTGTTGTTGTAAATTACCGAGAGCCGTTGCCAAATCTTGATCAGATGGAGTCGCCCGCCCTAGACTTTGGAGATCTTCTTCGGTAATTGCAACGATGAGCAACCGTGGATCGGCTCCCTCGTCAGGCCGAAGCCTCACCAGACGGTCATAAGCCCGGAGTTCTAACGGTTCTAACCAACCAATCTGTTCCACCGCGATGACTACACTTGTAATGGTCAGACCAAAAGCAAACACGGCTTTCAATCCGGGAGCAATCGTAGGTTTAAAGGTTGTATGCCAATTCTGATAAAGTTGGCGGAGTCGCTTGAAGCTCACAGATGCCTCTGAGGGTAGGGTTGCTTAGGAAGAATGGAGCACAATGCTCTGTTTCTGATCCAGCAGTGCTGTTAGGCATTGCCGAACAATTCATGTGGTAGATTGGCACCCAAAACCTGCAAGTAGACACGTTGGCTTGTTTTTGAAAAACTGAATGCCCCCTACAAATGGCTCTTTTAAAGAGAGACGATATAAAGGGCGCAGTATATAAAGTTTTTTAGGATGAGGGGTCTAACCCCTCATTTCTCTCTATTCCTATTTTTAGCACTCTGATCCGCTTACTATTAGAAACTTTGCAATCCAATCAAGTTTCAGGTGAAATAACACCTCGAACTAAGATCACTGTGCAATCACTGCTACGAGCGATCGCTTCAGGAATATTGCCTTTAATTGCCTGTTGTAACAGGCCCTCACGACTAGCACCCAACACAATTACGTCGCAGTTTTCCTTTGACGCAAGTTTAACTACAGCATCTGAAACCGAATTTCCCCAAATCGGGTAAGCCATGATGGGGCAATCTACTTGATGGTTCAACTGAGCAATCGATTGTTGCAACAACGTTACATCTAGAGCTTCAACTCCAGGATCAAACACCTGACATAACCGAACTGCCGGATCGGTGCTGAGGTTAATCAACGCTGGCAGCAATTTTAAACCCTGTTGTGAATTGGGTCCCCCTGCAATCGGCACCAACCAACGATCAAACACTTCAGTCTCACTCAACTTCACCAAAATCACCTCACACGAGGCTTGCCGAATTACTGTATCAACGACACTGCCAAACACTCGCCCCGGAGTGGCCGTGTTGCCCTTCCAACCCATTAACACCAGGTCAATATGGCGTTCTTGAATTGTTTCTAGCATGGCTTGAGCCGCATCATGGGCAAGCCGAATCTGGGTATGCACAGGAATTTGCCAACTTTGGGCTGAAGCGTGAACCCACTGTTCGGCTTGTCGCAAGAGCCGACGACTAGCAGTAGTGCGAATGACAGCCTCAGCCGGTGATTGGCTGCGAGGGACTTTAATCACCTGCAAACACTCCAACTCATAATGATGAGTTTGGGCGATCGCCACAGCCAATTTGAGCAACAGAGGAGCCGTTTGGGGATTGCTCAACGGCACCAACAAACGCCCTTTGCCAATCGCAGGCGATCGCGTTTGATAGACCACATAAGACGGTTCGGGTTGAGGGCCAAACTGTTGCGTCTCACCACTGATGCGATCAGACTCGGCTCGAATAATATCAGCTCGTGTAATGATACCGACTAGTTTGTGCCCCTCGGTAACGGGCAATCGACTTAACTTAAAGCGATTTAGCAAATACAATACATGCGTCAACGGGTCTTTAGGAGATACCGTGACGGGTTGAGGCGTCATGATGTCTGCCAGAGTAATCATGTCTGCGTTAGCATTCGCCGGATAACGAGACGGATCGGCCAAATCGGTCTGAGTTACAATGCCCACGAGCTTGTTGTCGTCCACCACCGGAAAGCCCCGATGGTGCGATCGCGAAAACGCCTGCATTGCTTCACTTAGAGGCATCTGGCTAGACAACGTCTCGACTCGCCGTTGCATCAAGGTAGCAGCCGTCAGCTCTGCCCACGGCCCCTGAGTTACAATCGGGTCTTTATCCAGGTGAATACCATTCCACGCCAACAGTTGGTTATAAAACGAGCCACTGGCTGCTTTATCTGCAATCAGATAGGCAATCACAGAACCAATCATTAACGGTAACACCAGGTTAAAGTCAGTCGTGATTTCAAAAACAATAACGATCGCCGTAATCGGTCCTCGCGTCACAGCACTAAAAAAGGCCCCCATCCCCGCCAGTGTATAGGTGGTTGTAGACCCAACTCCTGCTGGCAACCCCAGGGGAAGCCCCACCCACACCTCTAGCGTTTGTGCAGATAGCCCCACCAGATGCCCTAATGCTGCACCCAAAATCAGCGACGGTGCAAAAATGCCTCCAGGTGCCCCAGAGCCATAGGCAACTAGTGTGAGGATAAATTTGACCACAAATACCAGCAAAGTCACTTGCCATGCTGCCTCACCCGTACTGACAAAGTCTTGCAACCCAGTGCTGTCTCGAAATGCAGGCGGCAATAACATGACCACGGCCCCCGATATTAGACCTGCCAGAGCAACCTTCCAGGGCAAACTCATCCGCAGCACATGCCGATTAAAGGCTAACGAACCAAAAATGCCACGGCTAAACAATGCCCCCAACAACCCGGCTAGCAACCCTAAAATCAGAAAGAAGGGCACATCTTGTAGAGAAAAACGAGCATTCACGGCGGTCATCATCGGGTCTAGGCTCAGCCCCTGCCCTCCTAACAAACGCGACACCACCGCTCCAATAAACGAGGCTAAAATCGCCGTTCCTAGCGTTAAGCCTGAAAAATCTTGTAAAAACTCTTCAACGACAAAGAGCACCCCCGCAATCGGCGCGTTAAATCCTGCCGCCAACCCTGCTGCTGCCCCTGCTGCAATTAACTGTCGTCGATATTCTGGTGAGGTAGGAATCCACTGACTCATCTGCGCAGCCAAGGCAGCACCCACCTGCACCGTAGGGCCCTGACGTCCTAGATTCAAACCCGAACCCAGCACTATAACAACGCTAACCAGTTTAACGATCGCCACTCGCATATTGAGTGGAATGGGCACATTAGCTAACGCAGCTTTTACTTGAGGAATGCCACTGCCTGCGGCCTCTGGTGCAAACCGCTCGACTAACCATCCGGCAAACCACCCACCAATTAACCCAATCGCTGGTAAAACTAACCATGCTGGCAGTTGATAAGACAGTTGAACTCGCCATCCCCCAACCCAACCCACACATTGCTTCAACAAAACAGCCGCCAGACCCGAAACCAGCCCAATCACACAGGCTTCAAAAATGGCAAGGCGTTTTGACCCAAATAGTCTCTGAAACTTTGACCCAAACAGTCTCTGAAACTGCCGGGTAAGCGCATTTAAGCTCATGAAAGTTGGGAAATAAAGAGCCTATTTCATCCACAGTCTTAAGCCTACGACAACCTGCTGCTAGATGCTTAGAACATCAAGATCAAAAAGGGGTAATACCAATTTAAATTGGCTTCGCTGCATAGGATAACGATTTAGGAATTTAGGATCGCTCTAGATCAGCAAAAAATAAGGATAGGGTTTTCAATTGAAAGAACCCTATCCTTAAACCTATGGCTACATTAACGAGGACAGCAAACGTTGCAATCTTTAATATTTTGATGTCTTACTCTGAGTCAGCGTGGTTTACCGAATGACGTTGCCACAGCGTTTTTTTACGCTTCTTGGGTAAGGCAAGGTTATGGGTGCCATGAAAGTCGTCTTGAACCTTAGCCGTAAGGCGACGAGAAACTTGCCGCACAATTTGATTGAGGAGGCGATCGCCCGTTGTTTGAATCAATGACTTGGGCAACGCATGAATGAATCGGGGAAATTGAATCGCAACTTCTAAGTTGAGTTCCCACTCAACTCGAGTCATCTTAGCAGAGGAAGCGTCAGCATTCTTGGGGTGCTCCTCGTATTCTGCTTCGACAAGACACATGGAAGCTTGAAAATCGACTTCATACCCCGGAGGCTGATCGGCCAAGGGAATCGTCTGAATGCGATAAATGCCCTGGTCTTGAGGAAGCAAGTCTAACCCAATTTTAGGTTCGACATCATAGCCAAAAGAGCCAAATTTACCTACGGTTAGTGCATATCCAGTGTCACCCAATGGCTCAGTTTTCATCGGGTGAGCGCAACGTCTAAACCATTCACGGTGAGCATCTAAATAGCTCCCTACTGTCTTGACATCAGCGTACATTTCCATGCAGCTTGTGTAGTAACCATGAAAATAGGTTGGCTCACTGGCATGGCGAATGGAATCGTCCATAATTAAATCGCTGCCATCAACTAAACCCGATGCAATCCCCAGTATAGAACTAGAGCCTTCCAGAGATTGATATTCTGCTGAGTTTGCCTGCATACCATTACTTCCATCACTAAATGTTGAGGCTGAGTTGGCAACGGGTCGGTCATTTATTATGACAGCCTGTCTGCTATTTCACTCAGCATATCCTGCCTTTTTAGAGAGTCACCATGCTCGATCTACGGAAAGGTAGATGGCATTTTTGGGGATCCGAGGCATGATCTGGATTGATCTACTGAGATCACCCACAAAGGGGCGTCTTGAATGGATACACTCATTATGGATAGGTTTCCCAATGGCATTGATGAAGTCAGCAAGCTGACGTTATCTTTCAGGTAACTTCATCAATTTGTCATATTAAATTATCTAAACACTATTAATAGAGAGCATACATGAAAGCATTTGTAGCAGGAGCTACCGGCGAGACTGGACGACGGATTGTGCAAGCGTTAGTGCAACGTAATATTCCAGTGCGGGCGTTAGTTCGAGACTTAAACAAGGCCAAACAGATTTTGCCTGAGGCCGTCGAATTAGTGGTTGGGGATGTGCTGAAACCAGAGAGCTTACCAGGGGCGATCACCGACAGCACTGTGATTTTGTCAGCCACGGGAGCCGCACCGAGTTTTGACCCAACAGGGCCTTATAAAGTGGACTATGAAGGCACTAAGAACCTGGTGGATGCAGGCAAAACGGTTGGTGTTGAGCAATTTGTCATGGTGTCTTCGTTGTGCGTCTCGAAGTTACTACATCCCCTCAATTTGTTTTGGCTCATCTTAGTTTGGAAGAAACAGGGTGAAGACTATTTGAAGCAGAGTGGGTTGAATTACACGATTGTGCGTCCTGGTGGATTGAAGAATGAAGACTCTACCGATCTGATTGTGATGTCTCAGGCAGATACCTTGTTTGAAGGCAGCATTCCTCGCGTCAAAGTGGCGCAGGTTTGTGTAGAGGCTCTATTTTCGCCAGAATCTCGCAATAAGGTGGTTGAGATTGTGGCTAAACCAGATGCTCCCTCTAAATCGTTTCAAGAGCTTTTTGCCAGCGTGAGTTGATGTTAAAGGAATGGGAGTGGGAAAAGACAGGGGGTAGGTTGAATAGGGGCGATCGCTTGAGTCGAGAGCATACACTATAAAATAACAGTGGCCATTGTTTGCTGTGCTGCTTGTTTCTTTGTCTCTGTTTGCTTGTCTCTGTTTGCTTATCTCTGAATGTCTTCTGACAGTAACTCTAAACTCAACCCAACTCAGTCACCCAATCACTCTAAGGGAGGCACCCAACGCAAGCCTGGTGCGTTTGATTGGCTTATTCTTATCAGTGGCATCGTTGCAATTGGCTTAATCGTGATGGGAGAGCCATTTCGTTTGGGGTGGGGGCGATCGCGCTATGACCCCTCTTGGGACTACACCCCTGCTCCGTTAATGATGCAAGGCGGTGATCCCTATGTTCGGGCGTTGATGCGAACCATTTCTGCCAGCGAAGCCAATAGCCCCCAACCCTACTCGTTGCTATATGGGGGTGAACATTTTCAAGATTTGAGCCAACATCCCGATCGTTGCATACCCATTGTCACGGGTCCTAATGTGGGAGATTGCACCACCGCCGCAGGACGCTATCAGTTTCTTAGCAGCACCTGGATTGAGAAGGCTAAACTGTATCACCCTCAACCGGATGGGCTGTTCTTCTGGGAGCACTACAGTTTTCAGCCAGAGTTTCAGGATGAGGTCATGTATGCATGGCTGACAGACTTTGATGCATGGGGAGTGGATATAGCAGAACTCTTGCGATCGGGCGAGATCACTGAGGTTCTCTATATTCTGTCGCCTACCTGGACTAGCTTGGGATATGGCATCGAACCCAATGACATGACAGAAGCACTCCCTGAGCTTTACGAGCAAATGTTGCAGGAAGAGTTAGCCAATCTGCCGTAAAATTTTTCCCTTTCAAGCCGCTTTTCTAGTGTCGTTCAGCGATTTTGGGAAGAGGCCGAGCTTGTTTGCGATGATGCATTGAGTTAGCTTCTATCCCAACCGTAGCATTGACGATCTCGACATTAAACCGATATCCCACATTTCGCACTGTTTGAATAATGTTGGGTTGCCTCGGATCAGCTTCAATTTTTTTGCGCAACGAGAGAATGTGGGTGTCAACGGTGCGATGGTTGTCGATCGCATCAGGCCACGCTTTACGCAGCAACTCTGAACGGGTTAAAGGTAAACCCCCTGCTTGTGCCAAAACGTACAACAAGCTGAACTCTTGAGGAGTCAACTCGATCAACTCCTCTTTAAGACGAACTCGCCGTTGTACCAAATCAACCTTAAGATCGCCATAGTCTAGCGAAGCAGGTGCCGTAGTTGCTCTACTGCGCCGGGTCAGAGCCTCGACACGAGCCAAAAACTCCTGCATGCCAAATGGTTTGGTTAAATAATCATCGGCTCCAGCCCGTAACCCAGCCACAATATCTGCTTCAGCATTTCGCGCCGACAACATCAAAATCAAAGTCTGTCGCTGTTGTTGTAACCAGCGACAAAAATCGACTCCATCGCCATCGGGCAACTCCGAATCAAGAATGACGAGATGGGGTTGGCGCAACTGAAACACATCCCTAGCTTGCTGGAGGTCAGCGGATTGGTGAACCCAGTAACCTACTTGCTGCAAGTGCCAGCCAAGCAGCGATCGCAAATGGGGATTTCCTTCAACAATCTGAATGCAAACAGAGCCCACAGGGTTCAAGGTTTCTCTCAGGTTAGCGAGTCCAAGGTTAACAGAGCAGTTGTCAAGGTTTTGTAACCACTGCTACTCGATCTCTACGGGGTTGCTCCGTAATGTTGTCTTTCATCTCTACAATGCAGTGCTTAATGCTACTCCGACCGGAGGAAGCAACAGCGGTCGTTGGAGTTAGAATTAATGTATGCATAGATATAACAGTGTGAATTTTTTCATGCTAGTTTTTCAAAAAAGTTCTCTTACACTAGATAAGAGACTGCTTTTGTAAAGTTGAGTTGCAATCCTGTCGCTAACCTTAATCAAATTTAAAACTACCACCTATGCTTGTCGATGCCCAAGTCATCCGTTATTACCAAAAGGTCACTGATGCCCTCAACGAGCAGTGGAATCGAGGCTATCGATTCGATGAACTCCGACTCTACCTTGATGGCTACCTTGCTGCCTTACGGCATAGTAATGCTCTTGAGCCTTTTTTAATTCACCGACTTGAGGAGGAGGCTATTCGCTATCTCTACGATCAATCTAACTTTGAAACTCCCCAACCTCAATCTGAGCGTGACTACTACTAATTTGACTAGCTCTAGGAAAATGGTGGATGAGTTTTGGGCGGCAACTACTAAATTTAGACTTGTTAAATAGAGATTACCTCAAAAAAGTTTGATAAAAAATATCCCCTTCTGAGCGGTGAGTTACCTCAACTAGAAGGGGATTTGCTTTTGGTAGTCCTAAACGAGTCAGGATGTGCCGCGCGGAGCGCGGCACATCCAGACTCAAAAATAATTACTTTTAGTGGACTATCTTGCTTTTTAAGTCTCTTCTGATGACATAACCCAAGCAGGGACAATTGCTAAGAAGCTAAAGCCACCTCTAACATTTGCTGGAGTTCACCTTTTTGGTATAACTCAATCAGAATGTCAGAGCCACCGACAAACTGACCGTTTACGTATACCTGAGGAATTGTGGGCCAACTTGAGTATTCTTTGATACCTTGGCGAATATCGCCATCAGATAATACATCAACCGTTTCGTAGGGAACGCCCAACATGTTGAGAATCTGAACTACATTATTTGAGAAACCACACTGAGGCATCAGTTTGTTTCCCTTCATAAAGACAACAATCTTGTTTTGGTTAACGATGGAATCAAGTCGTTCTTGCAATTCTGGGGTCATAGTACTCACTCAAATGGCTGCTACAACTTCATACTACTGGGAAATTAGGACGCTTGCTTTTCAACTGCCCAAGCTTGAGGGGTATAGGTTTTTAATGACAAAGCATGAATCGCTTCTGTAGACATTGCCTGCCTCACCGCACCATAAACGAGTTGATGTTGTTGCACCAACCCCTTGCCGTCAAACGCAGACGAAACGACAACAACTTGATAATGGTCACCCCCACCCGTCAGATCCTGAATTTGGACTTGAGCATCTGGAAGGGTAGCTTTAATCATCGACTCAACCTGACTTGGACTAATCATTCTTTCAACCTCAATAAACACTTGCTCTAGATCTGCAATTTTCGTTTTGTAGGATGAAGTGGCGGGAAATGCTTGATACTCCCACACCATTTCAATGGGGATGGGTCATCAAATAGCAGTGCTAAAAACGCTTTTAATCAACAACGTTTTTGAATGACGGTCCTATCTACCAGTTTAGAGGTTTAGTTACTCCGAGTTGGAGCAGGAGCACTAGAGGTTGGCTCATCTTGGCTACGAGGATAAGGAGAATCAACAAACCCTAACTCAAATAGCTGCCGATAGGCTTGCTGACCTAAATCTCGAGTTGGCTGTTGGCTGCGAATAATCTGAACTAAGAGAGGAACTGCCAGTTCAGGTTTGTTTTGAGCGCGGTGTACTAGTGCCAACTGGTAGGTAGCCTGGTCACGATATTGAGCGGCATCAAGAGCCTGGCGACGTTGAGCATCAGCAATGCGGTTGTCAATGCCAGAGAAGCTAGCTGCTAGTTCCTGGTAGAAATTGGAGAGTTGATTAAAAACTTGACGGGCTTCTTGCAGCTTACTGACGGCTAGGTCATAATTTTGGGCAGCTGCCGCAGTCCCGGCTTCGGTCATTAACCGTTGTCCGCCTCGCATGCTCAAAATGCTGCCGTCTTGAGCGAGAGGACGCAAATCATCTAAGTTAGGTTGAGTCCCATCTGGTGCGGATTGTGCCCACGCGGATGTGGCGGGAAGCACAGTAATGGCTGCTGTCACAGGCATAGACAGTAAAGAAGCCAAAGCAAGCGAGCGAACGAGTCCAGATACCATGAATTCTGCGTGTTGAGAAGTTGAACGACAGGAAACTAATTGTATCGATTGATCTAAAACCAAAACATAGTTAGTCTTCGGGTATATTATCATCCAACCTTGACTATGTTTTAAGTTCTTTTACAATTGCCAGATGGCTTCAACCGGAAGCTTGAAATTGAGGTAGAGAATGATTGAGACTGAACAAATTCTCTTTAAGTTCCCTAGATTGAGCCTTAGCTCAGTCTTAAATAAATCCTGATTTGTAGGGGGCACTTCGTTCGGTGAGTGTAGGGTGTATTAGAAAATTGGAGATGAGATTTACTAATGACTGGATCTGTCGTTCCACCAAACTCATCTGGAGCGGGTCAAGGCGTTGCCCCTGAAAACGAAGGGATAATTTTGCAGCGGGGAGGCGAAGAACTTGCCTTAGAAAAAGTGGGCGATCGCTTCACAGTTCGCTTGATCGAAGGTCGAAATTCTCAGGCTCTGGCGCAACAAGTGGGGGCTCGTGGGGTTCAGCTAATTGAGAGCGTGCAACTGGTTGAATTTCAGGTTGACCCGGCTCGTCTCGATCAAGGTATGCAATTGGCACGCACTTCCGCAGATGTGGTGTTTGCCAGTCATGTCTATCGGTTGCAAAACAGCCCTAGTACTTTGGTTTATCTGACCGATCAAGTCACCGTGCAATTTGCGGGACAGGTCAATACAGCTAGTGTAGAGGCGATCGCCAATCCGTTGGGTTTACAGCGGGCACAGCCAGTGATAGGCATTCCTCAAACCTTTGTCTTTGAGTTGACCGATCGGGCGCGATCGAACCCGATTAAACTGGCAAATCAACTGATGCGTCGCCCTGAAGTGTTGACTGCCGAGCCAAATGTGGCTGTTAAAACCCAGTCTCTGTATCGCCCCCGTGATCCGGAATATCCCAAGCAGTGGTATCTGCATCACAGTGGTGGGTCAGAATTAGCTACCAATTCTCACATCTCGGTTGAAGCTGCCTGGGATATCACTCGTGGAGTGCGATCGATTATTGTAGCCATCACGGATGATGGCTTTGACCTCAACCACCCTGACTTTCAAGGGAAAGACAAAATTGTTGCCCCTAGAGACTTAAAGCAAGGAGGAAACACCCCTTTCCCAGATGATGCAAATGAAAATCATGGGACTGCGTGTGCTGGGTTGGCGATCGCCGAAGAAAATAATGTGGGTATCGTTGGGGTTGCACCAGGATGCGCCTTTATGCCGATTCGCACAACCGGATTTTTAGACGATGAGGCGATCGAAGGTATTTTTAATTGGGCGATCCAAAATGGAGCCGCTGTCATCTCCTGTAGCTGGGGTTCCAGTCTCACCTATTACCCGCTTTCATTGCGACAGCGGGCCGTAATCACGCGTGCTGCTACGCAAGGGCGCAATGGCAAAGGCTGTGTGGTGGTATTTGCGGCGGGCAACTCTAATCGCCCCGTGAATGGGACGGTGAATGAACAGGGCTGGACTAATGATGTGTTGCGCGGGTCAACCTCTTGGCTGAGTGGGTTTGCCGTCCACCCCGATGTGATTGCGGTAGCTGCTTCGACCAGCCTTAACAAAAAGGCAGCCTATAGCAACTGGGGATCTAATATTTCGATCGCGGCTCCGAGCAACAATGCCCCACCTGGCGTTTATCTGCAAGATGTCGGCTACACCCATACTGGACCTCAAATTCGATCAGCGTTACCAGGGAAGGGGGTTTATTCAAGCGATCGCACAGGGGCAGCAGGCTATACCCCCAGCAACTTTACGGCTGACTTTGGTGGCACCTCTAGTGCTTGCCCCATCATTGCTGGCGTGGCAGCTCTGGTGTTGTCGATTAACCCCAACCTTACCGCCAAAGACGTCAAACAGATTTTGCAAGACAGTGCCGATAAAATTGTTGACCCCGACCCTGACCCTCAACTGGGTTTCCGACGAGGCACCTATGATGCCAATGGCCACTCTCAATGGTTTGGCTACGGCAAAGTTAATGCCTTTAAAGCGGTGCAAATGGCTCAGCGTCGCCTCACTCCTCCCACACCCACTCCCAAGCCTCCAACTCCTACCCCTGTCACCCCGACTCCTACCCCGACTCCTGCCGTTGTCACTCGCCGCATTCAGCAGCAAAACAACAACCCCTTCAACATTCCTGACTTTAACCCCCAAGGCATCTCTAGCCTGATTTCCATCAATGATGCCAGTCGCATCAAAGACCTTCAAGTTAACGTCGATATCGAACACAGCTTTTTGGGGGATTTAGAAATTAGTCTGATTTCCCCTCAAGGAGTCACAGTTCTGTTACAAAGTCGAATTTTGGGTCGGCAGACTCGCCTACAAAAAACTTACTCTCCTCAAACGACGCCATTTTTAGGACGGTTAATCAACCAACCCGCAGCAGGACGATGGCAATTACAAATCATTGATTTTGCTCAACTCAACACAGGACGACTCAAGAGTTGGCAGTTGAATATCGGCGTGTAGGTGAGAAAGAGAAAAGAAAAAAGAAGGCTAAAGAATGAAGGATTAACAAAGCGGAAGAAGCCACTGGCTTAAGGTTCAACCCTAGTTAGACCAGCTATGGAGCGATCCAGTACTCACGGCTACGGGCTAATCGTAATTGACACGATTAAATTGCTGTAGACCGCTTCACCTCCACTAATAGCAGGCTTAAAGTCCCACCTTTTTACAAGACATTCAGCAAAGGCAGTATATTCCTGGCTTTCACCTGATAGCTCTTGTGGAAATGTTTGTTCAACTTGCCCTTGATTGTCGATTACCACTTCTATAGACACCGTTTCACCAAAATAGCGAGTCACCTCTGGAGTGATGATGCATTCTGACTGAGCTGGGTCAGAAATGAATTCTTGGCTCTGTGTCATCGGTTCTGCAATTTGATCAGGAATGTCTCTGGCTTGACCAATGGGGAGAGGAGATGTCGTTATATTGGCGACGAAGCTGGCAGGTGCAGGATTTTGGCTGATCGAGACTCCAGGTAAGTCAGAGCCTTCACTGCCCCCTCCAGAGGTGGGTTGACTGTTTCCGGCGTTTCCAGGAGGTTGTGTTGGAGTCGTCTGTCTAGACGGTGTTGAGTTGTCTTGATTGGCTCCCGGTGAGGAGTCCGGATTAGATGAGTCAGCAGAATTAGATGGGTCAGCAGAGTCAGAAGATGAGGGGGGTGACGAGGTTTGAGGTGAGTTGTCCTCTGCCGTTCCTCTGCGATCGCCCTCTGTAGAAGGAGATGGCGGAGATTCCGTAGTCGGGTTGGGCAAGACACTCGCTGAATCAGTGGGGGTGATCGATTCGGTTGGTGCTGTTGATAAAGATGGGTCAGGAGAACCCTGCGTTGCATTAGGGACAACCGTTGTCGCAGTATCCGGTGACTGAGCTGTACCAGTCACAGAGGCATTTGTTGCAGTTAGATCGACCAACTCAATCGGCACAGGCTCAGAGCCTGATTGAGGAGCCGCTACTCTCATCATTAGAGGGATTGTAAATGCCAACAGCAAAAGATGGGCACCGACAGACCCAGCGATCGCCGCTGTCCACAGATGAGGAGACTCGACATGCCGCCGAGATACGGGCGACTGAGTAGAATCGGTAGCGTTGGGTAGTTGTACCATGTCGAAAGCTCACATGCAAATCGGTCTTGTTGAAATAGGGGATGCTGAGCCAAAGAATCTCTCAAACCCGTTCCCAACCCGTCAACAACACCCACAGGCATTGCCACAAAAATCCCTGTTTGATCATAACGACTAGAGTGCGAGGTTCGTCAGCAATGGCGTGCCAGTTCTCAGAGTTCAACATTGCCCTACCTAATAAAGAACACTGAGTCAGCAACCCGCAACATTGATCAGGTGCAGAGCCCCCTGCACCTCGCCCAATCCCCTCTTCAGTTGCTGTCGTGATCTCAACATAGAAACTTTGAGGTGAGCGGTGGAGCAAACTTTGTCCAACCCAGAGAGAAATAAACCCAGTGAGAACTATCCATGACCTAAAACCTCATTTTGCAGAGTTCGTAACAATATATTTACAAATTTGCAAGTGTTCACTTCTATAAATTCCCTTAATCAGCGGAGAAATTGTAAACAAATTGATAATTTCTGTTACAAAGCTCACGAACCGTTAACAATCGTCAAAAATATAAACGCTAATTATATAGAAGCAAAGAAGTTTCAAAGTTTCGCTTATTGAATTCCTGATATATTTTGGTTAATCCATCGGTTGGGGTTCTACACAAAGTTATTCATCGAATTACTGAAGTTGCCAGATTGATTTTTGCTCCAACCGACGCTGACCTAATTTGAAAGCACGAGTTGCCTTGGGGTTATGCACCCGCTTAGTTTTTGTAAGCGGGAGGGATTTTTATGTCTCGGATCTCTAATGATTCACAGGAAGGGAAACAATGTCTTATTCACAAACGAGAACCCAGGCAAAAGCCGGGTATAAGGCTGGGGTTCAAGATTATCGCTTAACGTACTACACGCCAGACTACACGCCAAAAGATACTGATATTTTGGCGGCGTTTCGGGTGACACCTCAGCCCGGTGTTCCTCCCGAAGAAGCAGCCGCAGCCGTTGCAGCTGAGTCTTCTACAGGTACGTGGACAACCGTATGGACGGATTTGTTGACTGACCTCGATCGCTACAAAGGTCGTTGCTATGACATCGAGCCTGTTCGGGGCGAAGACAGTCAGTTCATCGCTTACATTGCTTACCCACTCGATTTGTTTGAAGAAGGCTCTGTCACCAACCTGCTCACTTCTTTGGTTGGTAACGTATTCGGTTTCAAAGCTCTGAAAGCATTGCGTCTGGAAGACTTGCGGATTCCTGTGGCATACCTCAAGACCTTCCAAGGTCCTCCTCACGGAATTCAAGTTGAACGTGACAAAATCAACAAATATGGTCGCCCATTATTAGGTTGCACCATCAAGCCGAAGCTTGGTTTGTCTGCTAAAAACTATGGTCGTGCCGTGTATGAGTGTCTTCGTGGTGGTCTAGATTTCACCAAAGATGACGAAAACATCAACTCCCAACCATTCCAACGTTGGCGCGATCGCGTCCTGTGTGTAGCCGATGCGATTCACAAGTCTCAAGCCGAAACGGGTGAAATCAAAGGTCACTACCTCAACGTTACCGCTGCGACTTGCGAAGAGATGCTAAAGCGGGCTGAGTATGCCAAAGAGCTGAAAATGCCCATCATCATGCATGACTTCTTAACCGCTGGCTTTACTGCCAACACCACATTGGCAAAATGGTGCCGCGACAATGGCTTGTTGCTTCACATCCACCGTGCCATGCACGCGGTTATTGACCGTCAAAAGAACCACGGTATTCACTTCCGCGTTTTGGCGAAGTGCTTACGGATGTCTGGTGGTGACCACATCCACACCGGAACTGTCGTTGGTAAGTTAGAAGGAGACAAGGCAATCACCCTTGGTTTCATCGACCTGCTCCGCGAAAATTATATCGAGCGCGACCCCTCCCGTGGTGTTTACTTCACTCAAGACTGGGCTTCTATGCCGGGTGTGATGGCCGTTGCCTCCGGTGGTATCCACGTATGGCACATGCCTGCTCTAGTGGAAATTTTCGGCGATGACTCCGTGCTTCAGTTTGGTGGTGGTACGTTGGGTCACCCCTGGGGTAACGCACCTGGTGCAACTGCAAACCGCGTTGCATTAGAAGCTTGTGTTCAAGCTCGTAACGAAGGTCGTGACTTGATGCGCGAAGGCGGCGATATCATCCGCGATGCTTGCAAGTGGTCTCCTGAATTGGCAGCAGCTTGTGAACTGTGGAAGGAAATCAAGTTCGAGTTCGAGGCAGTTGATACCGTCTGATGAGGAGTTATGAATGATGAGTTTTGAGTTTTGAGTGACGGAAAATTCTAGGTTTTTAAGCTTAAGTGTTTGAAACTTGGCATTCCCAGTTCTTAATTAAAGTCGCGAATTGTGCGTGACCGAACTCGACTCAAAATTCAAAGCTCAAAATTCAAAATTTTCCAACTCATGGATCTCAAGCAGATTGCGAAAGATACCTCCAAAACAGTTATCAGTTACCTGACCTATCAGGCACTGCAAACGGTGCTGGCTCAACTGAGGGAGACGGATCCGCCGTTGGCGTTTTGGCTTCATCAGTTTTCATCAAAGGAAAAAATACAGAATGGCGAAGCTTATCTTCAAGCTTTGTTTAAGGAACGGCAGGCGATCGCATTTCGGATCTTGACGGTGCGAGAATACCTGGCAACTGAGATCTGTGATTTTCTTCCAGAGATGGTTCGGACTGGCATTCAACAGGCAAATTTGCAGCAGCGCACTGAGCAGTTAGAGCGCATGACTCAATTGGATATCGTCGTTCCCAGCAATCATCCTGATCACCCATCTGGTTCAGATGAGCCAGAGGCTAAGAGTTAACCTTGCGGTGCTAATAGCCCAATTCAATCTAACCCTTCACGTATCTGAGGAATCATGAAAACTTTACCTAAAGAGCGTCGTTTTGAGACTTTCTCTTACTTGCCTCCGTTGAGCGATGCTCAAATCGCTCGCCAGATTCAATACACGTTGGATCAAGGTTTTATTCCTGCGGTTGAGTTCAGCGAAAGCTCTGAACCCACTCAATACTACTGGACGATGTGGAAGTTGCCTTTGTTCAACGTCACTACTCCCCAAGAAGTGTTGAATGAAGTTCAGCAGTGCCGTTCTGACTACTCCAACAACTACATTCGTGTAGTGGCATTTGACAACATCAAGCAATGTCAGGTGATGAGCTTTATCGTTCACAAACCTAGTTCTGGTGGCTACCGCTACTAAGAGTTGACTTTACTTTCAGCTCAAATGAGGAGGTAGGAGACTACCTCCTTTTCTATGATCTTCTTTAGATCTCTGGCTCTTTTAAAAAAGCCGGGGATCTAATACCGATTCAAACAGATTTTTGGGCACATCGAAGTTCAGGAGAGGCTTGGCAGTACCAAGCCCGCACAGGGATCTATTGTGCTCTTAATTCAAATTGGTGTGAATTCTTCTTTACAACTAGATAGTTGGCAAATCCGAGCATTGGGGGTAGCTTCCCCCAACCCCCCTCGCTGAGGGACAGCATCCGTCCCTCAGACTCCCTCGATAAGGGATGCTAGACCAGTGGCATGTCGCGCTTCGCATCGGTTCCCAGTTCGGGTGCTTTTTGAGAAGGCAAGAGGCAGATGGCAAAATGATGACCACTAACCACCTACCACTGATGATTGACCAAACTTAAAATTCAAAACTCAAAACTCAAAACTCAAAACTCAAAACTCAAAACTCAAAACTCAAAACTCAAAACTCAAAACTCAAAACTCAAAACTCAAAACTCAAAACTTTTAACCTTCCCCTTTTTCCTTCCCTACAGACGCAATTAATCCCGTCTCTTCCTAATCTCAGCACTCACTCTTTGTTGTTATGGCTTACTACATCTCTCCTAGTTTTTTGGACAAGCTCTCTGTCCACATCACTAAAAACTATCTCAATATCCCTGGGGTAAAGGTTCCTTTAATCCTGGGTGTTCACGGACGCAAGGGAGAGGGCAAATCTTTTCAGTGCGAGTTGGTATATCAACGCATGGGCATTGAGGTGGTGCATATGTCAGCCGGGGAGTTAGAAAGCCCCGATGCAGGTGATCCGGCTCGGTTGCTACGGTTGCGCTATCGCGAGGCCGGGGAATTGGTGAAGGTGCGGGGCAAGATGGCCGTGTTGATGATTAATGACATTGATGCTGGTATTGGGCGAGTGGATCAATACACGCAATACACCGTCAATACGCAGTTGGTCAACGCCACGTTGATGAAAATTGCCGATAACCCAACCAATGTCCAGCTTCCAGGCAGCTATGAGTTGGAGCCGAACCCACGAATTCCGATTGTTTTGACGGGCAACGATTTCTCAACGCTGTATGCACCGCTGATCCGGGATGGGCGGATGGAGAAGTTTTTCTGGGAACCCGATCACGCCGATCGCATTGGCATTGTCAGTGGCATTTTTGAGGTAGATGCGATCGCCCGTTCTGATATTGAGACGCTGGTCAATACGTTTGGCGATCAGTCGATTGACTTTTATAGTGCGCTGCGATCGCGCCTCTATGATGAACAGGTACGAAAATTCATCAACGAGGTTGGATTGGAGAAAATTTCCTTCCGTGTTGTCAATAGCAGCGAGACTCCACCTGAGTTTCACAAACCGGACTTTAGTCTGGCTCACCTGATTGAGATGGGCAATCGCTTAGTGAGAGAACAGCAGCGTATTCAAGAATTGCGACTTGTCGAAGAATATAACCGAGCCTTTCAAAACAGACGTTTAGGGGATGTCGATCGCCCAGTTCAATCAACGCCGCCAACCGCTTCAGCAGGACAAACTCCCCCAGCGGCCTCTGCCCCCAAAGAGCAGTACTTTACCTATTACGGCGATCGCCATTCAGAAAAGTCAGCCGATCGCAGCAATGGTCAATCTCAAGCCATCCCCAATCCAACCGTTAGATCCCATCCAAAGCAAACCCAAGCAGAGCATCCGGGCAATGCCTCAGTCAATCAGCAAGCCAGTGCAGACGTCAGTCGCTTGATCAATCAGGGTAATCGGTTGGGAATTGAGTATGTTGATAGCCGCCGATTTCGGATCGGTTCGTGGCAGTCCTTTGGCACTTTTCAACATCAGCAAGAGGCGATCGCGGCTCTCAATACTTGCTTGTCAGAACATCCCAACGATTACATTCGCCTCGTTGGAATTGACCCCACCAGTCGTCGTCGCATTGCAGAAATCATCGTGCAACGACCAGGAGTAAAAGGGTAGTGTGCCGTTGATTGAGTAAGGCAATCCATTCCAGTGATGTCCTTAAGTTGCACCTATCGAAACGTTATTCGTGAGGCAATAGGGTTTTGGTAAAGTTTCAACACGAACTCCTTCAACACCAAATCACCTTTAGTCTTGGTGAATCCCCTGCCTCACAAGTTCTTAGCCCAAACGGTAAATGGCTTGTCACAGGTAGTCTTAGGGGCGGGATGATTAAAATTTGGGATGTCCAAACTGGACACATGGAGCGTTCTTGGATCGCCATACCTCTCAGCCCATACCCTTACATCAACGAAACGTCTCTCGAATATGGAATTACTGCTTTAGCAATCAGCCCTGACGGAAAAACACTCGTAACTGGTGGTAAAGCGTTAAAAACATGGGAGTTTGAGACTGGGAAACAGATTCGGGTGTTTAAAGGATTCGGTAGCGGAGTGTCTTACATCACCATCAGTGCTAACGGAGAAATTTTGCTGACTGATGGTAGTGCAGGTTCCTTAGCAGGGGCAATGAACATCTGGGATTTGCGCAGCGGGAAAAAAATCCGTCGAACTCTATCGGATGGAGGCTGGGTCATTAGTCCAGATAGTACAGCAATTATTGGTTTTAGGATGGGTGAAAATGAAGAGCCTCCTAACCTTGTTAAAGTTTGGGACTTGATCACAGGTGAAAAACTGCGTGTTCTAGAGAATAGCGATGCAATTACACCAACACACTTCACATTTAGCCCAGATGGAAGATTAGTCGCAGGTGCGGGTGTTGACGGTATCAAGATTTGGAACTTTGAAACAGGTGAACAAGTTCAAAGAATCACCAAACACAAGAACGTTAGATTTCATGAGCATCTGGATCATGTGATGAGATGCGTCTTTAGCCCAGATGGAAAGGCTTTGTTAAGCAGTGGAGCTGACGGTTCAATTCAAATCTGGACTATAGAGACAAGTCAAAATATTGGAACTTTGCGGGCAGAGAACAGGATTGGTTGGTTCGCTACAAGTGATGATGGTCAAGTTATTGTTGGAATAAGTGTAATCGATCAACATAACCGAGTTGTTGATGACCGAGTTGTTGAGGTATGGAAAATACCATCTCAGTAACGTAATTATGCTCCAACGCTGCGTTACAACAGTCTGAAGCAACTCAGCGTTACCATAAATGACGACTGACGATTGACAGTTGACACAGCACTATTTCCCTCTTCTTCAACAACCCGATCGCAGGAAGTAATTCAACTCAACCATCCCCCATCATGGTGAGTCTAAGTGAGAGCATGAGGAGAAGAGGGTGAGTCAGGGAAAAGTCAATGTATTGTTATTAGCCGCGTGTCAGGCTCTGGCAATGACGGGCAATATTGTGCTGTTTACGACAGCGGCAATTGTCGGAAATATTTTAACAGAGGATAAAACTCTGGCAACCCTACCGTTGGCGATTCAGCAAGCCGCAACGATGGTGGCAACCATTCCTGCCTCGCTGATGATGAGACAGGTAGGACGACAAGCTGGATTTATGGTGGGAGTCCTGATCGGACTCGTTGGGGTGAGTTTAGGAGCTTACGCCATTATCACAGGACAATTTAGCCTGTTTTGTCTAGCCACGCTGCTGTTTGGGGTGTTTAACGGGTTTGCGACGTTTTATCGGTTTGCCGCGGCGGATGTTGCCCCAGAAGGTTTTCGCAGTCAGGCGATCGCCTTTGTTGTGGCGGGTGGCATTATCGCCGCTCTAGCAGGCCCAAGTCTCGCGACTTGGTCAAAAGATTGGCTGGGGCAAGAGTTTGCAGGGGGATTTGTGACGATCGCCCTGATCCAAATTATTTCGCTAGCACTGTTAGCCGCTGTAAACATTCCCACTGCCTTAAGTGAGCAAGAACGCAAAACCGAGGGACGACCTCTGGGAGCGATCGTGCGTCAACCCGTGTTTATCGTAGCGGTGTTGGGTAGCATGGTCGGCTATGGTGTCATGGCTTTAGTGATGACAGCCACACCTCTGGCAATGGTAGGGTTTTCCCACGATTTTGCGGATGCCGCAACCGTAATTCAATGGCACGTTTTGGGTATGTTTGTGCCCTCTTTATTTACGGGTTATTTGATTGCCCGATTTGGCGTGCTCAACATCATCCTCAGTGGCATTTTGCTCAACGGCTTCTGCTTTGTCGTCAACCTCTCCGGCACCCACATGCTGCACTTTGGGGGAGGGTTGCTGTTATTGGGCATTGGTTGGAACTTTATGTATGTGGGGAGCACAACCTTGTTAACCGAAGCATACACCCCTGGTGAAAAAGCCAAAACCCAAGCTGTCCATGACTTTTTGATGTTTGCCTTTGTTGCCTTTGCAACCTTTTTGTCAGGAGGCTTGCTCAACCATTGGAGTTGGGCAGGGGTCAATTATGTCGGTGCCTTGATGATGCTGATGGTGCTCAGTTCCACGGTGTGGCTGCGGTGGCAGCGATCGCGCTCAGTCGTCAAGACCCTGGTGTAAAGGCTCTCGGTCACGCGAAATTGGATTCTCAATCCATTGGCGCAATTGCTCCTCAGTCGGAAATGCCACCTCTTGGTCAGTTAATGGGTGATAAGCACACCAGAGCCAATTTCCTCGGCGATCGCGCTCTTGCCAAACCCTCAACTCATGATTGGGCTGGAACCAAAGACTCATCCATTGCCACAGTGATTGTAATCTAGAAGTCTGATCGCTAGTGGAACACGGCGTTATCACAGAGGGCATTTCTACTGGAGTTGCACTCCGCGCCAACTGTCTCGTTAGCAAGGATTCGTTTCTCATATATACCTCCTCAATCTGCTCCCAATCTAGCGATCGCCTGCAAAGAGAACCAACGACCAATTACATCACTTCCATGTATGCTATGCATGGAAAAAAGAAGAAGGAAAAAAGAAGAAGGAAAAAAGAAGAATAAACTTAACATCTCCTTTTAAGTCTGGGTCTCTTGCCTTGTTCAACACACTTAATACTAATTTGAGTTATGAATGCGACACTTCAGATCCCCCTGCATCCGGCATCCCCCTTAATAAGGCTACCGTGTACACAGATCTCTATTTCCTTCCAAATTAGGTACAGGGTTGTTGCAAGCGTGTGAAAACTAGGCATTGGGGGAGTCTCCCCCAAACCTCCTAGCAGACGGTGTTTCGGTTCACCCAAAGACGCGCTTCGCATCGGTTTCAAGTTCGGGTGTTTTGGGTGGGAGCAAGACCCTTGACAAAGGCTCGAAGTCTCCCAAAGCTAGAAGATTTAGGGGCTAAGAGGACTTGGTGTACACAGTAGCTTACTAAGGAGAACTAAGAGGGATTAGTTCAGGGCAATGATCTATCGAAGAGACTGCTTCAAGTGGTGTAACTATTGACCATTGACCAATCACTTAATTTTCTTCTCTTCTTTTTTTCTTTTTCTATTCACCTCAACTTATTTTTTTAAACACTACTGACTATTGACCAATAACTTAATTTTTTCTTCTTTCTTCTCTCTTTTTTCTTATGAACCTCTCCCAGCTTCGAGCCGTGGTTGCAGTTGCCGATTGCCAAAACTTTAGCGAAGCCGCTCTATCGCTCAATTTGAACCAGTCTTCAATCAGCTATGCGATCGCGGCTCTAGAAGACGAATTAGGGGTGCCCCTGTTTGTGAGAGGTCGGCACGGAGCCACAGTAACACCCGCAGGAGAAAAGATCACTCGCTATGCACGAGAAGTCTTGCATTTGATTGAGATGATGCAACGGGAGGCAAACTTGCAAAAAAGCTTGCAAGGGGGGCAGGTACGGATCGCAGCATTTCGCAGTATTGCCAGTCATATTCTTCCACCTGTCATTGTCCAGTTTCGGCAAGAGTTTCCCGGTGTCGAGTTGCAACTCGTCGAGGGCAATCATGGCAGCGACATCGCAGCTGCCTTGCGAGAGCACCGAGCCGATATCGGGTTTATAGAACTGCCTACCTATGAAGAGTTTGATACCTGGGAATTCATGCGCGATGAATATGTGGTGTTGTTGCCTCCGGGTGTTGCCCCCCGGTGTGATCTATTAACCTGGGATGAACTCGCTGCCTTGCCGCTGATTTTGCCACCTGCTCAATATGCCTGTGACCTTGCGCTACACAAACATTTAGAAGCCGTTGCCCCTCCATTAAATGTGGCTCACATCATCAATCAAGACTCGACCATGGTAAATATGGTGCGACAGGGGTTAGCAGCGGCGATCTTGCCTCGACTTGCAGCAGAACCAATTCCAGAGAGCATTCAAGTCTGTCCATTGCCTGTTCCGTTTGAGCGAGTGATCGGAGTTGCCACGCTCTCCAATACACTGCATGTTCCGGCTGTGTTTGCCTTTCTCAAACTGTTAAACCTTAAACCGATTCAAGCCCTCAAAACTGAAGAGTAACTGTATGGCATTTTTGACTGGGGTTTTATGAGATGCCTTCTTTAATTAACCAGAGGATGGCTCCCATCACAACCAAGAATAAAAGTCCCACTAACCCTGACAACGGTTTGCCACTTGACCCAGTTAACCAACTCCTGTCTGGATTGGGATAGGTGAGTCGTTGAGTTGAGTCGAGGGTGGCGATCGCCCAGATCCATCCAGCATGTAGCCCACATGCTAATCCTAAATGGCCGTGGTCTGCCCAACGCGCCAGTACTAGCACCATACCCAACAACCACAAGCCTGGTAATTGGGGTACTTGTTCCACCCCTTCCCAGACCAAATGCAACACGGCAAAAATGACACTGGCGATCGCCGCGGCTATCCAAAGAGAATAATCGTGTTGTAGTTGGTTGAGCAGAAATCCCCGAAAAATTAACTCTTCGGTGACGCTGATCCAGCTACCCAATGCCAGGGTTGAGAAGATGCTGAGAGATGAGACATTAGCCCCAGAAATAGAGTCCCACTGCACCCACCCCAACCCCCATTGCACCGCAAACAAGCCCCCCAGACTAATCACTCCCGCCCCAAGCCCAACACTAAAGGATGCCAAAACAGAGGCTTGCCACGGCAACCCATAAGCAGCAAAAGACTCGTTTTGCACCGTAGCCACACCCCACAACACCAGCGGAGCGAGCACATAGAGTGAGGCCAACAGCGGAATTTTTTGAGCAGGGGCAATCGGGTGGGGAGGTTGCCATTTAAGAGCGATCGCCAGAGGAATGGCAATCGGCAACCAGAGCACCAACCAGATGCCAAAAAAAAGAGCGATCGCGAGTAAGGCAGGGGTTTCAGTAAATGCGGCTTTAAGCAGGGACATCGACTGCATAGATGACAAAATCAGCAAAATCGGTGTAAACATCCGCTGGAGTTGCCCAAGATGGGTCTCCTCCGCCAAAAAAGGTAGAGAAGAAAATCCCATTAATCTGCAACGTATCCACACTGCGGAATGTTAACCCATCTTCGTCGAGCACTTGATCTCCGTCAAACCAGACTCGAATTTGCCCATCCGTTTGATTGACGTGGTTCAGCACGACTTCCTGCTCAATGCGATGCCACACTCCTGAGCGAAATCGCCACTCTCCCCGTCCCAGCGAGGTTCCATGTTCAGTGCTGGCAGGTAAGTAAGCATATACTTCTCCATCCCCTCGTTGTCGCCACATGTAACGAGTTGAGAAGCCATCTGTGCCCGTGGGAATGACCCGACCACTGGCACCGTCACCCCCAAACAACCCTGGCAACTTGCCACCTTTGACAAAATCAAAATGATCTGAAAATCGAATATAGTAACTTAGCCGCAATGCCTCATGCGGTGAAATGCCCAGTTCGCCATAAAACTGTCCCCCACCCACAGGGGCACCAATATTACGTGTAACAGTCGGGCTGGCTGATCCTGCTGGATAATTTGCCCGCAGCACCTGCGAAAACTGACCACTTCTGTCGGGCACCACTTCAAGATTTTCTAATCCCCAAAAATCGCGATCGCGCTTTTGCCAGTTATCCAGCCAGTTACTCTGATCGAAATCACTCCGCCACAGAATCGTTTGAGTACTAGCCTGAGTATCGGACTCAGCAACCACAGCAGATGGCATCAGCGTAGGCGATTCACCTAAAACACGGGGCACCATACCTGCACACCCTACTAGAGTGAGCACCAGAGCGGTGACAAACAGAATGAGATAAGCGATCGCACTCCACTTAAAACGAAAGCTCATAGGATGTAAAAGAGAGGGAATTGGTGAGAGTTGAATAACTAATCGTTCTTAGAGTTGATTTGTCAACGAAAGGTCATGAGGCTTCCCCCAAAGGCTTAGGTCTAGCTCTCCAATACACTCAAACCATGAGCGTTGCCTTGATTGCCTTGATGTGATCAAACATGTGATCCCATGAACAAGGTCATGAGATGCACGTCGGATCAGTTTTGAAACACATCGACTGTAACAGATAGCAACAGTTCCCTATGCTCTTCCTTAAGAGATAAGTCAAATAGTTTTTGTCATCGTAGGATAATTTGGATGCTACTTTGGATGCCCCTGTTTAGTTTGATAAACGATGACGAATCTACCGCCCTCTGACCCCCAACCCTCCCGCCGCGATCGCGATGAAGTGATTGCGGTTGTCGTTGCATTTGCTGCAATCGGCTCAATCTTAGCGTGGGGCTTGACCCGCACCAACTCGGGGTTTGACCTGTTCAACACGCCTCTGATCTCAGGAGCGTTTTCTGGCTCTCCCTCCCCCAGTCCTCAGGTTGACCCATTCACAGCCTCCCCAACCCCCACATCCTCCACAGTGCCGTTTGTCACCCCTGAAGATGCAGAAGAGGGAGAAGATAGCCCCCGCCTCTTAACCACTGATGAAGAGGGACGGTTAGTTGATCCAACAAATCCATCTGGGGCGATCGTGCCTGTGCCCATTCCCAATCGAGGCGATCGCACTGACAGGCGCACCTCAGACACCACCGAAGCCGGAGTTGCCCCAGCCACCGTTGGGTCTGATCCTTCAGCCACCCCTTCTCCTGATGCAACCGCATTTCCTGACGTGCCCTCTAATTACTGGGCTTATCCCTTCATCGTAGATCTATCCAATCGGGGAATTATTGCCGGAACCGAAGATGGCACCTTCCAACCCGATCAGCCCATCACTCGTGCTGAATATGCAGCATTGCTGCAAAAAATGAATAATCCAGAACGGTTGAATTCCATTACGTTTAACGATCTTCCAGCAAACTATTGGGCAACGCCAGCGATCGACAATGCCATCAAAACAGGATTCATGCGCGGCTATCCCGGCAATGTGTTTCAACCCAACCAGCCGATTCCCCGGTTTCAAGTGCTGATCTCGCTGGTGAATGGGTTTGGTCTATCGAACCCTACCAACCCTGACCCAATTGTGGCAAGCTTTAGCGATCGCGCCGAAATTCCCGACTATGCCATTCAACCTATAGCAGCTGCAACTCAGTCAGGGTTAGTCGTCAACTATCCTGAACGGGATCAACTGCAACCCAACCGCCCCATTACCAGGGCTGAAGTAGCAGCGATCGTCTATCAAGCGTTGGTGGCAACCGAGCAGGCAGAACCGATTGAGTCAGAGTATGTGGTGAGACCATAGCCCAAAAGCTCGTCTATCCAACTCTGTAAACCAAACATCACCTGATCGAGACCCGATCGCGGCTCCTGTTGGCAACTATTCTCATGGTCTTGAGATCACCCCAGGAGCACGATACCGGTTTGTTGTTATGTCTTCAAACACGAGCAGAGAACATCTTGTTATAGAGGCGATCGCAACTAAAATAATCAACACCGCAAATACCCCAAACACATCCACAAATGAGATAGTTACTCTGTAGATTTTGGGAGAAGCGATCGCTGGTAGTCCTTACTCAAAAACATTACTTTTAGAGGACTACACGATCGCTTTAATGGGTGTTTGAAAGCCAACGAACCCTCTTTAATTTAAAGGGGCATGAAAGCCAATGAAGGGGCTTTAAGAGACAACAAAGGGACTCTGAGTGACTTGAATCACACTCTAAGTGGCAATGAATATACTTTGATTTGCAACCACCAGATGTTTTATATCATCTCTGGTGCGATCGCCCTCGTGTTTGTTAAATAGAGTGCGATCGAATAATGCAGGAATGAAGAAAGATTTTGCCCATCCATCGCGATCGGCATATTATGCGGAAAGATTCTGCCTCAGATCCGAATTGAGAGTGTTATGCAGAATGTTTTTATATATAGCAGTCCTAAATCATTTGTGGAATTAGCAGGTTGTGAGCGGCGCACCCCACCGGGGTGCGCCTCTCACAACTCATTTGGGATTGCTATATCAGGCGTCATACAGTAGATAGGCAGAAGCTTTCCGTCTAACAATAGTTAAGTTATGGCGAGATCAAGCCCCTCTACTAGATAACCTACAATGTTTGAGGGAAATCAGCCTTCGCTTAAAAAGAAGACGGGTATGACAAGTGAGTCTTTTGAAGAAATGCTTACGGGAGGGCATCCAAACTCTCTGGGTAGAACACTTGAGGTGGTTGATATCGTGTTAGCTAATTCCACAAGACTATCGGATTTATATAATTGTTATTTCAGTGCCGATGAAATTGTTCGACTTCGCACCTCTAATGCCATCAAGAGAATATCTTTAGAAAATCCTGAATGGCTTATTCCATATATTGATAAACTGATTTCCGAAATATCAAATATTCATCAGCCTTCAGCACAGTGGACTTTAGCAAATTTATTTCAGACTCTTTCAGGCTTTATGTCAGAGTCGCAAAGAAACAATTCAAAGAGGATTCTGCAAAAAAATCTTGAAACTTATACAGATTGGATTGTCTTAAACAATACAATGGACACTCTAAGTAAATGGGCGGAAAAGGACTCAACTTTGAAAGAGTGGTTATTGCCGCATCTGGAAAGATTAGCTCACGATCCCAGGAAATCAGTTTCAGGAAGAGCTAAGAAAATCAAGGCAAAGCTGATGTGAGACTAAATCAGGGACTTTTGATGAAATCTTATTGTAATCTGCATAACAACCCCAATGCACATTGACCGCCGTAAGATTATTTGTGAGGGTTTGAGGTTATTCGCAGTAAATGATGAGCATGATTATACAGCTTTGGCTATTAGTAGGACGTAAGCTAAAGTTCCTTTCAAATGTTTTGCTCTAGGCTGATATGCAATGGTCGATGATGAGGTTTTTACAGTGCTGCAATTGAGTGAGGAGATAAATCAGAAATTAGAGGTAACAGCACCTCTAATAGTTTTTTTTGGAATGCTTACAAAAGAACAAATAGCAGTTCTGCCAGTACTAGAGGAGAGGCTTTATGACTTTCCAGAGGGAGACTGGATCACAAGTAATGCTCTTGAGGTTCTAGTGCATGCTTACAATGCCCGCTTAAATTCAATCTCAATCCGATTCACGACGCTCCAACACATGCAAGATGAGTTAGGCAACAAGAGCATCAAAGATTTAGTCGATGAAAATTTAGTTGATCTTATTGAGCAGCTTGTGTCCATAACTCACAAAATTACGGAAGGGCCTTTCGAGATTATCGACAATGCAGATATTGTGAGAACTATTGAGTGGAAGAGCCTTCGTCAACTTTCCTCTGCTGTCCAACGGAAGTTAGAAATTCAGTTGACGGTCAATACAGAGATTGTGAAAAACTGTGTAGAACAATGGCTTCATCCTTAGCAATTAATGCTGTATAACAATTCGGCTGGAGTGGATTGGTTATATTCTTAATGCAGACTTCAAGGTTGCTTACAACCGCTCAGCCGAAATGTTAGCTTAGGAATATTGCTTGCTGTTCCCTGATGCAATTGCTCTTGCAGTCTTGGTATAACAAAGGTATAACTTGAAGGATAGAACTTGCCTCCAAAATCATTATGAAAACTGCAATTTCTCTTCCAGACTCGGTTTTTGATGAGGCAGAAGCACTCGCTCAACAACTAGGCTTGTCACGCAGTGAGCTTTATACAAAAGCGTTAAAAGCTTATTTGAAAAAGTACAACCGTAACCAAATTCTGCACAAGCTGAATCAAGTTTATTCTAAAGAGTCCTCTGAGCTAGATCCAGTCATGGTAAAGATGCAGTTTATGTCTCTACCTCATGAGGATTGGTAATGTATCGGGGAGCAATTTAGCGGGCAGATCTGCCCATCCGGTAGGTTCAAAACTAGGGTATCGTCATCCTGTCTTGGTCATTCAAGATGATGTTTTTACTCAAAGCCATAAGTAGGTGGGTGGGATTAATTGTAAGATAGAGC
This sequence comes from Oculatellaceae cyanobacterium bins.114, assembly GCA_033764315.1. Lineage (GTDB taxonomy): Bacteria > Cyanobacteriota > Cyanobacteriia > Elainellales > Elainellaceae > FACHB-1407. Next base: position 92,627 of record JANRJA010000193.1, read on the forward strand.
GTTAGCTAAATTCGCCTATTATGCCTGCTCCTTTACGCATTCTTTTGACCGCTGAAGAAGACCGTACTTTAACAGAACTGCGACTGGCTCAGAACCTTCCCCAGCGCACGCGTGACCGCGCCCACATGTTGCGACTGAACGCTCAGGGATGGAATGTGCCAGCGATTGCGGAGGTGTTCGAGTGTCATCCTCATACGGTCAGAGCGACACTGCGACGGTGGGAAGAAAAGGGTTTAGGTGGACTATGGGAAGCTCCAGGACGGGGTGCAAAACCAAAGTGGCAAGCCTCAGACTTGGATTATCTGACGGAGTGTTTAGAGCACGAAACTCGAACCTACAACAGTCTGCAATTAGCCAAAAAGCTGAAACAAGAGCGGTTAGTCGATTTGAGTAGTGACCGACTCCGCCGACTCCTTAAAAAAAACCTACCGCTGGAAACGGACTCGACATAGTCATCGTCGCAAACAGGACCCGGTGCAAAAGGCACGCAAGCAGGCAGACTTAGACACCTTAGAGCTAGCCGCACAGGAAGGGCAGATTGAACTCAAGTATCTCGATGAAGCAGGATTCTGCCTCTGGAGTCCAGTCAGTTACAGCTATAGTCGAGTGGGAGTGCAGAAACGGATGGAACAAACCCTCAATCGCTATGGCAACCGGATTAGCATTTTGGGTGTGTGGCAACCGGGAGAACGGTTCGAGTATGCCTTGGCTCAAGGCGGATTCAAGAGCAAAAGCTACATCAAGGTGATGGATTGGATGGCAGACAAAGCCGCTCAAACCTTGGCAGAAACAGGGCGTATCACGGTAGTGGTGCAGGATAATGGCTCTCTGCATACCAGTCTGTTGGTGCAGCAACAGTGGTCACGGTGGCAGGAGCAAGGATTATTCATTTTCTTTTTGCCGCCCTACTGTTCGCAGATGAATCCGATTGAAACCCAGTGGCATCAACTAAAAAGTCATGAGATCGCAGGACAGATGTTTGATAACGAGTACGATTTAGCAATTGCTGTCATGAATGGAATGGAAGCTCGTAGCCAAGCAGGTAGTTATGCACTGGAGCGTTTTATATTTAATTACACCTAGCTACTTACCCGTTTAATTTTGTTTAAATGATTACGCTTGACTCGCTTTATAGGCTGCCCAGCCTCCCAAATGAGAGATGTCAACCCAGTTATATTTCTCGACTAACTCTTTGGGATATAACATTGCGATCGCCGTTGTGTCGTCTTCCAAAAGCACCTCACTGGGATACATATTGGGCGGTTCCGTAGACACCAAATAGTCATACTGCTCAGCTGAGAGTTCATATAACTCACCGGGAATGGAGATGCCGCCTTCATCCACTGCATAAATTGCGGGATGCCAGCCATCAGCCGCCGCATGTAAACGATATAGCGGTTGGGTTTTTGCGGCTCGAATGAACGTCGCCGACTGGAGATTTTGATGGTCGGGCTGTCCCTGCAATGCAGACCCGCAGATAAATACTCGTGTGGTTGCCTCTGTTGATTGGCTCACAGTCACTCCTCCATTAACACAATTTTTCGCAAAACCGAATTTTTCGCAAAACCGTATCTTCGCAAACGGTTTTTACCATTGCAGTACTATAGTTTGTATACAGCATACAATATCTTACGGTTTCCATAAAGCAAATGACTACGGCAGTACTTCCAAAACTCAGTGTGAATGGCGATCGCCTTAACGACAGCATCAATCGTTTAGCTGAGATTGGCAAGCAGCCCTCTGGCAGTATTTGCCGCCTTGCCTTTACCCCCGAAGATTTGCAGGCTCGCTATTTTGTGCAGCAGTGGATGGTGGAGGCAGGCATGACCGTCCGTGTTGATGCCGCTGGCAACCTGATTGGCACCTATGCCGGAACTGAGGAGATAGCAGCATTAGCAACGGGGTCTCACATTGATACGGTGCCCTCTGGGGGGCGGTTTGATGGCGTTTTGGGGGTGCTGGCTGGCATTGAGGTTGTCCGAACGCTGAAAGAGAACAATCTGCGACTCAAGCATCCGATTCAAGTGATTATTTTCACTGATGAAGAAAAAACCATGATTGGTTGTCAGGCGATCGCTGGAACAGCCCTACTGCAAACTCCAAACCAATATCAACCTGCGGTTGGCAACTCTATTCAAGCTTGTTTAAAAACGTTGGGAGGAAATTGGGACGCTTTAGCCAGTGCTCAGCGATCGCGCTCAGAGATGGCAGCGTTTGTTGAATTGCATGTAGAACAAGGGGCAGTGCTAGAGCGATTGGGCACTGACATTGGGATTGTGCAGGGGGTCGTGGGGATGCACCGTAAAGCCATTACCATTCTTGGACAAGCCAACCATGCCGGAACAACACCGATGGATATGCGCCAGGATGCCTTGATCGCAGCAGCAAAAATTGTCTTGGCTGTGCAAGAGATTGCCCGTCAGATGCCCAGTCAACCTGTTGCGACTGTGGGGTATTTAAACGTTTCCCCTAATGCCGTTAACATCGTGCCGGGACAAGTGGATTTGTCAGTGGATATGCGTGATTTATCCCACGAGTGTCTGATCGAGATGATGGCGCAATTGCAACACCAAATGGCGGCGATCGCGGTTGAAACCAATACTGCGATTCAAGTCACGCCCCTATTAGAAGTGGAACCTACCCTAGCCACACCCAAGATACAAACGGCGATCGAATCGGTCTGTCAGACCCTCGATTTAAGCTACTGCCATTTGCCCAGTCGGGCTGGACATGACGCAATGGAACTAGGACGCATTACCGATATGGGTATGATTTTTGTGCCCAGTCAATCAGGAGTGAGCCATTCTGAGGCAGAATATACCTCACCCGAACAATGCACCCAAGGCGCAAATGTCCTGCTGCATACCTTGCTAATGCTCGATCGGTTATATGAATGTTAGGAGGTGAATGGGTGGATGGATAGATGCCCCCATTATCATTCTGTACAGGCGCGATTAATCGCTTCATTTCCTACTCCCCATTTTGTACAGACACGATTAATCGCTTCATTCCCTATTCTCCATTCTGTACAGACGCGATTAATCGCGTCTCTTCATTTCCTACTCCCCAGACGATTAACCATGACTTCTCTTTATCCCCGCGACATGATTGGCTATGGACAACACCCCCCCGACCCCCAGTGGGAGGGACAAGCCCGCGTTGCCGTGCAATTTGTGATCAACTATGAGGAAGGGGGCGAAACCTGCGTTTTGCACGGTGATCAAAGCTCTGAAGTATTTTTGTCAGAGATCGTGGGAGCCGTGCCCCTTCAGGGCTTGCGGCACATGAATATGGAGTCTTGCTATGAATATGGCAGTCGTGCTGGGTTTTGGCGGTTACATCGGCTGTTTACGGAGCGGGACATTCCAGTCACGGTGTATGGTGTGGCGATGGCGTTAGAACGCAATCCAGAAGCGGTTGCTGCGATGCTTGCTGCCAATTGGGAGATTGCCAGTCATGGTTATCGCTGGATTGATTACAAGTACTTTGGGGAGGCCGCAGAACGCGACCACTTGCAACGGGCGATCGCCATTCACACGCAAGTCACGGGCAGCCGTCCTCTGGGTTGGTATACCGGGCGCACCAGTGCTTTTACTCGTCAGTTGGTGGTTGAAGAAGGCGGATTTCTCTATGACTCTGACAGCTATGCTGATGACCTGCCCTACTGGGTGCATGAGTATGGCAAACCCCACTTGGTGATTCCCTATACGCTCGATAACAACGACATGCGGTTCGCTACTGCTCAGGGTTTTAACGCAGGTGATCAGTTTTTTGCCTATCTGCGCGATGCCTTTGATGTATTGTATGAGGAAGGAGAAACGGCTCCCAAAATGATGAGTGTCGGGTTGCACTGTCGCTTAGTCGGCAGACCAGGTCGAGCCGCTGCCCTGGCGCGATTTTTAGATTACATTCAACAGCGCGATCGCGTTTGGCTATGCCGTCGTATTGATATCGCTAAACATTGGCATGAGCATCACAAACCCAACTTTCCTGTTTCTGGTGCAACTTGATAGGATGAGAACATTCTTATCCTCAAGCTAGCTATGGCTGAATATCAACAAATTGAGTATCGCATTGGCAAAGATGGCAAGGTGATTGAAACGGTTCTCAATGCGGATGGAACCCATTGCACCCTCGCCACCGCTAACTTGGAGGAGGCACTGGGGACGGTTGAATCACGAGAACTATTGCCTGAATATTATGAGTCAGAAGATGTTGAATTGACGGACGAAACTCAATCGCTGGCTCAATATTGAGGGATTGCTGTGAGTGATTCTAGTTTGGTTTGGTTTGGCAGCGTTTTGAGTGTAGGCAGTGTGCTGTTTGTGTTGGGCATATTGGGTAAGTCAACCCGCCAAACCTCTTTAAAGCAAGCGTCGCCCCCCGTTGCTCCCCAATCTGACCTTGATCAAGTGCGATCGCTCCAACAACAGTGCTTGCAACTGCGACACGACCTGCAACAACAACAGACGCAACTCACCAGCGATTGGCAAGATGCAACCTTTGAGCAACTGCAATCTTTGCTCACCAGTTATCCTACGGCTCGTAAAATGGCAGAAACTAAACCCGACCTGCCTGCCAAAAATTTGGTATCTCTCTTTACTCCGTTAGAGAACTTGCTGCAAACCTGGGAGATAGAGCCAATCGGCTCCCCGTGGGAAGCGGTGCCCTATGATCCGCATCTGCATCAACCCGATACTGATGCGCTAGTTGCAGGTGAACCTGTTTATATTCGCTTTATCGGTTATCGGCAGGGCGATCGCATTCTGTGTCCTGCAAAAGTCAGTCGAACGTTACCGGGAAGTAGTTAGTAGGGATTGGTTCCCTATCCTCTACCCAGGGCTACTGTGTACACAGATCTCGGGTTGAAAGTTTAAAACCTGGCTCGATCCCCAATCCTCTTTGACAAGAGGAACTTTGACTCCGCTCCCCGCTTTTTTAAGGAAGGTTGGAGAGGCTCAAACCCAGCACAGGCTAGATCAGAAGATTTGTGGGTACACCGTAGCTACCCTGGGGTGCAGGGTGTATAACGATTAACGACTAACCTCCTGTCTTCTTCATTTTTCATTTTTCATTCTTCATTCTTCATTTTTCATTCTTCCCTCTTCCCTTTGCCTTCATTTTTGCATCATGACTGCGATCGCCATTGACTTCGGCACCAGCAATACAGTGGTGAGCTTATTGGAACCCGACACTCAACTGCCCAAGACGCTGCGGTTTCCAGGAATCTCGCGGTTGTTTAAGTTGACTAATTCTAAGGGAGCGGTGCACGAGATTCCGGTGGTGCCATCGTTGGTGTTTGTCAAAGATGACCAGTGGATGTTTGGTGAACAGGTGCGATCGCAACGCTTGGGGTTGGCTCAGCCCGATCGCCTGTTTAAAGCCTTTAAACGAGATTTAGCGGCTGATTTTCGACCTCCGCCTCGCTATCTCGACAACCAGACTTACACCGTTGAAACTGTTTCAGAACAGTTTTTGCAACATCTTTGGCAGCAGATCAATCAACAGGCGGTGACTCCTTCCCAGGTGATTTTTACTATTCCAGTGGGAGCCTTTGAACGCTATCTTGACTGGTTTCGCAGTGTAGCAGCGGCATTGGGCATTCCGGAGGTGCGCCTGGTCGATGAGTCTACAGCAGCCGCATTGGGATATGCCGTTCGACATCCAGGGTCGCTAGTCTTGGTGGTTGATTGTGGCGGAGGCACGTTGGATTTGAGCCTGGTTCGGACAGCTAGCCCAGGGACTCATGCAAAAGTACAGCGGGCAGAGGTGCTGGCAAAATCAGATGCCTATGTGGGAGGCGAAGATATTGATCTGTGGATTGTGGAGGACTATTTAGGGCAGATCGGTTCCTCACGAGACGCGGTTGGGGCGGTGGGTTGGCAAAACCTGTTGGTGATCGCCGAACGACTTAAAATTCGACTGTCGAGTGCAGCGGAAGCCAAGGAAAGCTGGCTGGATGAAGAAACCTTCACGGCTTATGATATCAGTCTCAGCCGCGATCGCTTAGAAGACATTCTGGAGACACGACAGTTTTTAGAACAAATTCGACAAGCTTTAGATGAGGTGTTGGCGATCGCCTTGGGCAAAGGCATTTCTAAGGCAGAGATTGAGCAGGTGTTATTGGTTGGTGGCAGTTGCTTGATTCCGGCGGTGCAACAGTTAGTGCTCTCTTACTTTGGGCGACAACGGGTAAAATTTGATAAACCTTTTGAGGCGATCGCTCATGGTGCTCTGACATTGACCCAACTGACGGGCATTGATGACTACTTGCGGCACACCTATGCGATTCGTTTGTGGGAACCCTACACCCACACCTATTCTTATTTTCCGCTGTTTGATCGGGGGACTCGCTATCCCTGCCAACGTCCCGACCCGCTGACCTTGCAGGTTGCCATCCCCGGACAACGAGAGATTCGGTTAGATATTGGCGAAGTGGCAGACCTGACCCAGGCTGAAGTCAGCTATGACGCACACGGTAGGATGACGAGTAGCCGTTTGAACCGTCTGGAAAGCTATCGATCGCTTGAAAACAACCGAGAAGAGATTTGTATCGCGCATCTTGACCCTCCTGGGCAAACAGGGATCGATCGCCTCTCTGTGCAGTTTGAAGTCAACGAACAGCGGGTTTTGGTTGCCACCATTCGAGACTTATTGACCGATAAACTATTGATTGAAAAAGGGGCGATCGCCAAACTCCAGTAGAGGTTGAGCCGTAAACGCTCAAAACCCCTCTCTGAGCTAAAAGAGAGGGGTTTTGAATGAGAGCAGATCAGCCGAGCACAAAGGCTACTTGATGAACAACATCTCTTGGTAGGTTGGCAGAGGCCAGAAACTGTCTGCAATTTCGCCTTCCAGGGCATCTGCATATTGACGCACTTCATCCATCAACGGACGAATTGTTTTAGCGCAATATTGCATATGCTCTTCTGTGGTTGCAAAGTCATGCTTCTTAGAGGCTTCGGTTAACTGACCTGTCGCCTCAACCATCGAATTTACAAGGCTGGCAATCTTAGTGGCACTCTCCTTCTCAAAATCGATTCCCAAACTGGTCAAACTTGCAATTGTGGATGACAGTTTTGAGAGATATTCAACAGCGGCTGGATAAATAATGGTTTTTGCCATATTAATCACCAGCTTGGTTTCTACCTCAATAGACAGAATGTATTGTTCCGCATACACCTCAAAGCGGCTTTCCAATTCAACCGGAGTTAACACCCCAGTCTTTTTGAACAGGTCTTCGATGTATTCTTCTTTCAGCGTGGGTAACGCATCAGCCGTGGTGGGCAGATTGGCTAAACCGCGTTCTTCAACTGCCATTGTGTGCCATTCTTCAGAGTAACCATTGCCTCCAAAGACTACAGCCCCATGCGTTTCCATCACCTCTTTAAGAACAGTGAGGATGGCGGTGTTGAGTTCCAATCCCTTGGCTAATTCACTTTCTAACCGATTGCCGATCCACTCTAAAGAGTCTGCCAACATCGTGTTTAAAACAATCAGGGGACCCGATACGGACTGGCTCGATCCAACCGCGCGGAATTCAAAGCGGTTGCCCGTAAAGGCAAAAGGAGAGGTACGGTTGCGATCGCCCGCATCCTTGGTGAGTGGAGGCAACACATCAACCCCCAGATCCATTACGCCTTTTTGCTTTGATTCTGCAACTGTTCCCGTCTTAATTTGTTCAAAGACTTCCTCTAATTGCGTCCCTAGATACACCGACATAATTGCCGGAGGGGCTTCATTAGCTCCTAATCTATGATCGTTGCTAGCTGTGGCGATCGCTGCCCGCATGAGGGAACCATATTTGTGCACCCCTCGAATCACCGCACCACAAAACACTAGAAACTGAGCATTGTCATGGGGAGAATCGCCCGGATCCAGCAAGTTACCTTGAGTAGCGTTGCCCACTGACCAGTTAACGTGTTTACCAGAACCGTTGATGCCCGCAAAGGGTTTCTCGTGCAGCAGGCAGGTAAACCCGTGCTTTTTGGCGGTATGGCGCAAAACAGTCATCAACAATTGTTGGTGGTCACTTGCCACGTTTGCGGCTTCAAAGAAAGGAGCAATTTCAAATTGACCGGGGGCCACCTCGTTGTGTCGAGTTTTTGCAGGAATTCCTAGCTTATAAAGCGTTTCTTCCACATCTTGCATAAAGACTTGAACCCGCTCTGGAATTGCACCAAAGTAGTGGTCATCAAATTCTTGACCTTTAGCGGGTGCTTTGCCAAACAGAGTCCGTCCTGCCAACATAATGTCGGGGCGTTGACTGGCAAAGTTAGCATCGATCAGGAAATATTCTTGCTCAGCTCCACAGCTAGAGTTCACATGAGCAATATTTGTATTTCCCAGAAGTTTTAAAACCTTGTTAGCGGCTTTATCCATTGCGGCAATGGAGCGCAGCAGGGGCACTTTTTTATCGAGTGCTTCACCCGTCCAAGACACAAAAACGGTTGGAATGCAGAGGGTTGAACCGTTGTCGGTTTCCATGATGTAAGCAGGACTGGTGACATCCCAGCCTGTGTAACCCCGTGCTTCAAAGGTGTCACGAATACCCCCGTTGGGGAACGAAGAACCATCTGGCTCCCCTTGCACCAATACTTTGCCAGAAAATTCTGAAATAACGTTGCCGTCTCCCTGCACTGAGATGAAACCATCGTGCTTTTCGGCAGACAAATTGGTCATCGGATAAAATACGTGGGCATAGTAGAGTGCCCCTTTTGACATTGCCCAATCTCGCATTGCAGTGGCAACGGTATCCGCAATGGAGGGATCTAGCTTTTCACCTGTAACAATGGTGTTTTTAATGGATTTAAAGACGGCTTTAGGAAGACTCGCCTGCATTTTGCTGAGATTAAAGACGTTCTCTGCCCAGATCTCTTCTAAACGCTCTGGGGCTTTGGGAGGCATCAACTCCCGGTTAGTAATTTGACGAACGGCTTGAACACGAGCTTCATTTCCACTCATAATTTTTTGTAGAGCTTAACTGCTTGATGGTACTCAAAGCCCATTCTTAAAATAGATAGCAGAGATACTAAAATCCAACTATTCAAGGTTCAAGACTGAAATATATCAATTAAAAATTGATACGCTTCTCTATGGGCGAAGAAATTGACATGGGCAAAAAAAATCGGCGTTACCAAAGTCGAGAAACCTTGCTACTGCTTCAAAAGCTTTCAAGTTCCAGGCGATGCAACTCTTGACTTGTTAGGCACTGCATTTTGTGCTTGCGAATCAGTAACGCCAAAAAAGAGTAATTCAAGACTTAACTTGATGAGAGGCATTTTCTCTGTAAGTCATAACTTACTGTTGTGCCCAAAGTTACAGAATACTTTTCTGGATGGGTAGAGAGATGGCGAACAGCTAATTCTTTTTCTTTCAATCAATCTGGCTGTTTTAGCAGTGTGCAAGTTGCTTGAGTACAGGGGGTGTTGGGATCTGTGCCCCCAAGCCAAGGGTTCCACCCCTGCACCCCGTACTTCACCCAGCAAGGTACTGCTGTAAAAGATCGATGGGCTGAGGCGATCGCCCAAAAAAATGGCAGGGAGGGCAAATCTTACCTCTCTGCCACAAAGTCGTAGGAGAACAAAGACGAAATGAGTTGTCGCTAGGTGCTCAAAATTCGATCTAAGACCTGGGTTTTGAGTTCTGCTAAAGCGGTACCGCCTAGAGGCCGAGGACGAGGCAGTGTAATCCGTAGATCTAGATCAACTCCACCATTCTTAAGGACAATCACGCGATCGGCCAGAAAAACGGCCTCTTCAACATCGTGAGTTACCAAAATAGCGGTGAACTGTTGTTCTTGCCAGAGGGTTTGAATCAGTTGCTGCATTTCTAAACGAGTTAGAGCATCAAGTGCCCCTAGCGGTTCATCTAGTAACAATAATCGAGGTTGACTCACTAGAGCGCGTGCCAGGGCAACTCGTTGGCGTTGTCCTCCAGAGAGTTGAGTAATCCAGGCTTGAGTGCGATCGCCCAAACCCACTTGTTCTAGTGCCCACAACCCCTGTTGACGAGCGTTGTGGCGCAACCCCAAAGCGACATTGTCGAGCACGCGTCGCCAGGGCAACAATCGCGAATCTTGAAACATGACTCTGACATCGCTGTTTAACCCATGCAGCGGATGATCATCTAACAAAATTTCGCCGTCGGTTGGGGTCTCCAATCCTGCCAACAGTCGCAATAGTGTGCTTTTGCCGCAACCACTGCGCCCTACGATCGCGATAAATTCTCCTGGAGTCACCGATAAATGGATGTCTTGGAGAACACTAATGGGTCCAAAGGCTTTATTCAAGTTTTGAATCTGAATCCGAGTACCGTATTCAGAGTGTTGCTTTATGGTTTGTGAATCTGTTTTCCCCAACGCTACCATCGACCATTTCCTCTACTTTTTCTTTACTTTTTCTTTACTTTTTTGATTTCATCTTTTTTGATAATAGAGAAGGTTTTGAGATCAGAAAATTGACTACGACAATCATACTCATTATCCTTTTATCCTTCATCCTTCAGTACAGATGCGATTAATCGCTTCTCTTCCTGCCTTCTGCTTCTTTTTCTTATCCCTGTTGACTTGGATGCCACGGTAACCATAACCGTTCTAAGACTCGCACTGCACTATCGGCCAACTTACCCAAGAGCGCATACAGCAAAATGCTGAGTACAACGACATCCGTTTGCATAAACTCTCTGGCATTCATCGCCATGTAGCCAATACCAGAGTTAGCGGCGATCGTCTCAGCTACAATCAGCGTTAACCACATCAACCCCAAGGCATAGCGCAACCCGATTAAGACACTGGGGAGAGCACCGGGTAAGATGATTTTCCAAAACAACTCACGGGGGCGTAAACCATACACACGACCCATTTCAATAAGATTGGGGTCGATGGAGCGGATGCCATGAAAGGTGTTGATGTAGATTGGGAAAAACACTCCCAAAATTACTAAAAAGATGCGAGCTTGGTCGCCGATGCCAAACCACAAAATGACCAGGGGGATCATGGCCAAGTGGGGGACGTTGCGGATCATCTGAATGGAGCTATCTAGCAAACGTTCAGCAATGGGAAAGACTCCATTTAAAACACCCAGCGTTAAACCAATACTGCCGCCAATGGCAAACCCCATTAAAGCTCGCCGTGCGCTGATTTGAACGTTTTGGATCAACTCTCCGTTGGCCAATAGACGCACTGCCGCCTCAAAAATTTGGGTTGGGGCAGGCAACACCCGTGTTGTAATAAACCCTGTTTGTGCCAGGATTTGCCACACGATCAATAATCCGATTGGGACAATCCAGGGTAGGAGTTGTTGCCAGGGCAAAAGGGCGATTATTTGTCGCAGCGATCGCCCTCTCCAACGAAATCCGAGTTTACCTTGTGCCAGTTGCATGTCTATTGGGCTCCTAAATTAACGACCTACCGGAACTGCAACCGCGGCTGAACGAACGATTGCGATTAACTCATACACTGTGTTTTGCAAGCGTTGCTCAATCTCTTCATCCACAAAGCGAATCTCGCCATTATCGAGTCGCTGAATCTGTGAATCGACAATATAAATACCTGAAAAAATGTGACGAGCACCCAACGCAGACAAAACGGGTTTGAGGGCATAGTCGATCGATAACAAATGGGCGATGGTGCCACCCGTGGCGATCGGCAAAATAGGTTTGCCCACCAGGGCGTTTTGTGGCAACAGGTCGAGCAGTGCCTTGAGCACCCCGGTATAGGCGGCTTTATACACTGGAGTTGAGATGATCACCGCATCAGCTTGCTCAACTTGAGCTTGAATCTGTTGAATCACAGGATGATCAAACTGAGCAAATAACAACGCCTCTGCTGGGATGTCTCGAACGGAGATTAATTCAGTGCTGATGCGCTCAACCTCCAAAATGCTCTTGGCATACTCCAACACTGAATAAGTGCGAGAAGGATGAGAAGGGCTGCCAGCGATCGCCACAATATTTGCCATAGACGTTGCTCCTAACGGGGTAACAAAATTAACAGGGTGATAGGGCTAAGTGACAGCATTAGCTAGCACTTGTGGGCACCTTTTCATTGGCGATAATTTCACCAATGGGGCTGATGAACCGACTAGGGGCAGCGGTGGGTAGGTTGGCGAGAGGCAATTTAGGGAAAAGCAACTCAGCGACGCGATAAGCCTCTTCGAGGTGGGGATAACCAGAGAAGATAAAAGTATCGATGCCCAAGTCGGCATATTCTTGCATTCGAGCAGCCACCTGATCAGGATTGCCCACTAACGCTGTGCCTGCGCCACCTCGCACCAGTCCGACCCCTGCCCAGAGGTTGGGAGAGATCTCTAACTGGCTGCGATCGCCGTTGTGCAATTCCATCATGCGCCGTTGACCTTCAGAATCTGATTTTCCGAGGGCTGACTGAGCGGCGGCGATCGTCTCGTCATCCAGATATTTGATCAGATCATTCGCGGCATCCCATGCTTGTGCTTCCGTTTCCCGTACAATCACATGCAGACGAATACCAAATCGTAAGGTTCTGCCATATTCGGCGGCGAGTTGTCGGACTTCGGCAATCTTTTCTGCTACCTGTGCTGGCGTTTCACCCCAGGTTAGATATAAGTCTACATGCTTGGCGGCGACTCGTTTTGCGGCTGGTGATGACCCCCCAAAATAGACAGGCGGATAGGGAGTTTGTAACGGTGGAAACAGCACTTTAGCCCCTTTGACGTTGAGAAAACGTCCTTCAAAATCCACAACCTCACCGCCGCTAATGCCACGCCATACGGTCAAGAACTCATCTGTCAAGTCATAGCGATCGTCCTTGTTGAGGTGCAACCCGTCTCCAGCTAACTCTGCCGGATCGCCACCCGTCACCACGTTAATGAGCAATCGACCATTTGACATGCGATCGAAGGTTGCTGCCATGCGGGCTGCCATTCCTGGTGATGAAATGCCAGGACGAATCGCCACCAAAAACTTCATGCGTTTTGTTACCGAGATCAGTGAGGCGGCTGTAATCCAAGCATCTTCACAGGATCGTCCCGTTGGTAACAGTGCCCCTGTAAACCCCAAAGAATCGATCGCGGTTGCTAGTTGGCGCACATATTCTGGAGTCAGTGCTCGTCCTCCAATGGAGGTTCCTAAATAGCGACCATCGCCATGAGTTGGAATAAACCAAAGTACGTCCATTGTTACTCCTGAGATGAAAAAAAGAAGAGAAAAGAGAGAAGAAAGAAGACAAAAAAAGAAAAAAAGTAGTTGGGGTGAAGCAAGGCGAAACCCAATCCCTCTAAAGCTGGTTGGGTTTCATTTACACGCTCAACCTACAGGTTTGTCTTCTTCCTCGTGCTTGCTTTGCCGTCTGTCTTATCCTTGCCACACCACATCAGCGACCTTAATTTCTTTGGGAATCAAGCCCAATTTAAAAAAGGTGTCTGCGATCTCCTGTTGACCTGCGATCGCTTCATCGTCAATCGGCAACACACCATAGCCACGACGCTGTTCTGCCAGTTCTAATGCGGCTTGATCGATTTTGAGCTCGGCTGAGAGAAACTTAGCCACATCGGTTGGGTTACTCTTTGCCCATTCAGCGACTTTAGTTAGCTCATCCAGCAACGTTTTGACTAATTCTGGTTTTTCTTGAGTAAAGCTTTGAGTCGAGAGGAAAAAGCCTCGATTTTTGACCAGATTGCTGCCATCTACCAATACTCTGGCTTGAATGGACTTTTCAGCTGCTGCCTGAAACGGATCCCAGATCACCCAGGCATCTACTGAACCCTGCTCAAACGCGGGACGAGCATCACTCGGTGGAAGAAACACAGGTTCGATGTCGGTGTATTGCAAGCCTGCTGACTCTAGGGCTTTGACAAGTAAATAGTGGACATTGGAGCCTTTGTTGAGAGCGACTTTTTTGCCACGCAGGTCAGCCACCGTTTGAATTGGTGAATCTTTTTGCACCAAAATAGCCTCCGCCGCACCGCCAACTGGGTCATAGCTGACATAGGCGAGAGGGGCACCTGCTGCTTGGGCAAAGACGGGAGGGGTTTCCCCAGTGTAGGCAAAGTCAATACTGCCGACGTTGAGAGCCTCTAGCATTTGTGGGCCAGCCGCAAACTCATTCCAGGTCACTGATACGCCTTCTGGCTGCAATCGCTTCTCCAAATCGCCTTTGCTTTTGAGTAGATTGAGCGCAGTTGATGATTTTTGATAGCCCACACGCAACACCTGCGCTTGGGCGGGGGTGCTGGGAGACGCACTGGGACTGGTGCTCGCCGTTGGCTCTGGGGAAGAACTGCAAGAGGCGATCGCCAAACTCAGCCCCACACCTAACACAAACAATAACGACAGAGTCTTGAAAGAGCGTCGCTGCCAGCGTTGGAAGGGGGCAACAAGGGGGGTAAACCAGGATGTTAGGGAAATCCATCGAAAGTGTTGAGATAGCCTGCTCATGATTGTTAGTTTTGAGTTTTGAAGGTTGAGGTTTGAGTTGTAGGTTGTGGGTGTTGTTAGAGATGCGGTGTTAGTTTTGAGTTTTGAAGGTTGAGGTTTGAGTTGTAGGGTGTGAGTGTTGTTAGAGGTGCGGTGTTAGTTTTGAGTTTTGAAGGGTAAGGTTTGAGTTGTAGGGTGTGAGTGTTGTTAGAGGTGCGGTGTTAGTTTTGAGTTTTGAAGGGTGAGGTTTGAGTTGTAGGGTGTGAGGTTGTTAGAGGTGCGGTGTTAACTGGGAGTCCACACGATGTCTTCAACTTTGACTGCCTTGGGAATTAAGCCCAATTCATAGAAGCTGTCGGCGATCGCCTGTTGTTCGGCAATCATCTCGGCGTTAATCGGCTCAAACCCGTAGTTGCGGCGTTTGGTGACGACATCCAAAATGGGAGCATCGATGCCCAAAATGGGTGAGAGAATTTGCACAACCTCGTTGGGGTTTGCGTCTGCCCAGGCTGCAATAGCTTGAGTTTCTTGGGCGATCGCGTCAATGATGTCTTGGTTGTCAGCCGCAAAGGTGTTGGCTGCCAAATAGAAATCTCGGTTGGCTACCAACCCTTCGCTGTCGCGAACCACACGAGCATTTGCCTGTTTTTGTGCTGCTGCATAGAACGGATCCCAAACGGCCCAGGCATCTACACTGCCTTGCTCAAAGGCAGATCGGGCATCGGCGGGAGAGAGATAAACTGATTCCACATCAGAGAGCTTGAGTCCACCCGACTCCAACACCCGCACGATCAAATAATTGGCACTAGAGCCTTTGGCATACGCTACTTTTTTGCCCCGCAAGTCAGCGACCGTCTTGATGGGAGAATCTGGCTTGACTAAAACGGCTGAACTGCGATCTTTGGGGGCACTACCCCCGATATAGAGCAGGGGCGCATCAGCGGCTTGGGCAATGACTGGAGGGGCATCTCCGGTGCGGGCAATATCAATGCTACCGACGTTGAGGGCTTCTAGCATGGGCGGGCCTGCTTGAAACTCAGTCCACTCCACGGTGACTCCTAAGGGTTCCAACCGCTTTTCTAGCCCGCCTCTGGCTTTGACCAGGGTAAAGGGATCAAATTTTTGGTGTCCGATGCGAACAACGCGTTCTTGAGCAGGGGCTGAGGCAGGGGCAGATGCCGGAGCACTCGCATCAGACGTGGGGGACGGGCTGCAAGCAGCAGCTATGAGGCTAAAGCTCAACCCCAACCCAAACATCAGGGAAGCGATTTTGATAGAGCGTGACCGAAATAGCCCTATTACACAGCTGAGCACTCGAAATATTGGAAATTGCCACAGGGTGTTCACACGTCAGACTCCTTGGAATGCGGTTGAAATCACTCAATCTTGGTTTAAGGGCAGGTCTTTCAAAGGCATTTGGGGGCGATCGCCTTTGAGATCGCTTAATCTCAAAACTACACTAAACAGATCGAGTTACCGTATTTTATTAACTCAGGAGTTTGCCACAACCCCTTAGAAAAAGCAAGTGTTCTGGCAACATTTGGCGAGAAGCGATCGCTGACTTGCTTTTTAGAGGAAGCTATGAGATGCTAAAACGAATAAATACGGTATTCCTATTGTATTACCGTAGATTATTTGTGGTGGAGTTCTAACCTTAGAATTCATCCTCTCTAATGCTCCTCATAATCAGTCGGTGAGCATCGCTCTCAATCACAATTGCTGTTTGCTCACCACTGATTTTCTTCTGCTGATGGTTGTCACTAGTATTTTCTATCCTTCCCTTTCCCCTCTTCCCTTTTCTTTCTTTCTTCTTCTTTTTTTCTTTTTTCCTAAACCAATGGTTAACAACACAAAAAAGGTTAACGACGATTACAGCATTGCGGGACAAGTCACGCCAGAACAATTGCAACAAGCGGCTGATGAGGGGTTTAAGTCGGTGCTTAATGTGCGATCGCCCGATGAGTCTGGTGTTTTAGTCGATGAACAACAGCAAGCCAATGCATCAGGATTGGAATACGCTAATGTGCCTCTCAGCAATACCCATCTCGACACGAGTAAAGTTGCTCAAGCCATCGAAGCGTTGGGCGATCTGCCTAAACCTGTTCTGATTCATTGTGGTGCAGGTGCACGAGCCGGAGGCATTGCGCTGATTGCAACGGCAATTCAAGAGGGGTTAACGTTAGAAGAATTAACGGTCAAAGCTGAAGAAATTGGACTTAATTTAGATCAACCTCACCTTAAAAAATTTGTTGAAGAACAATACTTAGAGAAGAAGGAAGAGTAAAAAAAGAAGAAAAAAAGAGAATATTTTGAGTGAATTAAGGATGTGTATAGCAGTTCTAAGGGAGTTGCATTGAAATAAAGTATCAGCTTAAGCGCAGGGTTGATAGATTCCCGCCTGCACGGGACAACGGCAGGGTGTATCTAGCGGTTGGGGGGGTGGCGGTTAACACCGCGACTACCAGAACAAAACCTGCCTTCGCAGGTTTCAAACACCCCAGTCTGCGAAGGCGGACTTTGTTCAAATAGACGCGAATTCATCGCCGAGTTCAGTCCCCAACTTTCACAGATAGGGTTCGGATATAAAACCAAGGGGGGTGTGTGGGCTACATCCCCAGCCAGAAGTGGAAACCCCTGCACCCCAAATTCCCACCCCTATTTACGACGAGTTGTACTAAGTCATTTGTAAGATTAGCAGGTTGTGAGTTCAGGTGAGGTAACACGCTCAAGGGTTGAAATGGATTGCAGCAGGGTTCTCGCTAACCGCTGGGCTTGTTCTCGAATTTCAGGAATGGCGGTTGTCTCCCACAATTCTCCTCGACGGGGTGAACCCAAGGTGTAGAGCCAGTTTAATGGAGTGTGATCGGTTGCAACCAGTGCTCCATTGGGGGCAGTCTTTAACCCGATCGCCAGTGCGTTGGACTGCACGAAGCCACTTTGTAGTAATTGCTGAATCAACGGATGCGTGAGGTGACGATAATCACCCGTTGATCCGGTGCAATTCACAACCTTACCTGCTTTTACAGTTGTTAAAGCTGTGCTGCCGCGTTGACACACGATGACATCTACTTCATCTGCTCGTTTTACGTACGCTTGAATGCGACCTGCATGAACTTGCAACTGTCCCGATCGCTGCATGTCTTCGAGAATCTGAGCGATCGCTGGAGCCACTCGATGCCGATGAATATCCCAATGGGGTCGCAGATGGCGTAAGAATCGACGCTTTTCGGTTGGGGGCAAGGATTGCCAAATGGAGTTGGTCAACGGACGCAAGCTATCCATCACCGATCGCCAGTCTTGCCCGTGAGCCTCTGCCTCTGAGATAGCTTGTCGTATCTGGCGCAAGGCTGTTCGTACTGTCAACCCATTGAGATTGGACTCTAGCCCAGATAACGTTGCCCGCTGCTTCACTGGAGGCAATGCATGAGCTTGAGGGAGCAATCCCCGACGTGAGATCAGGTGAATGGTGCCGCGATGTCCCTGTTGATGGAGCGCGATCGCCCAATCTACAGCGGTTAGCCCTGACCCAATTAACACAACCGATGCATCGGCGGAAAAGGCAGATCGGTCAACCGCAGACCACCCTGAACGGATGTAGCGATCGCTTTGATAAAAGGATGGATCAGCGATCGCTGGGTCACGCGGTGGAAAGTTGCCCAGTGCCAACACCACTTGAGCCGCTTGTATCGTAGCTCCAGATTGCAAAAACACAGTGGCGCGATCGCCGTTTGACTCAAGTGCAACCGCTTCATCGATGACTCGCTCTAACCGCACTCCTGCCGGGGCCGTTGCCTCAGCTTCAGCCAGCACTGCTTGTACATAGTGCCCATAGAGCGATCGCGGCACAAAACTGTGTGGGTGAAGTTCGCCAGAGTCTGCTTTCGCTGAATTCAAAGCACTGCCATCAATCGAAGAGATTTGTTGTGCCCATTGCAAAAAATGGTTCGGTTGGTCGGCAAATGCACTAATTTTGCCCGCTGGAACATTCATCAAATGGCAGGTCAATGGAGTGCTATAGGCAACTCCACAGCCGACCTTGGGGCGCGGCTCAATCAAATGAATCGTCAGGGGTTGGTGTGCCGTTCGCAGTAAATGAACCGCTACCATTGCCCCACTAAAACCACCCCCAATAATGGCGATCGCGGTTGTTGATTGTTGTGACATAAAACGTCTCAAAATTTCTCGCTGCATTACACCGTTCGATTACGTTGCCCCGCTTACGCGACTAAGTCATATTGCACAGGCATCTGATTGACTCGCCCTGACTGTGGGCAATAGGTCTGAATGGTTTTTAAGGGTCGGGCATAGAGATGTAGCGTTACTAAATTTTCGTCAGAAGTATTGGTGAGTTGGTGAATTTGGTGGCGATTGACAGTGGCGATCGCATTTTGTTGTAAGCGTTCTTCGTCAAGCAACTCTAGACAACATCGGGCTTGAGACGAATCAACCTGCTCAAACGCCCTAGACGTTAACTCGCCTCGATAGACCCGCGTGACATTGAGGGAATCAGCATGATCGTGAATCGTGCTGCTTTGCCCCGGTTGCCAGCACAAAATCAACATGTCAAAGCGAGACGTGCGGCAAACCAGAGTCCGGTGATAGCTCTGGCTGCAAAAGGCAATGTGGTGCTTGAATAGGTCGTCTTTGAGATCGAGATCGGCAACCCAGGTTTGGAGTTGGCTGACTTGGAGTTGATCGATGGGCGATCGCATCGTTTCCAGGATGAAATCATCAATGCCCAGGCGTGTTCTGACCAATTTCATAGAGTCACCCCCAAATTCATCGACAAAAGTGCATTACGGCTCATTGTACTCAATATGAATTCAATTTGTATTTCAATTCATTTGAAATTTATGTCAAATTCAATACAAATACGCATGGATGACGATTCCAGATCTCCAGTTTCTAAAGATGGAACGAGGCACCCTTTCAGTCAGCTTCAACAAGAAACCGGGGATCTAAACCCTAAATTGGCGACCTCCTTGATCACCCATCTTTCCTACAACTTTTCTGTCTCTCGCCCTCTGTCTCCTTTTCCCCTTGAGCGATCCTGCTGTAGAGTGTGGAAAACCCCCTCGTGTCCACCATCCAACATGGCAAATTCCGCCAACGCCCCGTCTCCCGATTTACTGGATCAACTGATTGAGCACAATTACTTGTGCAAAGGGCTAGACAAAACCTGGTTAGCGAGTTATCTGCCGATTGACCGCTTGAAATTAGAGAAGCTTTATTCCAATCGGTTGATCTATACTGCTTTTCGCCCTGAAACCTGGTTAGACGGACTTTACCTGATTCTCAGTGGTGGCCCTATCATCATTCGCAGTGCTCCCCTCGATCGCATCATTGCTCTCAGCTATCCCGGTGGATGTTTTGGGATGCGAAGTTTGCCCATTGGTTATGGGTTAGTGGGGCGTGCTTTTCCTAGTCAAGTTGAGGCCTATAAAACTACGAATGTGGTCAAAGTTCCGGTTGATCTGGTGGAAAAGCTTTACGAAAATAATGAAACGTTTCGCGATCGCTACGATCTCCTCTTTGAACTGCGAGAAAAGTTTCAATATCATCTGCTCAATTGCAGCACCTATCCCCCACAGGCGGTTGCAGCATTGCTCCGGGCGTTGATCTATCAAGAGCGCACCTTGGGCAATCAACCTGACCCGACGGGAACCTATGTCTTTGATCTGCCGATTGATATCATTGCTCGTGTCTGCCAACTCAATCACCGCACAGTGGAACAGGTGCTCAAGGGCATGCAAACCATCGGATTAACAGAAGCCGCAAAGACCAGCGATTTGTCAGCTGATACAATTCGGGTAATTGACCCAGAGGCGATGAAGGAAACCTATAGCGCCACCCGCGATAAAGTGTCATGGTGGCCCCTACGCTAAAAGGTTTGTTTGAGATGGTGTTTGAATCAACCTTACCACCTAAAACAATGTTTATTCAAACCGAAGAGAAAAAAAAATATACTCTCGAAGAGTATTTAGAACTCGAAATTCACTCAGAAGAGAGACATGAATATAGCAATCCTAAATGGGTTGTAAGAGTCGCACCCTGGAGGGGTGCGACTCTTACAACCTCCTAATTTCACAAATGATTTA